>OMWB01000026.1 GCA_900314645.1 uncultured Actinomycetes bacterium
GCCGTTCGGTCCGTGCCGTCGTTGCCGCGCGGGGATTAATAATAGGCACTTCCGCGCCCCGTGTGGGCGAGAATCCGCGCCGTCACAGTTCCTACACAATTGGGATTTTCGAGGTTTTAGATTGCCTCTTGGCTGCGCTCTCGAGCAAAGCGAACGGCATCGTTAAGGAGCGCTTCGCTCTCTTCGTACGTAGGCGCCTCCGCGTAGGCTCGTGCCACGGGCTTTGCGCGCGAAACGCGCAGAAGCACCCACGCGCCGTCATCGAATTCCAGCCGCGTGCCATCGACGTGGCTCACGGCTCGCGGGACCCGGCCAGCTACCGAAGATGGGTTGACCCCTGGCAGCATGTTGCGCAAGCGCTGGAGAGCCGCACCGTCAAGGCGCATATCCCTCTGCAGGTACTCCATGGACCCTATCGCCTCCTGGAGCGAATCGACCAGCGACGAAAGGCTCATGCCCTTCTTGGCCATCAGCTCCATGACCAGGAGACACGCATAGAGACCGTCACGCTCGTTAAGATGCGAGGGGATACAGACGCCGCCGTATTCCTCGGTAGCAAGCATGACGTCACCTTCACGAACCTCTTCATAGATGCGCTCAAAGCCAACGGGGACGATGGTCACCTCACGGTTGAAGCGCTCGGCCTGGCGGCGCACGCGCATGGTAGTGGCAGTAGTTACCACCACGCGGCCGTCCATCCCCCGATCCTCATAGAGATAGCGCACCAGAAGGGGCACTATGTTGTGCCGCGTCACGAGCCGCCCGTGCTCGTCAATGAGCGTGGCGCGGTCAGCATCTCCATCGAGCACGATTCCGCAGTGGGCGGCCTTCTCGATAACCTGACGCTCGCACTTGTCCACCCACGGCTCGGTGGGAACGGGGTGGATGCCCACGAAATCTGGAGCAGGCACAGCGTGCAGGTAGGACGCCTCGCAACCCAGCGCCTCCAACAGCGGACGAACGGCGCCCATCGCAGCCCCATACATGGGATCGGCCACCACCTTGAAGCCAGCGGCACGGATAGCGTCAACGTCGAGGTCCGCGAGTATCCCCTCTATATAAGGAGTAACGAAGTCGGCGCGCTGTACGGGCCCGCGGTCCTTGGTGGGCTCATTGGGCATGATGCGATTGACGCTGGCAAGGAACTGTGATGAGACCGCACCGCCATCGGCGCCTCGTACCAGGATGCCACCGTATTCGCAGGAGCTTTCGGAAGCCGTCAGCATGACGGCTCCGATACAGCTCTCGTCATGGGCCGCACACCACGCCAGGGCGGGGGTGGGGCACGGACCGTCTGAGATCTTCACCTTGAGGCCGTAAGACGCGAGCACGCTTCCCGCAAGCTCCATGTAGTAGTCAGCGCGATAGCGAGCATCGCGCCCCACCAGGATCGTGGCGCCTGGGTGGCTGTCAGCCCAAAGAAGGCCAAACGCGTCAGCAATGCGAATGACGCTGTCGTCGTCAAACCCATTGTCGAAGCGCGCCTGCCATCCGTTTACGTCAAGTCGGATGATGCGCATGGATCTGCCCTCTGTAATACGCCTCTCTCTGAGTCCGTAGTTACAGGGCAACCGGGCCCAAGGCCTCCTTGAACGCCGCGATCTGGCTTGGATCGCTCAGGGCCATACGAGCGTTGGTGGCGGCCCAAGCAGCGGGCGTGCCCGTATCGCAGCCCTCAAGCGGGTCGACCACCACGGCATACATCTCTTCCTCGGCAAGCAGGCGCTCCATGGCGTCAGTAAGCTGAATCTCTCCGCCAGCGCCGGCGCCCTGGGTCTCCAGGAGCTCCATGATGCGCGGGGTCAGCAGGTAGCGTCCCACAATGAACAGATGGGACGGCGCGTCTTCTGGCGCAGGCTTCTCGACAAGCCCCGTCACCTTCCAGACGGCACCTTCCTCTTCACCAGTTGCCGTGCTGCCCGGAAGAGCGCCCACGCACTCGCCGGCGATGATGCCGTAGCGGCTTACCTGGTCAGCGGGCACGGGAGCAACCGCGATAACCGAGCAGTTGCCGTGCTCGGCAGACACCTTTGCCATGTTGACGCACATCTGGCGGTCAGGCACGAAATAGTCGCCCAACAGGACGAAGAACGACTCTCCGGCGACCGCCTCCGCCGCGCACAGCACCGCATGGCCAAGGCCCTTGGGGTCATCCTGGTAGGCAAACGTAATGGGAAGCGTTGCGGCAGTGTGCACGGCGTCGGCCTCCTTGGCCTTGCCGCGAGAGCGCAGCATGTCCTCAAAATCCTGGTCAACGCTGAAATACGCCTCAATCTGCGGCTTGTCGTGCGAGTTTACGATGATGACCTCGTCAACGCCCTCAGGCTCAAGCGCTTCCTCGACCACATACTGGATAACGGGCTTGTTGAGAACCGGAAGCAGCTCTTTGGGAACCGCCTTGGTTGCGGGGAGAAAACGGGTGCCGAGACCGGCTGCAGGAATGACTGATTTCATAGTTGATACCTCTTTACGAAATGGTCCTTGGACGCGTCTTTGTGATGCGGGGCTAGTCCTCGACGTTGACACCGCGCTCTTCGAGATATCGATAGAGCTTGTCCATAGTGTCTGCCGAAAGGTTATGCTCCATGAGGCAAGCCTCGTCGTCGGCCGTCTGAGGCTCGACGCCCAGCTCCACCATCAAGAACTGACGAAGCGCGCGGTGGCGGCGCCACACGTCGCGTGCATATGCGGTACCAGCCTCGGTAAGCGTCACGCGCCCATAGCGCGCCTGCTCAACCATACCGGTCTCCTTGAGATAGGTGAGCGCCTTGCTGACGCTCGCCTTGCTGACGTTGAGGTCTTCCGCAACATCTACCGAGCGAACGCCGAGCTCGGCGCTCCCGTGTCCTTCTTCCATAAGGCGGTAAATGGACTCGATGTAGTCCTCCCCCGCCATCGTGAGGCTACCCTCGCCGTGTGACTCAGTACGAGGCATGGCCCCCTCCTCCCTATAGTGACTGATCGCATGCAAAAGGCATGTCCAGCGGTTGTACCCAATATCATCGCGAGATTACGCGGGGTAACCACGAGGGGAGGTAAGTTTTCGGGGGACGGATGACAAGGACGGGACACCCAATTGGCGCCCCGCCCTTCTAGCTAGTCAAGGTCTGGGATGTCAGCCCGTTCCACATGGGCGCCCAGCGCGAGAAGTTTCTCGACGAAATGCTCGTAGCCACGGTCGATGTGGTAGATGTCCGAGACCGTGGTCTGGCCGTCGGCCACGAGGCCCGCCATCACCAGCGCCGCACCGCCGCGCAGGTCAGGAGCCTTGACCTGAGCGCCGCTGAAGCGCTCGACGCCGTGCACGATGGCGTGATGGCCCTCGATCACGATATCGGCGCCCATGCGCGAGAGCTCGCTCGCGAACATGAAGCGATTCTCAAAGACGTTCTCGGTCACGATGCAGCTGCCCTGCGCAAGCGCGAGCGCGCACATAGTCTGCGCCTGCATGTCGGTGGGAAAGCCCGGGAACGGCAAGGTCTGGATGTCAACGGGGCGCAGGGGCGACGTACGGCTGACCGTGCACTGCATATCACCGCGCTCGATGTCCAGGCCCATCAGCTCGTACTTCTTGAGGACGAGCCCCAGGTGAATGGGATCGAAGCCTTTGACGGTGACCGGTCCGCCACAGATGCCGGCCATGGCGATGAAGGTGCCCGCCTCGATGCGGTCGCCCACCACGCGATGCTCGACGGGATAGAGCGCGTCGACGCCCTCGACCTCGATCACGGGAGAACCGGCGCCGTGAACCTTGGCGCCCATCTCGTTGAGCATGTTGGCAAGGTCAACGATCTCGGGCTCACGAGCGGCGTTGTCAATGGTGGTGACACCTTTGGCACGCACGGCAGCCATCATGAGGTTCTCGGTGGCTCCCACGCTCGCGAAGTCCAAGGTGACATTGGTGCCGGTAAGGCCCGCGGGCGTGGTAGCACAGATGTCTCCGTGCGACATGTCAAACTGCACGCCAAGCGACTGGAGACCCAGAAGATGCATGTCAATCTTGCGTGCGCCGATGTTGCAGCCACCCGGCATGGCGACGGTGGCCTTGCCAAATCGACCAATAAGGGGGCCAAGCACCGCGGTTGAGGCGCGCATCTGCGCAACCAGGTGATAGGGCGTTTCCCAGCGGTCCACCGCGGAGGTGTCGATGACGAGGGTGTGCTCGTCGACGACCTCGATCTTGGCACCGAGCTCCTTAAGCACCTTGCCCATGACGTGCACGTCGGCGATGTTGGGGACGTTGGTCAGCGTGGAGACGCCGGGGGCGAGAATGGTTGCCGCCATGAGCTTGAGCGCGGAGTTCTTGGCGCCCTCAACCGTGACCTCACCCGTAATGGGGTGGCCACCTTCGATGCGAATGACTTCCACATGTCCTCCGGATATACGAATGATTGGTCGCACGATTATATCAGTACGTGATGCGGGACCTCGATAGGCTGGTGAAACTGCATAAAGGCGACCCGTGGCGCCAAGCCTACGGGGTGCCACGGGGCCACCCCTGACGGTAGGCACCAAGAGGGAGGATGCTAAAGGGGAGCATCCCCTTTTGTGCGGGATGCTCCCCTTGGCGGTCTTTGTGCGGCGGCTCTTGGGCTACTCGTCCTCGGCGTGAAGCAGCAGCAGGTCGCACCAGCGAATCTTGTTCTCGTAGTACAGGGTGCGATGGTCGCTGGGATCTAGCGCCTCGAGGTCGGCCACCGCGCGGGCGCGCGTCGCCTGGACCACGTCCGGCTCGATGTCGTCGGAACGTCGTGCGTGGTCGGCCAGGATGATGACCAGGTCGTCCTCGATTTCGGCATAGCCTCCCGAAACGATGACCTTCACCGTGCCGCCCCCCTCTTCCTCAAGGAGGTTGAGGCGCACGACGCCGTCGCCGAGCGAGACGATCTCAGGCGCGTGGAGCGGCCACACGCCCAGCTCGCCCGAAGGCGTAACGAGCACGAGGCTCTGCGCCTTGCCCTCGTAAAGGAGGCGGTCATGGCGCACGAACTGGCAGGTAATGTAACCCATCGCGGTTCCCTACTCGCCCTTTCCGGCCATCTTGGCCGCACGTTCGCGCACGTCATCGATGGTGCCGGCATAGCGGAACGCCTGCTCGGGGATGTCGTCGCACTCGCCGTCGACGATGGCGGCAAACGAGCGGACCGTGTCCTCGACGCGCACGTAGGCGCCAGGATTGCCCGTGAACTTCTCGGCAACGTGGAAGGACTGCGAGAGGAACTGCTGAACCTTGCGCGCACGGTTTACCGTCGCCTGCTGCTCCTCGGTAAGCTCGTCCATGCCCAGGATGGCGATGATGTCCTGGAGGTCGGAGTACTCCTGCAAGATCTCCTGCGTCTTCATGGCCACGCGGTAGTGCTCGTCGCCCACGATGGTCGGGTCAAGCGCGTCAGAGGAGCTGGCAAGCGGGTCGACCGCAGGATAGATGCCCAGCTCAGAGATGGAGCGCGAAAGGACGGTCGTGGCGTCGAGGTGCGTGAACGTGGTGGCAGGTGCCGGGTCGGTCAGGTCGTCTGCGGGGACGTAGACGGCCTGGACGGACGTGATGGAGCCCTCCTTGGTGGAGGTGATGCGCTCCTGCAGGTCGCCCATCTCGGTGGCCAGCGTAGGCTGGTAGCCAACGGCAGAGGGCATACGACCGAGCAGTGCCGAAACCTCAGAGCCCGCCTGAGAGAAGCGGAAGATGTTGTCGATGAAGAGCAGCACGTCCTGGCCCTGGTCACGGAAGTACTCGGCTGTGGTCAGGCCTGCCAGGCCGACGCGCAGACGTGCTCCTGGCGGCTCGTTCATCTGGCCATATACCAGGCACGTCTTCTCGATGACGCCCGACTCGGTCATCTCGAGGTAGAGGTCGGTGCCCTCACGCGTGCGCTCGCCGACGCCGGTGAAGACCGACGTGCCGCCGTGCTCCTGCGCGAGGTTGTTGATGAGCTCCTGGATGAGGACCGTCTTGCCCACGCCCGCACCGCCAAAGAGGCCGGTCTTGCCACCGCGCACGTACGGCTCGAGCAGGTCGATCGCCTTGATGCCCGTCTCGAAGACCTCGGTCTGGGTGGTGAGCTCGTCAAAGGAAGGTGCGGGATGGTGAATCGGGTAGAAGATGACGTCGTCAGGCATGGCGCCGCCGTCGACCGGCTGGCCCATGACGTTCCAGACGCGGCCGAGGGTCTGCTGTCCCACGGGCATCATCATCGGGGCGCCCGTGTCATGAACGCGAATGCCGCGCTGCAGGCCGTCGGTCGAGGACATGGCCACCGTGCGGACCACGCCTCCCGGCAGCTGCGACTCAACCTCGAGGACCGTGTTGACGTGGCCCATCGGCGTGTCGGCGTCGACCGTGAGTGCGGTGTAGATGGCAGGGACCTGCTCGTCAAACTGCACGTCCACGACCGGCCCGACGATGCGCACGATGGTACCGTTGCCAACGCTGCGGTTCATGTAGTTGTAGGCAGCCTCTTCCAGAAGGGAGCGCTGCTCCGTCTTTGCGGGAGACATCAGTTGCTGTCCTCCAATGCTGACGCACCGCCGATAATCTCGTTGAGCTCGGTGGTGATGGAACCCTGACGGACGCGGTTATACGTCCGGGAGAGCTGTTTTAAGACTTCCTCGGCGCTGTCGGTCGCCGACTGCATGGCGCGACGACGTGCGCCGTGCTCCGCCGCCGCAGAGTCGAGAAGCGCGTGGAACACGACCGTACGGACGTAGCCAGGCAAGAGCTGGCCAAGCACCTCCCCCGCGGAGGGCTCAAAGCGAAAGTCGGTCTTGGCCTCGCGGTTGACCTTGGTGAGCGCCTCGCGCGCACGCGGGTCGTTGGGCATCATGAGCGCCTCACGCGAGATGGGCAGGAGCTGCTCGCGTACGAACTGCTGGTCGACACGGCTCTTTGCGTGCCAGTACAGGAGCTCCACGCGGTCGATCTGACCCGAGGTGTACCCGTCTATGACGTAGGACGCGATGCGGTCGGCCTCGTCCATGTTGGGTTCGGACGAGATTCCCACGAACGACATCTTGGGAAGGATCTTGCGCGAGGTGAAGAACTCCGTGGGCTTTCTGCCGCACGTGATGAGGTCACAGCTCACGCCCTTCTTGGTGAGGTCGTGAATCTCGCGCTCGACAAGGCGCTGGGGAACGACGTTGAAGCCACCCGCGAGGCCGCGATCTGAGGCCACGACCACGTACAGGACGCTCTTCTCTTCGGAGTGCCGCGCAAGCAGCGGGTGATCGATGCTCGCGTCGGACGAGGCAACGTTGGCAAGCATGCGCGTGATGGCGTCTTTGTAGGGTGACGCTTCCTCGGCACGGTCCAGCGCCTTGCGGATGCGCGCAGTGGAGATCATCTCCATCGTGCGCGTCACCTGCATGGTGCTTTTGATGGAGGACATGCGCCTCGATATGTCGCGAAGGTTTGCCATGTGGCCTTATGCCTTCCCCTGCGAATAGTCGTCTGCCGAGACGGTGTCCTCTGCCGCATCCTCGACGTTGAGCTGCGCCTTGTTGGGATACGTCTTGAGGAAGCCCTCCTTGAAGGTGGCGATGGCGGTCTTCAGCTGATCCGACTCGGCATCGCCGAGGTTGCCCTCGCGGATGGTCTTGCGCAGCGCGGGATAGCCCTGCTGCATGTAGTCCGCAAGCTCGTCACGGAACGAAATGACGTTTTCCATGTCGATGTCGTCGAGGAAATCCTCCTTGGCGGCAAAGATCGCGATGACCTGGTCTGCCACGTCAAGGGCGGCATAGCGCTTCTGCTTGAGCATCTCCATCATGTGGGCACCATGATTGAGCTGGTACTGCGTGGTCTCGTCAAGGTCTGAGCCAAACTGGCTGAAGGCCTGCTTCTCGCGATAGCTCGCGAGGTCGAGGCGCAGGGTGCCCGCCACCTTCTTCATGGACTTGACCTGCGCGGACCCACCGACGCGCGACACCGAGATGCCCACGTCGACGGCAGGGCGCTGGCCCTGGAAGAAGAGGTTGGACTGCAGATAGATCTGGCCGTCGGTGATCGAAATCACATTGGTCGGAATGTAAGCAGAGACGTCGCCCTCTTGCGTCTCGATGATGGGGAGTGCCGTCAGGCTGCCGCCACCGTTAGCGTCAGACAGCTTGCAGGCGCGCTCCAGCAGACGCGAGTGCAGATAGAAGATGTCGCCAGGATAGGCCTCGCGTCCAGGCGGACGATGGAGCGTCAGCGACATCTGACGATAGGCGACCGCCTGCTTGGACAGGTCATCGTAGACGACCAGCACGTGACCGCCCGGATGCTCGGCATCGGCGGGGTTGCCGTCCTTGTCGTTGTACATGAAGAACTCGCCGATGGCGGCACCCGCCATGGGGGCGATGTACTGCAGCGGCGCGGAATCTGCGGCCGTTGCCGAGACGATGATCGTCTTGTCGAGCACGCGGTGCTCGGCCAGCGTGGCACGGATGGACGCAACCGTCGAGGCCTTCTGTCCGATGGCCACGTAGATGCAGATCATGTCGGATTCGCGCTGGTTGATGATGGCGTCGATGGCAATGGCCGTCTTGCCGGTCTTGCGGTCGCCAATGATGAGCTCGCGCTGGCCGCGGCCGATGGGCACCATGGCGTCGATGGCCATGAGACCGGTCTGCACCGGCTCGCAGACGGGCTGGCGCTCCATGATGCCAGGCGCCTTGAACTCGATGGGACGACGGTGAGAGGTCACGATGGGGCCCAGGCCGTCGATGGGCTGGCCCAGCGGATTGACGACGCGCCCCAGCATGGCATGGCCCACGGGGATGTCCATGACGCGGCCCGTGGAGCGGCACTCGTCGCCCTCCTTGATGGACGAGACGTCGCCAAAGAGCACGGCGCCCACCTCGTCCTCCTCGAGGTTCTGGGCAAGGCCATAGACGCTCTTGCCGGTGGTCGAGCTGGTAAAGCACAGAAGCTCACCCGCCATGGCGGTCTTGAGGCCCGCCACATGGGCGATGCCGTCGCCGACCTCGAGGACGTGCGAAGATTCGCGGCGATCGACCGTCGCGCTGATGCCCTCGAGCTTGCCGCGCAGGACATCCATGATGCTGTCCGCATCAATGTGTACCTCGGGCATCTCAATGCTTGCCTCGGTCTGGTCTGCCATTACTCCTCACCTCCCATGAACGCGTTGGAGAGGGTGCGGCGCACCGTGGCGAGCTGCGTCTTGACGGAGGCGTCAAAGCGCTGCCCGCGTGCCTCCAAGATGATGCCACCAACAATCTCGGGCTCGACGCGCTCGACGAGGTAGACCTCGCTCTCAAAGAGCTCCTCGCACTTCTTGATGGTTGCCTGGCGCAGCTGGTTGTCCATGGGCACAGCGGTGGTCGCCGTGACCAGAACCGTTGAGTCATCAGCGTCGACAAGCTCGGCGAGACGTGCCTGCACGTCGTTCACGAGGCCCGTGTGGCGCTCCTGCTGCAGCGCTGCGATAGCCTCCATCACCTCGGGCGTGAACTTTGCCGCATGGCGCCATTGCACGAGGTCGGCTCCCGCGCGGCCTGAGGACACGCCGGCATCAAAGAGCATGCGCGCGTACTGCTCGACCTCGTCGCGGCCCTTAATCGTTGCCATTGGTGCTTCCCACTTCTGCGAGGTAGCGCTCGGCCAGCCTGCGGTGCTGCGCGTCGGTGAGGTCATTGCCCACGATCTTGCTCGCGATCTCGACGGACAGGTCAACTACCGAGCCCGAAAGCTGCACGAGCGCCTTCTTGCGCTCGGATTCGACGGCGTCACGCGCCTTGGCGATGGTTGCCGCGGCGTCCTTCTGCGCCTTGGCGAGGATGCGAGCACGCTCCTCCTCGGCCTCACGCTTGGCCTGAGCCACGATCTCGGCGGCCTCGCGCTCAGCCTGGTCGATGCGCTCTTCGTAGGCCTTGGCGTTGGCCTTGGCCTGCTCTTTGGCCTGCTCGGCTGCGTCCAGGTCGCCCTGGATCTTGCTCTCGCGGTCTTCCATCATCTTGTGGACCATGGGCCAAGCGAACTTGGACATGATGAAGAAGATGATGAGGAAGGCGATGCACGCGGGAATGAACTCCGCCATGTTAGGTATCAGCAGCTTCATGCCGGTGTTTTCCTCTTCTGCCAAGGCAGCGACGGGCGTGCTGGCAATAAAGAGGGACGCGCCGCAGAAGGCATGCAGCATGCGTGATTGGGTTTGTGTCATTGCTTCTCCCCTACTGCGATTCCAGTCTCGTCGTGGCACTTACATAATGGCGACGACGAAGCCAATCAGGCAGAGGGCCTCGATGAAGGCCGAGGCAAGAATAAAGACCGTGAACAGGCGGCCCTGCACCTCGGGCTGACGAGCCATGGAGTTGGCCACCGCATTAGCAGCGAGTGCAATGCCGAGGGCGGCACCGATGACGCAGATACCATAACCGATAACGTTCACTGTTCCTCCTTTTTCGTTCGCCGGACCACCCGACGACCTTTGGATAACCTATCGCACAACGGGCTTTCGCCCGCTCGATACCAATGCTTAGTGACCCTCTGCCTCCGCAAGCTGGACATAGACCGCAGAGAGCAGGGTGAAGATGTACGCCTGGATGAAGGCGACCAGAAGCTCGACCAGGTAGATGAGGATGAGCAGCGCCATCCAGAGGATGGACATGGCGCCCGTCCCCACCGTGGCGGGCGTGATGCTCGCGATCAGGGGCTGCACGAACGTGGTTGCCATGATGGCAAAGACGCCCATGACCACGTGGCCGGCAAACATGTTGCAGAACAGACGCACGGCAAGCGTGATGAGGCGCAAGAAGGTCGAGAACAGCTCGATGACCCACACGATGATCGCGATGGGCGCGGGAAGTCCCGACGGGGCAAGGCTCTTGATGTAGCCAAAGACGCCCTTCTTCTTCATGCCCACCATGATGAAGTAGCAGAAGCTCATGAGCGCGATGGCGCCCGTGACGCCCGTGGTGCCCGTTCCCGCCTTCCATGTGGGGAGCATGCCGATGTAGTCGCCAAACATGACCACGAAGAACACCGTGGCGAGGAACGGGAAGTGCTGCTTCCACGTGTCGCCCAGGGCACCCTTGCAGATGTCGTTAGCCACAAAGTCGATGAGATACTCGACGCCGTTGGCAAAGAAGCCGTGCGGCACGAGCGTACCTTCCATCTTGCGCTTGTAGGCAAAGAAGACGGCGAGCATGATCAGGCACGCCAGCAAGAAATAGAACGTGGTGATGGTGAAGCCCACCGTAGCGTCTCCAAAGATGGGTGTCGTAAAGAAGCTCTCTATGAGCTCGCCCATGGAGTCGGAGACTTGCTGAAACGCATCGCCCACGAAACCAACCTTCCCTTCAACTTCAAGACGGACCATATGGCCGTCTGCCGTGTGCCGAGCTGGAGCCTAGCTGGCTGGCAGTTCCGCGCAAAAAACGCATAGTGCATGAATTCTAGTCACTTGTCGTCGCTGTGTCACGACCGTGTCACGCAGGTTCACGTCGGGGACATAAAGGAGCGGACCAAAACCGGCACCAAAGGGGTGTGAGCGGGGTATTTCCCGCTACGAGAGCCCTCGCTCGAGCTTTCCAACGTCCTTTGCGGCACGTCCCTCGACGCACGCACGAGCGGCTCGGAGGGCGTTGGAACCCAGAAGGCGGACCTCTTCTGCCGTGGCGTTGTCAACGTGAATGCCTGCCACCACCGACACGGGCTGTCCCGTCGCAAGGCAGAGCTCGCGAGCGACCGCTGCCGCCGCCTCGGCATCCTTGTGCCCAGGGACGGCGGCGGTCCACATGTCCACGCGCGAGAGCCGCTCTCCATGCAGCGTCGGACCTGGATTTGCGAGCGCCTGGCCACCCACGTGGGGAAGTTCCCCTCCAAAGACAAACGCCGTCAGGCCGTTGCCGTCAGTCTCGGTCAGCTGGCAGGTGACCGCAAGGCGTCCCTCGCCCGCCGTCGCGCACAGCGTCCTCACGGCTATCCCTCCCACGGGCGGAAGAGCTCGTAGTCGATCTCAAACTGCATGAGCACCTTGCCTACCACATGCTCTACCTGCTCGTCGGTGGTCTCGGCTCCGTTATAGAAGGTAAGCATGGGCGGACAGATCACGTAGCCGTCGTCGGCCGCGCGCAGGAGGTTGCGCAGATAGGCTTGGTTGAGCGGCATCTCTCGCGGGACCAGCACCACCTTGCGGCCCTCCTTGCGGCATACGTCGGCGGCGCGCACCAGGAGGTCGTCGTCATAGGCATTGACGATGGCCGAGAGGCTCTTCATAGAGCACGGCGCCACGATCATGCCGTCGGTGCGGAAGGACCCGCTGGAGATGCTGGCCGCGAGGTCCTGGTTGCTGTGCACCACGTCGGCCATCGCCTCCACCTCGGAAAGCGTCACGTCGCACTCGCGATCAAGGATGACCATGGCGCCCTTTGAGACCACGAGGTGCGTCTCGACATCGTCGACGTCATGCAAGGCACGAAGCACGGCCACACCCAACTGCACGCCAGAAGCGCCCGATATTCCCACGATGATTCGCCTCATGGCCACCGCCCCATTTCTTGACACGCATCCGCGCCCGCCCCTCCAAGAGCCCTGCGGCTTTGGAGGGGCGGGCGCGGACCTATGACTGACTTTCTATAGTACGCTTGCCCACTTGTCCTGGTCGATATCCATGAACGGCGCCCGGTGGAAATGGTCCTTCAGGTGGAAGGGCACCGTACAGTCCCAGATGGTCTTGCAGGAGATGCCCACGTCAGAGATGCTGGGGGCGTACGCGGGGCTGGAGCTGGGGTCCAGCGGATGACAGCGAACGCCGGGGATGGTGACGATGTCGCGGTCTCCCTGGAAGCGTGTGTTCATGGCCCAAAGAACGTCGTCGGTGTCGAAGATGTCCACGTCCTCGTCAACCAAAATCACGTGCTTGAGCTCGGGAAACGCGGAGAAGGCCAGGAGCGCCGCCTGCCGCTGCTTGCCCTCGTCGGTGTGCACCGTCTTCTTGCATTGCAGGATGGCGAGGTACTTGCCGCCGCCCGAGCGATGCGCGTAGCAGTTGACCACCTTGCCGGGCAACGCTTTCTCGATCATACCCAGGATGGAGGCCTCGGTGGGGATGCCCGCCATGTTGACGTGCTCCTCGGACGGTCCGATGCACGTCTGCATGATGGAGTCGTGCCGATGCGTCACGGCCTTCACCTTCAGGAGCCAGCACTCGTGGCTCGCGGGACCGTTGTAGCCGGGGAACTCGGGCATGGCGAAGCCCGTGTGGGAGTTCTGGTCCTCGACCACGTGGTTGCTTCCGGACAGGATTTCGCCCTCGATGACGTACTCGGCGTTGGCGATGGCGCGCTCGTTCACGCTCACGCAGCGCACAAGTTCCACGGGGCTCTTGCGGATGGCGCCGGCGACGCAGAGCTCGTCATAGCCCAGAGGCGTGGTGGGCGGCTCGAAGCAGGCGCCGATCTCGATGGCGGGGTCAACGCCGATGGAGACCGAGATGGGAAGCGGCTGCCCAAGCTCGGTGGCGCGCTCGGCCATGGCGCCAATGTGCCGCGAGCCCGGCTGCAGGAAGATGGAGAGCTCGTCCTTCGACTGGATGCACATGCGGTGGATGGTGACGTCCGAGATGCCCGTGTCGGGATGCGTGGCATAGCACATGCCCAACGTGATATAGGGGCCGGCGTCCACGGGCGTGTTGGTCGGCGCGGGAACCAGCTTGAACAGGTCGAAGTCTGGGTCCGTCGCCAGATGCACCACCTCCTGCGCGGGGACCGGGCCATCGACCACCACAGGTGGCACGGGGCCGGCCACACTCTCCATCAGAAGGCGGCCGAGGCCCTCCTTCCTGCAGCCCAGCAGGCGCGCGACGCGCTCGCGGCTCGCCAGCACGCCGATGGCCACGCGGGCGCCAGGATGGCCCTTCACGTTGTTGAAGACCATGGCGGGGCCGTCCACGTGCGTGGGGCGCGCCACCGTTCCGCCAGCGCCGACGTGGCGGTACACACCGGAGAGCTCGGCGGCAGGATCCACCTCCACGTCGGTCTCGATGAGCTGCCCGGGCTGGGTGCGCAGGTAGGCAAGCGCGCTGCGCAGGTCGTTGATGTCCGTCATGGAAGCGCCTCCTTAGGCGTCATGGACGTGACAGGCGAAGGGCCCTGTCACGCGCAGAGGTTGTCAATCCAGGAGAAGAGTGCGTCGAGGTCATAGTCGCCGCTGTGAGGCAGGCCCCAAGGCAGCGCGAAGTCGACGTCAAAGCCACGGTTCTTGAGCAACGTGGCGAGGATGACGGGAATGGCCAGCGACGTGTCGCGGTCGAAGGAGCCGTGGCGGACGCGCCAGTGCGGCGTGACGTCAGGGTTGCCTTCGAGAATATGCGTGACCGGGTTCATGAGCCTGACCATCGCGGCGTCGGCCATCTCGGCACCCGGTGCCGTGTTGTGCTCAAAGGAGAACGGCGAGAAGTGTCGGCCGTCCACGTGCTCGTCGCCAAACTCCTCGTTCTCCGGGCTGCCCAGGTCGAGCGCGTCAAAGGCGGGCGTCGCCTTCATGCGGGTGATCTTGCCCACGAAGGCCTCCCAGTCGATGTCAACGACCTTTCCGTCAACGATCCGCAGATAGTCCTGCGCGTCGATCTGGCTGCCATCCACCTCGAGCCATCCGCGATTACGCTCGTTGTCATGCGTGTCGAGCTCGCGCTGCGCCGAGGCGACGACCCAGGTCTTGACCCAGTCGGCAAAGCTTCCCGTGCCGTCTGCGTCAAGCGTCAGCGGGTTGCCCTCCTCGTCGTGCAGGCCAAGCCCATTCACGTAAGCCGGGAAGAGCGCCTTCAGGAGCGGCGAGAGGGCCGCCTGCTCGGCCGGCATGACGCCCTCGTCGGGCACGCGGATGAAGCCGCCGTCGGGTGTGCGCTGGTGCTTGGTGCGATGCCAGTCATCATGGCCGCAGAAGAGCCACTCGTACGCCGCGTCGGCGTTCTCGAGGTTGTGGATGGGACAGTAGCAGCTGGCCGCAAACACGTCGTCACGCTCGTCCGCAGCGCCAATGGCATGCAGGTAGGGCTCGTAATCGGCCACGTTTCCAGTGGCGCCGGCCAGCGCGGAGAGGGCACCGCCCGCACTCGTGCCGTTGGTCGCGATGCGCTTGACGTTGCCGGGAACCACATCGGCATTGTGTCGCAGCCAGCGGATCGCCGCCTTGTAGTCGACGATGAACGCCGGCGCACGGCCCACCTTGCGACCTGTCGCCTCGCTTACCTTGCCGCCCACGCTGCCCTCGAAGAACTCCGTGGTCACCTTGCCGCTCGTGCGGCCGCGCACGCCGGCGCTCGCCACCACATAGCCATGCTCGAGCGCGCAGAAGATGGAGTTGGGGCCGCTGCCGTGCGGGTCGAGGCCCGGCTGGTCGGCCGGACCGGGCATATAGCCACCAACCGTGTTGGGCATGAAGATGGGTGCGGACTGCGCGTCATAGGCGCCGCTACCGTCAAACAGGCTCACCGGGGCAAAGAGGTTGAGCCGCTGGATGGGATCGGCCGGGCGCTCGCAGTACATGAGCCCCTCCCAGGCGCGGTAGCGAACGGTTCGCTCCCCCAATGTGCAGGCCTTCTCCTCAAAGGCCTCCGGGTCAAAACGCAGCACGTCATCCACACCGCTCATCGCGCTCTTCCTTTCCTTGCATCAAAGCTTCGAGTAATCATCGCATGTCCGTGGCTCCCCTCGTCCGCCCGGGCTCGGCAAAAGGCGGCTTCGGGCCGGGCTGCGAAGAGGGGAGAGGGGGACGCAGCCCGGCCCGGCAGAAAGCGTGGCCACAAGGCATCAGTTGCCGGGGCCACCTGCCTCGCCGCTTGCCGCAGCCGCCTCGGCGGCCGCCACGACGTCGTCGTAGAGCGGGTTGGAACCTTGTCCAGCCTCATAGCCGTAGTACTGGTCCGTGTACGGCAGGCCCTCGGGCTTGGGCGAGTAGTCCTGCAGCCAGCCGGACTGGAACCGCTTGGTATAGCCCCAGTAGGTCTGCTGGGACGGATAGGTGTTGTAGCCGGGCAGGAGATGGTCAGCCACGTCGGCCGCGGCAGAGACGGTCACGGTCATGGTGTGCGTCTCGCCCGCGACGTCCACGTCGACCGTAATGGGCTCGAAGTTGGTGCCCATGCTGTAGGAGTGGCCGCCACCCACGCCGATGTTGTAGAGCGCCCCGCCGGCAGGGCGAGGCGCTCTTTGGGGAAGGAAGGGCTAGCCCAGAATCTTGGTGGCCTCGTCGTCGTTGTAGGCGATCAACGTGGCTACGATGGCGAAGATGCCGCCTGCCGCAACGCCCACGCAGTACTTGATGACGTCCTGCATGCCGCCACCGCCGGCGTAGTTGAAGATGCCGAACAGGCCGCTGCCGCCGAACATGTACATCTTGGTGCGCAGGGCTCCGATGATGGCGCCGCCCACGCAGCCGCCCAGGATGTTGATGGCGAAGAGCTTCTTGATGGGGATGAGAATGGAGTACATGAGGGGCTCGCCCACGCCGCAGATCTGGGAGATGGTTGCCGGGATGGCGAGGTCGCGCACCTTCTGGTTCTTACGGCAGGCCCAGCAGATGGCGAGGCCCTGGAACATGCCGATCATGGGGCCGATGCCGCCGGCAGCCATGATGTAGTCAAAGCCGTTCTGAGCGATGAGCTGCAGCGCCATGCCGATGATGATCCAGTGCAGGCCAAACATGACGAGCACGCCAAAGCCGCCGCCCAGAAGGCCACCGGCGATGAGGCCGCCCACCACGGGGATGGAGAAGAGGAAGTCAACCACGATGGAGATGACGCCGCAGACCAGGTTGAGCACGGGGCCGATGACCAGGTAGGCGGCTACGACGGACACAACGCAGGTGATGATGGGCGTGAGGATGCCGCGCAGGTTGGGGGCGATGGTCTTCTTGCACCACTTCTCAAGCTTGGAGGCAAGCAGGACCGCCAAGATCACGGGGAAGACGCTGGAGGTGTAGCCGGCACCGGGCATGACGATGGGAATGCCGAGGAATGTGTTGAAGTAGCTCATCTCGAAGGCCGTGCCTGCAAAGAGTGTTCCGGCAACCTCCATGGTCTGGCCGATGTTGACCATAGACGGATACACGAGGGCAGCGCCGATACCTGCACCTATGTATTCGTTGCAGCCAAACTTGCGGGCAGCGGAGAAGCCCAGCAGGATAGGCAGGAAGTAGAAGAAACCGTCGCCAAAGGCGTAAAGCAGCATGTAGAGGCCGCTCGTGGGGTCAAGCAGGCCGATGTTCTCAAGCGTGAGGAAGCTCACGACGCCCTTGACGATACCTGCTGCGGTAAGCACGCCCAGCGTGGGCACGAGGATGCCCGAGATGGTGTTCATGAAGGTGTTGAGGAAGCCGCCCTGGCCGTCCTCGGCCGCCGCGTCGGGGTCGTCCACCACGCCGCCCGCCAGGCCCGTCTTGGCAACAACGAGGTCGTAGGCCTCCTCAACGCGCGTGCCGATGACCACCTGGAACTGGCCGCCTGCACGCAGCACCTTGATGACTCCGTCAAGCTTGGCGATGGCGTCGGCGTCGGCCTTGGCATCGTCCTTGAGGGTGAAACGCAGACGCGTGACTCAATGTGTCACGTTCTTGATGTTGTCCTTACCGCCGACCAAGCTGATGATCTGGTCAGTTGTCGTATCGTAGTTGACCGCCATGGTTCCCTTCTTTCCTGTGTTGTGACGGTTTCATTCATGTCCGTCCGCTTAATACATATACTGTTCACTCCACAAGCGTTTGTAAATAGTCAATTTGGCTATTTTCTTTGTATTGAATATTTGTTTTGTCATTCCATGCTCTATCATAGCGTCGTCGAGGGAGGAGCCGGAATGGACCCGATTCAGGCAATGACGCAGCACAAGGCCGAGTTTACGAAGAATGACCAGCAGATCTACGAGGCCATCATGGCCAACCCGGACCAGGTGACCTACCAGTCCACCACCAAGCTCGCGGAGGCCTGTGGCGTGTCGCAATCCGCGCTGAGTCGCTTCGTCAAGACCATTGGTTATGCCCGCTACCAGGACTTTCGCTCGGACATGACCACGTGGCTGGCGCAGCAGCAGGTCTCGGAAGACCCCAACCGCCTCTTCTACTTCGAGCGACTTGAGCGGCTTCTGACCGCTTCCGAGCGTGTGCTGACGGGGCCGTACCTGCAAGAACTCGCGCACTATGTGCGGGGGTTTGACCGCATCTTTGTGACGGGCATTGGCAAGAGCGCGCACCCCGGCCTGCTGCTTCAGAGCTTGGCCCGCAAAGCGGGCGTCTTTGTCCATGTCTGCCCGCTTGATATGCTGAAGGAATACGCCGACCACATGAGCGAGAACGACCTGCTCATCGTGTTCTCAAACTCGGCGCAGGCAGAGGTGATGGAGCCTGCCTCTGCGGCAAATGGCCGCATCCTGCTGGTCACCACAAACGCCTCGCATGCCTATGCGGACGTGGTCGATCGCACGGTGGTGCTGCCGTTCCTGCCGCCTGACCCCGAGACGTGCTCCGTCTCACCCGTGCTCTTTGACGTGTTTGTCGAGCTTCTGGTGAGCTACATCACCAACTCGCTTGCAGAGGAGTAGCCCCCGGGACGCACCGAAGGCCAGGTCCTAGCGGTGCAGTACGGCAGCAACGGTTACGGCGAGAAACGCAAACGTGGCGGCAACGCCAAAGGGCGCAAGCACGGCGGGGACCAGCGCGTGCACCACAAACAGGGCCACCTGAATCACGAGAAACGCGACGATGACCGCTCCAAAACCGCGGCCGAGGTCATCCGAGCCCGAGCGCAGCTGAAAAAAGAGCGGCGCAGCCGCGACCAAGCCGCAAACCGCGCCGCCCCCTATGGCAAGCAGTGTTTCCAACGCCTCGGCGTTACTTGGTGCCGTAGATGCGGTCGCCCGCGTCGCCCAGGCCGGGAAGGATGTAGGCGTTCTCGTTCAGCTGGCGGTCAACCACGCAGGTGTAGAGGAGCACGTCGGGGTCAAAGTCGAGCACGGTCTTGACGCCCTCAGGGCAGCTCACCAGCGTAAGGCAACGGATGTCCTTGACGCCCGCGTCACGCAGGAACTTGATGCACGCCGTCAGGGAGCCACCGGTAGCCAGCATCGGGTCTACCACCAGGCAGGTGCGGTTCTCGACGTCCGCCGGGAACTTGCAATAGTACTGCACGGGCTCGTGGGTCTCGGGGTCGCGGTACATGCCCACGTGGCCGACGCGCGCCGTGGGAACCAGCGTCAGGATGCCGTCAACCATACCCAGGCCAGCACGCAGAATGGGGATGATGGCCAGCTTCTTGCCAGCGATGCGCTTGCCCGTCATGGTCTCAAGCGGGGTCTCCACCGTGACGTCCTCAAGCGGCAGGTCGCGCAGGGCCTCATAGCCCTCGAAGATGGCCAGCTCAGTCACGAGCTCGCGGAAGTCCTTCGTGGAGGTCTCCTTATCGCGCAGAATGTGCAGCTTGTGCTGTACCAGAGGGTGGTCAACGACGATAAGGCGGTCGGAATCAAAGTCATTTTGAGCTGCCATGGGCGCTCCCTTCATAAAGCCATCAGTGCTTTACCGATTGTAGCGTCATGAAGGGCCTTCAGGCGCCCTCGCGCCCGCTCCTCAAAGGATTCTGCAGCTTCAGTCGCCCTTTGGACGCCTTGGTTGCAAAACGACCTGCGCTTTTTGCAAAAGGGGCCTCCAAAGGGCGATGGGCCTACTTCTTTTTCTTCTTCCGCGCCTTCTTGCGATTCTCGCGCTCCTTGAGGCGGATGCGCGTTTCTTCGTCGTAGCGCTCTCGGGCACCGCCCCGCGTGTGCCACTCAACCTTGTCTTTGTGCTTCCAGTAGTCAAGCTGGCGTTGCGTCTCGACGTTATAGAGAAGCATCTCGAGCTGGTTGTCTTTGTTCTGCTCGATGATGGCGGCAGCGGCAACCAGCGAGAGGTCTTCCTTGCCGGCGAGGGCGCGGCTCGCACGGATGATGATGTGCAAGGCAAACGTGAGGATGATGGCGCAGATGACGACGGCCGAGACGAGGTTGGCGCGCGAACGGATCCACACAAGGTCGTCGGTGCAGAAGAACGCCAGCGCGGCGGCCTGCAGCGAGAAGAGCGACACCATGGCGCACGACATGGCCACCGACTTGCTCGCTGAGATAAGTGGGCTCTCGAGCTTGCGATAGGTGATGAGGTTAGAAAGGCTCGTGTAGACGGTGTAGGCCGTGAAACAGGCCACGACGTAGATCATCGAACCAGGATAGACAGGGTGCTCGCCTGACAGGTTGACCACCAAGGCAAGCAGGCCAACTGCGAAGGTAAGCATCAGCATGAGATAGCCACAGCTTCGGTAACGCTCGAGCTCCTCGCGGCCATCCTGTGCGTCAGGGCGCATATAGCGCAGGATGATGACGCGCGTGGTGGTGACCATCACCGAGTAGATGCCCAGCGCGGCAAACCAGATGGAGTTGAACCTGAACGCTTGGAAAAGCTGGTAGCACGAGAAGAAGATGTTGATAGTCACCGCCAGGCGCACCGATGCCTCCGCGCGGAACCACGCGTCATTGCGGTAGTCATGGTAGATGTGCAACGCGCGGTCGCGCATGCGCTGGATGGCGGTCTGCTGAGCTGGCGTGTCGAGGTACTTTTCCTGAACATAATTGTCTGCAGCTGCAATCACCGACTCGTCGAGCCCGTCGAGGTACGGCGTGGCAGACGGCTTTTTGTCCGCCTTTGGCTGCTCCTCAACCGGTGTCTTGGGCTCATCGCTCATGAGTGCTCGCAATCGCCGTACATGGCCTACATAAATGAGTGACTATTTATGTAACGATGGCAGAGCGTGTCACGATATGTCACAACAATTCGGCAGACGCTGACAAGCTATGGATAGAAAACTCCCCGCCCAGCATGCGCCAGACGGGGAGCACATTACGAGGATGGATGCCTGTTAGGCGAGCTCTGCGTAGAGCGGATGCGCGTTGAGGAGCTCGGTAACCTCGGCCTTTACGGCGGCGAGCACCGCCTCGTTGCCCAAGTTGGACACGACCTCGCCAATGAGCTCGCCGATACGCTCAGCCTCGGCCTCGTTGTAGCCGCGAGTGGTCATGGCTGCAGAACCCACGCGAATGCCGCTCGTCACGTAGTGGCTGCGCTTCTCGCCGGGGATGGTGTTCTTGTTGACGGTGATGCCGACTTCCTCAAGGGCGTGCTCGGCCTGCTTGCCGGTGACCTCTCCGCTCGACACGGTGGTAAGGTCAACGAGCAGCAGGTGGTTGTCGGTGCCACCGGTCACCATGCGCAGGCCCTTGGACTCCATGCCGCGGCCCAGCGCCTTTGCGTTGATGCACACCTGGTTGATGTAGTCGGCAAACGCCGGCTGCAGCGCCTCGCCAAAGGCAACGGCCTTGCCAGCGACAACATGCTCAAGCGGGCCACCCTGGCTGCCCGGGAACACGGCGGAGTTGAGCGCCTTGGTATACGCCTCGTCATTCCACAGGATGAGGCCGCCGCGCGTGCCGCGCAGGGTCTTGTGCGTGGTGGTGGTGACCACGTCGGCATAGGGCAGCGGGCTGGGATGCGCGCCGGTAGCCACCAGGCCGGCAATGTGGGCCATGTCGACCATGAGCTTGGCGCCGTTGTCGTGCGCGATCTGCGCGAAGCGCTCAAAGTCGATGATGCGCGGATAGGCGGAGGCACCCGCAATGATGAGCGTGGGCTTGTACTTCTCCGCCTTGGCGGCAACGTCGTCGTAGTCGATGCGCTCGGTCTCCGGGTCGAGGCCGTAGGCAATCATGTTGAAGAGCTTGCCCGAATAGTTGGCGGGAGAGCCATGGGTGAGATGACCGCCGTTGGAGAGGTCCATGCCCATCACCACGTCACCCGGCTTGGCAAACGCGAACTCGGCAGCGTAGTTTGCCTGCGCACCAGAGTGCGGCTGCACGTTGGCAAAGGCGCAGCCAAAGAGCTTCTTGGCACGCTCGCGCGCAAGTTCCTCGATGGCGTCAACGGCCCAGCAGCCGCCGTAATAGCGCTTGCCGGGCAGACCCTCGGCGTACTTGTTGGTAAGAACGGAGCCAACGGCCTCCATGACGGCCAGGCTGACAAAGTTCTCTGAGGCGATGAGCTCGATTGAGGCGCGCTGGCGTCCGAGCTCGTCGTTAATGGCCGCAAAGATCTCAGGATCGGATTGGGCGAGATGCGAAAGCTGCATGTCGTATCCTTTCGTGCCGCCAGGCGCTACGAACGCCGGCGCTTTTTATCGCCGGAATAGCGTAGCGTAAAGGAGCCGCAACGCGAGAATTGAGACATGCCGTTAACCAGTTGGGAACCTATTCACCGACAATTTTGATGATTCGGTGTGCAGGAATGGCCCCTTCACGCAAAACCTGCGGCCGTTCACCGACAAAGCTGACGATGGTACTTGCTATCGCAAGTGGGGCAGGTCCGCCGTCTAGCGTGAGGTCCGCCTCGGCCACGATGCGCTCCTCAACGTCGAGGCCTGACGTCGCCGCCGCCTCGCCGTGCGTATTGGCGCTCGTAGTGGCGAGGGGTGCGCCAACACGGCGCGCCAGCTCGCGCACGAGGTTTGAGTCGGGCATGCGCAGTGCAATGGTGCCGTCTGCACCGCGGTACTGGGGCGGCACGGCATCTGAGGCGCGCACCACCACCGTAAGGGCGCCAGGCCAATAGAGTGTGACCAGCTCGAGCGCTTCTTTAGGGATTGCCGTCGCGTAGCGGTCGAGATCATCAAAGTCCGCCACGAGCCACGGCAACGTCTGAGAGAGGCTGCGGCGCTTGATCTCAAAGATGCGCTGGTGAGCAGGGTTGTCTGGCGTCGCCGCGCACCCGATGCCGTAGACCGAGTCTGTGGGCATGACGAGCACGCCTCCTGCCGAGAGTACGTAACTGGCCTCGGCGAGCACCTCTTTGGACGGGTTCTGCTGGTTAACGCGCAGCACCTTTCCCATGGCCTACTCCCCTCTCACCGCAACGAGCACGCGCGGACGATGCGTAAGGTCCTCGCGCACCTCGACGCGCGCCCAACCTCCTTGGGCACGGCACAGATCCGCCGCGGCATGCACGTTTTCCTCAAAGAGCTCCACGCAAAGCCACCCCTTGGGCGCAAGCGCCTTCGGCGCCATGGCGAGGATGCGACGGAACAGGTCAAGCCCATCCGCGCCTCCGTCCAGCGCGAGATGCGGCTCATAGCCTGCGACTTCGGCGGGAAGCGTGGGCACCACGGCGCTGGGGATATAGGGCGGGTTCGAAACCAGCACGGAGAACGTGCCCAGAAGCTCTGCGGGGACCGCGGCAGCCAAGTCGCACTCGTACACGTCCACCGCATCGGCGAGGCCCAGACGGTCGCGGTTGGCCAGCGCCACCGAGACGGCCTTGGGAGAAAGGTCGGTGGCCACCACATGCGTTCCCGGGCGCTCGCCCGCCATGGAGAGCGCGATACAGCCCGTACCCGTGCAGAGGTCGAGCACGCGCACGCCCTTCGGTGTGGTGGTGCCCATGGCCTCAAGCTCTGCCACGGCACGCATGAGCTCGTCGATCTTGCGCTCATCGGGCAACTCGTCCGCAGAGGAGCGGATAGCCTCCTGCAGCTCTGCGATGCGGGCCTCCTGCGCGGCCCTGCGCTCGCCCGTGCGCGCCGCCGTACGCACCCGCACGTCGTCGTAGGCGACGCCTGCCGCCAGCGCGGCATCCACGCCCTCAAGCGCGGCATCCACCAGCACCTCGGTCTCAGGACGCGGTATGAGCACGCCCTCCTCGCACCGCAGGATGATGTGCCTGAAGGGCATCTCGCCCGTCACGTACTGCAGGGGTTCGCCCTTGCCGCGCCGCTCAACTGCCACGTGCATGCGCGCGAGCTCCTCGGGCGAAAGCGGGCGTTCGAAGTTGGTGTACAGCTCCACGCGCGACAGCCCCGTCACGGCCGAGAGCAGCCATTCGGCAGAGAGACGCGGGCGTTCGTCACCCTTGCGCCCCAGATAGCCCACCGTCCAGTCAAGGACGCGCTTGATGGTCCACGTCTCCGGCATGGATATCCTCTCGCAACATGGATTCAAACAAAGGGAACGGTCCCTTATAGTGGGACGCAGGGGATACTCCCCTTTGTCCCATATATGGGACAAAGGGGAGTATCCCCTGCGTCCCACCTTACACGGCTTGGGCGAGCTTCTCGGCACGCTCCGCGGCCGCAAGCGCGTCAATGACCGTGACCAGCTTGTCGCCCAGCAGCACGCCATTGTAGGTGGCGTTGAAGCCGATGCGGTGGTCGGTCACGCGGTCCTGCGGCTGGTTGTAGGTGCGGATCTTCTCGGCGCGGTCACCGCGGCCAATCTGGCCCATGCGCTCGGCGCCAAGCTCCGCCTGCTGCTTCTCGAGCTCCATCTCATACAGACGGGCACGCAGCATCTGCATGCAGACCTCGCGGTTCTGAATCTGGGAGCGCTGGTCCTGCGACTGCACCACGGTGTTGGTCGGCAGGTGCGTGATGCGCACGGCAGAGTAGGTAGTGTTAACACCCTGGCCACCGGGACCCGACGCGCAGTAGGTGTCGATGCGCAGGTCCTCCTGCGCAATCTGGATGTCGATGTCGTCGGCCTCGGGCATGACGACCACGGTGGCCGTTGAGGTCTGGATGCGCCCCTGGCTCTCGGTAACGGGCACGCGCTGAACGCGATGCACGCCGCCCTCATACTTCATCACAGAGAAGACCTTGTCGCCCGTGACCTTGAACTCGATGGTCTTGAAGCCGCCGGCGTCCGAGGGGCTCGACGAGAAGACCTCGATCTTCCAGCCGCGGCTCGCGGCAAAGCGCTCATACATCTTGAAGAGGTCGCCTGCAAAGATGGCCGCCTCGTCGCCACCGGCCGCGCCACGGATCTCGACGATGGTGTCCTTTTCGTCATTGGGGTCACCGGGGATGAGCATGACCTTGATCTCGTCCTCGAGCATCGGGAGCTTCGCCTCGTTGGAGGACAGGTCCTCCTGCAGCATCTCCTTCTCGTCCGGATCAGAGGTCTCGCGCAGCATCTCCTTGGCAACATCAATGTCGTCAAGCGCGGCGAGGTACTCGCGCGCCTTGGCCACGAGCTCGGCCTGGTTTGCGTGCTCCTTGGCGATGCGCGCGTACTCCTTGGGATCAGACACGATGGCGGGGTCCACCATCTTGCGCTCGAGCTCGGCATAGGCTTCGAGCAGCTTCTCTAGCTTGTCTCGCATGGTCGCTCCTTATGGGATTGCCGCGCACGGCGCGGCCTTTACGTTCAACCTTTTAAGAATACCACCTATGAATGGATTTCATACATCCTTACATACTGTTTGCGCAGGTTTCTCAAGGCGTTACGCTTCGGTCGCCGATGTGAGAAACTAGGGGTGCCCACACAAGGGAGGTCCCCATGGACGACGAGCAGACCCCGACAACCGAGATTCACGAGGCCGACGAGCCCACGCAGTCGGCTCTTGCGCCAACAGAGAACATGCCCGCTGCGGACGAGGCCCCCGCGGTCGACACCGACCCCGCGAGCCTGCACGACGTTGCCGCCGCGGCGGGAAGCTATGCGCGGAGCCGCTTTGGGCAGCTGCGCACCTTTGTCGTCACACATCGGTTTGCCCTTGCCGCCGTTATGGCCTTGGGCGTGGCGGCCATTCTGGGCATCGCCCTGCTTGTGGGAAGACTTGCCGACATGCCTGACCAGGCCTCTTTCATGAAGGACGCGCAGACCATGCTCTCCGCGCCCGACTACAGCGGTGGGGCGTACGGCTCGGACGAGCCGCTCGTGCTGCGGAACCTTGAGGTGACCAATCGTCGAAAGCAGGCCGCGCAGCCCAACGAATGCCTGGTCAGCGGCATTGCCACGTTCTCGAACGGCGCGGTTGAGGCCCTGCGGGAGGCTCAGCTTACGTACGAGCGCAAGGATGGCACATGGACGTGCACGGGCGCCGAGGCCGTTGGCGGAGCATCGTATCGTGCCGTCACCGGCTTGGAGACCGACAAGGTGCTGTCGAGCATGAGCGGCATCCTGCAGCGTGCCGAGACGTCTTTCTCGGAAGAGCAGAATGGCACGGCGCTTCCCTCCCTGTATGCCGACGCGCAGGCCACGATTACGAGCGACTCCTTTGATGCCGAGACGCAGACCGAGGTCATGTCGCTGCACCTTGCGCGCTCTGCGACCTTCACGGCCTACGAGTGCGATGTGCAAGCCACCTTTGCCTTCCGACCTAGCAACGGTCTGTGGGAGCTGACCGCCGCCACCGCAAGCGACAACGCAAAGGACATCACGCTCTCGCCCTTGATGGGCACCTGGACGGGCACGTTCCGCGAACAGACCTCCAGCAAAGGCAAATGCTTCGGTGCGAAGGCTTCTGACCTGCGCATCGTTGTCACGTCCGTCTCAAATGACAAGATCACGGGTACGTTATCGGGCATCGTCCACTACCATGGCGAAGTCCCTGAGGACACGGATGCCTCCGAAGGCGATACCGAGCTTTCTGGCGTCCCCTTCTCTGGCACGATGTTGCGCGAGGGCAGTGGCATCTCCTTTACGTGCACGACGCCCCAAGACGCCTCGGGCGCCGTAGAGCTGAGTCTGCTCTTTGGTACGCAGGACGACCCGTCGGCGGCGCGGGCCGTGCTCACCACCACCCACGCCTACGAGGCATCGTGGTTCATCTTTGCCTACGACACCGAGGCGACCTTCTCCGATACCTTTGTGTTGACGCGCGAATAGCTCAGCGCCTGGCGTGCAAGGGCGCTCCCATTTGGGGTACAAACTCCACCGTTACGCAATCCGACCCAAGGAGCGCCTTATGGCAATTGAATTTGAGAAGCCCCAACCCCTGATGCTGGGCGACAAGGCCCACTACACCCTCAGCTCGTACGACCCTGTCACCATCACGGTCAATGTTCCCTTCACCACCGAGGAGGACGTTGATTTGGCCCTTGACGGCGTGCTCAGGCAGATGGGCGCGACCCGCGAGAACCTTGCCGACAGCGCATGGCTTGCCGAGCACTTCCAGGGCATCTCTGACGCGGAAACGCTGCGCCAAGTCATTCGCTCGCAGGTTGCCGACATGAACGCACGGTTCGCCGAGCAACAGAAGGTTGAAAGCGCGGTTGGCCAGCTTGCCAAGCGCCTGCAGCAGGCCATTCCAGCCGCCCATCTTGCGCGGTATCGTCAGGGCGTACAGATGAGCTTCGAGCAGCAGCTTGCTTCCGAGGGCATGACCGTTGATCAATTCCTAATGCGTTCCGGCGCCACACGCGCCGAGATCGAGCTCATGTATGACCACCAGGCCAAGATGGCAGCCGAACAGGAGGCCGCGCTCGACGCATACGCACGCGAGAAGAAGCTCACGGTCTCTGAGGAGGAGTTTGGGCACCTGCTGGGCATCCCCGCAGGCCAGATGGATGAGGTCATTAACCAGGCAAAGGCTGCTGGCCAGTACAGCGACCTGAAGGATGCCGCGCTGCACGCCAAAGCTGCACAGTCTGTGGTGGCCGAGGCCAATTGCACGTACCGCCACGAGACCGAGGCTGAGGCGCGCGTCCGCGTGGCGCGAGCTGTACAAATGCGTGAGCAGTACGAGCGTGGCGCCGAAGCGGGCGGCAAGGGCACAGGCTTCGAGCTGGTGTAAGCACGTCTCCCAGTAGCGAATGTTGACGGGATCGGGCCCCTCCCAGTCAACATCAGCCTTTTATTCTTGCTGATGTTGACCGGGAGGGGCCCGATCCCGTCAACATTCGCATCTAGGGAAGGAGGGCCGGCTCCCAAGGGAACCGGCCCTCCTTTTGTGGTGCGTTACACGAAGTGCTTACTCAGCGGCCTCGACGGTAGCGGCGGCAACCTCGGCGTCGGCAGCGGCCTCGGCGGTAGCCTTGGCGGCGTCGGCAGCGGCCTTCTTCTCGTACTCAGCAGCGCGCTTGGCCTTGGCGGCAGCCTTAGCCTCGGCAGCGGCCTTCTTGGCAGCGGCAGCCTCGGCGGCCTTCTGAGCCTTGGCCTGCTTGGCGGCCTGAGCCTTGGCAAGCTGGGCAGCAGCGGCGCCACCGAACTTGTCGGCAAAGCGCTGGACGCGTCCGCCGGTGTCAACGAGCTTCTGGGTGCCGGTGTAGAACGGGTGGCACTTGTCGCAGAGGTCGACGCGCATCTCCTTCTTGGTGGAGCGGGTCGTCCACGTGTTGCCGCAGCTGCAACGAACGCTGCACTCCACGTAGTTAGGATGGATGTTTGGCTTCATGTTGGGACTCCTTCTTTCGTGCCCTGGTTTCCGACCAGGGCGGGCAACGTGCGTCTCGACCGATGTTGCAGGACAGCTATCGAGACAGTCAAGCTTTGCAAGTGTAGCAAAACCCGAGGTACTGTGCTAGAGGAAATTCTTTTTTGGTTCCCTCCCCCATGCGGCCTCCCCATTAGGGACAGGCCCCAATGGGGAATGGCCACCGCTGAGGTATCCTAGAGGCAGCACATTCATGAGCAAGGGGGTAGCATGTTCCTTTCTGTCGACATCGGCAACACGCAGACGACGCTTGGCCTCTTCAATGATGAGGGCATCTGCCTGCGACAGTGGCGTATGGCCACAGTGCGCACCGACACGTCCGACCAGCTGCACGAACGCCTCTATGGCTACTTCCAGATGTTTGGGCTGTCCCTCTCCGACGTCACCGACGTTGCCGTCGCGGGCGTCGTCCCCATCCTCTCGCAGTCCTGGCAGAGGATGCTTCGCCAGGTCATCGGTAGCGAGCCGCTCATGATTGACGCCACGCGCGACTGCGGCATTGCCATCAACCTGCCCAACCCACATGAGGTTGGCGCCGACCGCATCGCTAACGCCATCTCTGCCCGCACGAGCTACGGATCGCCTGTGATTGTGGTGGACTTTGGTACTGCCACCAACATCGACGTGGTGGACGCCAGTGGCGCTTTCCGCGGCGGCGCCATCATGCCTGGCCTCTTGCTCTCGGCACAGGCGCTCTTTGACCGTGCGGCCAAGCTTTCGAGCGTGCCTCTGGTCATCCCGCCCCACGCCCTGGGCGACTCCACCGAGACCGCCGTGCAGTCTGGCGTGGTGATTGGCGCTGCGGCGCAAGCCGAGGGCTTGGTGCGCCGCATCCAGGAGGAGCTTGCCGCCGAGGGCGAGGATGTACCGCGTGCCATCGTCGTGGGCACAGGCGGCTATGCCTCGACCATCGCCCAGGCTACAAACCTCTTCGACATCGTTGACCCAGACCTGACCATTCGCGGCATTTACCAGATTTGGCACCACGCCGTGGAGAAGCACGCTGCACGCACGCGCCAGTAGGGCCGTCGTCGAAGATAGCCCCCTGGGACACCCAGCCCGTGATACGCGCCCATCGGCACAGCGGGCCGCAGCGTCACAGCCGCCACTACGTTGTCGCAGGTCACGACTATTCCCAGTCCAAGGGGCCAGCTCTGCAGTTACGTGGCCAACGCGCGCCTCGGGCGGAAGCACGGTCACGCCCGCGTGCGTGAAGAAGCGCACCGGATCATGCATGAGGTCCTCCATCGGCACCAGCACGAAGTCGCGCTCGCCCAGGCGGGGGTGCGGCAGCGTCAGCAGGCGGCCCGCATGGCGCTCGCCCTCGACCCAGCACAAGTCGCAATCAATGATGCGTGACTCGTTTCCGGCCTTCTTGATGTCGCGAGTCTCGTCGCGCTTGCGGCCCATCTGCTCCTGCACGCCAAGCAGGGCCTGCAGCAACACGGTCGGATGCAGCTCCGTACGAATCTCCACCATCGCGTTCGCAACTGGCGTTGGGATGCCGTAAGCCGGCTCTGTCTCGTAGGCGTAGCTCGTGCCTACCACGCATGTCAGCGGAATCTTGTCAATCAGACGCACGGCCTCCGAAAGGTTTGCCACGCGGTCGCCCAGGTTAGAGCCAATAGCAACGAACGCCTGACGCTGGTCTTTCTTTGACATCGCCCAGTACGCGTTGATGAAATCGGCCATGCCCTTCACATCATGGACGCGCAAGATGCGCGCACCGCTCTCGATGGCCGAGAGGCATACGCCCATGGTTGCCGCGTCGCGCGCGACCGGATTCTTCTCGCCGGTGATGGCACCCAAGAAGCGCTTGCGCGAGACCGCCGTCAGCACCGGGTACCCCATTGACACGAGCTTGCGCGTCGCGCGCTGCACCACGACGTCCACGTCGGTCTCTTTGTTGAAGCCGGCGCCGGGATCCACGCAGATACGATTGTGCGCAACGCCCGCCCGCATGAGCATGCGCGCCTGGTCACCCAAGAAGCCCATGATGTCTCGCATGATGGGCGCCTCTTCAGGCAGGGTGAAGCGACGTGAGCTCTGGACCGCACGAGCCGGCTTGATGGAATCCAGCTGAACGGAGCGACGAGTGGTGGCCGACCGCGCCTCGGGCTGGTTCCAGTGCATGATGACGCAGCCGCATTCGCTCTCGAGCGCGACGGCCTGCATGGCGGGATCTGTGAAGCCGGTGACGTCATTGATGATGGAGGCGCCGAGCTCAAGGCAGGTCTGGGCCACCGAGGCGTGACGCGTGTCCACCGAGACGATAGCCGTTGGGGCCGCCTCGAGGATGGCGTCTACCACGGGCACCACGCGCGCGGCTTCCTCCTCGGCAGTAATGGGCGTATGGCCGGGGCGCGTAGACTCGCCACCCACGTCAATGATGTCAGCGCCGTCGTCAAGCATCTGCATGGCACGCGCAACAGCTGCCTTGACGTCGAGGTTCTCCCCGCCGTCAGAGAAGGAGTCGGGCGTTACGTTGAGGATGCCCATGATGCGTGGACGCGAAAGCGAGATTTCGTGTTCACCGCATTGCCAGGTTGCATAGTCCTCTCGAAGCATGGGTCCGACCTTCCTGGGGCACGTGCCCCCGCTCGTCTCAGCGGATTTGTGCATCCGTATATTGTAGCGAGAACTACCCACCCCTACCGTAACGCCACATGCTCGGCGAGCGCAGCGCACGTAAGGCCACGTCGCACCTATGCCGCGTCGTCAAGAACCTCCAGCTCGCCTGCGGCGTTGGGCATGGCTTCGACCTCAGCCACGGCCTCGTCCTGCACCACGTCTTCGGCTGTCGGCTGGGCTTCATAACCTTGCTCGGTGTCCACCACAGCAGAGTAGGTATCCTCCTGTACGGCCTCTTCCACAACGGTTTCAGCTTCGCCGCTAGCCTCAGCATCGGCGGTCGTTTGGCATTCTTCTGCAGCCGCGACATACCCCACGGCCTCATCAAGGTCGTCTCTCGTCATCATTGGCTCTTGGCCTTCGGACTTGCCTCCGCCAGCAAGCGCGACCTCGTTTGGCACGGTTGATTCCACAAGCTCGTTGGACTCCACAATATGAAGCAAGTCGGACGTGCTTTCCTTCTCGTTGTCCAGCGGCGTGTTGTAGTCCTCCTCGAAGTCGAACAGAATCGAGCCCGTGGGCACGTACTGCCGCCCCTCCTGCCTCTCAAGCTCGAGCATGTAGTCGAGGAACGTCGACACGAAGGCATAGGACGCGGAATCGCCAAGATCCCCAAGGTAGATGGTTCCTTCACCCTCCTTTTCGAGACCCACGCCCTTGATGAACTTGTCCTCAAACTCATCTGTGTTGGTGTAGAGCTTCTTACCATTCTCATCCGTGGGTGAAATGCTGTTGATCACCTCGTCGAGCGTCTCACCGTTGTGCATGCGCTCGAGAATGTCATTGAGCCCCATGCGAATCGTTTCGCTTGAGATATACAGCCTGTCGTTGTCCGTAGATACCGACGACCCCTGCGTCTGGCGGGCTGCAAGCTCGCCGAGATACAGCACGGCAAGGTATCCAGAGACGTAACGGCTGTTGTCTCCGTCGACCTCATTGCCATCCGCGTCACGGTCCCCGGCAAAGCAAAGGTCGAAGTAGGCATCTTTCCCGTCATAGGTTCCGCTCACATAGTTTGCGAGCAGCCTGCGCCCAAATGCGCCGCTCTCATTGTCATAGCCACCCTCAAGGGAGGGATCAGCGCGGAGCAGCTGGAAGATGTCATGTCGGAACGTATAGTCATTCTCTACGCTGGAAGCCGTTCCCTCTATGAACCAGCGCGGGTAGTGAATCTTGTTGTAGAGGTCCTCTAGCTCTTGGGTCGGGAACGTACCGTCATCATTCGTGACCGCGTTACGGATATCGAACGCACCAACCATGCCCGTGCGGTTGTAGTCATCCATGAGCGCATGGAAGAGCTCGTGGACCATAGTGTTCTCGAACGTGCGCATGGCGTCGCCGTCACGAAGCAGCACGTACTTACCGGTAGCAGGATCCCTAACTGGGTTTCCGTCCTCATCCTTCTGCAGGAGGCTCTCGACGTCGATGGCAATCATGTAGCCATACTTGACATCGTCTCCGTCCTTGAAGGCATCTGCGAAGACGTAAGCCAGCGCGTTGGGCGCGTCAATCTGGTGCTCCGGCTTTCCGTCGTCGTCACCCTTCTCGTAATAGATATACAGCCCGATTTCCCTACCAATCTGGCCTTGGTCTGCGGCCTCACGGAAGGCCGGGAACTTCTCCAGCAGGAGCTCCACCGCCTGTGGCTGGAGCTTTGTGAGCACCAGATCAAGCAGGTATTCCAAGTCATCGTCTGACAGGGCGTCGCGCGCCGTCTGTGCGCAGTAGATGTCAATCAGGCTGCGTGTATCACCAGTGTTCGCTTCTTCCGCAGCGCTAGCCTCGTACGTCGCTTCCCCAGCCGAATTCTGATCCTGAGAAGCAACAAAGAAGTACCGCAGTGACGCCGGGAGGATGTAGGTGATTCCCGTTTCGGCATCGTAGACCGAGATGACTTCCTTGCCGGCAAATAGCTTGGTGAGAGACTCCGAGAGGGTAACCGTAACGTTATCGCCTGCCAAGGCGTAGTCCTGCGGAACAAAGAAGGCCAGGGCGGGCAGATAGGTTGACCCCTCCTCAGCCTGCGTAGAAAGCTCCAGATCGTCGCTAACCCAGAGGACGGGAATCTCCCATGTGTCTTCCTCAGCCGTGCGGACAACGGCCTTGTCATCGAGCGGCTCTCCAGCCTTTGGCTCATCAACCTCGTCGATGGTAAGGCCGCTCACCTCCTTTTGGCCTTGAGAGATCGTGTGGTTCTCCACCTCGACCTCTGTTTCTGCCGCCCAGGCAACAACAGGCGAAAGAGCTGGCAAAACCAGCGCGAGCGTCAGAACAAGGCTTAGGATTCTTTTTACTCGCGAGACCATGAAGCTACCCCCATGTCAGACCGTAGATGCCACTATCTATGTATACCTCAAATGGGACAAAGGGGAGTATTCCTTTGTCCCAAGCTAAGACCTACCAGTCGAAGGCCTTGGCAATATCGCAGGCACATACCAAATCTGCCGCGCCATCCTGCGGCGTTGGCTGCAGGTTGCAAATGACGAGGTCATTGCCCTGGAAATAGCGAACCAGCCCCGCTGCGGGATAGACCACGAGCGACGTTCCGCCAATAATCAGCAGATCACAGCTGGCAATGGCACGCGCGGAGGCAAGGAGCACGTCCTGGTCGAGGCTCTCCTCATAGAGCACCACGTCCGGTTTGATGGGCCCGCCACACTCCGGACAACGAGGCACGCCCGTGGTGGAAAGCACCCACTCGGCCGACTGCACGGCCCCGCAGCGCTGGCAGATGTTGCGGTGCACCGAGCCATGGAGCTCCAGCACGCGGCGTGAGCCCGCCATTTGATGCAGGCCGTCGATGTTCTGCGTCACCACAGCCATCAGCTTGCCCTCATCCTCAAGCTCGGCCAGCTTGTAGTGGGCGCGGTTTGGCTTGGCTGTCAGGCAGATCATGCGCTCGCGATAGAACTTGTAAAACTCCTTTGTATGCGAAACGTAAAAACTATGGCTGAGCATGGTCTCAGGAGGATAATCGAAGTGCTGGTGGTAGAGCCCGTCCTCGCTTCGGAAGTCGGGGATTCCGCTTGCCGTCGAGACGCCCGCGCCGCCAAAGAACACGACGCTGCCCGCCTTGTTGACGCGGCTCGCAAGCTCTTGCGCTGCCTCTGTGGGATCGGTGATCGTACGTGCCATGTGCCCTCCGTTTCCACGCGGTCTGCCTGCTCACATGGTAGCGCTAAGGCTCGTTTGACGGGCACCCGTTTGGGCCTGCGCCTGACGGGGATTCCCTCAACGGGCCAAGACGAATGGGCACCGCATACGGAGGAGGAGGCTATGGAGCCGCTGACCAACAACGTGTTTGACTGCGCCCTGGTCTTTGAGGGCGGCGGATACCGCGGTGCCTACACCGCGGGCATCGCTAACGCGCTGCTCGAGCACGAGGTGTGGTTTGACTATGCCTGTGGTGTCTCGGCCGGAGCGAGCCATGCCCTTGATTACATCTCGCGTGACCAGGTGCGCGTGAAGGACGCGTTCATGGCCATTGACGGCCGGGAGCCTGTGGGTGGCATGGGCACGCTCCTGCGCGGCAAAGGTTACTTCAACGCCGACTACCTCTACGAGGGTTGCCTAGCCGACAACTTTGCCCCCTTTGACTGGGAGACATTTGTGGCCAACCCCGCGCGCATCCGCATTCAGGCATTCGAGCGCGACACTGGACGCACCGTCACGTTCACCAAGGCAGACATGCCTAACATGTGGGAGGCCATCAAGCGCGTGCGCGCAAGCTCGACAGTGCCGGGCGCGATGCCTCCCGAGCCCATAGACGGCGTGGTGCTGATGGATGGCGGCCTGGGAGAGGGCGCTGGCATTCCGCTGCCCATGGCTGAGCACGACGGGTTCGAGCGCTTCCTCTTTGTGGCTACGCGCGTGCCAGGATATCGCAAGAAGCCCTTCCCACCTGCGGTTCGTTTGGGCGTGAAGCGTGCGTTTGGCAAATACCCGCACCTGGTTGAGGCCCTCCTCACACGCGCCGAGCGCTACAACGAGGCATTGGACCACGTGGCCGAGCTTGAACGTGAGGGCCGTGCGTTGGTGGTCAGACCTGACACGATGCCCATCAAGAACACCACCATCGATCGCGAGCGCTTGGAACGCGCCTATGACCTTGGTCATGAGCAGGGCCTTCGCGAGATGCCGCGCATCTTAGAGTTCGTAGGCCTGTAAGGCAGAAGTGCCCGCTGCCGTCTGGCTTGCAAAGGGGGAGGCTGGCAAAGGGGGTAACCCCTCTTGCCAGCCGCAACCCCCCTGGCTGGCAAGAGGGGTTACCCCCTTTGCCAGCCCTCCCTTTGCAAGCCGCACACGGTATACTGGGGAAGCTCGCTACCTAACGAAAGGCTCTGCCATGGCTGATACCGCCCGTGAGCTGCGGCTCATTTCTTGGAACGTCAATGGCCTTCGCGCCGTCATGAAGAAGGACCCCAGCTTTGTCGAGATCTTCCAGACGCTTGACGCGGACGTTTTTGCCATCCAGGAGACCAAGATGCAGGAGGGCCAGCTGAAGCTTGACCTTCCCGGCTACGTGCAGACCTGGAACTATGCAGACCGCAAGGGCTATTCGGGCACGGCGGTTTTCTCAAAGGAAGAGCCACTGCAGGTTATTCGCCAGATTGGCTGCGAGTGCGCCGACAACGAGGGACGCGTCTGCGCACTGGAGTTCCCCACGTACTGGTTCGTGAACGTGTATACGCCCAATGCGAAGGACGGCCTGGCGCGCATTGACGAGCGTCTGGTGTGGGACGAGCGCTATCGCGAGTTCCTGGGCGAGCTTGCTGCCACAAAGCCCGTGGTGACCTGCGGAGACTTTAACGTGGCACACGAGGAGATCGACCTGAAGAACCCTGGCCCCAACCGCGGCAACGCCGGCTTTTCCGACGAGGAGCGCGAGAGCTTCACCAAGCTTCTGGACTCCGGCTTCACCGACACGTTCCGTGCGCGCTTCCCCGAGCTGACCGGCGCCTACAGCTGGTGGAGCTACCGCTTCCGCGCGCGTGCCAACAACGCGGGCTGGCGTATCGACTACTTCTTGGTGAGTGATTCCATCGCCGACCGCGTGACGGGTGCCGCCATTCTCAACGAGGTGTTTGGCAGCGACCACTGCCCCGTGGAGCTCACCATCGAGCTCTAGCACACGGGCACGGCCGCACTCGCCGCTTCCCGAAAACGCATAGCCGCCTCTCCCCCAGCATCGCATGATGGAATGGGGGTTTGGGCAATTCCGTCGTAAGGAGAGGCTATGTTCGAGAAGCTGTTTGAGCCCGTCACCATCAACAAGATGGTGGTTCCCAACCGCCTCGTGTTTGAGCCGATGGGCAACTACTACGCCGAGCTCAACGGAGATGCGTCCCAGCGCGACTGCGACTTCTATGCGGCGCGCGGAGCAGGCGGCTGCGGCCTCGTGATCACCGAGGTCTGCTCGGTCAACCGCACGACGGGTCGTGGCGACGCGCGCAACCTTGTGCTTGACAACGACGAGGCCATCCCGAGCTTTGCCAAGATGGCGCAGGCCACTCAGGCAACGGGCGCGAAGTTTGCGGTTGAGATCTACCACCCCGGCTGTCAGGGCGTTCCGCCGCTGTGCGTAGACGGCATGACTGTGAGCCCCTCCGGACAGCCCAGCAAGCTCACCATGGCACCGACCCGCGCGCTTGAGCACGACGAGGTGCTTGACGTCATCGAGGACTTCATCACCGCGGGCGTGCGCGTGTGGAAGTCGGGCGCTGACGCCGTCGAGCTGCACTGCGCCCATGGCTACCTGCTCTGCCAGTTCCTCAGCCCGTACACCAACCACCGCGATGACGAGTTTGGCGGCTCGCTTGAGAATCGCGCCGAGATCGTCCGCCGCATCATCCAGGGCATCCGTGAGCGCACGAGCCCTGACTTCCCCATCATCGTGCGCCTGACTGCCGACGAGTACATGCGCATGGTGGGCATTGACGACGGCATCACGCTGGACATGGCCGTTGAGTTCTGCAAGCTGTTTGAGCAGTGGGGCGCCGACGCCATCGACATCTCGGCCGGCAACTACGAGACGATGAACTGGGCATGGGAGCCCGTGGGCTTCGACGAGGGCTGGAAGAGCGTCAACGGCAAGACCATCGCCGCCGCGGTCAACGTCCCGGTCATCGCATGCTCCGTGGTGCGCCACCCCGAGACGGCTATGGACCTGATTGATGGCGGCGTGGCCATGGTGGGCTCCGCGCGCCAGTTCTTTGCCGACCCCGACTGGGGCAACAAGGTGCGCGAGGGTGCCGACAAGCTCATCCGCCCGTGCATCAGCTGCATGCGCTGCATCGAGAGCCTGATGGCCGCGCACGAAGACCCGTTCAGCCCGATGGTGTGCTCCGTCAACCCCGAGGCTGGCCGCGAGTGCGATCTCGCCCCGCTTGAGAAGGACGGCGACGGCCGCAAGGTGGTCGTGGTGGGCTCTGGTCCGGCAGGCCTCGAGGCCGCTCGCGTGCTGGGGTTGCGTGGCTTTACCGTGGTGGTTCTTGAGAAGGCTGACGAGGTCGGTGGCCAGCTGGTGTTTGCCGCCAAGCCGCCCAAGAAGTGGCGCCTTGATTGGCTCATCCGCTACTACGAGACCGCTCTTGCCGACCTGCCCGTTGAGATTCGGACCGGCGTCGAGGCCACGGCTGAGCTCATCAAGGCCGAGGACCCAGTGGCCGTCATCTGGGCAGCAGGCTCCACACCGGTCAAGCCAGGCAGCATTCCGGGCCTGGACGGTGAGCTCGTGCTGACGCCGCCCGAGGCCATCATGGCTGAGCCGCCGCTCACTGGTGAGCGCGTGGTGGTGGTTGGCTCCGGCATGACGGGCATCGAGGTCGCAGAGATGCTGTCATCCGAGCAGAACTGCCACGTCGACCTGTATGAGATGGTTGATCAGATTGGCCCGGGCATCTTCTTCCAGAACATGATCGACATCATGAGCCGTCTGGGCCAGACCGACACCGCGCTCAACCCGGGCCACAGGCTGCTGAGCGTTGAGGGCAACGTCGCGACGTTTGCGAAGGCCGACGGCGAGCAGGTGCAGGCGAGCTTCGACCATCTGGTGCTGTCGCTGGGCATGAAGCCGACGGCGGCCCCGGAGTGGGCTGACCAGCTTGGCGTTCCCGTGGTTGTTGCGGGCGATTCCGACAAGGTTGGCCGCATCCAGGAGGCCGTGACCGGTGGCTACGACGCCGCGAGGTCCATCGCATAGCGACTCAACACCAGTAGCGATCGTTGACGGGGATAGCCCCCGCTCGGTCAACATCAGCCCAAAGACTGCTGATGTTGACCGAGCGGGGGCTATCCCCGTCAACGATCGCTTTTCCTCTTGACAACCGTGTATGTACGGTATATACAGTAAGTACGGGAGGTACCACCCATGGAAATCGTGATATCGAATTCGTCGGACAAGCCCATCTACGAGCAGATCGCCTCGCAAATCCGCGAAGCAATCATGACGGGAGAGCTCGCCACCGGAGAGCAACTGCCCTCCATTCGCTCGCTCGCCACGCAACTGCGCATCAGCGCCATCACCACCAAGCGCGCCTATCAGGATCTGGAGACGCAAGGCTTCATTCACACCGTCCCTGGCAAAGGCTGCTTTGTGGCCGGAGACAACCTGGAGCTGCTCCGCGAGGAGCGGCTGCGCCTGGTGGAGGCGTCGCTCGCCAAGGCCGTAGCCGACGCACGTACGGCCGGCATCACCGCGCAAGAGCTGCGCGAAATGCTTGACCTGCAACTGGAGGATGAGGAAAAATGACCACCGCTTTTGCGTCACTTCCGTCCCTTGATCTTCAAGGCGCACCGTGCGACCTGCGGGTTGTTGACGTTCAGAAGCACTACGATGGCTTCCGTCTGGGACCCGTGAGCCTCGACATACCCCGCGACTCCGTCGTTGGCCTTATCGGCCAGAACGGTGCTGGCAAGACAACCCTTATGAAGGGTATTCTCGGCACCATCCACCTTGACGGAGGCAACATCGAGCTGTTTGGTCAGAACACTTCCACGCTGACCGATGTGGCGCTTGCCTCCCTCAAGGAACGGGTCGGTTTCGTGAGTGCCGTTACCTCATACCCCGTCAACATGACCGTGCGCGATGTGGCGCGCACCTATGAGCTTGCGTTTCCGCGCTTCAGCCGGGCGGAGTTCGAGCGTCTCGCCACATCGATGGAGCTTCTGCCCTCCGCAGCGGGCAAGCGGGTGCACGACCTGTCACGCGGCATGGGCATGAAGTTGCAGCTTGCGTGCGTACTTGCCACTGGCGCAAGCCTGCTGATCATGGACGAGCCCACTGCGGGCCTTGATCCCATCGTACGTGAGGAAGTCCTTGATCTCCTCCGCACCTGGATGGAAGGCGGCAACAAATCCATCCTCATCTCGAGCCACATCACCAGCGACCTTAGCAACCTGGCCGACTACCTCGCGTTTATTGACGATGGCCAGCTTGTCCTGAACTGTGGCCGCGATGACGTGGACGCCATGGGCGTAGCTCATCTGCGCACCGCCGAGCTGCAGGCCGTACGTGCTGGCCGCGTCGCCCACGATATGCCGGCGCTTCGCCACGACCTGAGCTACGACCTTCTGGTGCCCGACCGCACTGCTTTCTCGCGCGCGTACCCAGACTATGTCTGCGATCCCGCTTCCATCGACGACGTTATGGTTCTTCTCGTGAAGGGTGAGGTGAGGTAGATGCGCGCCCTCTTCTATGCCGATTGGTGCTGCATCCGCAACACGCTCGTGCGCTACCTGTGGGTTTGTTTGATCATCATCTTCCCCATTGTGGCCATGATCAGCGCGGGCGCCACCACAGGCGCGGGGGTCATGGCGGGGTCCATGTTCACTGCGATGATGGTGTTCTATGCGATGCTGAACCTCTTCGGCAGCGATGAGGCAGGCGATTGGGAGCAGATGCGCTTGACGCTGCCCGTTACGCCGCGCCTCGTGGTCCGCGAGCGCTATGCGTTTCTGGCGCTGACGGGTATGGCTATCGCGGCTATTGGCACCGCCGCCGGCGTGTTGGTGAACGTCGGTCTATCGATCTTCGTTGCGCCTACCGCTCCGGGCGTGCTCGAGGCCATCGGTGGAGCGTACGGATCCGCCGTCATCGCCCTCGCATACATGGCGCTTGTCATGCCGTACGTGTTCAAGGTAGGTATCGCCAAGGCGCGCATCACGTTCTCGATGCCGTTCATCCTGTGCCTGCTGTTCAATGTCGGGCCTGTGCGCGAGGTGACTCGCGGTTTCATCGACTCGCTGGAGCGTCTGGAGGCCACCCTTGGCTCGCCCGTCCCGATCTTTGCGGTAATCATTCTTGTCTCTGCAGCGCTCTATGTAAGCTCGATGTTCATCGCTGAGCGCACCTACGCCCGTCGCGACTTCTAGACGCAGTCCCGGGCCACAAGGCCCGGGGTTTTTGGTTGACCCTGACGTTACGTTAGGGTTTATCCTTGCAAGCGGGAGGTGAGCGCATGGCGAAACAGGGATATACGCCCAAGCAGTTGGCGAGCATGAGTGGAGTCAGCGTGCGGACGCTGCACCATTACGACCAGATCGGCCTTCTGGTACCACAGCGACGCGACAACGGGTACCGCTCATACTCTGCCGCCGATGTGGAGCGCCTGCAGCAGATTCTGCTGTACCGACAAATGGGTCTTGAACTGCAAAGCATTGGCGAGCTCCTCGACGCGCACGGCTACGACCCAATCAACGCGCTGCAGCAGCACCTCGCTGCACTGCGCAAGGAACATGCGCGCCTTGAGACGCTCATCACCACCGTCGAGAAGACGCTTGCGACCATGAAAGGGGACGCCACCATGACTGACCAGGAGCGCTTTGAGGGCCTCAAGGCCGAGGCAATTGCGAACAACGAGAAGACCTACGGCGCAGAGGCTCGCGCGCGCTACGGAGACAAGACCATCGACGCGGCCAATGCCAAGCTGCTGCGCATGACCCAGGGAGAGTGGACGGACATCATGGAGCTTGAGGGCGCCATCAAGGAGCAGCTGCGCAAGGCCATGGCGACGGGCGACCCTGCAAGCGCGGAGGCCGCGGAGCTTGTCCGCATGCATGCCCGCTGGCTGCAGGCCCACTGGCCCGACGGCGTGTATTCGGCGCAATCCCACCGCGGAATGGCTGAGGGCTATCTTGCCGACCAGCGTTTTGTTGATTACTACGACGGAGCATGCGGCGCCGGAGCCACGCAGTTCCTGCATGATGCGATTTACGCCAACGTGTAAAAGCCCCATCGCCCTTTGGACGCCTTTTTTGCAGATACCGCAGGTCGTTTTGCAAGCAAGGCGTCCAAAGGGCGATTGGATTGCGATCAGAGTCCCGCAGCGGCAAGCGCTTCCCTAAACGAGGCGGCATTGCGGTTGGCAATCAGCTCCTCGGGGAAATCCAGCAGGGCAAACAGCATCAGCGACAGGTCAAAGCGGCCGATATCCGTGGCGATATGCGCATCTGAGTTAACCGCCACGGGGCAACCCAGCTCCGCGCAGCGCTCCGCGATGGGCTTGCAGCGTGTGAGCCCGCCGGAACGTTGCAGGCTGGTCTCGTTGATCTCTATGAGCTTGTGACGGTCGCGCGCAGCCGTCACCACGGCATCAACGTCGATGGGCAGGCCCGTGCGGCCAATGTGGCCCAGCATGAGGACCTTGGGGTCATCAAGTGCGCGGATGTACATCTCCGTCACCTGCGCAGTGCTCGCGTCTTTGGCGAAGTCCTTCCCATGCACGCTGGCGACCACGTAATCGCACTGGCGAAATACCGTCTCCTTGAGCGTGGTCTCCTTCCAACGCACATCGCCACCCAGCGTGTGCGTGACGGGCACGTCGTAACCAAACAGGTGCCCCTCAAGATCCACGATGTCAGCCTCGCAGCCGTGCATCACCTGCACGCCATGCCATTCGCGCGGCCAGACGTCATAGTTCATGAAGAACTGGAAGTCGCGCACGTCGTGCTGGCCGTTGTGTTCGGGATAGAGCATCGACGAGTAATGGTCCGTCGCGCCATACAGCTCAAGCCCCTGCTTCGCCGCTGCGCGCACGCACTCCTCCACCGTGGAGTACGAGTGGCGCGAGAACAACGTATGGGTATGCGTATCGCACAGGATTCGCCTGTCCGCATTTCTCGTCATAGCGCGAGGTCCCTCCAATCACATCGTAATTGTTCAGTTTACATGGCCAGTAAGATGCCGTGGGGAGGGCATCCATACGTAAATTGAAAAAGTCTTGTCAACAGGAAGCCGCCTCCACCTCGAAGTGGCTATGCTGGTTATACTAGGCGCGTTTTGCCTAGCGTGGTAGCCAAGATGCAAGGAACACGATGAACAATAACCCGCTCAATCCAAACCGATGGCTTCCGCAGGCAATCTCGCTGAGCATAGCCGTTTTCGTCTATGTCGTGCTGACGAACCTACCTGCCCTTCGTACGGCAGTACAGACCTTCTTCGGCTTCTTCGCGCCCGTGCTCCTCGCCGCGGTCATCGCGTATCTGGTAAACCCCCTGGCAAACTTCTATCGCAACAAGCTCTTCAAGGGCGTTGGAACAACACGAAGCCGGCGCATAGCCTCAAACGGTCTCGCTTTCCTCACGCTCTTCTCCTTCTTGTTCACCCTAATCATCGTCCTCGTTCCCCAGCTGATTGACGGCGTGACCGCCTTCCTCGACAACCTCAGCACCTATGCCGCAACCCACGCCTCCAAACTGCCGGAATTCCAGCTGTTTGGCGTCACCATCAATCTCGAGGGAATCATTGGCTCGCCTGAGAAGCTCGTCTCCACCAGCGCAGGCTTCTTGCGACAGAACACGGATCTCATCCTGCAGACCTCGACGCTTGCGGGCAAGAGCATCATCCAGTGGTCAATCGCCCTGCTGCTCTCCATCTACTTCCTCTCCGAGAAGGTGCGTCTCAAGCACGAGGGCATGAACCTGCTCGCCGCGCTGCTTTCGCCCGAGCAGTACGACACGACCATCACCTTTCTGCGTCGCTGCGACTCGATCCTCAACCGCTACGTCGTCTTCAACCTGCTTGACAGTCTCATAATCGGCTGCCTGAACGCCCTGTTCATGACGGTGGTGGGCATACCTTACGTCGGTCTGGTCTCCTTTGTGGTGGCCGTCACCAACCTTGCCCCCACCTTCGGCCCCCTCATCGGTGCCGCCATTGGCGCGCTCGTCCTTCTGCTCGTCGACCTGCGCTTCACCATCATCTTCCTTGCCTTCACCGCGGTGCTGCAGGTTCTTGACGGTTACGTCATCAAGCCGAGGCTCTTCGGCACCTCGCTCGGCGTGTCGAGCCTCCTCATCCTGATCGGCATCGTCGTGGGCGGCCGCATGTTTGGCTCCGTCGGCGTGCTCCTCGCGATTCCCACCGTCGCCATCCTCGACAACCTCTACCGAGAGAACCTGCTGCCACGCCTTGATGCGCGCAGAAGGGCACAGCGAAAGCCCGAGAAGTAAGTTCCCCGGACATTCAGGACGGAGGCTTCTGTCCAGCTGAAGCTGGACAGAAGCCTCCGTCCTGAATGTCCGGGATGAGCGCGGGCGTTACTTGTACTGTGCGGCCAGCTTCTCCCAAGCGGGCATGGAGTTAACGATGGTCTCGTAGCTCACGCAATAGCCGATGCGCACCCAACCCGGGCAGCCAAAGCTGTCGGAGGGCACCGGCAGGAGGTCGAGCGCCTTGGCCTTCTGGAAGAACGCCTCCGCGTCGGGCTCAAGCGCCTTGACCCACAGGTAGAAGGCACCGTCAGGCTCGATGTACTCATAGCCCAGGCACGCGAGGCCCTCGGTCAGCGCCTTGCGGTTGCGCGCGTAAGCCTCGACATCGGACGGCACGTCCACGCAGTCGATGAGCACGCGCTGGAAGATGGCCGGAGCGCACACAAAGCCCAGCTTGCGACCTGCACCAGCGACGGCCAGCACGAGGTCGTCATGATCGGGATTGGTTGGCGGCACAAGCACCCAGCCGATACGCTCGCCCGGCAGCGAGAGGGACTTGGAGTACGAGTAGCACACGATGGTACGGTCATACAGGGGCGGCACCCACGCCACCTCGGCGCCGTAGGTAATCTCACGGTACGGCTCGTCGGTGATGAGGTAGATGGACGTGCCCAGCTCGTCTTCCTTCTCGCGCAGCACGGCAGCCAGCGCCTCGAGGTTAGCGCGGGTGTACACGGCACCGACCGGGTTGTTGGGGCTGTTGATGACGACGGCCTTGGTGTTGGCGTTGATGGCGGCACGCACGCCCTCGATATCGATCTGGAAGGTCTTCTGGTCGGCCAGGACCTCCACGCACGTGGCACCCGCGGTCTCAATCCACACGCGATACTCGGGGAAGTAGGGTGCGATAACGATGATCTCGTCGCCGGGATTGACGAGCGCGTGGAAGGTGATGGAGAGGGACGCCGCAGCGCCGCAGGTCAGGTACAGGTCTTCGGGACCGGCAACCGGCGCGTCACCGCACTCGGCCTGGAAGCGACGCGTCAGCGACGCGGCCACGGCCTCACGAGCGGCAGGCGCACCGTTGGCGGGCGTGTAGCCGTGCAGCTGCACGGCGGGCAGCTCGAGCGAACGAGCGAGGGAGGCGCGAACCTCGTCCGGCGCAGGGATGGAGGGGTTGCCCAGCGAGAAGTCGTACACGTTCTCAGGTCCAACCTCAGCCTTACGCGCCATGCCGTAGGCAAAGATCTCGCGAATGGAAGATTTCGAAGCGCCGTATGCGTAGCTCTTCTCGTTGATGGCCATACCATCACTCCTCTCAAACGAACGGCAGCTCGAAGCGACGCCTCGAGCTGCCAGCTAGTTACCGCTATGACAGGCCGTCGGGCCTTGGGGGCACGTTGTTGTTGCTTGGCGCGGGCGTAGGTGTCGGCGCGGGCTGCGCTACGGGCTGCGGGACAGCCTGCTCAGCTGCCATCGCTGCCTCGGCCGCCGCGCGAGACTCCTCAAGCAGCGCCTGCTCGTCGACGGCAGGCTTCGCAGAGTCGTACCGTCCCACCGCCTGCTCGGGATGCTCGGCCACGAACTCGTCCCACTTGCCATCGAGCAGCGCCACCGCAGCGTCGCCCTCAACCGTCTCGCGCGCCAGCAGGACGCGTGCCATGGTGTCCATCTGGTCTCGACGCTCCTCGAGCACCTCGCGTGCACGAGCGTGGGCCTCACGCATAATGCGCTCCACCTCGTCGTCGATGCGCTTGGAGGTCTCGGCCGAGTAATCCTGGTGGCTCGCGTAGTCGCGGCCCAGGAACACCTCGTGGTTGGCCTCGCCAAAGACCTGCGTTCCCAGGTCGTCGCTCATGCCGTAGCGCGTGACCATCTGGCGCGCCATCTTGGTGGCGCGCTCGAGGTCGTTGGAGGCACCGGTGGTGATGTCGTCGCAGAACAGCTCCTCGGCCGCGCGGCCAGCCAGAAGCACGGCAATCTGGTCGAGCATGCCGTCGCGCGTCTCAAGGTAGCGGTCTTCCTCAGGCACCTGCATGGTGTAGCCCAGCGCCTGCCCGCGTGCGATGATCGAAATCTTGTGCACGGGGTCGGAGTTCTCGAGCACGTGGCCCACCAAAGCGTGACCGCTCTCGTGGTAGGCGATGGTCTTGCGCTCGTTCTCCGTAATGACGCGCGTCTTGCGCTCCGGACCCGCCATGACGCGCTCCATGGCCTCCTCAACCTCGCCAAACGAGATCACGGTCTTGCGCCTGCGTGCCGCGAGCAGCGCGGCCTCGTTCATGAGGTTGGCCAGGTCCGCGCCAGAGAAGCCGGGTGTCAGCTGGGCGATGCGCTCGTAATCGACGGTACCGTCCAGAGGCTTGTCCAGGCTGTGCACGCGCAGGATCTTCTCGCGACCCTTGACGTCGGGGCGGTCGACCGTCACGCGGCGGTCAAAGCGGCCGGGACGAAGCAGGGCCGGATCAAGAATGTCGGGACGGTTGGTAGCCGCGATGAGGATCACCGTCTGGTTGTCCTCGAAGCCGTCCATCTCGACAAGCAGCTGGTTGAGCGTCTGTTCGCGCTCGTCGTGACCGCCGCCCAGGCCGGCACCACGCTGGCGGCCGACCGCGTCGATCTCGTCGATGAAGATGATGGAAGGAGCCTCCTCCTTGGCCTGCTTGAAGAGGTCGCGTACGCGGGAGGCGCCCACGCCCACGAACATCTCCACAAAGTCAGAGCCACTGATGGAGAAGAACGGCACGCCCGCCTCGCCGGCAACCGCCTTGGCAAGCAGGGTCTTGCCCGTTCCCGGAGGGCCAACCAGCAGCACGCCGCGCGGAATCTTGGCGCCCATCTTCTGGTAGCGAGCCGGCTCGGTAAGGAAGTCCTTAATCTCCTGGAGCTCCTCGACAGCCTCATCGATGCCTGCGACATCGGCAAACTTGGTCTTGGGGCGCGTCTCCTCGGTGGTGCGCGCGTTGTCCGCACGGCCAAAGTTCATGGCGCGGCCGTTCTGACCGTTAATCTGGTTCATGAAGTACATGAGCGCCACGATCACGATGACCGTCGGCAGAATGGTGGCAATCAGCGTCTCCCACAGCTCCGAGGACGAAGTGTCTATCTCGAACACGATGCTCGGGTGCTGGCCCATCAGCTCCTGCAGGCTGTCTTCGCCCACATAGTTGCTGGTAAAGCGGCGCGCCTTGCCCTCTTTGCCCACGTCCTCCTTTTTGAGGTAGTACGTGCCCTCAAGCTCGCCCGCGCTGACGTGGTACGTGACCTCCTTGACGCGGTTCTCCTTGACGGCCACCACAAAGTCGTTGGTGGGCAAGGGGTCAATCGCGCGAGTTCCTCCGCCCATCGTGAAGCCGCGCACCACGTATACCACCAGTACACCGATAAGCACGATTGAGAGGATGAACTGCCACGGAGACTGCGGCCCCGGGAACCTCCATCCTGGCACTTGCCCACGGTTGTTTTGGTCGTTGTTGTCTTGCTGGTTGTTGTCTGCCACTGAATACTCCTTGTGTTGACGCCATCAGGCGCCCTGTCAATCTAGTTGCTGTACACCTCGGGCTTGAGGACGCCCACGTACGGCAGGTTGCGGTAACGCTCCGCATAGTCGAGGCCATAGCCCACGATGAACTCGTTGGGCACGTGGGTGCCCACGTAGTTGGGTCGCACGGCCGGCACATGCCCGGGCACGTCCTTGACGGCAAACGCGGCGATGGCGATGGAGGCACAGCCGCGGTTGCTCAGCAGGTTCATGAGGTACGAGAGGGTGAGGCCGGAGTCGAGAATGTCCTCGGCGATGATGACGTGACGCCCTTCGATCGGCGTGTCGAGGTCCTTGACGATGCGCACCACGCCTGAGCTCTTGACGCCCGTGCCATAGCTGGAGACAGCCATGAAGTCCACCGCACAGGGTACGGTGATGGACCGCATGAGGTCTGCCGTAAAGACAAACGCGCCGCGAAGCACGGCAACGACCAGCGGGTTCTTGTCCGCATAGTCGCGGGAGATAGCCGCGCCGAGGCGTCCGGTGATCTCTTTGATCTCTTCCTCGCTGATGAGGACCTTCTCTATATCAGGATGCAAATCCATGGGGCTTCCCTTCGCCTACGTAGTGTTGCGTCAGCGCCTACCTCCGCGCGTCTGACATAAGAGACAATTCTAGCAGCAGCTTGGACGACGGCCGGCAGCAGGCTCGCTCATCAGGGCGAATCCCAGCCACCCACACGACCTGCCCACGCGGAGAGGTGCGTACAATAGGCACCTTGGCGCGGTCTGCCGCGGGCACCTTTGCCTCGTTGAGGAGGTCAGAGAGCTTCTTTGACTGCCCGTGCATGCCAAAGGGGCAAAGCACATCACCCGGAGCGGGCGCATCAACCCACAACAGGCCTCCCAGCGCGGCGTCAACACCGCACGCCGCGGCGTCAAGCAGCACCGAGAGCCCCTGCCACTCCTTGGCATGGGCGCGCGCAAGGTCTGCCGCTCGCGAGCCCGCGGGCACCTCGACAAGCCGCGCCACGAGCTGGCGACCGTCAGGCAAGGTAAGCGTGCCGGTGGTCTCGTCACGCTCGGACGCGGGAGGGACCTCCAGCCACCCCTCCTGACCAGAAGGGGCAGCGCTTGCCGCGCGAACAAACAGCAGGCCATACTCAACCCGTGCGTCCACGCCCATGGGCAACGTCTGCGAGCCGTGGCCCGCCGCCACGAGCGTGAGCACCGAGGCGATGTGCCTTGCCTCAAGCCGCGCGGCTGGGCAGACGGCCAGAAGAGCCGAGCGCACCACGCGCCGTGCGATGGCCACTTCAGTTGCCGCCAGACGGTCGGCATCGAGCGCAACCATCGCGTCACCCTGACGACGCAGCAGGTCTCGATAGGCACGCGCAGCCACCTGCGTCATGTAGGCGTCCTCGTCAGAGAGGATGTCGCACGTGGCGGCAAGGCTTGCCGTGACGCGCGGATTTCTGCGCTCGATGACGGGCATGACTTCGTGGCGCACAAAGGCGCGCAGGTAGCGGGTGTCGTAGTTGGTCTGGTCCTCGCGCCAGACTATGCCGCGCATGCGCAGAAGGTCGCAGAGTTCTGCGTGCGTTCGGTCAAGGAGCGGGCGCACGATGCGGTTGCGTCTCCGAGGAATGGACGAAAGCCCCGCAGGGCCCGACCCGCGAACGGCATTCATGAAGAACGTCTCCGCACGGTCGTTGGCGTTGTGGGCGGTGAGGATACGTGCGGCCGAACGCGGCGTGCCGAACTCCTCAGAGAGCTGGTTGGCGAGCTGTGCCGCAGCTGAGTAGCGCAGCTCGCGGCCCACGTTCTCCACGTTGTCGCCATTCGCTGCGGCGAGCGCCGCCACGTCGTGGCGCACCACCGTGCACGGGATGCCAAAGCGGTCTGCCAAGTCGCGGACAAACTCCTCGTCTTCTTCGGCATCGAGGCCTCTGAGCTGGTGATTTACATGCAGCACGTGCAGACGCTCGCGCGCGATGCGCGCAAGGCCGCGGCCATCATCGATATCGAGGGTAGACGTTGCGGCAAGCACCAGAAGCGCCGTTGAGTCCGCACCACCTGACACCATGAGCACCACAGGCGAACGCGTCTCGTCGTCCAGCTGGCCCGAAGGCCGGCCGAAGCGAGCCTCGCCAGTGGCATATCGTCTTGAAACGTTGGGCATAGTCCTCCTTTTTGCAGGTTGTAGTGTACGCCAAGCCGCGCAAAGTGGCACACTGAGGTGCGATTAATTGCCCCACTGTTAAGAAGGATTTTCATGCGGCCACTCATACACCTGCACATACTCGCCAGCGGATCAAAGGGCAACGCCACGCTGGTTGAAGGGCCTGAGGGCATGGTCTTGATTGACTGCGGCATCTCGAACCGGCAACTGCAGCTTCGTGCCAAGGAGCTGGATGTTGGCTTGGAACACGTAAGCGCCGCGATCTTCACGCACGAGCACAGCGATCACGTGAACGGCCTTCCTGTGTTTGCCAAGCGTTATGCTGGGCCGCTGTACGCCACCAAAGGAACGATATCGGGACGCGGGAGCCTGGCTCACCTGCCCTTTGTTCCCCTTGCGCACGATGACGAGTTAACGGTGGCCGGCATGCGCATCCGCACGTTTCCCACCTCGCATGACGTGGCCGATCCGTTTGGCCTGCGCTTTACGGTTGAGGATGCGGGTGGCACGGTACTTGACTCTGTGGGCTGGTGCACCGACACGGGCATTCTGACGAAGCGCGCTCTTGAGGAGCTGCGCGGTTGCCGTGTGCTGGGTCTTGAGGCCAACCATGACGTGCGCATGCTTGCCACGGGCCCCTATCCCAGCTACCTCAAGGCGCGCGTGGGTGGCACGCGCGGCCACCTCTCCAACGACCAGTGCGCCGAGGCGCTGCGGACGCTGGTGACCGCCGATACCACCACCGTGGTGGCGCTGCACATCTCTGAGAAGAACAACCTGCCATCGGTTGCGAAGGCAGCGCTCTCCCAAGCCGTGCCCGATGACGTGGAGGTGCTGGTTGCCGGCCAGAACCGCCCGATGAGCGTGTGGTAGGCACCTTATTGCGCATGTTGACGCGGGAGGTCCCCCGCATGTCAACATCAGCTGAACGATCTTGCTGATGTTGACATGCGGGGGACCTCCCGCGTCAACATGCGCTTTTGGTGTTAGTCGATGGTCACCTTGGTGATGTTGACCTTCTCGTCCTGCTTGGGGATGCTCACCGTCAGAACGCCGTTGTCAAGCTTGGCGGTAAGGCCAGCGGTGGCAGCGTCCTTCAGGTACACGCCACGCGTAGCGCTCCACTCGTGGGTCTCCTTGTGCAGGAAGTTCTTGGCCTTGTGCTCCTCGGTCTCGTGCTTCTCAACCGAGATGGAGAGGCGGCCCTCGTTGAGCTCGACGTCAATCTCGTCCTTGTTGACGCCCGGCAGCTCGGCCGTAACCACGTACGAATCGCCTGCGTCCTCAACGTCCATCTTGAAGGCGCCGTCAGAGGCGACGCTCACCAGCGGGGACGAGAGCAGCTCGTCGAACATGTCGAACGGGAAGCGACGCAGAGCGCGGTCGTAGTTGCTGTAAGGGATGAGGCTTGCCATAGTGCATGCTCCTTAGGTTGTGGGCGCCTCTGGATTGTGCGCCCCTGGGTACGCTCTTGTTTGTTCCCCGCACCGCTGTGCTTTATACAACCTTTGGCACTTTTTCTTAGCTTCACATACTCATCAAATCTAAGTGTATGTGACTAAGGTTTGACGAGGCGGGCTTTCTTGCAAGGAACCCGTTTACAAGTTGCAATCCCTCTTATCAGACGGGGTTTGGTGCTTTATCATGGGTGGTCTAGAAATAACTGCGCCCCTTGGAGGTGTCGCGTGGAAGATAACGAGCTGTTTGAAGAGCCTACGATGGCGGAGGACGTCTCCACCACGCAGCAGGCGGCCCCGCTGGAGGCCGAGCCTGCAGCAGAGTCGTACGATGATCTCGCGCCGGCCCAGCGCTCCACATACGTGCGTCAGCGCGCCCCGCGTCGCACGCAGGAGGCCATCGACGACCTCGCCGAGGACGACAACCCCGTGGAGTACGCACACGAGTCCAACGTCACCATCGGTGGCTCGATCGGAGACCGCAAGTACCGTCGGGCTCGCTCTGACATCTCTCAGTTCCAGAAGAACAACCGCTACGGCCAGTACCTCGAGATTCCCAAGGGTCGGCGCTCCATCTTTGCCAAGCGCGAGCGCACGCGCAGGCGTCAGTCTGCCATTGCGGCCATCGTGGTAATTGGTATCTTGGCCATTGCCGCCTACATCGTGTGGCAGTTCATGAGCCATGGGCGTAATCCCAGCTTTGCGAGCGTCGGCGAGGCGTGAACAGGGGACGGGTTCCCGTTCATGGGGTTTCAGTAACCCCATGAACGGGAACCCGTCCCCTGTTCACGCCTCGCCGACGCTCGCAAAGCTGGGATTACGCCCAGGGATCGCGCTCAAAGAGCGGCTCGGGGTCGGGCATGCGGTCCGAGTACGGATCGTAGCCGTCGTCATCCTCGTTCTCTGCGCGCAGAAATGCGGAATTGCGCTGCTCCTGAGCGTCGTCTCGGTCGTCTTCTGGCCGCGGTGTTGGTGAAGTCATCTTGCCTCTCCTTGCTTACAGCTCGGTGTACACATCCATGCAGGCCACGAAGTCGCAGATGCTCTTTCCATACGGCTCGAGGTCGTAGTTGGACTGGTAATACGAAATGGGCGCGCAGGTCACCACCGCGCGGGTGGAGTCGTCTCCCTCGTTGACGACGAGGATGGTCCAGCAGTTTGCGCCGACCTCGCCGTAGGCACAGCGGAACTTTGCCTTGGTCTTGCTGACGTCCTTGGGCATCTGGATGTCGGAATTCGTGCAGACGTCGGAGATGCTGGAGAGCCCGCAGCGCGTCATGATGTCGCGCACCGCGCTCTCGCCCAGCTTTGAGGCGTCCGTCGGCAGGAGCTCCTTGGGGACCTCCCAGCGAATGCCAACAAACGGATGTCCGTCACCCATCACGTCCACGCCCTCGTCGCGCTGGTACACATACGCGTGGGAGTACGGGCGGTTGCAGAAGCAGAGGTAGCCGTACGAGTCTGAGTAGTACACGGCCTCGGCCTCATCCTCCGACGAGGTGAACGAGCTGTACAGGTAGAAGCCCTTGTTCTCCACGTAGCGCGCGATGCTGGGCGAGCTCTTGCCGAAGTACTCAAGCAGGTGCAGCGGATCTGCCGGCATGGGTTCGACCACATAGAGCCAGACCTCTGAGCCAGGGTCGGCCTTGGAATCGGGATCGGGCCACATCCTGACTACCTCGTTGGTGTTGCCGTCCTCGTTTACGTACTCGATGTGCGTGGTGAAGCCTGCGGCCTCGACCAGCGCCGCGGCCTCGACTTTGTCCTTGCCCACGATGTTGGGCACGAGCGGCTTTTGGGCTACGGTCAGGGTTACGGTCTGGTGCGCGGAGAAGGGCTCACCCTCTGCCGGCTTCACGCTCAGCACCTTCCCTTCCTCCTCGTTGGAGTCGGCTCCCACGACCTCGATGTTCTCTGCACCGGCCTTGGAGAGCAGGTCAAGGGCCTCGGCCTGCGTGAGGCCGGACACCTCGGGCATGGTACGGCTCGTAGCGATGATGATGGTGACGGTATCGCCCTCTTCGGCACGCACACCACTCTCCGGCTCCTGTTCCATCACAAAGCCGATGCCGTCGTCGGCAATGCGGCTCTTGGTGTTAACCACAAAGCCCGCGTCGTTGAGCAGCGCGGTAGCGCGCGCCTCAGAGATGCCGCACACGTTGGGAATGGTTGTGCCGCCCCACATCTCAAGGCCGTAGGTGGCCGCGGCAAAGATGATGCAGGCCATGATGCTCACCAAGAAGAGCGCCAGAAGGGGCCTCATCCTGCTGCGGCTTCGCCCCTCACCCGGCACGCGATAACCAGCGCCATCTACGTCTCCGATATGCGGAATGGGAATCTCTTGCGTGCTGCGGCGACCTCGGTAGGCACGGCCCAAGCGGCTGAAGTCCTCCCCGTACTGGGGGCCGCCCACTGCCGTGTCGCGCTCCTCGTCAAAGTTGGGGGCGGGAAGCGGGAAAAGCATGGTCTCGTCGACCGGCTCGTCGACGCCCTCGGGCTGACTGCTATAGAGCGGGGTTCTTTTCTCGGTATTCTCGGGGGCCATAGGGTGCCCTCTCTCGCGTTTAAGGTGTGTTTGAGCCGTCAGTCATTTTACCACGGCTTTGACCTTGGCAATGTGGGGCCACTTGAAAGGGCGGGCGCCCGTTGGAAGGCGGGAATGCAGGCGTCGTCCACCTTAGGGGCTCGATTACTACCAGCTTTTTGCGGTTTTGGGAAGGTCGGTTTTGGAAGCGGCTTTTTCTGGCGTCACTTCCAAAAGTGATAAGCTGTCTACCTGCGGTTTTATTCATCAATCCTTTAATCAGAATGCAGTAAGATAATCGACCTTCCCAAAACCGCAAAAAGCTGGTAGTAATCGCGACTTTGTCTCTTCTCGCTTCCATCAAGTCCCTCTTTGATGGCCATCAGGCACGCCAGGTCTTGCGAATTACGCTTAAATCTCGCCTGTCTTGGGCATCACCAGGACCAAATGTCGAGCTCACCGCACATGCGCCAGCGGTGGGCGGGTTTGTGGTTGGAACAACATCATTTGCGCGGCACAATTAGAAGTTGATGCAGTTTGCAGGTGGGAACGAGGAGAAGAGGAGACACCATGCTGCACAAGACGCTCAAGGCTTTCCCCGAGGACTTCCTCTGGGGTGCCTCTACGTCCGCCTACCAGGTTGAGGGCGCGGCTCTCACCAACGGCAAGGGCCCGTCCGTCCAGGACGTCAAGGAGCCTCCCGCAGGCACCAGCGGCTTTGAGGTCGCGGCCGACCAGTATCACCACTTCAAGGAAGACGTCGCCCTGATGGCAGAGATGGGCTTCAAGACCTATCGCTTCTCCATCAGCTGGGCTCGCCTGCTGCCCGAGGGCACCGGCCGCGTGAACGAGGAAGGCGTTCAGTACTACAGCGACCTCATCGACGAGTGCCTGAAGTACAACATCCAGCCGCTGGTCACCATGTATCACTTTGATCTCCCTGCCGCGCTCGACGCAAAGGGCGGCTGGGCCAACCGCGCCACGGTCGACGCCTTCGTGGAGTTCTCCGAGCTCATGTTCAAGAGCTACGGCGATCGCGTGAAGTACTGGCTCACCATCAACGAGCAGAACATGATGACGCTGGCTGCCGGCGCCGTCCTGGGCGTCGACACCTCCGCTCCTGGCGCGCAGAAGCGCATCTACGAGATGAACCACCACATGCTGCTCGCCCAGGCCAAGTCCATGAACCTCTGCCACGAGATGCTGCCCAACGCCAAGATCGGCCCGGCGCCCAACATCGCGCTGGTCTATCCCGAGACCTGCAAGCCCGAGGACGTGCTGGCCGCTCAGAACATGAACGCCCTGCGCAACTGGCTGTATCTGGATATGGCCGTCTTTGGCATCTACAACAACCTCGCGTGGAGCTACCTCGGCGAGATTGACGCCGTGCCCGAGAACATCCTGCCTGGCGACATGGAACTCATGGCTTCCGCCAAGCCCGACTTCATCGCCTTCAACTACTACAGCACCGCCACCGTGCGCATGCCCGAGTCTGGCGCCGAGAGCACCAAGGGCGACCAGCAGCGCGGCGCCACCATCGCCGGCTTCTCTCAGGGCGTAAGCAACCCCAACTTCCAGAAGACCCAGTTTGGCTGGGAGATTGACCCAGTCGGCTTCCGCAACACGCTGCGTGAGGTCTACAGCCGCTATCACCTGCCCATCATCATCACCGAGAACGGCCTCGGCGCATATGACAAGCTCGAGCAGGACGAGAACGGCAACGATGTCGTGCATGACCCCTACCGCATCGACTACCTGCGCGCTCACATCGAGCAGATGCGCCTGGCCATCACCGACGGCGTCGAGATGATGGGCTACTGCCCGTGGAGCGCCGTGGACCTCATCTCCACGCACGAGGGCTTCGTGAAGCGCTATGGCTTCATCTTCGTCAATCGCGAGGAGTTCGACCTGCTTGACCTGCGCCGCGTTCGCAAGGACAGCTTCTTCTGGTACAAGAAGGTCATCGCCAGCAGGGGCACTGATCTGGACTAACAGACCTCTGTAATTGAGTTGGTGGGGACGAGTCTGGACCCGTCCCCACCAACTCACTCTTTTGTGAGGCCGGCGTGGGCGAGGTAGTAGAGCTTCGAGGGTTGCAGCTTGCCGCGAGTCCACCGGACCTTCATCCATTGAGGCATCAGTGTGAGCCCGTACTTGCCGATGGTCCCGTCGTCAAGCTCGACCGGCAAGGCGCGCGCAAAAGCGGCATCGGCCGCGAGCTTCCAGCGCCCATCGGCCGCGCCCCATTGCTCCACCAAGTTCATGACGCGCGACACGGGCCCCTCCGCAAAGCTCGCCTGCACAGCGGAGGGCTGCGCAATCTCGTACTGCACGTCGATGGCAAAGATGTCGCCGATGGTTTCGTCTGGCCAGATGTCAAACTGGAAGTCTACCGAGCCGGGCGCCATCGCCATAAGCTCGCTTACCTGCGCAAGCATCGCTTCGTCGTAGGCCGAAAAGCCCACCGCGTCGAAGGTCTCGGCAATATGCTGCGTGCTCTCAGCGCACCGAAGCTTCTCCTCATGAGCGAGGTACCCACACACCCGCAAGGGCGCACCCACGCGCCCGCGGAACATCCCAAAGAAGGACAGCGGCCAGCCCTCAGGCATGCGCTTCGCCAGGCCAAGATAGAGGTCGGCCGCCTGAGGCTCACCCGCAACCTCGCAGAACGGCCGCACCAAGTCTGTGTGCGCCCGCGGCTGGAAGTGGATCGCCGCTGCAGGCAGCTGCGGCTCCTTCACGTCCAGCTCGAAGCCAAAAGACACGTTTGAATGCTGCCGATGCACGTCTGCGAACCAGTCGAGCGTCGCGCCCGTGCCCGCAGCCACCGGCGAGTCAACGCGCGTGCCCTCCTCGAGCTGTCCGTACAGCACCGTGATGTCCAGAAATGGCTCGCCTATCAGCGGAAACTCGAGGTACACATCAGGGAACTCCTCGCCCACCATGAACGCGCGGCCTTCCTTGCGCGCCCGCTGAAGGCAGCTGCCATACAGGACATCGCCACGGCCTTCGTCGGCCGCCTGCAGGCAGAGCACCTCAAACGCATCGGCATGTGACAGAAGCCTCATTGCGCATCCCCCTCACTCATACCCGCGATCAGATAGGCCTTGACGTCGGGCGGCTCGCCCTCGCGCCAGCGCACCTTGACGAAGGCTGGGTGGCAGTACACCAGCGCAGTTTCGTCTCCATGGGTCACATGCTTGGCAAACGCGGTGCCAGCAAGGTCTTTCCAGCGGCCGTCAATGAGGCCCTCGCGCTCAAGACACATCGCAAGCTGGGCAATCCTCTGGGTGCGCTCGGGACGTGTCCAGTCGGTGGGCTGGAAGCGCACGCTGGCCGAGAGCACAGGAAGCGCCTTGCCCTCCGCGCCCACGTTGAACTGGAACTCCAGCGGGAAGGGCGTGCGCGCAAGCAGTTGGACCCCTGCAACCAGCGACGGGCTGAGCTGCTCGATCCCCACCTGCGCGAGGTGGCTGCGCAGCAGCGCCTCGTCTGCTGCGTAGGCCTGCTGCAGCTCGTCACCCACAATGCACTCGACGCGCACCCACGGCGCGACATCACCCGTTTCCCTCGACGGGAAGACCCCCACATAGCAGGCGTACCACCCAGACGGCATGCGCTCAATAAAGGCCTGATAATCGGCCGTGGCATCCGCACGACCAGCAGCCTTGAGGAACTCCTGCGCCACCTTTAGGTATGACCCGCCAAGCAGCAGCTGCACGGCAGGATGATCGACATCCCCCGAAGACACGTCGTAGCTCATGGCCAGCTGACGCACGGTCCTGGGTTCTTGGCCGACAAACCACGTGAGCGCATCCGCATAGGCGCCGCCGTGCCCCGCAAAGGTCGCATCGGAGCCGGCCAAGTCCGTGTATGACACGAGCGCATGCAGGTCGCACCACGGCGCGCCGGCAAGCGGAAGCTCAAACCACAGCTCAGGGAAGGCAGTTGGCGTCAGACTGCGCAGAAAGGCCTCGCGCATGCCTTCGGCACAATCGCCAAACAGCAGCTCCTCGCGGCCGCCAACCGCGGCCAGCGCGTAGATAAGGTCAAACAGCGTAAGCCGATCCATGGGACCTCGCTTTTCGGCAGCCTACACATGTGTCTACATGTTACACAGCTTGGCGATGGCAGCCATTTGCGAAAGCGCTTCCACTTGACAGGCGTCTTTGTACGTAGAAAGCGCCATTAGCGAGCGACTGTACGTCCAAGATGCCATTTCGGCCATGTTTTCAGCCTGTAATGGCACTCAAAACGCATAGTGACCATTGGGGATAGCCCAACGGTCACTATGGAGGTGCATGCTATCGAGGCTTACTCGATCGAGTCCGGCTCGACGGGGGTCTCACCAGCACGGCGGGCAAACAGGCGGTCGTCCGGGCCCACGTCGATGCAGACGGTGTCACCCTCGGTAACCTCACCAGCAATGATGAGGTTGGCCACGTTGTCCACCACCTGGCGCTGGATGAGGCGCTTCAGCGGACGGGCGCCGTAAACCGGGTCAAGGCCGTCGAAGGCCAGCGACTGCACGGCTGCCGGAGAGAGCTCCAGCGTGATGCGCTCGCGCGCAAGGCGCTTGCGGACGTCGCGCAGCTGGATGTCCACGATCTGCTCGATGTCGGAGAGCCCCAGCGCATGGAAGACCACTACGTCGTCGATACGGTTGAGGAACTCGGGCTTGAAGGCCGCACGCAAAGCGTCGTTCACCTGGCGCTGCACCTCGTCGGGGTTCACCGCCGCGTTCGCTGCGGCGATGAACTGGCTGCCCACGTTGCTCGTCATGATGATGATCGTGTTCTTGAAGCTCACCACGCGACCCTGGCCGTCGGTCAGGCGACCGTCGTCCAGCACCTGCAGCAACACGTTGAAGACGTCGGGATGCGCCTTCTCCATCTCGTCGAGCAGGATGACGCTGTACGGCTTGCGACGCACGGCCTCAGTCAGCTGGCCACCCTCGTCGTAGCCCACGTATCCAGGAGGCGCGCCGATCAGACGCTGCACGGAGAACTTCTCCATGTACTCGGACATGTCGATACGCACCAGCGAGCGCTCGTCGTCGAACAGGCACTCTGCCAAGGCCTTCGCCAGCTCGGTCTTGCCCACGCCGGTGGGGCCGAGGAAGAAGAAGCTGCCGATGGGACGGTCGGGGTCAGAGAGGCCCGCACGGCTGCGGCGCACGGCTGCGGCCACGGCGCTCACGGCCTCGTCCTGGCCGATGACGCGCTTGTGCAGCTCGTCCTCGAGGTGCTTGAGCTTCTCCATCTCGCCCTGCATCATCTTGGACACGGGCACGCCAGTCCAGCTGCTTACGACCTCGGCGATCTCCTCGGAGGTGACCTCCTCCTTGAGGAGTCCGCCCTCCTCCTGCTTGCTCATCAAGACCTGCTCGGCCTCGGCGTACTGCCGCTGCAGCGTGGGGATGGTGGAGTAGCGCAGCTCAGAGGCGCGGGCGAGGTCGCCCTCGCGGGTCACGCGCTCCATCTCCATGCGCGCGTCCTCGATCTGGGCCTTCAGCTCCTGCACGTGGTCGATGGCGTGCTTCTCGTTCTGCCAGTTGGCCTTCATGCCGTCAAGGCGCTCCTGCGTCTCGGCGATGCGGCCGCGCAGCGTTGCCAGGCGCTCCTTGGAGGCCTCGTCCTCCTCCTTCATGAGGGCCTGCTCCTCGATCTGCATCTGGGTGAGCTCGCGGTCCACGGCGTCAATCTCGGCCGGCATGGAGTCAAGCTCCATGCGCAGGCGGCTCGCCGCCTCGTCCACGAGGTCGATGGCCTTGTCGGGCAGGAATCGGTCAGAGATGTAGCGGTTGGAGAGGTCTGCCGCGCTGACCAGCGCCGCGTCGGTGATGCGCACGCGGTGATGCTGCTCGTAGCGCTCCTTGATGCCACGCAGGATGGAGATGGTGTCCTCAACGGAGGGCTCGCTAACCATGACCGTCTGGAAACGACGGGCCAAGGCGGCGTCCTTCTCCACGTACTTACGGTACTCGTCGAGCGTGGTTGCGCCAATGGCATGCAGCTCGCCGCGGGCGAGGGCCGGCTTCAGGATGTTGCCGGCGTCCATGGAGCCCTCGGTCGCGCCCGCACCCACAATGAGGTGCAGCTCGTCGATGAACAGGATGACGCGGCCGTCGGAGTTCTGGACCTCCTTGAGCACGCTCTTCAGGCGGTCCTCAAACTCGCCGCGGTACTTGGCGCCAGCCACCAGCGCGGACATGTCGAGCTCGACGATGTCCTTGTCCTTGATGGTGGACGGGACGTCGCCCTCAACGATGCGCTGGGCCAGGCCCTCAACGATGGCGGTCTTGCCCACGCCCGGCTCGCCGATGAGCACGGGGTTGTTCTTGGTACGGCGGCTCAGCACCTGAATGGTGCGGCGGACCTCCTCGACACGGCCGATGACCGGGTCGAGCTTGCCCTGACGGGCGAGATCGGTCACGTTGCGGCCATACTGCTCGAGCGCCTCAAACTGCTGCTTGGCGTCCTGGCTGGTCACACGGCTGTCGCCACGAAGCTTCTCGTAGGCCTCGCTCACGCGCTTGCCGGTCACGCCGGCGTTGCGCAGCACGTTACCCGCGTCACCCTTGTCATCGGCGAGCGCGCAGAGCAGGTGCTCGCTGGTGACGTAGGAGTCGCCGAGCTTGGTGGCGAGCTTCTCCGCCGCGTCGATGGTGCGCGCAAGGCCGCTGTCGATGCCCATCTGGCTGACGTCGCCCGAGACCTTGGGCGCGCCCTTGATGATGGCGTCAGCCTGCGCCTCGATGGCGGCAGGATCTGCGCCAATGCGCTCAATGATGGCACGGATGTTGCGCTCGCCAGAGCTGAGCAGCGCCTTGAGCAGGTGGATTGACTTCATCTGCCCGGCTTCGGCGTCTGCGGCGACGCCCATGGCCGCCTGGAACGCCTCCTGGGCGGTTACTGCCCACTTATCAATTCTCATGTGTGCCTCCTTTGTCGGCCCGCTTGGGGCCTCGCTGTCATTCAAGAGAGTTTGTTCCCCAATGACAGGGAGGCTATGCACATCTAAGTGCGTCTGTATTAGATTTTCTTAGTTGGACAGGCATACCCGTAAAGCGATTGTTGACAAGAACCGGCCGCCCGACGTCAACATTAGCCTCAAGAGCAAGCTAATGTTGACGTCGGGCGGCCGGTTCTTGTCAACAATCGCAGGGAGAGGGAGTCGCCAATGGGGAGCTACAGGTCACCAAGCTCCTCTCCGTTGGTGGCAATGACGCGCTGGTACCAGTAGAAGCTCTTCTTGCGGCTGCGGTCGTAGGTGCCGTTGCCCTCGTCGTCGAGGTCCACGTAGATGAACCCGTAGCGCTTGGACATCTCGCACGTGGACATGCTCACCAGGTCGATGCAGCCCCACGGCGTGTAGCCCATGACCTCGCAGCCGTCCTCGATGGCCTCGGCGATCGCGTTGATGTGCTGCCTGAAGTAGTCGATGCGATAGTCGTCGTTGATCGAACCGTCAGCCTCCACCACATCATGGGCGCCCAGACCGTTCTCCACAATGAAGAGCGGCTTCTGGTAGCGGTCGTACAGCTCGATGAGCGAGTAGCGCAGGCCCTCGGGGTCGATCTGCCAACCCCAGTCGGACGTCGGCAGGTAGGGGTTCTTGATGCCCGTTGCCAGGTTACCGCCCACCTTCTCGTATTGATCGGCGTTGATGCTGTCGACCATGCTGTTGTAGTAGGAGAAGCTCACGAAGTCCACCGGATACTGCGCCAAGATGGCCTCGTCATCCAGGCCAAAGTCGATGTGGATGCCCTTGCGCTCCCAGTACTTCTTGAGCCACAGCGGGTAGGTGCCACGCACCTGCACATCGGAGTAGTACATGTTCTCTCGGTTCTTGGCCTGCGCCTTTATCTGGTTGCGCGGGTCGCAGTCGAGCGCGTAGGTGGTTGTCTTGGTAAGCATGCATCCCATGAGCGCGCCAGGAACCATCTCGTGCAGCGCCTTGGTGGCCAGCGCCGACGCCACGAACTGGTTGTGCACGCTTTGGTAGACCATCTCCTCGCGCCTCTCGGCCGGGTAGCGCTCCGCGCAGTAACCGATAGTCGTCCAGGGATGGCGGAACACGGAGTCGATCTCGTTGAAGGACAGCCAGTACTTGACCAGATGCCCGTAACGCGCGAAGCACACCTTGGCATAGCGCACGAAGAGGTCGATCACGCGGCGATCGTACCAGCCGTCAAAATGGTCGGCCAGATAGACGGGCTGCTCGTAGTGGTGCAGCGTCACCAGCGGCTCGATGCCCTTCTCCTTCATGTACGAGAAGACATCCTCGTAGAACTTGAGGCCCGCCTCCAGCGGCTCCTCTTCGGTTCCGGTCGGGAACAGGCGCGTCCACTGGATAGAGAGTCGCAGCGTCTTGAAGCCCATCTCGGCAAAGAGGTCGATGTCCTCGCGCCAGCGATGGTAGAAGTCCACAGCATGACGCTTGGGGTAGCGGTGCGTGTCCGTGGAGGCCTCGGCCTCCTTCACCTGCGCGTCGGTGATGCCGTGCAGTGCCTGGTAGTCGGTCTTGTCGACGTCGGGCTTGTAGGTTGTGCAGTCAGCAACCGAGAGGCCCTTGCCTCCCTCGTCCCAGCCGCCCTCGTACTGGTTTGCGGCCGTCGCTCCACCCCACAGAAACCCCTCTGGAAACCTCATGTCCTCCCCTTTCGATGCTTATGAAAACTCCCCATTGAGGTCAGGCCCAATGGGGAGTTTCTTGTCGGGAACTAGCCTTCAAATGGCATGTACCTGCGCAGGCGCTCGGCGGCGGCAACGCGGTCGTCCGCGTCCAGAATCGCGCGGCCCACCATGATGACATCGGGCTTGAGCGCCAGCACCTCGCGGATGTTGCCCTCATTGATGCCGGTATTGATGCCCAGCTTCGCATGCCGCACGTTGCGCTTGGCCACCTTAGCCAAATCCAGCGGCTGCACCTTGGGAGTAAACCAGTGCCGGTGCGTCTCGAGGTCGTAGTCGTATTCGGGCAGGTAGCCGGTGTGTACCGCCACGTAGTCCACACCCAGCTCGTCGACCTCAGCAGTTCGCTGCGCAAGCGAGCGCGCCGGCGCACTCATGTCACACATGATTTGCCCGTTGTAGTTCTTTGCCTTGGCAACCATCTTCTCGATGACCGGGTTCGGGGCAGCCGAGAGGCACGTCACGATGTTTGCGCCCGCCTCGAAGCAGCGCGTGGTCACGCCCGTACCGCCATGGAAAACCTTGGCGTCTACGCAGATGCAGAGGTCGGGATGCGCGGCACGCAGCTCCTCGATGAGCCCAAGGCCAAAGGTGACCACCTGCGGATAGCCAATCTCCACGACGTCGACGTGGTCGGCCAGCAGGTCGACCATCGCGATAACCTCGTGGCGCTTGCCGTGGTCAATGGTGAGCTGAAGCTTCATGGTCAAACCTCCTAAAGAATCGCCATGGCGAGCGCCAGGACGAGGGGCATGGTAATCATGGAAACGATGGTGGTGCCGATGGCAAGGCCCGTGCCGTACGAATAGTCGCCGCCATACTTGAGCGCGAGCATCGAGGTGGCCGATGCGGCGGGCGCTGCGGCGATGATCATCATGACCATACGCACCTCAAACGGCACCGGCATGAGCATCAGGATGGGAATGCACACCAACGGCACGGCCACCAGACGCAGCGCGATGGCCTTGTACAGGCGCGTGTCCGCAATCATGAGGCCGATGTTGGACGCGCCGAGCGTTGCTCCCAAAATGACCATGCCGAGACCCGTATTCATGTTTGCCATGCCGTTGATGACCTGCGCTGCCACATACGGCAGCTCAACGGGGGCAAAGAACAGCGCCAGGCCCACAACCACAGCGATGAGGTTGGGGTTGGTCAGGATCTTCTTGATGGACACCTCGTTCTTATCGCCACTCATGAGATAGACGCCATAGGTCCAGAAGGTGAGGGTGCCCGCAACCATGGTCATGGTGACGTAGAAGACGTACTCGCTGCCGAGGATGCCCTCGATGAGGGGGATTCCGACAAATCCCGAGTTGGAGAAGACCACGGCAAAGGTACCGATGCGATCCACCTTGCCGCAGCCGAAACGCCCCACCACGATGGACACGACGAAAATGATGAGGAAGAAGAGCATGACCACCATGCCCGTCGAGATCTTCTCCGCATCGAACGGAATGGCGAGGGCCCTCAGGACTACACAAGGCGTGGCCACGTACAGCGCGATGTTGGAGAGCTGGGCCACGCCCGCCTCATCAACCGCCTTGATCTTGTAGAGCACCACGCCGATGGACATCATGGCCAGCATGACCAGAATCTGCTTGATGAGAATCAGTACCATATGACCTCCCCGTTAACCCTTCCCCATCACATCGTAACAGGTGAAAACCTTCTGTTGCCGGTCCGATAGGATTACGAGCCACGATTCTCCCGTCAGGTGGCGAGCATCAGGCAAACTGTGAGAACATACGGTTGTGGGAGGGAGACCGATGGCGCGCGTCAGCGGCAACAAGCGTGGCAGCTCGTGGAAGAAGTGGGCGTTTTGGGGCGCCGCCGGCCTGATGATTGCCAGCGTGGGCAGCCGCCTGTTTGTCTCGACGATAGAGGCCCTGATAGACCACAAAGTCACGATTGACCTCGTCATGACCATAGTGGTTGTGCTGGTGATTGCTGCGGGCATGGTCTTCTTTGTGAAGTACTTCCGCGAACTGGGCGACTTTGACTACGACCCACCGTTGGGCAAGTCGCCGAGCATGCCTGGCTACTACGAGGAGCATTATGAGGGCCGCGACGTGCGCGTCAACGCATACGGGGAGCTAGTGCCCGCAGGCGGCCCTGGCGATCCTATGGGCCGCAAGGCGGAGAGGCGGCCGTTGCGGGGCGCCCCGCAGTCATACTCTGCCGCCGCGGGGGCCGCGGAGCAATACATGGTGACGCCGGTGGCACCTGGAAACGGCACGCCTGGGGCAGGAAACGCGGCGGGCTCATCGGCTCCCGCGCGAAAGAAGCCCGCCAAGAACGTGGGCAAACGCAAGGTGCGCGGCTACATCAAAGCCGGGCGTGCCGTTGATGCGGAAGTGGAGGTTGGCCCCGCGCTGAGTGCCGACGGCACCATCCCTACCCCGCAGGAGATCTATGATGCGCTTGGTGCGTACGTGATTGGGCAAGAGGACGCACGGCGCACGCTCTCGGTGGCCGTGTACAACCACTACAAGCGCGTCACGCCCGGATGGCACGAGGACGCGGCGCATCCGGTGGAGATCGCGAAGTCGAACATCCTGCTTCTGGGACCCACGGGAACAGGCAAAACGCTGATGGTGCAGACGCTCGCGCGCATTCTGGACGTGCCGCTCGCCATCGCAGACGCCACCACGTTGACTGACGCTGGCTATGTGGGCGACGACGTGGAGCAAATCCTTGCGCGACTGATTGCCGCCGCCGGCGGCGTGGAGAACGCCGAGACGGGCATCGTGTACATCGACGAGATTGACAAAATCGCACGCACGAGCAACGCCGCGCTGATGGCCACGCACGGCGACCCGTCGGGCGAGGGTGTGCAGCAGGCGCTGCTGAAGTTGCTGGAAGGCTCGATGACGAGCGTGCCGCCACTGGGCGGGCGCACCAATCTCTTCCAGAAGAGCAACCAGCTCGATACCACCAACGTGCTCTTTATTTGCGGCGGCGCGTTTGTGGGGCTGGCCGACATCGTGCGCCGACGCGTCTCCAACCACAGCATCGGTTTTGCCACCGTCGACACCGCGGCCACCAAGCTGGAAGACGACGAGCTGCTGTCGATGGTTGAGCCGCAGGACCTGCATCGCTTTGGGCTGATCCCCGAGCTGGTGGGCCGCATCCCCGTCATCACGCACACGAACCAGCTGAGCGTGGATGACCTCGTGCGCATCCTCACCGAGCCGCGCGACGCGCTGGTGCTGCAGTACCAGCAGCTTCTTGCCTACGACGGCGTTGCGCTTGAGTTTGACCGCGAGGCGCTCGAGGCCATCGCCGAGCTGGCGCTTGATCGCGGCACTGGTGCCCGTGGCCTGCGATCCATCATGGAAAAAGTGCTCCGCGACCCGATGTTTGAGCTTCCGGGACGCACGGACATCGAGCGCGTGGTGGTGCACCGCGCCTGCGTCACCGACAACGAGAAGCCCGAATACATAGCGAAGTAGCCCCGCAACCCGCGGACACATGGCAGAAGGGGTCATGGCAGAAGGGGTAACCCCCTTTGCCAGGGGCTACCCCTTTACATGGCAGAAGGGGTAACCCCCTTTGCCATCACCCCCTTTGCCATCATTCCATGCCGCTCTCGAGAAGGCCGCGCATGACCTGCTCGGGGCCTGTGCCGTCGTAGCGGGCAAGCGCGGTGATGCGCTCGCGCATGCGGTACTCGTGCACGTCGTCCTCCAGCTGGCGCACGCGGGCGCGCAGCTCGTCGATCTCGGCCTCGCGCTCGAGCATCCGCTCGCGCATGTCGAGGATGCGCACCACGCCAGCCAGATTGATGCCCTCGTCGGTCAGCTTGCTGATGAGGTTGAGCCGCTCGATGTCGTTCTGCGAGTACAGGCGCGTGTTGCCGCGCGAACGGCCTGGGTTGACCAGGCCCTTCTGCTCGTACACGCGCAGGGTTTGCGGATGCATGCCCGTCAGCTCGGCCGCGACGCTGATCATGTACAGAGGCTTGTCCTTGTCGCCGCTATGAGGCATTGGTCTCAACATCCTCTCGGTACGTGCGCGTATCTGCGTCGCGCAGTGCCTCCAGGGCCTTGCGCTCGTCGCTCGTCAGCCTCGTGGGCACCTTGACGCGCACCGTCACAAAGAGCGCGCCGCGCACGCCCTTGCGCTTGACGTTTGGCGCACCCAGATCACGGAAGCGGAAGGTCTTTCCGTCCTGCGTACCGGCGGGTACCTTCAGGCGGCAGGTGGTGCCATCGGGCGTGGGCACGTCGACCTCGGCGCCGAGAGCGGCCTCCCACATGCTGATGGGGAGCTCCATGCGCACGTCAGCGCCATCACGCTTGAACACAGGGTGCTCGGCCACCTTGGTGGTAATGACCAAGTCACCGCGCTCGCCACCGTTGACGCCAAACTCGCCGCGTCCGCGGTAGCGGAGCTTTCCGCCATCGACCGCGCCAGCCGGCACCTTGACCGTCAGAGACTGCTTCTCGCCGGTGGAGGGCACCGTGAAGGTGACCTTGCGCTGCGTTCCCTTGAACGCCTCGTCGGCGCTGACCTCGATGGTCATGGTCAGGTCGCCACCCTTGGCGGGACGGTTGCTGGCCTGTCGACCACCGCCCGCGCCGTTGAAGATCTGCGAGAAGTCAAAGCCCGAGAAGGCGCCGTCACCGTTGCGGATGTTCTCAAAGATGTCTTGCCAGTCGCCGCCCATGTTGCTGTAACCGTAGCCGCGGGCACGGCCGCCCGAGCCGCCAAAATCGGCGCCCGGAATGCCGCCAAAGAGGAGCATCTGGTCGTACTCTTTGCGCTTCTTCTCGTCAGAGAGGGTCGTGTACGCCTCGCTGACCTCGGCAAACTTCTTCTCGTCTCCGCCGGCGTCGGGGTGGTACTTTGCCGCCAGCTTACGGAAGGCCTTCTTGATATCGTCCTGGGTGGCGTCGCGCTTCACGCCCAAAATGTCGTAGTAGTTGTTGTTTGTAGCCATGAGGCAACGCCTCCTTTCTGTTGTGCGTTGCGGTGCGTCCCGGGGGTAGCCCCCTGGGCGCACTAGTGCGCCCAGGGGGCTACCCCCGGGACGCACCGCAACGGTTAGTCTTCGGTCTCAGACTCGGGAGCGGGACGCTTCGGGCCACCGAAAGTCACGGTAACCATAGCCGCACGGATGACCTTGCCGCCCATGGCATAGCCCTTCTGGTACACCTGGGCAACCGTCTCGTCGTACTGCTCGGGATCCTCGACGCGACCCACGGCCTGGTGCACCAGCGGATCAAACGCCTCGCCGACCGGATCGATGACCTCGACACCTTCCCTCGCGAGGATGCTAATCATCTTGTCGTGCACGGCGTCAACACCGGCCACAAACTGCATCAGGTTCTCGTCGTCCCCGCTGGTTGCGGTTGCGTGATCGCTCGCGCGCTCCATGTCATCCAGCACGGGGAGCAGTCCCAGCACGAGCTTCTCGGCCGCACGCTCCTTCTCTGCGAGGCGCTCGGCAGCCGTGCGCTTACGGTAGTTGTCCCAGTCAGCCTGCAGGCGGGCCAGACGCTCGGTAGCGTCGGTGGCCTCCTTCTTGGCGGCATCCACGGCATCCTGCGCTTGTGCGAGCTGTGCCAACAGGTCGCCGGCCTCCTCGCGCGCACGCTCGGCGTCGGCCTTGAAGTCTGCCTCTGCAGCGGCCTCACCGGCGCGCTTGGCAGCCTCTACCATGGCTTCCTCGTCGAACTCATCCACGGGCTCGACGACATTCTCGGTCTCCTCAGGCTCCGACGTGACGTCGTTTACCTGCTTGTCGTTCTCCTCGGGCGCGAAGCCCTCACCATCGGTCACGGGCACCTTCACGTCACCCTCCTTCTTTCGACAAAAGGGGCGGCCACAGCGGGCCGCCCCTTCAACACTCATACGTTGCAGTGGGTAACGCCCAGGTACTAGTCAACAACCTCGTAGTCCGCGTCAACCACGTCGTCTCCACCGTCAGAGCCAGCGCCAGGAGCGGTCTGGTCGTTCTGGTCGGAGTAGACGATTTCGGCCAGCTTGTAGCCCGCCTGCTGCAGCTTCTCGGAAGCAGCCTTGATGGCCTCGATGTCGGTGCCCTCGAGGGCCTTCTTGGCGTCAGCCAGAGCGGCCTCGACGTCAGCCTTGGTGCCAGCGGGAACCTTGTCGCCAAGCTCCTTGAGGGTCTGCTCGGTGGAGTAGGCCAGGCTGTCGGTCTGGTTGCGGACCTCGATCTCGTCCTTCTTGGCCTTGTCCTCCTCGGCGTGAGCCTCGGCGTCCTTGACCATGCGGTCGACTTCGTCGTCAGAGAGCGCGGTGGAACCAGAGATGGTGATCTGCTGAGACTTGCCGGTGCCCTTGTCCTTGGCGGTGACCTTCACGATGCCGTTGGCGTCGATGTCGAAGGTGACCTCGATCTGCGGGACGCCACGACGTGCCGCGGGGATGCCCGTCAGGTTGAACTTGCCCAGGCTCTTGTTGGCGCTGGCCATCTCACGCTCGCCCTGCAGGACGTTGATCTCGACGGACGGCTGGTTGTCGGCAGCCGTGGAGAAGGTCTCGGTGTGGCTGGTGGGGATGGTGGTGTTGCGGTCGATCATCTTGGTCATGACGCCACCGAGCGTCTCGACGCCCAGCGAAAGCGGGGTCACGTCGAGCAGCAGGATGCCAGAGACATCGCCGGTCAGGACGCCGCCCTGGACGGCCGCGCCGTCAGCGACGACCTCGTCCGGGTTCACGGACATGTTGGGCTGCTTGCCCGTCATGGTGCGCACGAGCTCCTGGACGGCCGGCATACGGCTGGAGCCACCGACGAGGATGACCTCGTTGACCTGGGAAATCTGCAGGCCAGCGTCGCGCAGGGCCTTGGTGACGGGACCCTTGCAGCGGTCGAGCAGGTCGCGCGTGATGCGCTCGAACTCGGCACGGGTCAGGGTGTAGTCAAGGTGCTTGGGGCCAGTGGCGTCAGCGGTGATAAACGGCAGGTTGATCTGGGCCTGCTGAGCGCTGGAGAGCTCCTTCTTGGCGTTCTCCGCGGCCTCCTTCAGGCGCTGGAGGGCCATCGGGTCCTTGCGGAGGTCGATGCCGTTGTCAGCGACAAACTTGTCAGCCAGCCAGTCGATGACCTTCTGGTCCCAGTCGTCGCCGCCCAGGTGGTTGTCGCCGTTGGTGGCGAGAACCTCAACCACGCCGTCAGCGAGGTCGAGCAGGGAGACGTCGAAGGTGCCGCCACCGAGGTCGAAGACGAGGACCTTCTGGTCGATGTCCTTCTTGTCGAGGCCGTAAGCCAGGGCCGCAGCCGTCGGCTCGTTGACGATACGCTGGACGTTGAGGCCAGCGATCTTGCCGGCGTCCTTGGTGGCCTGACGCTGGGCGTCGTTGAAGTAGGCCGGGACGGTGATGACCGCGTCGGTGACGGGCTCGCCCAGGTACTTCTCGGCGTCAGCCTTCATCTTGGCCAGGATCATGGCGCTGATCTGCTCGGGGGTGAAGTCCTCGCCGTCAATCTCGACGACGGCACGTCCGCCTACACCAGGCTTGACCTTGTAGGGGACGGTCTTCAGCTCGGAGCCGACCTCGTCGTAACGACGGCCCATGAAACGCTTGATGGAGAAGACGGTGTTGGTGGGGTTGGTGACGGCCTGGTTCTTAGCGGCCTTACCGACGATGCGGTCGCCATCGGCGCGGAAGCCGACGACGGACGGGGTGGTGCGGTCGCCCTCAGCGTTGACGATAATCGTGGGCTCGCCGCCCTCGAGGACTGCCATCGCGGAGTTGGTGGTGCCCAGGTCGATGCCGATAATCTTGCCCATGGTTTAGATCCTTTCCTTTACTCCGCTTCCTTGCGGAGAGTGGTTGTACGAATCAGTATGTTCCCATGCAGTTCGATTCTATACATTATCTAAGTCTCTTCACATTAGATTTTTTGACGCACACAAACGCAACCCACCGCACGCGATTGTTGACGCCGCGGGCCCCTCTTCTGTCAACATCAGCCGGGGCTGCCAGATCTGGCAGCCCCGGCTGATGTTGA
>OMWB01000036.1 GCA_900314645.1 uncultured Actinomycetes bacterium
GAGGCACCCATGCGAGGCACCCATGGAAGACGCCCAGGCAGGCGCTCCAAGGCGTCACTCACGCAAGTACGGCAAAGCTCTGCCCCGGCATGACCAGCCGCCCATCCCGCATGGCGGCCTCCCCTATCTGGTGGATGACACGCCTACCCCCAAGCACCGCCCCCTCGTAGCGCTTCTCCTGCGAGGAGGGGTTGAGTGCCAGGACCAGCGCACCCCTGCGGTACACAAAGGGCGCCGCCGTCTCGTCATCGTTGACCACGGCAAACGGCGCATCCGCCTGCAGGTCCTCCCAGTCGTGGCGCAGCGCGCAAAGCCGCCGCACCTCCGCCAGCAGCGACCCCGCATCCGCCAGCTGCTCCTCCACGCAGGGCGCATCCTCCGACCCATCCACCGGCAGATAGAGCGCGTCGGCAGGCGCGGCCGAGAAGCCCGCGTTCTCCGCGCGGCTCCACTGCATGGGCGTGCGGCTGCCCGTCCGCTGGTAGCCGCCCTCCTTGGTACGCAGGTCGAGGTAGCGCATGCCGATCTCGTCGCCGTAGTAGATATAGGGCACGCCCGGCATGGTGAGGAAAAGGGCAAAGGCAAGCTTGAGCTCTGCCACCGACAGGGTCTTGGCCAAGCGCGGCGTGTCGTGGTTGCCCGATATGAAGCTGATGTAGCCACGCGCGCGGCTGCGCTCGTACTTGGACAGGTAGTCGTCCAAGAAGCGCCGGATGCTTCCGCCCGCGTCGCAGAGGAAGTAGCTGTGGTCGCCGCCCTCGGTCTCCCAGTCGCGCACCAGCGTGTTGTAGCCGTTGCGCTGGTGGTCGAGGTAGAAGTCCATGTGGAAGCCCGCATCGCAAAGGGCCAGATCGGGGTTGGACCACTCGCTGACGAGCGCCGCGTCGGGGTATTCGGCGTCCATCATTGCACGGATGTCGCGCCAGATTGCACAGGTCGCGCTCTTGCGCTCGTCGTCGCCCTTCACCAGCGAATCGGCCATGTCTACGCGATACCCGTCGCAGCCCAGGTCCAGCCAGAAGCGCATCACGTCCTTGATAGCCTCGCGGGTGGCCAGCGCCTCTGGCGAGTCCGTGGCGCTCATCCAGTGCTTGTACGGGTCGCGCCAGCCATAGTTGAGCGCCGGCTGCGAGGCGAAGAAGTTGAGCATATACGCCCCGGCCCGCTCGGTCATTCCTGCAATGTAGGGCCGTCCCTCCATGCCCCAGAGCGCCTCGTCGGTCCAGATGTAGCGGGCGGAGTACTCATTGGGGTCAGCCCGGGCAGACGCCTTGAACCACGGGTGCTGGTCTGAGGTGTGGCCGGGCACCAGGTCAAGCAGCACGTGCATCCCGCGCGCACGCGCCTCATCAAACAGCCGCACGAGGTCCTCGTTGGTCCCGTAGCGAGGCGCGACCAGCTTGTAGTCGCGCACGTCATACCCCGCGTCCATGAAGGGCGAGTCAAAGCAGGGGTTGATCCACAGGGCGTTGCAGCCAAGCCCCGCCACGTAGTCCAAGCGATCGATGATGCCCGGGATGTCGCCTATGCCATCGTCGTTGCTGTCCTGGAACGACTGCGGATAAATCTCGTAGAAGATGGCATCTTTCAGCCATGTGGGTCCCATCATGCCCTCCCGTCCGTCGGGCTACTGCCCGGCATCAAGCGTCAGCACGGCAATGCAGTAAGCCGGAAGGCTCAGGTTGCCGTTCTCGTAGGTGATCTGCTCCTCGTTGGTGTTGAGCACCGCTGCTAGCTGCCATGCGGCACCCAGCGCCGACAGGTCCTTGGTCGCGGCCCGGTCGCGCAGGTTCATGACCAGAAGCACGTCCTGCTGCCCCTCGCAGCTGCGGACGAACGCCGCCACGCTCTCGTCGCTCACGCCCTCCACCGGCTCGGTCGTACCCCGCGCTATAGCCGGGAAGGCCCGCCGTACGCGGATGACCTCCTTGAACCAGCGCCACAGGGAGAGGTCGTCCTCCAGCTGCTCCTCGAGCGGAGGGAACTTCATCTGAAGCTCATCCATCCCCGCGGGCGCGGTGCACATGCCCAGTGCAGCGGGGTCGGCGCTCCAGTACATGGGGGCGCGCTTGTTCTCGTCCTTGCCGGAGCCCTTCATGCCCAGCTCCTCGCCGTAGTACATGAACGAGTCGCCCGGCATGAGCAGGCTCAGCGCATAGGCCATCTTGGTGACAGGCCCGTCGTCCTGGGCATAGTAGCCCGCGCTCCGGGCCGTGTCGTGGTTGGTGTAGAACGGGGCACCAACGTAGCCAGGGTACGCCGCGCCGTAGGCAGCCTCCTCGCTCACCAGGGCCTGCACGTAGTCCGAGGCCTTGTAGCTGCCGTTCATGACCTGCCGAATGACGCCCTCCGAGTCCGCAAAGGGAAAGTCAAAGAGCGAATCGATGCCACTGGCATAGAGGGCTGCGATGGACGGGCGGTCCGTCCAGGCCTCACCCACCAGATAGCAGTCCGGGTTTACGCCCCTGCCGGTCTCCGTCAGGAAGCGCAGGAACTCGACGTTTGCCTCCTCGTTGCCGGTCACGTAGGAGGTCACGGCATCCAGCCTGAACCCGTCCACGCCCTTGTCCAGCCAGAACTGCATGATGTCGCGGATCTCCTTGCGCACCGCCTCGTTGCTCAGGTTGAGGTCCGGCATCTCCGACCAGAACCGTGCCTCGTAGTACCAGTTCGTTCCCTCCAGCGGGGCGTACCCGTCCTGCTGGGTTCGGGAGAAGTTGTAGTACCCAAAGTACGGGCAGTACTCCTCGCTCGGCTCCCAGTCGGGCGGGAGCTCATGGAGGTAGTCGGATGCCGCCTGGAACCACGCATGCGTGTCGGACGTGTGGTTGAGCACGAGGTCCATGAGCACGCGGATTCCGCGCTCATGGCATTCTTGCAGCAGGGCCTCGTAGTCCTCCATCGTCCCAAACGCCGGATCGATGGCGCGGTAATCGTCCACGTCGTACTTGTGGTACGTGTCAGAGGGTTGTACCGGGGTCAACCAGATCTGGTCGAAACCCATGTCGCTGATATAGTCCAGCTTCGAGCGAATCCCGTTGAGGTCGCCGATGCCATCCCCGTTCGAGTCGCAGAACGAATAGACGAAGATCTCGTATGTCGTGCGGTAGTCGTCATCGCGCGCGGCGGGGGTCAGGTCCTTGTTGTAGTCGATCATCTGCACGGCGGCGGAGGTGCCCTCCTGGCCTGCCGTCTGGCCCGCATCGCCCGTCTGGCCTGCCTGGTTCGTCCGATTCGAAACGCAGCCCGAGAGGAACAGCAGCGCGCACAGGAGAGCGGGTATCGTTTGCTTCATACGTTTCATGTCGTGCCCACCCATAGTCCAAAAGCATCCGTTGGCTTCGAACCACTTCTGCTTAGAGCAACCATGCACTACCAAAAACGCGGGCAACCCGTCGAGCGCCTTCAAGCACCTGGCGGGTTGCCCGCGTACGTTCATCGCCCGAGGCTTTCGGGACATGCCGTATGGGCACAAACCCCAGTCGGTCTTCTGGCGAGACCTTCGATCATCCCTTGACCGCTCCAGACATGCCTTCCACGTAGAACTTCTGCATGTACAGGAACAGCGCGGCAATGGGGATGGAGATCAGCACCGCGCCTGCCGCGAAGCAGGTGTACCACTGATAGATGTACTCCTTCTGCAGCATGTTCCACAGACCGATGGCCACCGTGAACTGGCTCGCGTTCGCGCGGCACAGGACCTTTGCGAAGATGAAGTCCACCCAAGGTGCCATGAATGCCGTCATGACGGTGTAGATGACGATCGGCTTGGAGAGCGGCAGGGTGATTCTCGTGAACACCTGCCACTGGGTGGCCCCGTCCATGATGGCGGCCTCGTCAATCGACTTGGGAATCGTGTCAAAGAAGCCCTTCGAGATCTGGAATCCCAGGCCGGTGCAGGCGGAATACACCACGATGAGGCCGATTCTGATGCCTGCTCCCTCCGTCAGGCCCATGGCCTTGAGGATGAAGTACTGGGCGACCATCGTCATGAAGCCGGGGAACAGCCCCAAGATCATGGCCAGGTTCATGTAGGGCTTGCGGAAGGCGAACCGCATGCGGCTCAGCGAGTAGGCCACCGACAGCACGAAGAACGTCGAGATCGTGCAGCTGAAGATGGAGATGATCAGCGTGTTCTTGAACATCCTGGGGAAGTTGAGGACGTTGCGGTCGGTCAGCAGCTTGACGTAGTTGTTCAGCGTGTAGCCCTGCGGCAGGAAGGTCTTGGTGTAGGCGCCCGGCTCGGCGCGGAAGCTGGTCAGGACGATCCACACGATGGGAAGGACCCAGATCAGCGCCAGCACGGCCAGAAGGGCGTGCACGAGCAGGTTGATGACCCTCCTGCGCGGGCTCAGCTTGTTCTTTGCCATCTGGTTATCCATCACATGAACGCCTCCTCGTTCTTATAGGAGCTGGAGTTCCTGTACGTGACCAGCGTGACGACCGTCAGGATGACGAAGGTCATGATGCCGATGACGGCGCCGAGGTTGTAGTACTGCTGGTCGATGGTCAGCTTGTAGAGCCACGTCACGAGCAGGTCCGTCTGGCCGGCCGTGTCGCCAACCCGGGTAGGTCCGCCGCCCGAGAGCAGGTAGATGACGTTGAAGTTGTTGATGTTGCCGACGAAGCTGGAGATGAGGTAGGGCGCGGTGACGAAGAGCATGTAGGGGAGCGTGATCTTGAAGAAGATCCTCATCGGCCCCGCGCCGTCCATTCTCGCCGCCTCGTAGAGCTCGGAGGGGATGTTCTGCAGGATGCCCGTGACCTGCAGCATGGTGTAGGGGATGCCGACCCACAGGTTGATGCCGATGATCGTGATTCTTGCAATCATGGCATTGGTCCAGAACGGGATGGGCTCCGATATGAGTCCCAGATTCTGGAGCAAGACATTCACCGCGCCGGACGGCTGCAGCATGATGTTCATGATCATCAGGGTGACGAACTGTGGGACTGCGATGGAGAGCACGAAGCAGAACCTCCAGAACGCCTTGCCCTTGGTGTCCTTGCGGTTGATGACCATTGCCAGCGCCATGCCGAGGATGTAGTTGAGGAACGTCGCGAAGATGGCCCAGGTGATGGTCCATCCCAGCACGTGCCAGAACTGGCGGCCGATGTTGCCGTTCATGTTGAGCACCCGCTGGAACTGATGGATGCCGTCCCAGTCGAACAGGATGAGGTGCTCGCCTTCCTTGGAATAGGTCGTGAACGCCATCGAGATCATGTAGACCAGCGGGACGACGTTGAAGACCAGGATGCCCAGGCAGGGCAGCGACATCAGCGTGATGTGCAGGTTGCCGTCGAAGAGGTTGCGCACGTCATCCATAAAGGTGGGGACCTCTCCGCCTTCCTCGATTCTCTTCTGGAGGCTGAAGGACTGGCGCATCTGCAACACCCACAGCACCGCGATTGCGGCAATGGCAAAGCACGTGACCACACCGGCAAGCAGTATCTGCTGGGAGTTGTCACCGGTGGAGTACTCGTAGATCTGCTTGGCCTCGTTCCAGACCTTGCCCTGTGCCTCGGTACCAAGGCTGGGCAGCTGGGCCAAGCTGTGGAAGCCCGACATGATCATGTACAGGCAGAATGCGACCTCGATCAGGAATACAAGGATGCCCTTCACCATCTGTCGATGCCCGAGCAGTCCTGCTCCCATGATGAGGGCAGAGAGTCTCGTGAACAGGTCGCCCTCTTTGAGGGCCCTGCCTATAGTGATTCGCTCTTCTTTCATAATGCGCTACCTTGTTTCCTTGTTCAGGTATGGCAGGAGGGAGGGCGGCCAGGCCGGGGTCCGGCCGCCCTGGGGAGAGAGTGCCCCTACTGGACCGCGGAGGTGTTCATGGAGGTGTTCATGGCCTCCGTCTTCTCGGCGGCATTATTGTGGGTGACGGTGCCAGCCACAAGCTCCTTGCCCATGGACTCGGCGGGAGTCCAGTAGTTGCCCATGTCGGCCTGCAGCGGCTGAACGATGGAGGCGAAGTCCATGGCGTCCATCTGTGCCTGCGCAAGGGCGTCGTCGACGGTGATGTTGACGTCGGTCGGGATGATGCTGCGCAGGTCGTAGTGTGCCTGCTGGGCGTCGGTGCCACCAAGGTAGGCGGCCAGGGCCACGGCCACCTCGGGATGGGTGCCATACAGGGCACCCGCCGGGTTGACGCCGACGGCCTTGGAGCCCGCGAAGGCCTTCATCTGCTTGGGCTCGCCGCCGATGGTAATGGAGGGTGCCGCGGCAATGCCCAGGTTATCACCGTACGCGTCAACGGCCTTCTCGTAGTCCCAGGTGCCAGAGAAGAAGGCCTTGGCGTCGGCGTTGGTGCCCACGTCGCCGTTGGCAAAGTTCTTGTTGGCCACCAGGTCGACCAGGTAGTCGGTGACTGCTGCGGCCTTGTCGCCGCTGAAGTCGAAGCCTGCCTCGGCGTCGCCGCCGTCCTCGCCGAAGAGCGTGCAGCCGTTGGCCACGTAGAACGAGGCGATGTACCAGGAGTTGTCCAGCGGGAAGGCTACCTTGCCCTTCTCGAGCATGGCGTCGAGCGACTTGACATCCTCGTCAGAGAACACGGACTTGTCGTAGTACATGAACCACGTGTTGCCCGTGAAGGGGACGCCGTACACGGAGCCGTCGTACGTGACGGTGTTCACCGTAGTCTCGGAGTTGTTGGCCTTGATGGCGTCGAGCGTGGAGCCGCCGAGCTCGGCGATGCCGCCCGCCTTGAGCAGGTCGGGAATCTGGTCGTTGGCGTACATGTACACGTCGGCGCCGGCGCTGGGGTCGGTGCCGATGTTGGTCTTCGCGTCGCCCTCGGAGCACACGCCGTACTTGAAGGTGAGGGTCCAGTCGGGGTGCTCTGCCGCAAAGGCCTCGCACTCGGTCTGGAGCCAGTTGCCGTTGTCGTCGGACTGGTCCTCCTGCGGGCCCCACACGGTGACCGTAGCCTCAACCTTCTCATCACCACCGCCAGCGTTTCCGCCACCGCTGTTGCCACCACCACAGGCGGCAAGCGCCAGGGATGCCGCGCCCGACACGCCAAGCGCGAGGGCCTGACGACGGTTGAGCATCATGTTCTCGAGCTTCTCCATTTCTCTCTCCTTCTTCCAAAGACTTCTCTGTATCAATCCGGACGTTGGGGCATGGCCCTAAGCCCGGTTCGTACCTAGGGTCACACCCACTCGAGGTTCCTCTCGGTCGTGGGATCAAACACGTGCACGGCATTTGGCGCAAAGGTGAACCGCACCGTCGCGCCGGCCGTCATCGTGCTCGCATCGAGGTCCAAAGTCGGAACGATGATGATGCAGTCCTTGCCCGCAACGTTCATGTGAAGGTGTACGAAGCTTCCCATCAGCTCGGGGACGTCAACCACGCCCTCGATCATGGCGCCATCCTTCTCGTCCAGCGTGATGTGCTCGGGCCTCACGCCGACGATGACCTTCTGTGGGGCAGTGTTTCTCTCGGCCAAATTCTTCTGCTTCTCCTCCGAGAGCACGACTTCTGCGCTGCCCACGCGCACGGCATACTTGCCGTCCTTCTGGATGAGCTCTCCGTCGAACAGGTTCATCTGGGGCATGCCGATGAATCCCGCCACGAAGAGGTTCCCGGGATGGTCGAAAACCTCCTGGGGCGTGCCGATCTGCTGCACGTCGCCGTCGCGCATGATGACGATGCGATCGCCCAGGGTCATGGCCTCGGTCTGGTCGTGCGTCACGTAGATGAACGTGGCGTTCAGGCTCTTGCGGAGCTTGATGATCTCGGCGCGCATCTGGTTGCGGAGCTTCGCGTCGAGGTTGGAAAGGGGCTCGTCCATCAGCAGCACCTTGGGATCGCGCACGATGGCGCGGCCGATGGCCACGCGCTGGCGCTGGCCGCCCGAGAGGGCCTTGGGCCTGCGGTCCAAGTAGGGGGTGATGCCCAGGACCTCAGCAGCCCACGCGACCTTCTTGTCCATCTCGTCCTTGGGAACATGGCGCAGCTCGAGCGGGAACTCGAGGTTCTGCCGCACCGTCATGTGCGGGTAGAGGGCGTAGTTCTGGAAGACCATGGCCATGTCGCGGTCCTTGGGCTCCACGTCGTTCATCAGCTGGCCATCGACGCGAAGCTCTCCCCTGGTGATGTCCTCGAGCCCGGCGACCATGCGCATGGTGGTCGACTTGCCGCAGCCGGACGGGCCGACGATGACGATGAACTCCTTGTCGGCAATCTCGAGGTTGAAGTCATCCACAGCGACGACGCCCTCATCGGTGATCTTGAGGTTGTAGGGCTTGGCTGGCTCTTCCTCTTCGCCCTTCTTCTTTCTCTTACTCTTCTTTTTCTCGGCCTTGTCCTCATCCCTCATGGGATAGATCTTCTGGACATGCCGTAGGCTCAATGTTGCCAACGCCCCACCTACCTTCCTCTATCTCGGCTGAGCGATACTCTCGCCGTTTACGAACCTGTAGGGAATCTTCTCGTGCACTGCCGGACCTTCGTAGCTGATCCTCATGAGCAGGTCATCGACACCCCTGCGGGCAAGCAGTTCGACGTCCTGCTCGATGGTGGCAAGCCTGGGTATCGTGTACCGCGTGGCAACGACCCCGTCGAAGCCGACGAGCGATATGTCGCGCGGGATATGCAGGCCCATGTCGCGAAACGCCCGCATCGCGCCGATGGCAAGGGAGTCGCTGATGGCAAAGGCGGCGGTCAGGTCTGGGGTGCGCGAGAGCAGCCGCTTTGCCGCCTGATAGCCCGCCTCCGCAGAGAAGGGGCACGATTCGTAGTCCCTCGCAAAGTCAAACGAGACCCCGCTGCGTTCGAGTTCCTCGACGGCCCCACGGATGCGCAGCGACGGGCCGTTGCCCGACTGCTCTCCCCCGGCGTCTCCCGGGTATCCACCGAGGATGCCGATTCTTCGGTGCCCCTTCGAGACCAACGCCCTCGCCGCGCAGCCACCTGCATCCCTGTCGTCGGTGGTGAAGCTTGACAGGTTGTCGAACCCGAGGCTTTCCGCATCGGCCGAGATGAGCACGCTCGGCACGGTGAATCCGGAGAACGTCTGCTGGAAGGTGTCGGTGTTGCCTCCCAAAAAGACCAGTCCTTTGGGCTTTATGGCCTGCATGATCTTTGCGGCTACGGCAACCTCGTCCTCTGCCTCTTCGATGAACTGCGCGCTCGCGCTCTCGCCATGCTCGCAGATGCGGATCTGGGTCTTTTCGAGGAGCGACTGGAGGAAGGTGTTTGCGATGCCGCGCACGACGATGTAGACCTCTGAAGACATGGACTGCCGAAGCGTGCGGGCGCTTGAGTTTGGCTGGAAGCCCTGCTCCCGAATGACCGCTTCGATTTTCTTCCTAGCCTTCTCGCTGACGTCTGCGCGGTTGTTGATCACACGAGACACCGTCCCGATGCTGTAACCGGAGATCTGGGCTATGTCATGGATGGTTGCCACTTTTTGCCCCAAAGGGGAGTCTCCCCTGCCCCTCGTATATTAAGTGGTGCCACTGCCGGAGGAGGAGGTACAGAACCTACGCACGGTGATGCGGAGGGCAAGCGGCATGCCTACTTGGAGCAGGTTCTAGGCATCACTGCCGTCTGCTCCGCACGCGCAAACGCCCCCAGAGCTTGCAGGAGCGGAAGGGTTGTATATGCTCTTTGAGAAGCATTGTCACTGAACGACGATGAAGAATTCCTTGCTTCGCGCTATGCAACACCCACCCTTGATGAGCAGGCACTGTACGTAATGGCGTCCAGCGTAAGCGGTACTTTCGTGACGACCTCCGCCGGCAAGATTGGAGTCCTCGAACTCACCTCTCGGGCATCCAGCGGCGTAAGCCTCCTCACCAGTATTGACCACCAGCCACTTCGCCAGGAGGGACTGCAGCCCCTTCGATCGGATAATCCGATAGTCGATCTGACAGCCCTTGGGAATCACCCTTCCGTTGCTTGAAATCGTCCCAACGTGCCCGTCCTCGAATGCGACGTCAGCAACGACCACTACGACTCCCGGCCTCCTCTTGGTGAAAGGCCAAGGAGAGCTGTGCCTGTGTGGAACGCACAGGGCCTGTTCGACCGTGTATACAGACTTTGCCAATGCCTTATTGTTCGCATTGCTATTACCGGAGGGAAAACGACTGCCAAGGATCTTCCTCCAGGAGTCATTGTTCGAGCCCTCGTCCTGTAGGACTCGAAGCGCTTCATCGATTTCCCTAACGAAACTGCTAAAGTCCTCGAATGTGTAACCCTCGGCTAGGTTGTTCGTCGGAAGGGCAGGGTCGGCGATGACCCCTTCGGGACAGCGTTGGATTTCGCATAAAAAAAGCCGCTCTACCTGCGGCTGAAATACAAGGTTGGGTAATGCGCATTACCCAGATCAGGGTCGGTCGGGCACTGGTGCCCCTCTCAGCCAACGCGGCGCTGACGCCCATGTGAGTCAACCCCACGCGCGCGAGAGCCGCGGAGCGGCTCCGCGTGTGAGCTGCCTCGCCGCAAGCTCCCGTCTCGGATGCAATTGTAGCGCAACCGGCACGTGCCGCAACCGGCACGTATGACATGGTGTCAGGGGTGCCAGGAGATCCCGTCATAGGGAACAGCTGTAGGTGAACGGAGAACTGAGAGATCGAGACGAAAGGATAGCGACCCTCATGTCTCCTCACGTCCTCCGTAGTATCATGGAGCGTCTTCACGCACATCGTCAGATAAGAGCCACGCAGAGGTGAGTCCAAAGAAGTGAAACTGGGGATAGTCGCATACGGAGACGAGAGCATACAGCGCGCATGTGAGCCGTCGCGGTACCTTCTTGCGGCAACTATATACGCCGAGGGGACGGACCCGAGCTTCGCGCTCCGCAGGGCGAAGCCGTCCGGCGCCAGCAAACTCCACTGGTATGACCTCGACCCGAAGCGGCAGGCAGCATCCCTCGAGGTCGTCTCATCCGTTCCGCAACAGACGACCATCGTCGCCGCCCTCCCCCTTGAGGGCACGAAGCCCGAACGCGCCAGGCGCAAGGCGCTGGAGGAGATAGTCCGAAGGCTCATCGACATGGGCGTAAGGAAGCTCGTGCTCGAGAGCCGCAACGACACCCATGACAAGCGCGACCGCGAGCTCCTCGTGAGCATGCGTCGCAGGGGCGAGGCGCTCGACTTCGACCTCGAGCACATCCCGGGCAAGGACGAGCCGCTACTCTGGGTCCCCGACCAGATTCTCGGCGCATACGGAGAGGTGATCACGAAGGGTGCCAGCAGAAAGTGGGAGGATTCTTGGAGGAGGGTTGAGCGGACCCTCGACGTGCGCGAGGTGCCCACGAGATAGCGCGAGAGCCGGGGCCCACGATACGCAGGATTGCCGGCTCTCACTTCCGTTCCCCCTCGGGGGTGGCTTCTGATGACAGTATACCCACGTAGCAGAGTGCCATGTCAAGAGCCTCCACCAAACGGCGGGATATCGGCACTGACGAAGCAATGTCAAAATCTCAACAAGAGTGCCAGGGGATCGCCCCTGGCTCTTGGAACCTCGGCTCACGCCTCAGCAGTTCATTTATATCACACTACGCACGTTCCTATACGTCGCTTTTCGTCAGCGCTTCCACAAGCTCCGCGGCCACCTCCCTGCTCGCGAAGCGCAGCGTGCAGTCGTCCCTCCTAGGGTACGCCAGAGGCGCGGCGTCCCCGCACCACACGAGGGAGCCGTCTATCACGACGACGTCGAGTGGCTCCCCACCGCCAGCAATCCTCACCGCGCAGCCCAGGTCGCGCAGCGCCGCGAGCACCTGGTGCCACTCCGTCGAGGGCTTCCGTGGCTCCCTGAGCACGACCTCCACGGCGACGCCCCTTCCGATTGCGCCGCTGAGCGCCTCGCGCATCGCCCTCACGCGCGCGAACCTCGCCCACGAGCTGGCCATGATGACACGAGAGGAACTGTCGGTCAGGTCCGCCAGCAACGCCTCCGACGACTCTTTGCCGGCGAACAAGTGGCCGACCGGCTCCGACCTTCCCTCGAGGCCGACGAGCCCGAGGTCCCCGTCGACCGCCATCCGGTAGCCGAGATGAGCACCAGAGCGCCTGCCGCGCAGTTGTGCATGACGGCACCGGCCTTGCGGGTGAACTGGGTAATCTTGTAGTTCTTGGGGCTGAGCAGGTAGTCCACGTCGGAGGAGAAGCCCTCTTCCTTTGCGATCTCTGAGTAGTCCTTGGAGGTGTCGTAGTCCAGCGAGCGCGGGTTGCGCACGGCGCCACGGCGCTGGTTGATGGCCATGTGGGCATCGGCCTCGTCGATGAAGGCCTCGTCCTTGAGACCGTAGAACTCCTTGTAGTAGAAGCCGTTCTCGTCCGGCAGCAGGATGTCGGAGGCGCCGTCAAAGCGAGCGTAGCCGCAGTCGAAGAGCGCAACGCCGGGGTGCCAGAACTCCTTGTACTCGGAGAGCGGCTTCACGCGATAGGCCGGCTCGTCAATGGGCACGAAGAACTTGGGGCACTCGAGGCCCGCAACCAGCACCACGTCATACTCGCCCGAAGCGATGGCCTGAACGGCCTCGGTGAAGGCGATGTAGCCCGACGCGCAGGCCTGCTCGATGTGGCTGATGGGCTTGCCCGCGAGGCCAGCCCACTCCTCCAGATAGTTAACGGGAGCACAGATGTGGCCCATCGTGGGGAAGTGTGCAAACTGCGAATAGCTGATCTTCTCGACATCGTTAGGACGGATGTTGGCGTCTTCGAGCGCCTGGGACACCGCGCAGGCCCAAGGCTCATACATCGAGTAGCCCGCCCACTCGGGCTGATCGAACGAGAAGGGCTTGAGCGAGCTGGTTCCCACGATCGAGACGTTGCGCATAAGCCTGGAATCTGCCATGAGTCCTCTTTTCTCCGTTGGCTGATAGAACCCGTCCCCTTCGGGACCCTGTCCACCATTGAAAATACGAGCTTTCTCATGGCCTGTGAAATGGTTGTACTGCATGACCGCACGGCGTGGGTAAGCGTCATGCATACGGCGTATAACCGCAGGTTATTGCTGTTTTTTGAACTTGCTTGCTAGGCCTTGGCAATGTCATCGAGCCTATCAAGGATCGCGTCGCGCAGCTGATCGGAAAGGCCGGTCCTCAGGCGAGCCACGTAATCTATGGCCATGTCCGCCCCCGTGATGTCCAGCACCTGTATGCCCACCGATTCCAAGGGCCGGGAGAAGCGCATCATGGAGTGGACAAAGGCAATGCCGCGGCCGGCAGACACCAGTACGGCGGCGTTCTCGATGTCACGAACGTAGCGCACCGCATTCAGGGAGAAGCCCGCCTCCACGCAGCGGCTACTGATGAAGTCAACGATCTCGGGCGAGACGCGGCGGTCGAGCATGATGATGTCCTGGCCCGCCAGCTCATGGATATTGACGGAGGAGCGCCGCGCAAAGGGGTGCTCGTCGTACACCATGAGCTGCGCACGGCTCTCCCCCACCTTGCGCGTTAGCAGCTGCGAGATGGACGAGCCCACTGGACGAAGAAAGAAGGCGACGTCAGCCCGCTGCTTTGCGAGCGCCTGGCGAATCTCGGGCGGATAGGCCCGCTCAATCTGCACCTCGAGCGCGGGGCAGCGCTCCATCAACTGCGCCATAAAAACCGCTCACGAGCCGGTCGTCGAGCATGGCCTGGGCCATAACATGAAAGGGCCCGGCGGGACCCTCAACGTCCCGCTTGTCCTCGGCCTCGTCCGTCTGCTTCACCAGCTGCGGCAGGGCGTCGAGACGAGCGACAATGCTTTCCGCCTCGCGCTCTAAGGCATCGCCTGCCTTGGTGAGCGACACACCCTCGTAGGTGCGAACAAGCAGCTGCACGCCAAGCTCTGTCTCCAGGGCAGTCAGGCGCCGCGACAAGGTTGGCTGCGTTACGAAGAGCTCTTCCGCCGCACGTGTGACGCTGCCCGTACGAGCCACCACAACGAGCGATCTCAACGCCTCTATATCCATGCGCCTTCCCCGCTACGCCAAGCCGCACAAGCGCCAACTCGTGTCCCACAGCTCGCGCGCGTTGGCCTCGTCGTAGGAGAGGTCGGAGCTCGCGACTGCCGTAATCGAGCGGTCGTAGTAGTTGGCCGAGGTGGTCGCGAGATTGTCGTCCACGACGAGCTCGGCATACGCGTCGGACGACTTCTCGAGATCACCGAAGCGGTGCGGCATCGTGCGCTTGACCATGGCCGCCCGCACGTGATCGACCTTGGCGAATCCCGTCATCATCATGCCCGGGTTGAACGCGTTGGCCGTGACCCCGGAGCCCACATCCTCGAGGCGCCGCGCGAGCTCGTGGACGAAGTAGATGTTGGCGAGCTTGGAGTAGGAGTAGCGCATGCGCGGGTTGAAGGCCTTGCCGTCAGGGTGCGCGAGCGCCTCGGTTCCCGGCCACTCCATCTTGCCCATGGGCGAGTCATGCATGTCGCTCGTGGTCGAGAAGACCTTGCCGCCCTCGGCCATATGCGGTAGGAGCAGGTTGGCCAGCAGGAAGTGGCCCAGGTGGTTGGTCTCGAACACCACGTCGAAGCCGTCCGCCGTCGTGCCCTCGTGCATGCCGCTGATGCCGGCGTTGAGCAGGAGCGTGTAGATGCCCCCGAAGCCCGTGGCCTCCCAGGCCCCGGCCGCCGCGCGCACCGAGGCGAGCGACGCGGTGTCGAGCGGGATGTAGGCGACGTTCTGGTTCCCCGTGGCGGAAACGATCTCCCCGACGGCCCGCTGGGCCTTCTCGGGGTTGCGGCAGGCGATCACGACGCGGTAGCCTTCGTGCGCTGCGACCTTCTTCGCGGTCTCGAACCCGAGGCCGGAGTTTCCCCCGGTGATGATGACGTTTCTCATGGCGCTTCCCTTCTCTGTGGTTTGTCTATACGTGCAGCAGTCGCTCGGCGTTGACGTGGGCGATGAGCTCCTTGGCCTCGTCGGAGAGGCCGGAGTCCATGAGGAACGCGTAGCTGTCGCCCACCTCGACGTAGGGGTAGTCAAGCGAGTAGATCACGTGGTCGGCACCCATCACCTTGACGACGTAGTCGAGCTGGTCGTTTGACATGATGCCCGACGGCGTGACGTACACGTGCTCCTTGTAGTACGCCGAGAACGGTCGCTCCATCAGAGTATGCATCCAAGATGTCCTCATAGACCAGGTTGCCCTCCTCTAGCATCTTCTCGACAACAGCAGCGTCCACCTCGTCATCCGAGATGCAGAGCATCGTTTGTTCCTTCTTGTTTACAATCGCGTACTCGTACTCGCTTGCCACGAGGACGTAGTCGTCCCTCTGTGTCGTCCATACATAGTTGAGCTCGCTGACATCCATCTCGCTCACCTACAGATCAAGACTCCCCGGGTTGAGCAGGAATTCCTCGAGGCTTATGACGAGGATGCCGTCCTCGTTAACGTATTCCTTGAAGGGGCTGTTCACGACCGCGAGCTTCCTGAACGACCCCGGCACCTTCCTCAGGCTCTCATACTCGTTCTCACCGTGACGGCCTGAGGGCACCCTGTCCATGACCTGCACGTAGTACTCGCGGCTGCCCAAGCGGGCGACGAAGTCGACCTCCCTCTGCTTGTAGACCTGCCTGCCCTCCTCGTTGCGTTCCCGGCACTCCAGCATCCCCACGTCGACGGCGTAGCCCCGGCGGCGTAGCTCGTTGTAGACGACGTTCTCTATGCCGAAGCCGATGTCGTTCTGCCTGAAGTTGATCCGCGCGTTGCGCAGTCCCACGTCCTCGGGATAGTACTTCGCGGGGGTCTTTAGGTAGCCCTTGCCCTTGATGTCGTACCTCCGTGCCCGCTCGAACAGGAACGCGTCCTCGAGGTGCTTGATGTAGGTGTACACGGTGTCGTCGGTGATCTTGACGTGCCTCTCCGCCTGCAGGGTGCCCGCCAGGCCCCTCGTGCTCACGAGCGAGCCCGTGGTCGAGCAGAGCACGTCGAAGAGCGCGGCCATCTCCTCGGGAAGGCGCACGTCGTTGCGCTCAACGACGTCGCTCAGGTACGTCTGGGATATGAGGCCCTCCAGGTAGCGCATCTTGGATGCCTCGTCGGGCTCGTCGAAAAGGTGCGGCATGCCGCCATAGGTGAGGTACTCCTGCAGGGCGAAGCGCTTGTCGCCAGCGTAGGCCTCATAGAACTCGCGGTATGAGAGCGGGTGTACGCGGATCTCGGTGCCGCGATCCTTGAAGCGAGCCGATATGTCCCTCGAGAGGAACTTCGAGTTGCTCCCCGTGATGTACACGTCGTAGTTTGGATGGTTGTTGAGGGATATGACCGCGCCCTCGAAGGCATCGACCATCTGTATCTCGTCAAGGATGACGTAGTACTGGGTCGCCTCGTCGGGAGCCCTGTCCTCCACGTACTCCCGCAGAGCCTTTCGGTCTCGCTGGTCCTCGAACCTGTCGTCGTCGAGCTCCACGACGATGACCTGCTCGTCACGGACCCCCTGGCTGCGAAGCCAGTCGCGGTACAGGTTCTTGAGGAGGTAGCTCTTGCCGCAGCGTCGCACGCCTGTGACGATCTTGACGTAGGGGCTGTGCCTCCGCTGTACTAGCTGGTTCAGGTACTCGTCTCTGTTGATTACCATGGGCACTCGATTCCCGCTGAACATGTGCAGTGATTCTCGACTATGTATACTCGTTTAGCATTATAGACCGGCGAGCACGACAAGGCGACGCTTTTCCCGATATACCTGTAACATGTGCAGTGATTATCGACCAGTTGGAATTGTGCTCTGGATCATGAGTAATTGGCGCCGAGACGTCCTACGATCCACAGTCATCCAATGCTGCCGCCATCGTGACCGAGACCGAAGGCATCTCTAGGACTGGCTCGGCAACCGAGCGCGACGGCAGCGGACAAGCCCGCAAATGAAATGACGTTGGAAGCACAGAGCCGGTGTCCGTCACTCGTCAGATTGACCATTCGCCGATTCGGCCGGAGCGCACCAGACACGCAGCAACTGCCTGAGTGACCGTTTGGGACTGCCCTTCGGGACCGTCTTGGATTTCGCATAAATAAAGCCGCTCTACCTGCGGCTGAAATACATAGTCGGGTAATGCGCATTACCCAGATCAGGTTGGAGGGTCAGGGCCGCGATGGGCCCAATCTCAGCCGGCGTGCGCCAGCTCCCCTATCCACGCAAAAGAATCCCTCACCACGGCATATTGGCTATGGAAGAGGGTCCCTCGAGATACTCTCTTCCCTCCGCACGAGCCAGCGATCCAACCGCACCTTGATAAAGGCAGCGAGCGGGACGGCAACGACCATGCCGACGAGGCCCCCGATGGCGTTTCCGGCGATGATCGCCACGAACACGACGAGCGGATGAACCTCGACTGCGTGGGAGAGCAGGCGCGGATTGATGATGTTGGCGTCAACCAGCATGATGACGGAGAGCGCCACGACGCCGGCGAGGAGCCTCGAGAAGTCTTCTTCGGCAAAGCACGCCAGCACCATGGTCGCGTACCCCATCGGCCCGCCCACATACGGGATGAGGTTGCCGATGCCCGTGACCAAACCAACGAGAGGGCCGTAAGGCACCCCAATCGCCGTAAGGACGAGCGATGCCAAGACGCCAACCAGGACAGCATCGACGAGCTGACCCCGAATGTAGCCGGAGAAGGCATCGTCAGCGTCCTTCAGCAGTGCCGCGGCATCAAAACCTTGGTAGCCATCAAACGTGACAAGGAGGACTCGCTTAGCGTACTTGAAGACGCGCTCACCGTCCAAGAGAAAATATATCCCGAAGACCATCGAGAAGAAGACCCGGGAAATGACGTTGGTCGCCGCGCCGAACGCGCCGACCAACGTGGCACGTTCGCCCGCCTTCACGATGCCCAGCTCGGTTGCCACGCGTTGGAGGGTACCCAGGAGCTTGTTGACATCGCCTTCTGCCACGGCAAGGAGACCCTGTATGGTCTCTGGATTCACGCTCTCGATGCTGCGCGTGATGACGAGCACCAGCATGAATGTGACGGCGCAGACGGCGAGCGCGACCATCGCCACCGTGAGAGCGGTGGCAATCCTGATCCGCGCGTCTAGGCTCTCCGCGAAGACGCCCCATCCCGCAAGCCTCTCGGAGAGCCCACGCACCGCTGGGAGAAGCAGGTAGCACATGAGCAGGCCGTACGCGAATGGCTCGGCCACAGCACATGCCAGCTCCCACACCTTGAAAAGGAGCTCGCTCGAGGTGTAGGCAAGCAGGCCGATCGCCGCTATGACAAGCACCGTAAGGACCGCATGGAAGCAGATCTTCAAGTATCGAGAGTCAATGAGGCTGTTAATCGTGTTCAAGGGTCTCACCCTCCACTTCGCATGAACCGACTGGCGCCAATTGATGCGAGTCGTTGCCCCGCGCCTTCCTGAAAGAAAGCGTGGTCTCGAATGCCTCGCCATCGCAGCTTGACTGCGAGAAGCCTCCCATCGCCTCCATCATCGCAGCGATGTTCCGAGCGCCGATGCCCATGCTTTCCGTCGCGTCTCCTTCGGCGGCCACGACATTGGTCACGGTTATGCCAGCATGCCCATCGCTCTCGAAGCACTCAACGAGCACAGGCTGGGATCGGTCCGCGTATCGGTCGAGGTTCGACGTGATGTTGTCGAACACACGACGCACGAAGGGCTTGAAGACCATAACCGTGCACCCCGGAACGGATGGCGGGGACCACACCCGAAGGCCCTGCCGCTCGCAATAGTCGGACATCTCGCCAATGCCGTCGACGAGCGTCTCTTCCAGGGTCGCCTCCTCGCACGGGACCTTCCCCTCGTCGTCCGATGCGGACGAGTAGCGCAGGATGCTGTCCGCGAGGCTCTTGATCTGGTCCGCAACCTCGTCGATGCGCCCGAGATACACCGCCAGTTGCCCCTCATCCCCACATCCGCCTCGCCTCACGATCTCGGTGTAGAGCAGAAGCTTGGTGAGCGGCGTGCGCAGGTCGTGCGAAAGGCTCGTGACAAGCAGCTGGTTCGCCTGTCGCGCGCTCTCCTCGGCGGCGCGTTGTTGGGCAAACGACGTACGCAGAGACTCTAGGTTATTTGCCAGGGTACCCAGCTCGTCCTTCCCCCGTATGGTCACCGGCCGCTCGAAGACGCCGCCCGCCATGGCCTGGATCTCCGAGCTGAGCAGCCGAATGTACCGCTCGATCCTGCGGACCTCCATCAGGAAGACCACGAAGAAGGCGACGAAGCTCATGACGGCCTCTGCAATCAGCGCATTCATCCGCAGCTGATACGCATCGTCACTGACAATCAGGGCCTCAGCCTGCCCGTCCTCCATATCCAGGACGTAGTATTGGAACCAGTCGTAGGGTCGCGCCTCTATCTCCTTGTCATAGAGCTCGTCCTCGTCGGCATTCGAGGAGCTGAACACAAGCCTCCCGTCGCGATAGAGCTCGAAGAGCACCAGCGGCTGCGTCTGTGACCATGCCCTGAGCGCCGCAGAATCGGTAGAGGATACTTCATGTTTGTTTATAAAGCTCTGAAGAGACTGGATGCGAGAGGAAGCGCACCTGTCCAGATAGTCGGTGTCGCCCACGTAGCGATCGACAGCCCAGGAGCCCAAAAGCTGCAGCACGAAGAAGAGCGCCATCGAGACGAGAGCGGCACGAAAAAGGGCTCGGGCGAGACGAACGCTCAGGCTCGAGGCGCTACCCATTGAGCTCACCACCGCAGAACCGATACCCCTTTCCCCACGACGTCACGACGATCCTGGGGTTATGGGAGTCTTCCTCGATCTTCGCGCGGAGCCTTCTGATGTGCACCATAACGGTGCCCCCGCTCGCATACGTGAACGGCTCGTCCCACACCACCTCGTAGATGACCTGCGCCGAGTAGATGCGCGCGGGGTTTTGCATCAGCAGCAGGAGGATCTGGTACTCGAGCTCCGTGAGGTCAACCTCTTCGCCGCGCACCCACACCGCGTTGTACGTGCGTGCTATTCGCACGCATCCGACCTCCAGGTAGTCGGACGGCGCGATCGCGCCGGCATCGTCCTTGCTCCCATACACGCAGTAGCGCCGAAGCAGCGCCTTGACGCGCGCGATGAGCTCGACGTATGAGAACGGCTTCGTGAGGTAGTCGTCTCCTCCGGCGGAGAGGCCGACGAGCTTGTCCTGCTCCTGCGTCTTTGCGGTCAGGAAGAGTATTGGGGTGGCGAAGCTCTTCCTGATCTCTTCGCACACGCGCAGCCCGCTCATGCCCGGCATCATCACGTCGAGGATGACGAGGTCGACGTCACCGGAGATGCGCTCGAGCGCCTGCCTGCCATCCGATGCCTCGAGGATGACGTAGCCCTCGCCCCCAAGCAGGATTCTGATGCCCTCGCGAATCTCGTCTTCGTCCTCGACTATGAGGATCGTCTGGTCGTTCATTGCCCCCATACCTTTCATGCTTTTGGCGGTGGCGCCCCCACACGTGCGGGGACGCCACCACAGGGAGAGAAAGGCCGCTCAATGCTCACGCGCTACGCACAGGCCCCTAACCCGCGTTGGTTCCGGAACCGGTCTTGCCGGTCGTGGTCTTGCCGGAGTTGGTCGTCGTGCTCTTGCCGGTCGTGGTCTTGCCGGAGTTGGTCGTCGTGGTCTTGCCGGTCGTGGTCTTGCCGGAGTTGGTCGTCGTGGTCTTGCCGGTCGTGGTCTTGCCGGAGTTGGTCTTGCTGGAATCGGTCGTGGTGCTCTTACCGGTCGTGGTCTTGCTGGAGTTGGAGCCGGACGTCGTCGACTTGTCGTCCTTCTTGGTCTGTGACTGCGTTGTGGCGGCAGCATCGGCGGGCTTCTTGGAGCCGCCACATGCCGTCAGAGGCAGGACTCCCAAGCTCAATGCGAGACCCGCTGCCAGAATCCCGCGGCCGATCTTGCCCTTGATGTCGGTTGTCGAATCCTTCATTTCCTGTAGTCCTTTCTTCGAACGTCGAAAGCCGGATTGCCTTCGACGACTACCAAGACTACGGGGCACACCTTACGATCTTCGGGTTTCGCGCCTTACGCTTTCTTACGACGCGCTCCCCCGATTGCACCCTCCATCTCGTCGGCCAAGGTCTCAAGGTCGGCAACCAGGCCATCACTCACGCATCGCAGCGCGATCTGGTCCTCGGCGTCAAGCAGGGTCCCCAGCGTGAGCTCGGCGAGCTCCTTGCCCTGCTCGGTGAGGCATACGTCCTTCTGCTTGTCCCCGCGGGGGACAAGCATGACGTTTCCGGCTTCCACCTGTTGCATGACGGTGGTGTTCAGCGTCGAACGTGGGATGTGCCACTCGTCGCATATCTCCTTTTGAGAGCGGGGCACGCCATCGGCGCAGACGTAGAGCAGGACAAAGAGGCTCTCCTTGACCTCCAGCGTGCGGCGGAAGCGATCGTACTGCCCATTGATGCGGTTGAGCGTGCGCATCAGCCTGATGAGCTTCTCGCGGTTGCCTCGCATGTGCGGCTCCTATACAATACGATTTCGGATTATTATGGGCAACAATCATCGCATATGGGAGGAACCAATGCAAGAAGCTGCAGGAGTAACGCTCAGCCCTCTTGTTCCTGAGGACCGCGAGCAGTTCATCGTGGACAACCAAGAGGCGTTCCTCTACGGGGCCACGCAGGAGTTCGGTCTGCGGGATGACCACTTCGAGGAGGACGGCCAGATCATCTCTCGTGCCACCATCGAGGCGTCCATCGACGGGCAAGGCAACGAGGCCTACCGCATCATGGACCACGACGAGCGTGTGGGCGGCCTCGTCCTCCACATCGATCCCGAAACCCGGAGAGGGGAGCTCGAGCTCCTCTTCGTCTCCCCCCGCGCGCACAGCAAGGGCATCGGCCAGGCCGCGTGGAGGTGCGTGGAGGAGCTCCACCCCGAGGTACGCGTCTGGGGGCTGGTGACCCCCTACTTCGAGAAGCGCAACATCCACTTCTACGTGAATAAGCTCGGCTTCCATATCGTCGAATTCTTCAACTCACACCATCCTGACCCCAACGAGCTAGACTCCCACGACGATGCGAGCGAAAAGGACGAGATGTTCCGCTTCGAGAAGGTCGTGGGAGGGGCTCCGTCTTGCTAGACGGGCGAATCCCCGCTGGAGATTTCGCTCGACCACCTCGATCATGTTGCGATAAAGAGTGGCCAAGGAATTCGCAAGGTTGTGATTCAACGACACCACATCCTCCCCAGCCACGCACCCATCAAAAGCATTAAGAGACAGTAACCCGCTGTCACTCGCCAAGGACTGTGGGCAGCTCCAGCGAATACCTCTCAGGGCACTTCTCAGCGAGCAGCGCAACAGCCGCGGCCAGATCAGACCTAAAGGCAGCCTCCTCCGGCGTCGCGAATCCCTTGTTATAGAACTCCGTCGGCGTGTCGACGTATGTCGCGTCGAAACGCTCCTGAATCAACCTGAATCTTTCTTCGAGCTCACGGTCATCTGAGAGCTCTGGAGGAAGCGCGGTGTCCTCGATGATTCCGTCATCATCGTAGAGCCAGACGGGGTAACACTTGTACTCCAGCCGAATCCTTATTGCGCTCATGCTAGGCCTCCTTTGGCATTGATCTCGGATTTGCCCAGAGCATGTCTATGTTTATGGGCAGGACCGGCAATTGGCCGTCACCAACTCCCTACGCACCGAGGCACGTAATCGGAAGGATGTAGACCCCCAGGTCCTTGTCGAAGCGGGCATACTCCCCCGCCCCCACGACGACCGCGAGGAACTCCGGCTTGGGATTTCGAGCCGCAGGGTTGGCTGCGACCTTGCGCGCCAGCCGGTTGAGCGAGGCGGCGGCGGAACCGACCTGGCTCTCGCCGAGCTTCACCTCGAATGCGGCCCACCTGCCGTCGCGCATCTCGACGATTGCGTCGACCTCGAGCCCGTCGGAGTCGCGGTAGTAGTGGAGCGGGTCGGCGGTTGCACCGGGCAGCGCCGACGCGTACACGGCGAGGTCGTGCATGCAGAGGGACTCGAAGAGCAGGCCGAGGAGCTGCCCGTCTTCGAGAAGGCGCTCCGGCGAGACCTGCAGGAGAGACGCCGCGAGCGAGGGGTCAGCGAAGTAGCGCTTGGGCTTGGTGCGCAGGCGGGTCTTTGAGCGGATGGGCGCGTCCCAGCCCGTCACCTGCTCGACGACGTAGAGGTCCTGCAAGGCCGCGATGTGCGCCGCAGCCTTGTTCGTCGCGGACTCTGAGTCCGCCTCGCCAAGCCCGGCGTCAGAGGCGACGGTGGAGAGCTTCGCCGCGGTGCCGAGGTTGCGGGCGAGCGAGAGCGCGACACGACGCGACTCCTGGCCGCTCAGCCCCCTCCTCGGAACGCTCACGCTGAAGAGCGCGTCGAGGTACGCGTCGAGGTACTCGGCGCCCCGGGCGTCCCTCCCCACGAGCGCAGGCCACCCGCCCTTGCAGATGACGTCCGCGAGCGGCGCGAGGGGCTGCTGCACGAGCTGCGGCTCGAAGCGGCCCTCGAAGAGCCCCGCGAGGGAGACCGCCCCCGAAGAGAGGCCCATCTCGGCGAGCGTCATCGTCCTCATGCGGAGCTTGCCGATCCGCCCGGCGCCGCTGTGGTGGACCAGGCCCTTCCTCGGCTCCGAGGAGCCCGTGAGGATGAAGGAACCTAGTTCGTTGCCCGACGCGTCGACCGCAGCGCGCGCCTCGTCCCAGATCGCCGGCACGTCTTGCCACTCGTCGACCACGTGCGGCCTGGCGCCCAGCAGCGCGACGCCCGGGTCCGCCTCGGCCGCCGTCCGCGGCCCCGCGAGGCCGATGCGCGTGACGCTCTGCCCGAAGGCGAGCGACGTCCAGGTCTTCCCGCACCACATGGTCCCCGCGACTTCCACCGCCCCGAAGGTGGCGAGCATCCTCTCGAGCTGTCTGTCCGCGATGCGCGGGATATACCCGTCCGGCTTGAGTTGCCCGTATCCCATCGAAACCTCCCAATACCTTTTAGAGGAAAGTATGATTACTTTTCAGAGGATAATCAAGGTACTTTTTAGAGTGTTCGACTGGGAGCAGGCCGTTCGCCGATTCGCCGTCCCCTTGACAAGAGGGCCACTTCGTCGGCTGGACCGGATTTTGGGAATCTGCTGGACTAGGCATAAAAAATGCCGCTCTACCTGCGGATGAAATACATGGCCGGGTAACGCTCATTACCCAGATCAGGGCATAAGGGTCGGCACCGCAATTGATGCTCTCTCAGCCAACGCGGCGTTGATGCCCACGTGAGTCAACCTCACGCGCTCGAGAGCCGCGAAGCGGATCTGCATGTGAAACGGCGTGTGCCAGCTCCCCCACCTAGTTGTAATGGCAGAGCAATGCTTTGTTGGTGTTCGGCGCAGATACTCCGCCCCTTCCCCGTCCTTGCGTGTGGGCGGCGATCTACATCCGCTCGCATGAGAACGACACCGCACGGCCTCTTTGACACCCGTGCGGACAGCTGCTAGTGTTGTTGTCTGACGGAACATTTTCGGGACCCGCCGGACCTTCTCGTCCGCCGGCTGGGGTTACGCCAAGACGAGGCGCACCCCGTCCGCACAGCATGTCGGAGTTGCGCAAGCCACGACGACGAGGAGGTCCTCACATGCCGAACGCCAACGACGCGACCACCACCTTCCCCGAGGGCTTCCTCTGGGGTGGGGCCACCGCCGCCAACCAATACGAGGGCGGCTGGGACGAGGGGGGCAAGGGCCCCTCGGTCACCGACATGATCACGGGCGGGTCAGTGAGCGAGCCGCGCCGCATCACCAGCACCGTGCGCGACGACATCTGGTACCCCAGCCACGAGGCCGTGGACTTCTACCACCACTGGCGCGAGGACATCGAGCTCTTTGCCGAGATGGGCTTCAAGTGCTACCGCATGAGCGTGCAGTGGGCGCGCATCTTCCCCAACGGCGACGATGCCGCTCCCAGCCGGGAGGGCCTCGACTTCTACCGCGGCGTGTTCGAGCTCTGCCGCGAGCGCGGCATCGAGCCCATGGTGACCATCAGCCACTACGAGCTGCCCTACGCGCTCGCCCGGCGCGGCGGCTGGGCCAACCGCGACCTCGTCGGCCTCTTCGTGCGCTACTGCAAGACGCTCTTCACCGAGTATCGGGGCCTCGTGCGCTACTGGCTCACCTTCAACGAGATCAACTGCGCCCTGGTGGAGGGCGCCTTCGGCAACGTGATGAGCCTGGGCATCCTCCCCGACGGCGACGACGTGCCGCTGGCCGTGGGCGAGCCGGTCTCCTGGGACGTCCCCCAGCGCCGCTACGAGGCCCTGCACAACCAGTTCGTCGCCAGCGCCAAGGCAGTCACCCTCGCACACGAGATAGACCCCGCCAACAAGGTGGGCTGCATGGTGGCGAGCGCCGCGACCTACCCCTACTCCTGCGACCCCGACGACGTGCTCGAGGCGCAGGCCGCAAACCGCCGGGCAAACTGGTACTGCTGCGACGTGCAGGTGCGCGGCTCCTACCCCGCCTGGGCCCCCGCCTTCTGGCGCGACGAGGGCGTGTGGCTCGACGTCTCGGACGAGGACGCCGCGACGCTGGCAGCCGGCAAGGTGGACTTCATATCCTTCTCCTACTACTCCAGCGCGGCGGCCTCCGCGCGCGACCTCGAGCCCGCGACCGGCAACCTCTTCGGCGGCGTCAACAACCCCCACCTGCAGAAGAGCGCGTGGGGCTGGGCCGTCGACCCCAAGGGGCTGCGATGGTTCCTGAACGAGGCGTACGACCGCTACCAGGTGCCGCTCATGATCGTGGAGAACGGCCTGGGCGCCGCGGACGTCGTGGAGGACGACGGTTCGATCCACGACGACTACCGCATCGACTACCTGCGGAGCCACCTGGAGCAGCTGCGGATGGCCATAGAAGACGGCGTGGACGTGATGGGCTACACCTGGTGGGGCTGCGTCGACATCGTGTCCAACTCCTCCCGCAAGGACTCGTTCGCGTACTACGCCAAGGTCATTGCGTCCAACGGGGCCGACATCTAGGACTTCTGGCCAACGGGTGTAATGTGCTTTGGACTGTGGCACCTGACAGCCGGCACGGACGTATCACGAATCGTGTGACAATGGCAACCACGACTACATCTTAGCCACTGCCCTGAGTGGTCACCATGCGTGGTGACCACTTTTCATGGTGACCAACTTCTAAGCCGACAAATGCTTATGCCCCAATCGAACACGTCGTGCTGATTCTATGGACGCACCGATAATCATCGGCTCTGTTTTGTGCATAGATGTGGCCGAACTTGGTAACCAAATGGTGACCAGTTGGTGACCAAGGCTTGGTTTTGGTGAATCGACCTCCATCTGACCTGCGGTTTTTTTGAGACTCAAGCTCGCGAAAACTCATGACAATTACCCGGGCCAAGTGTAAGGGTCGGCGCCACAATGGATGCCCCCTCGGCCGGCGTGCGCCAGCCCCTATTCGGAGGTTACTGTAGCGCAAGGGAAGCGTGCCGCAATCGACACATATGACATGGTGTCAGGGGAAAGATCCTTCACTCCGAGAGGAAGTTCCCGTGCATGCACACGCCTCGCCGCCGAGGATGGAGTCGAGTATCCTCAGCGGCGAGACTCTCCATGGAACTTAGTCTAGCGAGCCCTTCGCCCAACGATCCATGCTCGTTACAGCAGCCCGTTGCAGGACCTCATGAAGTCATCCATGAGCTTGAGCATGTAGGGAGTCCAGAACTCAGGACCACCATGGTCGGCACCCTGCAGCAGGTACATCGTCGCATCGTGTCCCGTCTCCTTGAGACGCCTGTACAGCACCTCGCTACAGCGGGCGTTCACGATGCGGTCCTTGGTGCCGTGGATAATCAGCATGGGCGGCATCTCGGTCTCCTCAAAGATGTTGCACTCCGCTGATATCTGGCGCTGCACCTCGGGATGCTCGCGAAGGTCGAGCTTGGTAAGCCACCCTTCCGGGCTCTCCCTCTCGAGGTGGTGTGTGTTCGACGGGTTGGAGTCGTCGAACATCACCGTGACGCTGCCGAACTGGTCGATGATGCCGTTGACCTCCGCAGAGACAGACGGGTCGATCTTCTCGCTGTCGTCCTCATGCACCAGCGATGTGAACACCACCGTGTGGCCGCCTGACGAGCTGCCCATGAGCACGATCCTGTCAGGGTCGACGTGGTACTCGTCCGCATGCAGGCGCATGAAGCGGACGGCGTTCTTGACGTCGATGACCTGGGCAGGGAACGACGCATCGAACGACGAGCGGTACTCGACCACCACCGCCACGTAACCGAGGTCGGCCACGCGGGCGGTACGGGGCACCTCGACGTGGATGTGCTGCGGAAACCAGCCGGACCCGGGCACGTAAAGAACGCAGGGGTACGTCCCGGCCGGGTTGTTGCGAGACTTGGGGACCAGAATCTGCAGGTGCAGGTCCTTGCCGTCTCTCGTGTCGTAAACAACGTCGGCCTCATAACGCGTATACACCTCGTCGCCTGTGGTCGAAATCACCGGTATCCCCTCGGCACGGAACTCCGGGAACTCCGCGTATCCCCACTCCTTGACTTCCATCGGTCTTCTTCCTTTCCTGTACTGTGATGCGGTGGCTGGGATTGCTCCTGGGCAGCCGTGACTCCTAACGTAAGGCAGTTGTGAAAGGCGCCGCCCCGGGCCCTGAGTGATTGCGCATGCATGCAGCTTACCGCGTTTTGATTGATTAGTCAATCAAAACCTTGTCTTCTGATTTACCATTCATTCTTCACTCGACAGAGTGGCACCCTCGTGCGAAAATGACACTCGCGTAAGAAGGGAGCGGAGAGTGAGCATATTCGACGACATGGACATGGCTTCGGCACAGTTCACCAAGACGGACCGCGTCGTATACGAGACCATCAGGAAGTTCCCGGACCTCTTCGTGCAGGGCAGCCTGGCAGCGATAGCCGAGGAGACGCATCTTTCCGCCCCCTCGCTCACCCGCTTTGCCAAGCGCGTCGGATACAAGGGCTTTTCCGAGTTTCAATACCAGTTTCGATCGGACCTGGAGGAACGAGACGAGAATCAGACGGGCTCGAAGTCGGATGCCTATGCGGAGCTGCTGCGCAAAGTAGAGCGGGACGTTCCGGACGCGCTTCTATGCGACCTTGTGAGGCGCATGCGGGATGCCAGTACGGTCGTGGCGACCGGGGCCAGCCTCTCCCGCATCCCCGCATACCATCTGTTCGTCATGGCAGGCGCACTTCTGGGAAAGGGCCTATACCTCAACGCCGACGAGCTCACCAGCCACATCGGTTCCGACTGTGTTCTGTTCGTTTTCTCCGTCAACAGCGGATTCGTGTACCGCAAGATGCTGAGCAAGATTCGCGAGCAGAAGTGCCCGCCGTACGTGGTGCTCGTCACTATGAACCCACGCCACACACTCGCAAAGCACGCGGACCAGGTGGTGGTCCTCCCGCGGCTCCTCTCAGGCGAGTCACTCGGCGTAGGGACAGCCGACTCCATGGCCTTCCTCATGTTCCTAGAACTGCTTAGTGGCCACCTTGAAAGCTGATCCTCGCCGGCAACGAAGCCGAAGAGGCTAAAGGTCGGTGGCAACGCTGATGCGCTTTTTGACCGCTCGCCGATTCGCCGACCCCCTTGACAAGAGGGCCGCTTTGCCGGCTGGACCGATTTTTGGGAATCGGCTGGACTGCGCATGAAAACAGTCGCTCTACCTGCGGCTGAAATACAAGGTTGGGTAATGCTCATTACCCAGATCAGGTTTGAGGGTCGGAGCCGCGCTGGGCCCAATCTCAGCCGGCGTGCGCCAGCCCCCCCTATCGAGTCGGTAGCACTCATCCCTTCTGTTGCGGCCCTGCCTACATGACAGAAACGACATTGCCGCATTCGAGCCGCGAGCGTCCCCGGATGGGCACACCGAGTGGTCCTAGGTGGCCCTAAGAAACCGAGTCACGCGGTGCCCACAACTCAAAGGGGAGTATCCCCTCCGGGTCACACTACAGGCCAAGGGATGAGGCACTCAGGCCACGCGCGCCGAGGAGCTGGTCGACCACGCGTCGGTTCTGGCCCAGCGCAACCGCATACACCAAGAAGTCATCCCAGAGCGCAAGCGCGCCGCGGTCCGCCTCCGACATCGCCGTGAAGTCACGCACGTAGTTGCGGATGCCGTAGACGAGCTCTGTCTCCTCCTCGCCCAAGGCTGTGCGCCTGAACTGGCGCGAGGCGTCGCCGTTCTCCACAAGGCCGCGCACGGTGTCGACCAAGGGCAGCAGTATGCCCACCGCCAAGATGAGCGCGATTGCGACGAAGATCACAAGCTGTACCATGAGCATCGGATTTCGCGCCATGAGAGGCACCAGCTCGTAGTCGTTCTCCAGCTCATCCAGAAGGCCCATGAGCTCGCTGCCCGTCGTCACCGCGAATACCTGGAACAGCATGGCGAGCGCGAAAACCACCAGGCATCCCGTGCCGCATCCGCGCAGAAACGAGAGGCAGCCCGCCGTGGCCACGCTGCCCTTTCTGCCCACGCGCCGCAGATGCACGCCGTCGGCCGCCTCGTCTTCGGCCAGTGCGGCCCACTCGCCATAGCCAGGCCCATGCCCGCCAAGCCCCTCGTCACAGGCTTGGCGCACCAGAAGCCGCTCTCCTGGCGACAGGCTGGCCAGCGCCGCATTGTCGATCACCCTCACGTGACTCCCGTCGATGCTCAGCACCCGCCGCAGCACTAGGGAGAGCAGCGTGGCGGCCGCGTCCTCGCGCGGCTCGAGGTGCAGGTCGGCGAGCATGCTCACCTGCACCGCCGTGAGGCCCTGCAGCTTCTCGCGGTAGTACTCTAGGTCGAGGGTGGGAACGAAGCTCGTCTCGCGGCGCAGGCGCGACATGAAGAACGTGCACACGACCCACCAGAGGAAGAAGGGGATGAAGCTCACCATCAGGACCTTGAGCAAAAGGATGCACCCTGCGGCCAGGTAGCCGAGCGTTGGGTTGTCGGCTTGCTCGGCGTACGAGGCTGCAATGTGGCCAGTTTCGCTCCAGACCTTAACGGACACGAGCGGAACCACCAGCCACGAAAGGCTGCGAATCCTGCGCCACGTCCGATAGCGACTTGCATGCACCAGCTTCGTCCTACGTGCCATAGGTCGTCCTCACGTCGGTTGTCTTGCCGTGGACATCGTAGCAGAGCAGGCCCTGTCGAGCTGTTAGCTCCACCCCGACCGTTCCGACAATTGCCAGGCGTCCCGCTAATGGGGTCCCCTGCGAAGACGCTCGTTAGGCGCATCCGCTCTACCTGCGGTTTGTTTACACTCATGGGTAATGCGCATTACCCAGATCAGGTTGGAGGGTCAGGGCCGCGCTGGGCCCAACCTCAACCGGTATGCGCCAGCTCCCCTATTCGAATGCCATTGTGGCGCAAGGGGCGCGCTCCGCAACCGGCACGTACGACATCCTGTCAGGAGCCATAACGAAAGCAGAAACACAGCTGGACGTAAAGGCTGTCTCCCTAGTACCTGTTGATGCGGCACTTGTCCTTTATGCGCTGGATCCGCTCAGGCAGCTCGTCGTAGGGCATGTTGCGTGGCGTGTCACAGGTGCCCGATTCGCTCGCCACGTCGTAGTACCAGCACTTGTACTCGATGAAGTCCCGAGCGAGCAAGAGCTCCTCGAGCTGTGCTTCGATAGCCTTCCGACGCTCGTGCACAATCTTGCGTCGCTCCTCGATGGTCGAGTCGCCTGCAAGGTAGAGGTTGATGTACTCCCGAATCTCCTTGATGGGCATACCCGATACCTTCAGACGCTCCACGAAGCGCATCCACTCAAGGTCGTCCTCGTCAAACAGGCGACGCCCGTCGCTCGACCGGCGCTGGTTGGGGATGAGGCCGTTCTTCTCATAAAAGCGTATGGTCGATGCCGGCATCCCCAGCTTGGCAGCCGCGTCGCCTATCGTGTACAGCCTGTTTTCGCCCTCGCCTACCGTGGAATCAGCGCTGAAAGCACCGTGCGTGTTGACGTCCATGTTTACCTCACTTGCCGCCAAAAGCTAGTCTATCTCCACGAGCTCGTACGCACGGCTCCCCACGCCGAGCCGCTCGGCTGCCTCGAGCACGTGCTGCCCATCGAGGCTCTCGATGCGCGCGATGAGGTCCGCGCTGTCGTTGTCGCTGGCATAGACCAGGTCGACGCACGCCTGGTCAAGCGCCACCGGGTCGGCAGATGCAAGGATGCCGACGTCGGCCATCTTCGGCGGCGCCGGGTTGGAGTCGCAGTCGCAGTCCACTGAGAGGTTATTCATCACGTTCACGAACAGCATGTTGGGCTGAGACGCGAGCACGGCCTTGCAGGCGTCGGCCATCGACTCGAGGAAGTCGGGAGTGGCCGCGCTCGACCAGCTGGTGCGATTCTGTCCCGCCGAGTGGATGAGCAGCTTCCCCTCACGAGATGCCATGCCTATGGAGATGTTCTTGAGCGCGCCACCGAAGCCCGCCATCGCATGGCCCTTGAAGTGCGAGAGGACCAGGAAGCCGTCATAATCCGCGAAGTGCGCGCCAACGAGGTTCTCGCTCAGGTGAAGGCCTCCCTCGACGGGGAGGGACAGCGACCCGTCCTCGTCCATGATCTGGAAGTCCGCAATACCGGCGAACCCGTGGTCGGCTGCCACCTGGTAGTGAGCATCGGTCGAGCCGCGAGAGCCGCCGTAGGCCGTGTTGCACTCGACAATCGTCCCGCCCACGGCGGAAACGAGGCCCGAGATGAGGTCGGCCTTGAGGTAGTGGTTGCCGCCCGGCTCGCCGGTCGAGAGCTTCACGCCAACCTGGCCCGAAAGCCCCTCGCCTATCGCGTCGAACACCGCCTGCAGCGTCTCGGGGACGACCGAGTGCGTGAAGTAGACCGCAGGGGCTTGGGCCCGAGTCTCATCTGTGCTGGCTGGCGCTTCCTCCGCATTGTCGGTGGTCTCGGTTGGTGCGGACGCCGGCCCGTCTTCCGAGGGAGACGAGCCTGCTCCGCATGCGGCGAGGCCCGTCAACACCGCCATGCCACTTGCCACGGCAGCTGCGCTGACGAACGACCTTCTCGTCATGTGAGTCAGCCTGCCTGCGCCACTGGTGTCGTGCTTTCGATCCACCAACATGTCCTCTCCTCCCATCTATGCCCGAGTTAAGTCGATTTGTATTCTGCGGCTTAAAGCGAGGCCATGATACGGGTCATGGCGATAGGGAAACATGTTCTGTATCTGAGGTGGGCTTTAGCGGCTTATCAGTAGCCACCCCGTCCGTTGTACCAATGGCCACCAGCGATGCTCTCGAGCTGCTCGTTCGTCAGCTCAATGCCTTCGGCCTGGGCAAACTCCAGCATTTCCTCGGGAGTCTTCAGGTTACGAGCAGCCTCGCGCTGCTCATCCGTCAGCGTGCTTAGCAGCTCATCGGGCTTCTGAGTGTTCTCGGACATCTTTTTCTCCCGGCTGTCGGCAACACATGTCCATACAGCTATAACAAAGACAGCTGCACAGACCAATGAGAACACAAGGCCGGATGCCCTAGGACAGTATGTACCTTGTGGGCGTATAAGATATACCCAGACATGTTGTGATGTGACGGAGAGAGGTCGGCGACACCAGCCAAAGCGGCTTAAGATGGTAATGAGGCTCGAGGAATTCAAAGAGATGAATCCTCAAGGTGGGGAGATGATTCAGTACATCATTTCCATCTGGGACCAGGTCGAGGTGCCCTTTACGCTTTACGACTAATGTCCAGGCTCAAATGAGAGGCGCGGAGTATGGCGGTAACGCTGAAACCAGTCAACGACGAGAACAGGGATGCGGTAATCGCGCTCTCCGTGCGCGAGGATCAGCCATTCGTCGCCCCTAACGACTACTCGCTGGAGCAGGCAGCAGAAAGCAACCGCGAGCATCCCGGCGTCGCGCACGCCTACGGAATCTACGCCGACGACAGGCTGGTCGGCTTTGCCATGTTTATCTTCGCCCCGGAGGACGAGTACCCGGACGATCCGGACGACCCCGAGGAGCAATATGGCGAAGAGGACCGGTACTACCTCTGGCGCTTTATGATCGACCAGCACGAGCAGTGCAAGGGCTACGGCCAGGCGGCGTTGGCGTGGATCATCCAGTACTTCAAGGATCACGGCGCGCATGTGCTGTACCTGTCCACCGAGCCTGACAACGAGCTGGGCCTGCACGTGTACCACAAGCTCGGCTTTAGGGAGACTGGCGAGTTCGAAGAAGACGAGGCCATACTGAAGCTCGAGCTGTAAGTCGATTCTTAGCTCTAGGCAGAGCGCGCTGGGAGCTACTGCATCCAGGGCACGGGGCAGGCTTCCTTGAGGTCGGAGAAGTCCGCCTCCTTCGCCTCCCCCTCGACACGCGTGCGTAGGTAGTCGATGATGTCGTCCGACTCGTAGAGCGCCTTGCCGTCGATGATCAGGCAGGGACACTGCTTCTTGCCGCCGATGGCGATAAGGTCCTCGCGGTTGGTGCCCTCAGTGATCATGCGGCGCTCCACCTCGAGGTCGTTCTGCTTGAGGAAGCGATCAACCTTCGCGCAGAAGGGGCATCCGGGAAGCTCATAGAGGATGAGGTCGTCAAGTACGGTCATGGCTTACCTCCAAACATCGTTAGGCTGCTGAGCCTAGGATACACAAAGCGCGGACTCCCTTGGAAACGCGTTTCCTGAGATTGGGCGAGACGATGGCGCGCACGTCAGACGTAAAGGGAATAGAACTCGTCTTTCTCTCTCATCCGCTCATAGTAGGGGCGTACGGTAATCGCAAACAAAAGCGAGCTTACAACCATAAGGGCAGCCAGGGCAAGACAGCCCTTTGTCGTCCACAACGAGAGAAACACTCCCATCACAAGAGACTTCACGTTCTCGATGAGTGCATCCATTCTCACGCGAACACGCGCTATGGCACACGTGAGATACGCCTCGCTGAGGGCCGCGTGTTGACATCGGCCATCCCCTCGCAGCATCATTCCTTAAGATGAACCAGACAACGAGAGGAAGACCAATGGAACGGGCAAGCGGAATAATCCTCCCCCTGTTCTCGTTGCCCTCGCCCTACGGCGTAGGCACTCTGGGCAAGGCGGCCAGGGACTTTGTAGACTTCTTAGCCGACGCAAAGCAGTCATGGTGGCAAGTCCTCCCCGTTGGCCCCACGAGCTACGGGGATTCCCCCTACCAGAGCCCGTCGGCGTTCGCAGGAAACCCCTATTTTGTGGACCTCGATCTTCTGGTGGCCGACGGACTGCTCACCAAGGCAGAGGTTGAAGCCCCGAGTTGGGGTGCGGACCCCTCGCGTGTTGACTACGGTCTCCTGTACGAAAACCGCCTTGACCTGCTGCGCCTTGCCTGTGAACGAGGGTGGCAGCGCGACCTGTCGGAGGTGCAGGCGTTTGCGCAGGAGAATGCCGACTGGCTCGACGACTACGCGCTTTTCATGGCGCTCAAACGACACTTCTCCATGGCCGCCTGGTACACGTGGCCTGATGAGGACATCCGCCTGCATAGGCTGGACGCATGCGCTCGCTATGGAAACGAGCTTGCTGCCGACGTGCAGCTGTTCACCTACGTTCAGTACCTGTTCTTCAAGCAGTGGGAAAGCATGCGCTCATACGCGCACGCCCGTGGCGTAGGCATATTCGGTGACATGCCCATCTATGTGGCACTCGACTCCGCCGACGTCTGGGCGCATCCCGAGAACTACCAGCTTGATGAGCGCAACAACCCCGTCAAGGTGGCAGGCGTTCCACCAGACTACTTCAGCAGCGACGGACAGCTGTGGGGTAACCCCCTCTACGACTACGACCGTATGGCACGCAACGGCTATGCGTGGTGGCAACGTCGCGTGCAGGCAGCCGGGCGCCTCTATGACATGGTTCGCATCGACCACTTCCGCGGATTCGCCCGCTATTGGTCGGTTCCCGCAGGCTCGACTACCGCTAAGAACGGACGTTGGGTGGACGGACCCGGCATCCAGCTCATAGATGCCCTGAGACACGCCAATCCGGACCTCGAGCTTGTCGCAGAGGATCTGGGAACGCCAACGCCCGATGTCATGGAGCTGCTCCTGGCATCAGGCCTGCCTGGCATGAAGGTGCTGCAGTTCGCGTTCGACGGACGCAGCGACAACGAGCATCTGCCCCACGGCATCCCAGTAAACAGCGTGTGCTACACCGGCACGCATGACAACGCCCCACTTGGCGAATGGTTTGCCGAGGAGCGCAAGGAATGCATTGAGCTCGCCAAGCGCTATGTGGGACTCAATGACGACGAGGGCATGATCTGGGGCATGGTGCGACAGGGAATGTCCAGCGTGTCCACGCTGTTCTTTGCGCAGCTCCAGGACTACCTCGGGCTTGGTGCCGAGGCACGCATAAACACGCCGGGAACGTTTGAAGACAACTGGAGGTGGCGTCTCCAGGCTGACCAGCTCTCCCGTGACCTATCCCGCCGCATCGCCGACATCACCCAGCTGTACGGACGCTCTCAGTAAAAGGGGTCCTGTGAGGTCGAGGACACACGAGCGCCTCGATGCCCACAGCAAGAGAGGAACTGACCGCCCATGTCCCGAGCTCAAAGCAGCTCGGGACATGGGCGCTTGCAGCTACAATGACCACTCGGCGGCCTTCGACTGTAGCGAGACCATGTGAGCGAAAGCGCCACCTTGCTGGAGCAGTTCCTCAGGCGCTCCCTGCTCCTCAACGTGGCCCTTATCGAGAAGCACGATCTTGTCAGCGCCCATAACCGTACGCATGCGATGCGCAATCACGAGGACGGTCTTGCCTGCGAGCAGGCGCGAGAGAGCCCCTTGGACCTTGGTCTCGTTTTCCACATCAAGCGACGCCGTGGCCTCGTCGAGGAGCACGATGGGAGCGTCCTTGAGCAAGGCGCGGGCGATGGAGATGCGTTGACGCTCACCTCCCGAAAGTCGGGCGCCGTTCTCGCCAATCTCGGTCGCATATCCGTCTGCCAGCAGCGAGACGAACTCGTCGCAGTTCGCTGCAGCAGCCGCAGCAAGGACTTCCTCATCGGTCGCCCCACGGCGTCCTAGGCGGATGTTTTCCATCACCGTGTCATCAAAGAGCGTGACGTCCTGGAAGACCATGGAGAAGTCGCCCATCAGGGTCTCGGGATCGACTTCGAGCACCTCGACACCGCCCACCGTAAGCGAGCCCGAACCGTGGTCCCACAGACGTGCGGCAAGACGCGCACAGGTGCTCTTGCCGCTTCCCGACGGGCCCACCAGCGCCGTAACCTCACCTTCCCGCGCGATGAAGCTCACGTCTTCCAATGCCGCCCCGTCAGCTTCCTCATATGAGAAGCCGACGCCGTCGAACACGATGTCATGGCCGTCGGGAGAGAACGACGTGCTGCCCGTCGCCTCAGGCGTGTCGAATATCTCGTTCAGGCGAGCAACCGAAACGTCGGAGACGAACACCTCTGCGATGAGGGCGAGCGACTGGTCGAACGGCGCATAGACGCGCGTGACCATCAACAGAAACATGAAGAACGTCATGAAGTCGATGCTGCCCGTAAGAATGAGCGAGGCTCCCACCAAGACCGTCGTGGACATGCCAAGGCGCATGATGACGCTCGCTGAGTTGACGAACAGGCCCGTCCTAAGCTCGGCTGCGGTCATGCGATC
>OMWB01000027.1 GCA_900314645.1 uncultured Actinomycetes bacterium
GCCAAGGGCCACTGGGGCGGCGTCTGCCTCCCAGATCTGGCGGGCCTCCGCGCCTCCGAGGCCGACAAGGGCCTGTGGGGCCTGTGGGGCCTGTGGGCCTAGCGGACAACGGCCTCTGGGCATGTGAGCGAGGGACGGCCAAGGGCCTCTGGGGCCGACAAGGGCCTGTGGGATAGCCGCGGCCAAGGGCCTCTGGGCCTGTGGGGCTATTCGGGCGTCTTTGCTGGCAAGGCTGCAACGGCGTAGGGGTACACTTCCCCCACGGCTTTGGTTGCTTCTGCTACAAGGTTGCTTGCGCGGCGCTTGCTGTCTGGGTCGGCATCGGCATAGACGTTTAGCGTTATTGCCGCGTTGGTGTGTCCGAGAATAGCGGACACTGCTTTAACGTCTGCACCGGCTGCAATTGCCCTTGTGGCAAAGCTGTGTCGTAGGTCGTGGAACGTAACCGCGCGGCCCTGCGTGCCAATTAGGCCGAATTCTGTCGAAAGGCGCTTCCAACGGTGAGATACCGCGTTTGGGGTAAAGAACCTTCCATCAATGTATCCAATGATGTAGAGCGCTCCAAACTCTTGGGGCGTGAGGTGAACGTTATGCACCTGCAACTCTTCAATGACGTGCGCAAGTCGGCGGCGTAGGACGGTGGCCAGTTCCATAGATACGGGGAGTATTCGAATGCTGCTTTTTGTCTTTGGCTGCTTGCTGTATGAGCCGCCTTTTGCAGCGCTGATGGATTCGTTCACAGTGATGATTGACCTTTTAGGGTCGTAGTCCCTCCAACGCAACCCACATATCTCACCTTGCCGCATTCCTGTGTATAGCGCGATGGCTGCGGCAACGGTCACGGGTGACGGCTCCATGTGGTCGAGCGTAACAGCAAGTCGGGCGAATCCCTCCGCGTCGAGTGAGTTGGGCGTCGGGCTTTTCCTCTTTGGGGTCTTGACGGCTGTACAAGGGTTCTTGGGTAGTACGTCAACGTTTACGGCATGGGTGCAAGCCTCGGAAAGTAGCCTGTGATAGCTAATCACAGTATTGGGGGCGAGTCCTCCCGTTGATAGGCTGTTTTCCCACTTCTGAATCATCGTTGGCGAGAGTTCGCGCATTCGCACGTCACTGAATCCGTCCATGATTCTCGCGGCTATGGTTCGGTATCCCGTTATCGTGCGGGGTTCTATGCTCTTCGATGATTCCATATCGTCGATGAATGCGGAAACGTAATCACCGACACGGGTTTCCGAGTCGGGGAGCCAAGTGTCTGTAACTGCCTCTAGCTCTTTCTCTGCGCGCCAGATCTGTAGGGCCTTTTCCGCTTGTTTCCGCGTCTTGACGGTAGCGGGGAACGTCTTTCCCGTCTGCCTCCATTTGCCCTCTGCGGTCTTGTATCTAATGAACCCTTGCCACTTTTCCGTTTTTGGGTTCTGCCTTAGATAAGCGCTTTCGTACTTCATTTTTCGGCCCTTCAAAGTATGCAAACGGTATGCAAGTATGCAAGAAGTATGCAAGTTTTCACCGTTTGCATGATACCACGTAAACCGCAAACTATCACGTACACCCCTACTAGCTGGGCAAATACTGACGCAAAAAGCGCTTAAATCTGTAGAATCTTTGAGACAACAGACTTCTAATCCGATGGTCGGGGGTTCGAATCCCTCCTGGCGCACCAGAGCATGAAAGAGGCCCCCAGCAATGGGGGCCTTTCTTGTGAGTACCTATTGCAGGGGATTCGAACCCGGAAGGGCGGGAGCGTCCAGCGGACGCTCCCGGGCCGGAGCGCCGCAGGCGCGCAGGCCGTCGAGCGTTGCCGAAGGCAACGCGGCGAATCCCTCCTGGCGCACCACTTGTACGACAAGGCCCCCAGCAATGGGGGCCTTTCCTTTACCGCGATTGTTGACATGGGGGAGGCCGCCTCCGTCAACATCTGCTTTGAGTCAACACGTACGCAAACTCTTCAAGCAGATGTTGACGGAGGCGGCCTCCCCCATGTCAACAATCGCAACAGCCTGTGTTACACCAAAAGCTCGGCAATCTGGACGGCGTTCGTTGCGGCACCCTTACGAATCTGGTCGCCGCAGCAGAAGAGCGTAATCGCGTTCACGTCGTCGGGCGCAGATGTGTCGCGACGGATGCGGCCAACGAAGATCAGGTCCTGATCGGAGGTCTCGAGCGGCATGGGGTAACGCAGGTTGGCGATATCGTCGACCAGCTTGACGCCCGGAGCCGCAGCAAGAATCTCACGCGCCTGGTCGGGCGTGATGGGCCTCTCGAACTCAGCCGTGATGGACTCGGAATGGGAGCGCATGATGGGCACGCGTACGCAGGTGCAGTTCACGCGCAGGTTGGGAAGGTGCATAATCTTGCGGCCCTCGCGGCCCATCTTCAGCTCTTCGTCAGTGTAGTCATCGTCCTTGAAGGAGCTGATCTGCGGAATCAGGTTTGCTGCCAGCTGATAGGCGAACGGCGCGGTCTCTCCTACTGGCTCGCCAGCAGCGACGGCGGCCATCTCGCGCTCAAGCTCGCGCAGGCCCGGGATGCCCGCACCGGAAGCCGCCTGATAGGTGCTGGCGATGATGCGCTTCAGCCCAGCGGCCTCATGCAACGGCCACAGCGGCACAAGACCGATGATGGTCGCGCAGTTGGGGTTAGAGATAATGCCGTGATGCCACTTGACGTCCTCGGCATTGATCTCGGGAATGACGAGCGGCACGTCCTCGTCAAGGCGAAATGCGTGGCTGTTGTCAACGCACACGGCGCCGCGCTTGACGGCCTCCGGCATGAGCGCCTTCGCGGTAGCGTCATCGGCGGCTCCAAGCAGGATGTCGATGCCCTCAAACGCATCGGGGGCAGCCTCGACGATGGTCACGTCCTCGCCGCGGAAACGAATCGTCTTGCCTGCAGAACGGGCGCTCGCCAGCGGGACGAGGCGCTTCACGGGGAAGTCGCGCTCTTCGAGACAGGTCAGCATCTGCTGGCCCACCGCACCGGTTGCTCCCAGGATACCTACGACCTTCTCGCTCATTGCACGTCCCCTCTCACCATGTCGACCATCTGGTCGGCAACAAATGCCTGGTAGATTACGTTGATTGCACGCTCAAAGTCCTCGTTGTTCACGCCCATGATGATGCTGATTTCTTGCGAGCTCTGCGTGATCATGCGGATGTTGATACCCGCCTCGCCAAGCGCGCCAAACACACGTCCCGACGTACCCGGGCGGCGGCTCATGTTACGACCCACCACCGAGATGAGCGCGAGCTTGTCCACCACCGTGACGCTGTCCGGCTTCAGCTCTTGCTGCAGGTCGTTGACGATGAGGTAGATCTTGTCCTCGACGTCGGAGCCGTTGACCACGATGCCGAACGAGTCGACGCCCGTGGGAATGTGCTCAACCGAGACGCCATAGCGCTCGAAGACGGCGAGTGCGCGTCGCACAATGCCCACCTCGTTGGACATGTGGGCCTTGCTGATGTGGACGGCGATGAAGTCCTTCTTGCCCGCGATGCCAGTTATCAGGTGCTCGCGCGCACCTTCCTCAGCCGTCTCACGGATGATGGTGCCACGCTTTTCAGGCAGGTTGGTGTTCTTGATCTGGATGGGAATGCCCACCTCGCGCACCGGGAAGATGGCCTCCTCCTGCAGGACGGAGGCGCCCATGTACGAAAGCTCACGCATCTCGTCGAAGGTGATGCGGTGAATCGTGCGCGGGTTGTCAACGATGCGCGGGTCAGCCGAGAGGAAGCCGGAGACGTCGGTCCAGTTCTCGTAGATGTGCGCGTCGATGCAGCGCGCGAGCACGGCGCCCGTGATGTCGCCGCCACCACGCTGGAAGAGCTTGATGGTGCCGTCGATGGTGGCGCCATAGAAGCCCGGGAGGACGAACGTGCCAAGGCGCTGCACGGCGTCCTTCATCTGCGTGGCCGTACGCTCCATGTCCACCGTGCCGTCATGGCGGAACACGATGGCGTCGGCCGCGTCAAGGAACGGCATGCCCAGGTACTCGGCCATGAGTCGCGCGGTAAACCACTCGCCGCGGCTCACGATGTACTCCGGGGAGAGGCTCTCGATGACAGAGGAGAACTCCTCGAACTTCTCCGCGATGGGATACGTCAGCTTGAGGTCAGTTGCGATCTCGACAAAGCGTGCCTCGATGTCCTTGAGCAGCTGCGTGCAGTCCACGTGATAGGCGATGTGGGCGTTCACCAAAAGCAGCAGGTCAGTCAGCTTGTTGTCTCCGCTAAAGCGCTTGCCTGCCGCCGAGACCACCACAAAACGGCGGTCGGGGTCAGAGCGTACGATGCTCTTGACCTTCTTGAACTGCTCGGCGTCAGCAACGCTCGAGCCGCCAAACTTTGCGACCTTGATCATGCCTCATCCTCCCAAGGAAGCCGTGCGTAGAAGGACGTCGGGTCGCTCTCCAACGCATAGGTAAAAATCTCTCGTGCGTGCGCCGCGGTCACGGAGCGCACGAGCCAAGAACCTTCATCATAGCGCTCGGAGCCTTCGGGGGCGACGGCAGTCCTGAAAACATAGTTACTCACCAGCAGCATTGGGTCGTACTCGAGGCCTGCAGAGAAGTCGTACACCGGACGACGGCCCGCCTGGAAGTCGAGCACGTCCTGCACCATAGCGTTGCCAGTGGGAAGGCTTCCCGCACCCTGGCCATAGAACTTGAGCGGACCAACCGTCGATCCCTCAAGCGACACAAGGTTGAAGTTTGCTGGGACGTGCGCCTCAAGCGAGCTCTGGGGCAGGGCAACCGGCTCGACCGCAGCCGCATAGTGGCCGTCGCGCTGGACACCGTGACCGATGAGCTTCACCACGCGCCCATGGTCGGCAAACATGCGCATGTCCTCTTTGGTGAGGTTGCGGATGCCCGCCGTGGGGATATCGCGCCTGCAGGCAACGTTGAACGCAACGCTTGCGGCGATGATCGTCTTGTTGCGCACGTCAACGCCGTCAATGTCGTCGGACGGGTCGCGCTCAGCGTAGCCGAGGGCCTGCGCCTCGCGCAGCACCACCGAGAAGTCCTTGCCGGTCTTTGCCATGGTGTCGACCAGGTAGTTGGTGGTGCCATTCATGATGCCCGAGAAGGACGATACGCTGTCGATACGACGCACCTTCTCGATGCTGGCAATCCAAGGGATGCCGCCACCACAGGAAGCCTCGATGAGAAGTGCGGCGCCGTTCTCGCGCGCAGTTGTCGCAAACTCCTCAAAATACGCCGCCACCACGGCCTTGTTTGAGGTAACCACCGACTTGCCCGAATTCAGTGCGGCCATAATGAAGGTATGTGCAGGCTCAAGGCCACCCATGCACTCGATGACCAGCTCAATCTCGGGATCATTGAGGATGTCGTCGTAGTTGGCAGTCATGCGAGGGTCACTGAGGCGGTCGGGCAGCTCGAGAATTCGAGCCACCTCAACGCCCTTGGCGCGGGACGCAATAATCTCATCGACACCGCGGCCCACAACCCCGTGCCCCAAAAGCGCGATCTTCATGTGATTCCAATCTTTCGATACTGTGTCGCAGGCGAGTCAAACACACAGATGAAGCTATGATACTTGCAACTGCCTCATCCACGTAAGCCCACGCAAGGAGCGTCATAGTGAAAACGTTCTATCACAGCACGAGGTCGGCGGACGAAGCCGTAACAAGCAAGCAAGCTATCCTCACCGGTATTGCACCTGACGGTGGCCTCTACGTTTCTGATCAGCTCGGACAAGAGAAGCTTGCCCTCTCGGACGTCGTTACGTCAGGCTATCACGCCATCGCGCGCAACGTGCTATCAGTGCTGCTATCCGACTATACGGCTGACGAGATTTCATCCTGCGTAGCCGGTGCCTATGCGGAAAACTTTGATACTCCGCTTGTGACCCCGCTGTCACCTGTCGGCTCAGACTGGCTGCTCGAGCTGTGGCATGGCCCCACCTGCGCCTTCAAGGACGTAGCACTCCAGATGCTTCCACGTCTTATGTCCACCGCGCGGACGGGAACGGCCAGCCAAGGCGGCGTGATGATCGTCACCGCGACCTCAGGCGACACTGGCAAGGCCGCCCTTGACGGCTTTGCCGATGTGGCGGGCACTGGCGTCACGGTTTTCTACCCCGCTGGCAAGGTCTCAGATATCCAGCGCCTGCAGATGGTTACCCAGCGCGGCGGCAACGTTGCCGTAGCCGGCATCCGCGGCACCTTTGATGATGCGCAGACACAGGTGAAGCGCATCTTTGCAGACCGCGCCCTTGCCGAGCGCCTTGCTCAGGAGGGTGTGGTGCTCAGCTCCGCCAACTCCATCAACGTTGGGCGTTTGGTCCCGCAGGTCACCTATTACTTCGACGCCTATGCCCAGCTGGTGCAGGCTGGAACCATCGCCTGCGGTGACGCCGTGGACTTCTGCGTCCCCACCGGAAACTTTGGCGACGTCCTCGCTGGCTACTTTGCCAAGCAGCTCGGCCTGCCTGTGGGGCAACTCATCGTTGCTTCCAACACCAACAAGGTGCTCACCGACTTCATCCAGACCGGCACCTATGACCGTCGCCGCGAGTTTGTGAAGACCATCTCCCCCTCGATGGACATCCTGGTCTCTTCCAACCTCGAGCGCCTGCTGTACTACCTCTCCGACGGCGACTGCGAGCGCGTCGCCTCATGGATGGCAAGCCTCTCCAGCGAGGGCATCTACACGCTGCCCGCAGAGATGATGGACCGCATGCGCGAGACGTTCTCGTGTGGCTTTGCCACTGACGAGGAGACGCGCGCCACCATCCGCAGCACGTGGGACGAGCAGGGCGTGCTCATCGATCCGCACACCGCCGTGGGCAAGTGTGTGCTTGACCGCATGGCCTTTGAGGGGCGCCAACGCGTGTGCCTCTCCACCGCCAACCCCTACAAGTTCTCTGCTGACGTCCTTGCGGCGCTTGGGCACGACGTTTCAGGCCTTGACGGCTTTGCCTGCATGGACAAGCTCGAGCAGGTGACGGGCGTTGTTGCCCCCACGCAGCTCTCCGCGCTTCGCAGCGCCGCCGTGCTGCACGACACCGTCTGCGACCAGGCCGAGATGTCAGGCTTTGTCGAGGACGCCTGCGCGAGGGTCTTTGCATGACGTCAGACGGGCAGTTTCGGCGCGTAACGGTACGAGTACCAGCGACCTCGGCCAATCTTGGTGTTGGCTTTGACGTGCTGGGCCTCGCGCTGTCGCTCGATGCCACCTTTGTCTTCGAACCTGCGGAGAAGCTGCTCGTCACGGGCTGCGACGAGCGCTTCAACACGCCGGACAATTTGGTCTGGAAGTCGTATCTCGACGCCTGCGCGGAGCTGGGGCTCACCCCACAGCCGCTGCACATCCATGAGGACTCCCCCATTCCGACCTCCGGTGGCCTCGGGTCGAGCTCCACGTGCGTGGTGGCTGGCATCGTTGCCGCACAGGCCCTGGCGGGACGAGAGATAGATCGGCCTTTCACCTTGAGCCTCGCGACGCGCATCGAGGGTCACCCGGACAATGTGGCGCCCGCCGTGATGGGCGGGCTCGTCAGCTCGTACGTTGACGAGGACCGGACGGTCACCACGCGCTGGCCCGTGGCCCCTAACCTGCGGTTTGTTTGCTTGGCACCGCCGTATCGGGTGCTCACCTCCGATGCGCGCATGGCACTGCCGTCCATGGTCCCCATGAGCTCCGTCTCGTGGCAGGTGGGCCGTTGCCTCGCCATGGTGAGTGCGCTCGCGTCAGGCCGCACGACGGAGATCGCCGCCTGTTGCCATGACCGTATCCACGAGCCGTACCGTGCTCCGCTCATCCCGGACTACGACCGTCTGCAGGACACATGCCTCGAGGCGGGAGCCATCACGTTTCTCATCTCAGGGTCGGGTGCAGCAATGCTTGCCATCTGCGATGGGGACGCAGTCTCCCAGCGGGTATCTGACGCAGCCATGCGCGCCATGCCCGAGCTGTGGGTGCGCATCATGCGCGCCAGTGAGCGTGGCGCCTCCGCCCGAGCCGAAGTCCTACCGTAGCATCACCCGCGTGGGACACGAGCCCGCGGCTCTTGTCCCACAGACAACGCGGGTTCGCAACCTTTGCCCCACGCGCCGATTGAAAGGAGCTTCACGTTGAACGTTTGTTGTCTTGACATGGAAGGGGTCGTGGTCCCCGAGATTTGGATCGCCTTCTCCGAGGCCAGCGGCATTCCAGAGCTGCGTCGCACCACGCGCGACGAGCCTGACTACGACAAGCTGATGCACTGGCGCATGGGCATTCTTCGCGAGCATGGCCTTGGTCTTCCTCAGATTCAGGAAGTCATCGCAACCATCGATCCGCTGCCGGGCGCACGCGAGTTCCTTGACGAGCTGCGCACGTTGTCGCAGGTCATCATCATCTCCGATACCTTTGAGCAGTTTGCCAAGCCGCTCATGGAGAAGCTTGGGTGGCCCACGCTCTTCTGCAACACGCTCGAGGTGGACGCAACCGGCATGGTGACCGGCTACAAGATGCGCTGCGAGATGTCCAAGCTCACCACCGTGCGCGGCCTCCAGGCGATGGGCTTCGAGACCATTGCCACGGGCGACTCATATAACGACCTCGCCATGATTCGCGCGAGCAAGGCGGGCTTCCTCTTCCGCAGCACGGACCAGATCAAGGCCGATAACCCCGACCTGCCCGCTTATGAGGAGTTTGACGATCTGCTTGCCGCATTCAAGGCCGCCATGTAAGACGCCTCTCTCACTTCGTTTGCACAGAAGGCAAGGCCTCCGGGCATCCCCAAACCACAGTGGGGGTGCCCGGAGGCCTTTTTCATACAGCTTTGGTATGTGTTAGCCGCCGAGGTAGGCCTTGCGGACGTCGTCATCGTGCAGGAGGTCGCGACCAGTGCCCGTCTTGGAGACGCGGCCGACCTCGAGCACGTAGCCACGATCGGCGATGGAGAGCGCCTTGCTCGCGTTCTGCTCAACCAAAAGGACCGTCGTTCCGTCCTCGTTGAGCGACTTGATGATGTCGAAGATCTCTTGCACCAGAATGGGTGCAAGACCCATGGATGGCTCATCGAGCATGATGAGCTTGGGCTTGCTCATGAGCGCGCGCCCCATAGCGAGCATCTGCTGCTCGCCGCCCGAGAGCGTGGCGGCCAGCTGGTTGCGACGTTCCTTCAGACGAGGGAAGCGCTCGTATACCTCGCGACGCGTCTCGCGCGCCTCGTCGTCGGGACGCGTGAACGCGCCCATCTCGAGGTTCTCACGCACCGTCAGGTTGCCAAAGACGCGGCGTCCCTCAGGACAGAGCGCGATGCCACGGGATACCATCTTGTGCGCGGGCACGCCTACCAGGCTCTCCCCCTCAAACTCAATCGAGCCTGTGCGCGGACGCAAGATTCCCGCCACGGTGTTCAGCGTCGTAGACTTGCCGGCACCGTTGGCACCGATGAGCGTCACGATCTCTCCGGCGTTGACCTCGAACGACACGCCCTTGACCGCATGGATTGACCCGTAGTAGACGTTCAGGTCAGAAACGGTAAGCATCGCCATGGCTACTTCGCCTCCTCATCCTGCGTGCCCAGGTACGCCTCAATCACCTGCGGGTTGGACTGGATATCGGAAGGCGTGCCCTTGGCGATGATCTTGCCAAAGTTGAGCACGGCAATGCCCTCGCAGATTCCCATGACCAGATCCATGTCGTGCTCGATGAGCATGATGGCGATCTGGAATTCGTCGCGGATCTTGCGGATGTTCTCCATAAGCTCGGCCGTCTCGGACGGGTTCATGCCAGCGGCGGGCTCGTCAAGCAGCAGCAGCTTGGGCGAGGTTGCCAGCGCGCGCACGATCTCGAGCCTGCGCTGGGCACCATACGGCAGGGAGCCCGCGATGGCATCGGCCTGATCGGCCATATTGAAGACGTCCAGCAGCTCGAGCGCGCGGTCGTGGAACTCCTTCTCGGCAAGCCAATACTTGGGAAGGCGGAAGATGCCGCTCCACATTCCGCAGTCGACTTGGTTGTGCAGGCCGATCTTCACGTTGTCCTCAACGCTCAGCGAGTCAAAGAGGCGGATGTTCTGGAAGGTTCGCGCGATGCCCGCCTGACACACCTGCGGCGTGGTCATGTTGGCGGTATCGATACCATCAAGAATGATGGCACCGCGCGTGGGCTGGTACACCTTGGTGAGCAGGTTGAACACGGTCGTCTTGCCCGCGCCGTTGGGGCCGATGAGGCCGGCGATCTCAGTCTTGCCCACCACGAAGTTGAAGTCCTCCACTGCGTGCAGGCCACCGAAGTCGATGCCCAGATAGCGGCACTCCAGGATGGTCTGGCCTGCGTCACGCTCTGGAATGAGCGAATCGGATGGCAGGGGCACAAGCCTCGAGCCCTTCTCCTCCGCTTGGGGCTTCTTGCGTGGAGTCTGCCCCGTGGCGGCGGCGCTTTGCGCCTTGTAGGTTCCCTCTTGGCGAGCCATTACGCAGCACCTCCCTCGGCGGTCTGAGTGGGCGCGTCGTCATCATCGTCGCTCCGACGCTTGAGGATCTTGTCCTTGAGCATGTCAAAGGCACTGTTGAGCTGACGATTGTTGGAAACCAGCATGACCAGGATCAGCACCACGGCATAGATGAGCATACGGAAGCTGCCGAGGAAGCGCAGCTTCTCGGGAAGCACCGTAAGCAAGGTGGCCGAGATGATGCCACCACGAATGTTGCCCATGCCACCCAGCACGACAAAGACCAAGATGTTGATGGAGTTGTTGAAGTCAAACTTGCTCGGCACGATGGAGTTGAAGTTCATGGCGTAGAGAGCACCTGCCATGCCCGCAAGACCCGCAGAGACCACAAATGCCATCAGGCGATACTTGGTGGTGGAGATGCCCACACTCTCGGCAGCGATACGGTTGTCACGCACAGCCATGATCGCGCGGCCAGAACGGCTGTCCACCAGATTGAACACCACAAACAGCGTGAAGAGCACCAGCACGAAGCCAAGGGTGAAGTTTGAGATGCGCTCGATGCCCGAAGCTCCCTGTGGTCCGTTGATGAGGATCTTGCCGCCCTCGCCCAGGCCGAGCGCCGCGGCATTGCTCATAGAAACGTGCAGACCGTTCGCGTCAAGACCCAGCCACAGGTTGTTGAGCAGGTTCTTGATGATCTCGCCAAAGGCAAGGGTAACGATGGCGAGGTAGTCGCCCTGCAGACGCATGACGGGAATGCCGATGAGGATGCCGGCACACGCAGCTGCAACGCCTGCGATGGCACACCCCAGGAAGAAGCGCACGATGGGGGCGGCAACGACACTCTGCAGCATGCTCATCGCGACCACGCTCGTGAACGCGCCAACGCTCATGAAGCCCGCGTGGCCCAAGGACAGCTCGCCCGAGATGCCGACGACGAGGTTAAGCGAAATGGCGAGGCAAATGTAGGTGGTGATGGGAACAAGCTGGCCCTTCATGGAGCTTGAGAGCGCGCCGATGGCGCCGAGCTCCTGCATCACCAGGTACGCGACGATGACCATCGCGTAGGTGATGAGGTTCGACCGCGTGGTCTTGTCTAGGTTCTTGAACATCTTCATGGCTACACCTTCTCGTGCATCTCTTTGCCGAGGAGTCCCGCCGGCCTTACGAGCAGCACCACGATAAGCACCGCGAAGACGATTGCGTCAGCAAGCTGGGTTCCGATGTAGGCGCGAGCAAAGATCTCGATGACACCCAGAAGGATGCCGCCCAGTGCCGCGCCAGGAATGGAGCCGATGCCACCAAACACGGCGGCCGTAAACGCCTTGATGCCCGGCATCGAGCCCGTGGTGGGCATAAGCACAGGATAGGCCGAGCACAGAAGCACGCCCGCGATGGCGGCGAGGCCCGAGCCAATGGCGAAAACCATCGAGATGGTGGCGTTGACATCGATGCCCATGAGCTGCGCGGCTGCCTTGTCCTCAGAGCAGGCGCGCATGGCCTTGCCCATCTTGGTGCGCTGCGTAAAGAACGTCAGGCAGACCATGACCACCACGCATGCCAGCACCGTAACGAGCGAGATGGGGCTGATGACCAGCTGGCCGTTGAACAGGGTGATATTGGGAAGGTTGATGACGCTCGGGAAGACCTTGGGGTCTGACTTCCAGATCAGCAGCGCGGAGTTCTGCAGGAAGTAGCTCATGCCGATGGCGGTGATGAGCACGGCAAGTGACGGTGCCTGACGAAGCGGCTTGTACGCAAGTCGCTCGATCGTGATTCCCAGACAGGTGCACCCTAAAACGGCAAGCGCAACGCCAACCAGTGGCGGCAGCCCGAGGTACTGCATCGCACAGAAGCAGATGTAGCCACCCACCATGATGATGTCACCGTGCGCGAAGTTCAGCATCTTGGCGATGCCGTAGACCATGGTGTAGCCCAAGGCGATGATGGCGTAGACGCTACCCAAGCTAATGCCGTTGATGATGTTGGTCAAAAGCCCCATGGCCCCTCCCCTCCTTCATGGAGAGGGAGGCCGTCGCATGCGGGGCGGCGGCCTCCCTCAAGACGTTCACGAAAGCAAAAGTTTAGTCCATAGAGACATAGACGCCGTTCTGGATGACCATGCCCTTGGGGGACTTGGAGACCTCGCCGGTGGCGGCCCAGGTGGCCTCGCCGGTCAGACCGGCAACGGAGAAGCTCGGGTCGGTGAACTGGGCGATGAGCTTCTCGCAGATGTCAGCGGCGGACATGTCGGCGGTAACGCCAGCAGCGGTGATCGCGGCAGCGATGGCGTTGACGCAGTCATAGGCATCGGCGGCAAACTGGTTCGGGTCCTCGTCAGAGCCGGAGAGCTCCTTGTAGGCGGCCACGAAGTTCTTGGTTGCCTCGTCGTCAGCGGAGGCGACGAACGGGGTCAGCAGCATGACGCCCTCGGCCAGGGAGGTGTCGAAGCCCTCGAGCGTAAGGATGCCGTCCATGCCGTCGACGCCGAAGAACTTGGGCTCAAAGCCCTGCTTCTTGGCCTCGGCGAGGATGAGCGAAGCGGGAGTGTAGTACATGGGGAGGAACAGCAGGTCGGCACCCTTGGCCTTGGCATCGCCAACCTGGACGGAGAAGTCGACCGTGTCGTCGGTGAAGGTGGTCTCAGAGACAACCTCGAGGTTACGGGCGGCAGCCTCCTCCATGAACTTGTTGTAGATGCCGGTGGAGTAAGCGTCGGCGTTGTTGTAGATGATGGCGATCTTGGTGCCAAGACCCTGCTCGGAGATGTACTGAGCAGAAGCGATGCCCTGGTTGGGGTCGGTGAAGCACATCTGGAAGACGTTGTCCTTGGCAGGCTCGTTGGTGCCCTCGACGCCACCGATGACGTCAACGGAGGACGCGGACGGGGTCAGCTCGAAGATGCGGTCAGCGTTGGTCTCGGCGGAGACGGCCACGCACGGCTTGGTCGTGGTGGTGCCCACGAGAACCTGCATGCCCCAGTCCTTCAGGTTGTTGTAGGCGTTGACGGCCTTCTCAGGGTCATGCTCGTCGTCCTGCCAGTTGAGCTCCATGAGGACGTTGCCATTGACGTTCTGCTCGTTCACGGCAACCTGAGCGCCGAGCTTGGTAGCGGTGCCATAGATAGCCGCAGCACCCGTGACGGGGCCGATGCCACCGATCTTGAAGACGCCAGCGTCGCTGAGGTCGGCGCCACCGTCAGTCGGCTCGGTCTTGGAGCCACCACAGGCGGTCAGGATGGCGGAGCCAGCAAGAGCACCCGTGAGCTGCACAAAGTTACGACGAGAAATGTTGAGGTTCTTCATGGTCTTCTCTCCCTTGTAAAAGACGTACAGAAGCATGCGTACCACAATAGGCACGGCAAAAGCTGAAAACCTTGGGAGTGGCCCAAGGTTTTCAGCACGGAAACATCAATTTCGTTACTTGAAACGACGCATCGTCACAGGACGAGACGCAAAACCGTACAAGCTATGCCTCGCGAGCGAGCGCTAGGTGCTCGGGCGCAAAGTGCTTCGGGCGATAGACGCGCTCCTCCTCCGCAGCCTCGGGCTCGGGCTTGTCGCTGCCGCCCTGAATGATCGTCAGGTAATCGCGCGAGGTGCGACGGGCGATCGGCGAGGGGTTGTGCGAGAACTCGTCGTCGATGAGGTAGTCCACGTAGGAGTTGGTGTCCACCATCTCGGGGTGTCCGGCGTGCACCTTGAACGGGATGAAGGTCGTGGCGCCCTCAAGGCCATCGGGCTCGTCGATGGTCTCGATGGTTCCGACGGCGTCGCTGAAGACTACGCTGCCCTGGTTCGCAAGGCGCTCATCCATGGCCTTGAGTGCAAGGTCCCAGACGTCCTCACGCTCAAGGTCATCGGCGGTACGATGCTCGGGATAGATGCCCACGTTGACCTCGGCAACGTTCTTGGAGATGTAGTCGGCGCGCCGAGACGCTTCGGCATTGAGCGCAAAGTGCGCCGCTGCCCGTTTCGACCCAAGCAACGGACCCGTCTGTGGCATGGGGGCGCTGGCCGGAATATCCTCCACGCGCTCGAAGCTCGGGACGCTGTCGACGCTCTCGAAGTTCTCTCGCGTATCGCCCTCTTTGCCGATGTCCTCGATGCGGCGGACGGAGGATCCGAGCGTCTTGTTCCACCAAGACGTCCCCACGTCGCCCACGGTGCCGTCAGCGCGCTCGATTACGGGCAGTCCCTCAAACGGGTTGGTTCCCAGACGCGACCCAAGCACCACGGCGACGCCCGAGGTGCGCGCGGACATGCGCTCGCGGAAGCTCTTGCGTCTGACGTAGTTCTCCGCGATGTCGGAGTAGTCCGTGGCAACGTGCGCCGGCGGCTTCGTTGTTGCCTCGTCCACAGTGGCAGGGGCCTCTTCTGCCTCAGAAGGCTGATGAAGATGCTTGACTGGCACATCCTGCACGCGGATGACGCCCGAAGCCTCCCACTCCCTCGCCGCCATATGACGCGCCGGAGCCTTGGAAGCCGCGACGGGCTTTTGTGCCTGTTGCACCCCTGCTGGCGTCTCATGCACCTCTGCCGGCGACTCATTGGTCTTTTCAGGCGCCTGCGCCTGAGCTGCCTTCTGCATCTCCAACAAGGCCTTATAAGCCCGGTTCTCATTGGTGGCAGCAATTGCAATATGGACGGCTGTGGACAGGGCGGCACCAGCAATCACGCCCAGCGCAAACTGAATGTAGGGCGCAGATGGGCTCGTGATGAGATCCTCAAGCGGAAGGGCAACGGCCTTGGTCGGATAGAAACCCATAGCCGCACCAAGAAGTCCTGCATAGATTGCCGGATTTCGCCTGCCTGATGTCATGTCCTCGCACCTCCCGGGACGCGTCCCGTGCTGTGGCACGCAACCCAGGAAAAGCTACCGATTGTTGTCCCGCGTTTGGCGGAAGATGGCAGGGGTGACCTGTCAAATGTAACGGCGTGCTTCGTTTAAGGTTTGTGTGCCGCTGTGTCTCAATCATCTAGGGAAAACCTAGATGAAAGAAATATACACGCACGGTTGCACATGATGCAAGGAAAAAGGCCATATTTGGCAAAAACGCCGCTGACAAAAGGTGAGCGTCCCCATCCGCAGTGCAAAGCGGATGGGGACGCCCATCTTTCAGCAGTGTCAAGACAAACGCAGGCTTCGGCTCCTAGCCGAAATAGTCTCCACTCTGCTGGGCCTTCTTGGCAGAGCGAATGAGGAACTCTTGGTTGGTGTTGGTGGCCTTCAGGCCCTTCACCAGCGCAGTGGCAGCGCGCTCGGTGTTGTTCATGTTGGCGAGCACACGACGGATGCCCCACACGAAGGGCTGCAGCTCGGGGTCGATCAGCAGGTCCTCGTTGCGCGTGCCGGAGGCGACCGGATCGATGGCCGGGAAGATGCGCTTGTCGGCCAGATCGCGGTCGAGCTTCAGCTCCATGTTGCCAGTACCCTTGAACTCCTCGAAGATGACCTCGTCCATCTTGGAACCCGTGTCGACCAACGCTGAGGCAAGAATGGTGAGCGATCCGCCGTTCTCTATGTTGCGTGCGGCGCCTAGGAACTTCTTGGGCGGATACAGCGCCGCGGAGTCGACGCCGCCGGAGAGGATTCGGCCACTCGCAGGCTGCGCGAGATTGTAGGCGCGCGCAAGACGCGTGATGGAGTCGAGCACCACCACGACGTCTTCGCCCTGCTCGACGAGACGCTTAGCGTGCTCGATGACGAGCTCGGCGACCGCCGTATGGTTCTCGGCGGGCATATCAAAGGTGGAGGCCACCACTTCGCCGCGAATCGAGCGCTCCATGTCGGTCACTTCTTCCGGACGCTCGTCAACGAGCAGGCAGAAGAGGTGCACCTCGGGATTGTTGGCGGCAATGGACTGGCAGATGCGCTTGAGCACCGTGGTCTTTCCCGCCTTGGGAGGAGAGACGATGAGGCCACGCTGACCCTTGCCAATGGGGGCCACCAAGTCGATGGCACGACCCGTCGTCGAGTCCTTGCCATGCTCCATGACCAGGCGCTGGTCTGGATAGATAGGCGTCAGGTCGCGGAAGCGCGGACGGTCCTTGAGTGCCTCAGGTGGCAACCCGTTGACCGTGTCGATGCGATGCAGCGGAGGATACTTGTTGCCCGTGCGCGACGGGGCGACCTGTCCCGAGATCTTGTCACCTGGACGCAGGCCATACGTGCGAATGATCTGCTGGTGAACAAAGGCGTCGTTCTCGCCCGGCATGTAATTGCCGGTACGCAGGAACGCATAACCCTCGCTCTGCATCTCGAGCACACCCGTCACCGGGCGGAAGCCCTCGGAGATCGCGGCCGCCCGATAGATGCTCTCGACGAGGTCCTTCTTGCGGACGCCCACATAGTCAACGCCCAGCTCGGCCGCCTTGGACCGGAGCTCGGCAACAAGCATGCCCTCAAGCTCCTCGCGGGTGAGCGTCGGCTCGGTTGCGGCCTCCTGCCCGCGACGGTTGCGGCGCTTGTTCTGATTGCGCTTGCTGCCCTGGGCCTGGGCCAGGTTCTGCTGAGCCTTGTCCTTGCTCTCGCCCTTTTGCTGCTGGGGCTGCGTCGCCTCTCGCGCGTTACGCCTGCGGCGACGTGGCTGTGCGTCCCCAGATGCCGAATCGGTGGCAGGTGCCTCGCCAGCAGGAGCCTGCCCGTCGCCCCCATTTTGCGCATCGGCCTCAGCGAGCGTCGTCGCAGGCGGAGCACCCACCTGTGACGAGGCCACCGTTGCCTCCTGCGTCAGCTTGGTCATCTCATCAACCGTTGTCGCCGCCTCGGGTGCCGGAGCAGCTTCCGTGGTGGCTGCCACCTGCTCCTTGCGCGGGCGACCGCGACGACGCTTAGGCTTTTCCTCGACAGGCGCCTCAGGATTCTCAGGAGCGGGCACCTCAGAAGTGACGGTGGCTGGTGCCTCGGAGGTCGCAGCCTCTGCCGGTTGCTCCTCTACCGCAACTTTGCGCGGACGGCCACGACGGCGGCGCGGCGGTTCCGCAGGCTCTCCCTCTGCGGGAGGATTGGCGTCGGCAGGCGCTGCAGCGCTCGCTTCGGCAGGTGCGGCCTCGACAGCCTTCTTGGTGCGACGACGACGTACCGGCTTTGGCGCCTCTGCGACGTCGTCTCCTGCCGGCACCTGCGCGGCACCGCCTTCTGCTGGCGCCTGCACGTTCTGGGTATCAACGGCTTCCTCTGCCATGCACCCATCCTTTCCAAGTAATCCAAGCATGGCGCAACCTGTGCCCATGCCTCATGTCTTTGTTGAACTCGCCACAACCCGTGGCAGCATATGTCTCAACACAAAGGAGTATCAAATACTTTGTTATATGCCTGATGAAAAGGGGAATTGAGCCGCCAGCACAAGGGCGCGGCTGTGAGCGACTATAGCATATGTGTCGTTTGTCGGCAAATAGCTCGGTCACTTCCCGGTAAACGGAAACACCGAGGCGTGCTTAGTTTACGCGCGGCTTTCTGCGCACCACGAGTGCCTCTACCCGCGCGCAGATGCTCTTAGCAATTTCCTCGCCGCTCTCGGTCAGCGCGACCAGCGCAGAGCGCGGAGAGCCCTCTACCTGCACACGCTCAAGATAGCCGTCCTCCACCAACGACGTGACCGTCATGGAGACCGTGGGCTGAAGCAGGCCGAGCGCATCCACCAAGTCGGTAACCGAGCAGTAGTCACGGTCATACTCGTGCAGTCCAAGCAGGATGAGCTCGCCAGACATGCATGACACCGAGCCCATGGCGTCAACGTACTTCCGCATACGATCAGGCGTGACGCGCGACAGCGCCTGACCCACGGGAATCATGGCGCAGGTATTTGTACAAAGCTCGCGCACGACCTCACGGCCCTGATCGGTTATCTGGCACACAACGTTGCGTCGATCCATGTCACCCTTGACCCGCTCGATGAGTCCGAGCGTGGCCAAGTGCTTCGTGCGATGCGTCATGGTGGGCCGCAAAGAACCCTGGTACTCAGCGATATCGGAGGTCTTCAGCGAGCCACCCGCGACGTCAAGCCGGCAGAGGATGGCGAACTCGGAAAACGTGAGGCGCGTGGGGGCGGCGGCGCCTTGACGGACCAAGTTATACGCCCTGCGTATAGAGAGGTACTCGCGAAGCTCCATTTCGCCTCCTGTTACAGACAACGCGACGTAAGAAGCGGTGAGCGTCACAGCACACAGCTTCCCCTATCCGACAAAGGTAATACAACATCTTGATTAATTGTCGGTACCTAACAATTTGTTCACGTTGCCGAAAGAAAACTACATGACCTCGGGCGCAGAAACTCCGATGAGGGCGAGCGCAACCTTCAAGTTGATGCGCACGGCATCACAGACGGCAAGGCGCGCACGCGACAGCTCTGCGTCCATCGGACGCCCGTCGCTCGGCAGAACCTGGCAATCGTGATAGAAGCCGTGATAGGCTGCCGCAAGCTCCTCGCAGAAGTGCGTCAGACGGAACGGCGCACGGTCACGGGCGCAGCTCGCCACGAGCTCAGGGAACTCGGAGATCTTGCGCGAGAGCGCAAGCTCGGTGGGATGGGTGAGCAGCGACAGATCGACGGCCGCACCGATGGCCTGGGCGGCCACGGTATCCATGCCAAGCTCAGCAGCCTCGGCCTCAGTCACGCCGGCGGCGCGACGCAGGATGGAGCAGATGCGCGCATGCGCGTACTGCACATAGAAGACCGGGTTGGTGTTGTCCTGCTTCTTAACGGCCTCGATGTCAAAGTCGATGGTCTGGTTGGACGACTTGGAGATGAGCGTGTAGCGCGTGGCATCGACGCCCGCCTCGTCTACCAGCTCCTGGAAGGCGATCATCGTTCCGCGACGCTTGGACATGCGCACGGGCACACCGTTGCGCAGCAGGTTGACGAACTGGCCCAGAAGCACCTCGTACTTGCCGGGGTAACCCAAGGCGTCAGCCACCGACTGCACGCGCTTGATGTAGCCGTGATGGTCGGCTCCCCAGATGTTGATCTCGTAGTCCGCGACCTCAAACTTCTTCACGCAGTAGGCGACGTCGGAGGCAAAGTAGGTGTACTCGCCATTTGACTTGATGAGCACGCGATCCTTGTCGTCACCATAGTCCGTGGAGCGGAACCACAGGGCACCGTCGTCTCCCCGATACAGCAGCCCCTTCTCGTCCAGAATCTTAAAGGTGCGGTCGATGTAGGAGACACCGTTCTCGTCCTTTTCGTAGAAGGAGCGCTCGCTGCGCCACTCGTCAAACTCGCAGCGAACCTGGTCACACGTGGCCTTGATCTGGCCGAGCATGTCGTGATATGCCCGCTCACGGAAGATGGGGTCGCGCTCTTCGGCCGGAACGTTGACCCACTTGGGTCCGTCCTGACGATAGAACCGCTGGGCAATGCGGATGATGTAGTCACCGCCGTAGGAATTGCCACCCAGCGCCGTGTTGAAGGCGTCCATGTAGGGATGCAGCTCGGGGTGCTCGTCATCCTCGTCCTGGACGTAGGCCTCGCGGTCAGCAAGCAGCACGTAGGTTGCCTCGGACACGTCGCAGCAGCGCTTCTTGACGATGCTGGCAATCTGCAGGTAGCGCATCACCACTGAGGAGCCAAAGACGTCCATCTGGCTGCCGTGGTCGTTGACGTAGTACTCGCGCTGCACGTTGTAGTTGGCATGCTCGAGCACGTTGCACAGCGAGTCACCGATAGCCGCCCAACGGCCGTGACCCACGTGCAGCGGGCCCGTCGGGTTTGCGGAGATGAACTCGACCTGTACGCGCAGGCCATCGCCCACGTTGCACTTGCCCCAATCCGCGCCGGCCTTGCGCACGGTCTGGAACACCTCGTTGCTCGCGGCGGTATTGAGATAGAAGTTGATGAAGCCAGGGCCGGCGACCTCAACGCGCGCGACGCGCGCGTCAGGCGCCATATGGGCGACGATTGCCGCCGCAATCTTGGCGGGGGCGCACTTGGCGAGGCGCGCGGAGCGCATGGCCACCGTCGACGTCCAGTCACCGTTGCCGGAGTCTGCCGGTCGCTCGATTCCGCAGTCCCCCACCTCAAACGCGGGCAGGTCGCCGGCGGCTTGGGCGGATGCGATTGCTTGTTTGACGAGCTCCTCGATGGTCTCAGGCATGCGTACTCCTTATGACGGTCTTTTTTGCGCGGTAATCGAGTGTAGCAGAGCTACCGCGGGCTCACTTATTCTTTATCCCGCGGTAACCTGCTCACCATAGGTTTTTCGGCTTTCTGATTGCACAACGAGGGTCGGACCCCGTGGTGCGACCTTGCCCAAGAGGGCTATCCCAGCTCTGCGAGGGCCAGGTTCTGGCGCAGCTCTGCCAGTCCGGGCTCAAGACCCACCGGATAGGCCTGCGGGTTGAGGAAGCGGCGAACCGCTGGATCGAGGTGCATCACAGCGTCGCGGCAACGCGCCTTGGCGGTCTGGAGCACCTCGGGCTCGCCCACGCGCACGCCGTCCTTCACCAGCGGGACCAGCATCTCGGCGTAGTCACGACCAGTGAGGTCATAGGTAGCGAGCGGATCGAGCACGTCGACCATCTTGGTCGAGCCTTCGCGCGCCACGTCGTCCACCACGATCATGTCGGCAATCGGGCATCCGACCTCGTCATAGTAACGGCGGATGTGCTGCACGCCCGGAACCGTGCGCTTGTAGAGCTGTTCGGAGAGCTTCATCACCGGACGCCATGCCTCCTCACCGCTCGCGCGCGTGGCAGAGAGCTTGTAGACGCCGCCAAGCGAGGGTTGGGGATCGCAGGTGGCCAGCTTGGTTCCCACGCCAAACGAGTCGATGGGCGCGCCTTGCGCAAAGAGCGACTGGATGGTGTATTCGTCGAGGTCATTGGAGACCGAGATCTTGACGTACGGAAGGCCTGCCTCGTCAAACGCGGCACGGGTCTCCTTAGCGAGCTTTGCGAGGTCTCCCGAGTCAATGCGGATGGCCGCGAGGCGCTCGCCGCGAGCCTCCATCTCCTTGGCGACCGTGATGGCATTCTTGATGCCCTGGTGCACATCGTAGGTATCCAGCAGAAAGACGCAGTTCTTGGGGCTTGAGGCGGCAAACGCGCGGAATGCCTCCACCTCGCTCGGAAACGCCATGACCCACGAGTGCGCATGCGTGCCAAACACGGGAATGCCGTAGATGCGGCCCGCCAGCACGTTTGACGTGTTGGCGGCACCACCGATGTAGGAGGCGCGTGCCACCGCCAAGCCACCGTCAGGACCCTGTGCGCGACGCAGGCCAAAGTCGCTCACGGGATGGCCCTGTGCCGCGTAGACAACGCGAGCCGTCTTGGTGGCGACGAGCGTCTGGAAGTTGACCAGGTTGAGCAAGGCGGTCTCGAGTAGCTGACAGTCGATGACGGGACCCATGACGCGCACCATGGGCTCGCGCGCAAACACGATCTCGCCCTCGGGGATGGCGCTGATGGACACACGCATGCGGAAGTCGCGCAGGTAGTCGAGGAAGCCCTGCTTGAACATCGGGCCGCCACCAGGCGCCTGAATGCCCGCCAGGTAGGCGATGGACTCCTCGTCAAAGCGGAAGTTCTCAACCAGCTCGGCAATCTGCCCCATGCCGCAGGCGATGGCATAGCCACCGTTGAACGGCGCGTCGCGGAAGAACACGTTGAAGCATCCCTCCACATCAACGAGGCCCGACTCCCAGAATCCCTGGGCCATGGTGAGCTCGTACAAGTCGGTGTTGAGCGCGACGTCGGTGGGCTTGGTCTGATCGGTCAGTGCCATGCTATAACTCCTTGTGATAAGGCCAGATGGGCCTGGTTTTGTGAGACACAGCTGTTAAGCAGGGTAGCACTACGAGCGTGCTACGGACAGAATCGTTCAGGGAGCTTGCGCCACGGCAGACAAATTGCGCAGTAATCAAACATTTGTCACGCAGCGCGGAAGTCTTACGCTATGCTTTGCAAAAGAAGCGTTTTTTATCTTGGGAGCATCCATGGCAAAGCAGGCCGACACGCGCAAGACGAGAGAGGTACGTCCCCGCCCGCTCATCGGCATCTGTTCGCGCCCCGGATATGAGGCCGGCGACATCTCTGCCATCGGCACACACTACGCCAATGCCGTGCAAGAGGCTGGCGGCATCCCCGTCGCACTCCCCTTTGGCTTTGGCGTTGCCGCTATCGCGCCAGAGATCATCGAACGCATGGATGGGCTGCTCCTCACCGGCGGTGGGGACATCTCCCCTGACGCCTTTGGCGGAAGCCCCTATGCTGAGGGTTGCGTCGCCAAGATCTCGTTCATGAGCGCCGAGCGCGACGTCTTCGAATGGGCGGCCGTTCGCGCGGCGTGGGAGCTTGACCTTCCGTGCCTGGGCATCTGCCGCGGCATGCAGGTGATGAACGCCTCGTTTGGCGGGACCCTCGTGCGTGACATCTCTGAGCTGGGTGGTAACCGCATCGACCACGCCTGCTTCCAGCGTGGCACGGAGGAGATTCACCCCGTACACATCGAACGCGGCACACAGCTTTGCGAGATTCTGGGCACCGAGGAGCTCCGTGTCAACTCCATGCATCACCAAGCCGTGCGAGACGCCGCGCGTGGCGCACAGATCACCGCTTGGGCACCAGACGGCACCCCGGAAGGCCTCGAGTTTCCGAGCAGAAGCTTCTTTGTGGGCGTGCAGTGGCACCCCGAGCAGATCCGCAATACGCCGCAGCTCTTCGAGGCGTTTGTGGACGCAGCTCGCGCCAACATGGCGTAAGCCAGACGCGTCTTAGGCGCGCTTGCGCAAAACGCTCAGCTATCTAATCAGAAGTGCCGGTACGCCGGAAAGATGTCTGCCATCTGCGGGTAGAGCGCACGCGCATACGCCACGAAATAGTCGTCGGTCATAGATGACAGGTAGTCGACCACTGTGAGATCGAGGTCATCCTCCCAGCGGTAGGCGCGCCCGTAGTACGAGAGCCACTCAGACACCACGCGCACATGGTGGCGGAAGACTGGGGCTTCCTGCCTCCCAGAAGTCAAGTCGTCAAGAATCTGCTGGTACATCAGGGCAAAGACCTCACGAATCTCTGCAGAGAAGTTGCCGTTGACCTCGGCGTCCCCGTAAATCTTCTGGTAGTTCTCGCGCTTGGCACGCGCCATCTCGTTGAATGCCTGCGCACCCATCTCGAGACGAGGCTTGCCGAGGCTGTGCTCGACCACGTCGGCCACCAACGCCGAGAGCGCCCACGAGTTGTAGGCCCCTCCCAGGCCGTCCTCAAAGTCCCCCTCGCCGCAGATGCCGGCGCGAATCGCATCCTGACGATCCTTGCCCACGTAGGCAATGATGTCTGCGAGCCGCACGCAACAGCCCTCCAGCGTCATGGGACGCAGGCGCGAGATTGCCTCGTCCCCCTGCTCCCAGCAACGTTGGACCACGCGGTCGAAGGTGTCGAAGTCCTTCAGTCCGCTCGTCTCAAAGACCTGCTGCTCAAACTCGCCGTTGTGGCAGATGACGCCATCGAGCGTCTGCAAGCTGAGGTTGCGGCCACCCATGACGTCGAGCACGCGCACGCTCTGCACATTGTGGAAGAACCAACGCCCCGTCCGCTCATGGTAGGAGTCGTTCAGGAAGCGCTCCCCCGCATGCCCAAAGGGCGTATGTCCGATGTCATGACCGAGCGCGATGGCGTCGATAAGGTCGAGGTTAAGGCCGAGTGCCCGGCCGATGTCTCGTGCCACGCGGCTCACCAGCTGCACGTGCAGGCCTCTCCGACACAGGTCGTCGTTTGCCCTGAACGAGAAGACCTGCGTCTTGCCAGCAAGACGGTTGTACGCGGGCATGTGCAGGATCTTCTCAGCATCACGCACGAAGGCGGGGCGAAGCGGCGTGTCAAGGTCTCGCTCAGAAATGCGACGGATGGCCGCGAGGTCCTGACAGGCAAAAGGACTCATCTCCCCTGCCCGGTGCCGAGCCACCTCGCGCTCCGCCTCTGGGGAGAGCGTGTTGCGCACGTCAGGCGCAAGTGGGTTCACACGTACGGGCATAGGAGCTCCTCTCTTCAGGCATCCTATTCATCCTAGCGCTGCGGCTGGACAAAATGGCCTGGGCAGGAATTTGTCACCTCGGGGTTACTCGTGTTTGCAAAGGAAGAGCTGCTCGTCGGCCGAACTCACGGTCAAGCCGAGCTTGCGCTGCAACGCAAGCGAGGCCTCGTTGCCCGCAAACACCTCAAGCCAGGGAGTCTGCCCGCGGTCGAGCGACTGGTTAATCTTGCTGGCCTCAAGCGCACGACCCCAACCCTTGCCTTGGTAGCCCTCAAACACTTCCAGCAGGCCAATGGCCCCTTCAGGATGCTCGCCAATGAAGCCCACGAGCTCGTCGCTCTCGAACGCCCCCAGGAAGTCCCCTCTGCCCAGGGCGGCCAGAAGAAGATCTGGGTTTACATATTGCGGGTGGCTGTAATGCTCCAAGACCGTATCCGCATACGACTCGTCGAGCACACGGATGTCTTTGGTTTTGGCCACGCGCAGGTGCGCCTTGCGCCGATAGACAGCCGTGTGGAAGGGCTCGCGCACATGTAGGTCGAGAGAACGCTCCAGCCCGTCCGTCAAGGCTGGCTCGAGGATGCCAACCGTCAGCGCGTCAGTCAGCATGGAGGCGACGGCGTGGCCGAGGTCAAGGTCGCTTGCCCAAATGAACGCCTGGTCATTGCCTATGTCAAGCAGTACGCAGCCATCTTGGGCATAGAGCGTGGTTCCGATGCCGCGGCGCAGCGCCTCGGCAAGCGGGAGCGTGCAGTCAGGGGCATTCTCGAGCATGCGAAGCGCGTCGGCACGCAGGGCCGTCTCGTCGCGATCGGCAGCTCCCTGCATTATCACGGCGAGACGGTTCGCAACCTGCGCAGCCCCCTCGGCAGTAGGATGCTCGTACCCATCAGCTAGGACCGAGGGGTCGTGGTCGATGAGGCGCATCCCGTCGACGGGCACCATCTGGTCATGGACTGCCACGTTGGCCTCGATCATCGAGGGGACGCGCTCCCAGCAGCTCATCTTGTGAGACGGCCACGCCTGCTCGTCATGCCAGAGCGGCGTACACACATACGTGGGCACCTCGGGCCACAGGCGCGTGACCTCCATGAGGTAGGTGCGGATGTCGCGGGCCGTAGGGCGGTTGCGGCAGGGCTCGTAGCGGTAATTCTCACCAAGCGCGACCACCACCACGGAGGGATTCACCAGCGAGGCGAGGCCAAACAGGGTTCCCGGCTGAAAGACCTGCCCGCCCAGACCCTGATTGACGAGGTCAAACCCAAGGCGCTCGGAGAGCTGCGACGGCCAGGCAAGGGCGGGGTCACCCGTCACAAAGCCCTGTGCGATGGAGTCTCCGATGACCAGAAGCTGGTCGCGGGACGGGGCCTCCGTGATGTACGTCCCGTTACCCCATACGTTCCTCACCGCACAGCCACGCAGCGCCGGCAGCCACACGCGCACGTGGTGCGTATCACCAAAGCCAGGCAACATGACGAGGCCTGGGAGCGGCGCTTGGCTGGGATCGTCAAGCTCAAAGCGCACAATGGCCTCGCGCGTACTCGGCATCACGCAGGCAAGGTGACGGCCATCAACCGTTGCAGAGAAACCATCAAGCGGATCGTCGGCACCCTCCCGGATGGGGTCGAGCACCGCCCTCGTGCCGCTCGGCTCCTCGTCAAGCAGCACCTCGAGCGCAATCTCTGTCGAATCGGTGTCAAACTCAAGCGTGATGCCAGCTGTGCAACGGGCCATCTGCCTAAAGAGGCCCGGGTGCCACGCAAGGCACGAGCCCATGGTGCGCACCTGGTCTGAGGAGAAGCGCCACGGGCGCTTCCAGCCGCCAGCCTCATCGGCAACGCGAACGCATCCATGCAGCAAGCGGGCTGCGGCAACACAAATGAGCTGGCCCTGAGCCACCCCGTGCTCGAGGGCCTCTCTGGTATCGGCAGGCATAAACGGGGGCCTAGCCAAACACCGTCATAAGCACGATGAGCACCACCACGGCAGCGATGCCAGCCAGCACGATCTTCTGCCCCAACGGCATGTTGAGGTCTTCGTCAGGCTCCATCAGCTTAGCGTTGCGCTCGCGAATCTCGCGGTCGCGGGCGTCTTGCGCGCTCTCGCGCTGCAAACGCTCGCGCTCGGCCTTGAGACGGGCAAGCTCCGCACGCTCGCGACGCGCCTGTTCCTGGGCTTCGCGCTCCGCGCGCTCGGCACGCAGGGCCTCAAGCTCGGCGCGCTCCTCGTCGCTCAGCGGTGCGTCAGATGTGGGCATGGTCTCTCCTTATGTACGGCGGGAACGAGCGTCCCGCGTGCGAAATCTCTCCGCGGCGCCACGGGCACCATGGGCTAGTGTACCCCTACCGTTCCCGCGTCTTCCGCCGCGAGCACGCCCGTCGCATCAAATGCAGGAACGAAGCTTTCCGAGACGGTGCCGCCCTGCTGCCACCACATACGGTCGAAGCCCAGCTCGTCCGCATGGTCGAGCACCGCCTCATACTCCTCGTCCGTAACGCCACGCGCCATGCTGCCGCCACGCAGTCGACAGCGTTCATTGGGCGTGTACTGGTTCATCACCGAGAGATCAACCTCGTTGCCGCAGAGATCCCAGACACGGTCCAGCACGGCACACGAATCGTCGACATGGCCGGGCAGCACCAAATGCCTCACGACGATGCCTTTACGAAGACGCCCTGGCAGTCCGTCGGGACCATCGGGGTCAGCCTGCCTTCCGCCATGGGTGCGAAGAGCATCAAGCATGAGGGCAAGGGAGGCATGCGCCACCTTGGGATAGTCAGGTGCCGCCGAAAGCGCTCCGGCCAGACGCGACGAGGCGTACTTGTAGTCAGTGAGCCACACGTCGACGACGTCCGCGAGGGCCGCCACAAGCTCGGGCCGCTCATATCCAGAGGTGTTGCAGACGATGGGGAGCTCCATGCCGCGCGAACGAGCCAGGTCGACGGCCTGGACCACGTGCGGCGCGTAGTGCAAAGGCGTCACGAGGTTGATGTTGAGTGCACCTTGCGCCTCAAGCTCGCACATCATCTGAGCCAGGCGCTCGGTAGTTACCTCGAGGCCGAAGCCTTCCTGCGAAATCTCGTGGTTTTGGCAAAACACGCAGCGCAGGGGGCAGCCTGTGAAGAAGATGGCGCCGGACCCCGCCTCCCCCGAGATGGGCGGCTCCTCCCAGAAATGCAGCGCAGAGCGGGCGATGCGTAGGCTTGCCGTGGCACCACAGACGCCAGCCTTGCCCTCAAGGCGACGTGCGCCACACCGTCTTGGACAGAGCTCGCAGTGCTCGTATGCGGACATGGACAGGTCCATCCTGCCTCCTCTCGTAAACCCGTACACCATAGCACGCTCATCGCGCCGTGCGGCCGTTTCGCGCTGCTTGTGTGATGGTTCACCATTTTCCCGTTGACAGATTGGCGCGGTGCTGCGACAATTGCTTTCGCTTTCAACACACGGGGATGTAGCTCAGCTGGGAGAGCGCGGCGTTCGCAACGCCGAGGCCGAGGGTTCGAGCCCCTTCATCTCCACCACATGCTCCGGCGTCCTTACAGCAAGGGCGCCGTTTTTCTTTCAATTGCGGATGTTGACGCGGCGGCGCCCTCCCAGTTCAACATTAGCCTGAAAGGCTACCATCCGTGTAGCCCACTAAGCTAATGTTGACCTGGGAGGGCGCCGCCGCGTCAACATCCGCCTGGTTGATCTGGAGGGACGCAGTGAGTCGACACAAAAAAGTCGCCTCCCGCGGCACGATAATGAACCCACCTCCATAAGGTGGGCGTCCGCATCGATCGCTCCAGCTTCCTCAACAACGGAGGATACCTGTCCTGAAGTCGAGATCTTGGACTCCCTCAAAACACTTGTCGGTTCACCCAGTTTGCGCCGCAGGAGGCCGACAACTCACACTATAGGCATCTCCTTTACCGTTACCAGTCTTGACTTGTACAGCCATACTGCGAAAATGAGGTGTGCGGCCTTTCTCACATGAGAGGCCTTTTTTGTGAGTCATCAGCCACGTCAAGAGGAGGAGGACACTTGGCAAGCCGGTGGATCCCATACCTCTCTCTGTTTCTCGTGGCATTTGTCGTTGCGTACGTGATGACCCCGCTCGCTCGCCGTATCGCCTGGCGCCTCGATGCCGTCGATTACCCCAGCAAGCGTCGCATCAACAAGAAGCCCATCCCCCGCATGGGCGGCATCGCCATCTTCTCTGGCATGCTCGCGGCTTGCGCCGTCCAATGGATGGGTACGCGCCT
>OMWB01000030.1 GCA_900314645.1 uncultured Actinomycetes bacterium
ATGACGGCTGCGGCCCCTCGTAAACCGGTCCGCATGGTCGCTGTCAATCTGTCGGTCTTCGACATGGCAAAGTGTCGACTTTCTCATTGACAAATACAGGCACGGCGGACACCATCTCCACGAGCAGGTCCACCACGGTCCTCGAGTCGCGGGCGTCGAGCCTGCGCATCTCCAGGTAGCGGGTCCTCCTCTCGACCAGGGTCACCAGGCACGCCGTCCCCGGGCCGACGACGAGGTCGCCCTCCCAGTGGCCGGGCACCGACCGGTCCTCGGCCTCGGCCGGCCTGAGGGAGACCTCGCACCCGTCGACCCAGGTCCTGCGGCCGCGGCGCTCCGGCAGCCTCGAGCGGGGCCTGCGCGACGAGCGGCCGCTCCTCAGCGCGAGCTCGACGCGCAGCTCCTGGCGCAGGGAGCCGCGGCCCTGCACGTAGAGCGCCTGGTATATGGCCTCGTGGCTCAACCTCATCCTCCCGTCGTCCGGGTACTCCGAGGCCATCCTAGCCGATATCTGGCGCGGCGACCACCTCTCGGCGAGCCCCCGCACGACGTAGGACCTCAGCCTGGCGTCGGAGTCCACCCTCCTGGGCCTGGGCCTGCGCGCCGACTCCTCGGCCGCGCGCTGGGCGAGCCTCGGGTCGTAGGCGCCCGCCGCGCACCTCCCGAGCTCGCGGCCCACGGTGGTGCGGTGGCAGCCCAGGGCCCGCGCGATCTCGGCGTGCGTGGCGCCCTCCCTGGCCATCGCGAAGATGACGCACCTGTCCTCGTAGCCGAGCCTCTGCCTCGGCGACCTCGCGGGGCGGGTCCCCCCGCCCGGCTCCGCGACCCCCATCTCGGACCACATCCAATCGGGCGGGCCGCCCGCGTGCGCCCACCTGTGGACCGTGCCCCTGCTCACGCCGGTCCTCGCCGCCACGTCGCGGACGGTCCTGCCGGTGGCCAGCTCCCGCCTGACGGCGCGCCAGTCGTCCATCCCGTACCTGTGTGCCATTGTGCACCACCTCCATCGGTTGTGGTGCAATGACCGCTTGAATCTGCCTCCGGGCTGGGTGTCCCACGGAAAGGAAAGGGCCCGGGGAGGCGACTCCTCGGGCCCTTACTTCACTGTGCAGCAACTACAGGATCGCTTACGACCTGACCTCGCCGCCGGTCGAACGCATGACCTTGGTCACGAGCTTGGCATGGGTCTTCTCGACTTCCTCGGAAGTCAGCGTGTGGTCGTCCGCACGATAGGTCAGCGAGAACGCCATGGACTTCTTGCCTTTGCCGACGCGCACCGGGTCACGGTAGACGTCAAACAGGCGCACGTTGCGCAGCAGCTTGCCACCAGCGCTCGTGATGCGCTGGACCAACGTCTCGTAGGTCACAGACTCGTCGACCACGATGGCCAGGTCGACGTCAACGCCCGGCAGGGTCGGGACGTCCTGGTACGGAAGCTGCTTCTTGGCCAGGCGCTGCAGCGTGTCGACGGAAAGCTCGAAGGCCACCACGGCGTCGTCCACGCCAAAGCGCTTGAGCGAGTTGGGATGGATGTTGCCCACCCAGCCCAGCACGTCGCCGCCGGAGAGAATCTCGGCAGCACGGCCCGGCTGCAGCCAGCCGTAACGCTCGGGATCGGCCACCTTGAAGCGAACCTTGGTGATGCGCAGGGCCGCAAGCAGCTGCTCGACAATGCCCTTGGCGTCAAAGAAGTCCAGCTTGCCGTACTTGGCATTCCAGCTGTCATCGTCCCAAGCGCCAGACAGGACGCCCGCCACGAAGGTGGGCTCGTCGGGCAGGCTCTTGTTCTTACGACCGAAGAGCACGCGGCCAATCTCGTACAGGTGCACGTTGGCCACACCGTGGTCCTTGTTGAAGGCAACGGCACGCAGGAGGCCAGGGATGAGGTCGCGGCGCATCTCGCTCTGGTCAGCCACGAGCGGACGGATGATCTTCACGGGAACGCCCTTGCCCTCGTCCGCCATGCCCAGGCGCTCGAGGTCACGCGGGTCAGCGAAGCAGTAGGTGCTCGTCTCGGAGAGGCCACAGGCACGCAGGGTCTGGCCGATGAGGCGCAGGCGCGCCTGCTCGGGAGTCAGGCCACCGGCGTGGTTGCGGGCGGCGGGCAGGGTCGGCTCGATGTCGCCCTCGCCGTACAGACGCACGACCTCCTCGATGAGGTCGATCTCGCGGGTGAGGTCGGGACGGTTGGTGGGAGCGGTGACGTTCCACGCGTCATCGCTTGTGCGCTCGACCGTGCAGCCCAGGCGCGTCAGACGCGTGGCCATGAAGTCGTCATCGATTGGCGCACCGCCGATGAGGCGGGCACGGGCCGGACGGAACGTCATCTGCGGCGCGGGCACCGGCACGGGGTACGCGTCGACCATGCCCGGGCACACCGTGGCACCACAGCAGCTCTCGAAGAGCGCGGCCGCGATGTCGGAGACGGCGGCGCAGCCATTGGCGTCAACCACGCGCTCGAAGCGGATGGATGCCTCGCTCATGAGGTCGAGCACGCGGCTCGTGCGGCTGATGTTGCCGCTGTTGAACGCGGCGCTCTCCAGAAGGACGTCCACCGTGGTGTCGTCGATCTCGGAGTTGAGGCCACCCATGACGCCGGCGAGCGCGACGGCGCGATCCCAACCGTCGGAGATGACGGTGTTCTCAGCGGAGAGCTTGCGCTCCTGGCCGTCGAGGGTGGTCAGAATCTCGCCCTCGCGCGCGGCGCGGATCACGATGTGACGCTTGCCGTCAACCTCGGTCAGCTTGCCCAGGTCAAAGGCGTGCAGCGGCTGGCCGGTAAGGAACATGACGTAGTTGGTGACGTCTACCACGTTGTTGATGGTGCGGGCACCAGCGGCCATGACGCGCTTGGCCAGCCAGTCGGGGCTCGGGCCAATCTTGACGCCACGGACCACGCGGGCGGTGTAGCGCGGGCAGCGCACGGGGTCATCGATGGTCACGTCCACCAGCTCGGCCGTGGGCGTACCTTCCTCCTTCTGAATCTTGGGCAGGTCAAAGTGGGTGTCCTCGTCCAGCATGGCCGAGACCTCAACCGCCACGCCCGTCATGGACAGGCAGTCGGGACGGTTGGGGGTCATCTCGCAGTCGATGACCGTGTCGCCCAGACCGCTCCACGTGGCGAAGTCAAGACCCACGGGCGTGTCCTCGGGCAGCTCGATGATGCCCGAGTGATCGTTGCCCAGGCCAAGCTCGGCCTCGGAGCAGCACATGCCGAACGAGATGACGCCACGCTTCTTGGCCTTCTCGATCTTGAAGTTGCCGGGAAGCACGGTGCCGATGGTGGCCACGGCCACCTTGAGGCCGGTGCGCATGTTGGGGGCGCCACAGACGATCTGCAGCGGTTCGGGCGTACCGTCCTTGCCAACGTTCTTCTGGCCCACGTCCACGGTGCACACGTGCATGTGATCGGAGTCGGGGTGAGGAGCGCACTCCAGCACGTGGCCCGTGACCACGCCCTTCAGGCTCGCGCCGGTGTCCTCAACGCCTTCTACCTCGGTACCCGTGCGCACGAACTCCGCCACCAGCTCCTGCGGATCGGCCGGCAGGTCGACCATCTCTTTCAGCCACTCATATGAAACGCGCATTTGTTATGCCTTTCTGCTTGCGTGGGACGAAGGGGAGTATCCCTTTTGTCCCAAGGTTGGGACAAAAGGGATACTCCCCTTCGTCCCACGGGATATGCGGTGGTTAGAACTGACGCAGGAAGCGCATGTCGCCTTCCATGAGCATGCGCAGGTCGGGCAGGTCGTAACGAAGTGCCGCGACGCGCTCCACGCCAATGCCGAAGGCGAAGCCGGTGTACTTCTCAGAGTCGATGCCACAGTTCTCAAGCACGTTGGGGTCGACCATGCCGCAGCCCAAGATCTCGAGCCAGCCGGTGTTCTTGCAGAAGCGGCAGCCCTTGCCGTGGCAGACGCCGCAGCTCACGTCAACCTCGCAGCTGGGCTCGGTGAACGGGAAGAAGTGCGGGCGATAGCGCGTGGCGCGGTCCTTGCCGAAGATCTCGCGCGTGAAGTAGTCAAGGGTGCCCTTGAGGTCGCCGAAGGTGATGCCCTCGTCAACCACGAGGCCCTCCACCTGGTTGAACTGCGGCAGATGGTTGGCGTCGGCGGTGTCGGGACGGAAGACCGTGCCCGGGCAGATCATGTAGATGGGCGGCTTGTTCTGCTCCATGTAGTGCACCTGCATGCCGGAAGTCTGCGTGCGCAGCAGCACGTCGGAGTCGCCCAGAACCAGGGGCTCCTTGCCCTCAGGGGCGTTGTCCACCACGTAGAAGGAGTCGCGCGCGGAGCGGCTGGGGTGGTCCGCCGGAGCGTTCAGCGCGGTGAAGTTGTACCAGGTGGTCTCCACGTAGGGGCCGTCGGCCACGATGTAGCCAAGACCGGCGAAGATGTCCTCAATCTCCTCGCGAATCTGAGTGATGAGGTGCTGCGTGCCCAGGGAGAGGCTACGACCAGGAAGCGTGACGTCAACGGCCTCTGCCGCCATCTTGCGCTCGAGCTGCGCCTTGCCCAGCTCTGACTGACGCTGCTTGATGGCCATCTCCACGTTCGCGCGAACGGTGTTGGCGAGCTGGCCCATAGCCGGGCGCTCCTCCGGGGCGAGCTTGCCCATCATGCGCATGATGGCCGTGAGCTGACCCTTCTTGCCGGTCACGCTGACGCGCAGCTTCTCGAGCTCCTCCATGCTGGTGACCTTGGCCACTCCCTCGGCTACCTGCGCCTCAATTGCCTTGAGGTCGTCGGACATTGCCATTGCGTGTTCTCCCTTCAAACAAAAAAACCGTCCATGAGCCACTGTTGCCCAAGGACGGATGTCTCCGCGGTACCACCTTGATTGCCGTGCGCGTTGTCTCTCGCGAGCGACCACTCGTTGAGCCCCGTGCCGTGGGGCGGACGGCTTCCCTACTGAGGACAGGCCCGTTCAGGTCGCGGCTGGTGGAGTGAACTCTGTCCGTCAGCCTTCGTAGGAACCTCTCAGCCGGTGGGCTCCCTCTCTTGTCCTCGGGCGACGCGACGGGCAAACCTCTCCGTCATTGCCTGATGGTGCATGGTAGCACAATAGGAATACAATGGAGGCGACTAGGCAAGAACCACCCCAACAACAAGGGAGAATCCATGGAACTGAACCTCAATGCGATGATCGATCACACCAACCTCAAGCAGGACGCCGTCGAGGCGGACATCGAGCGCCTGTGCGACGAGGCGCGGGCCTTTGGCTTTGCCACCGTCTGCGTCAACTCCTACTGGACCGCCCGCGCTGCCGAGCTTCTCGAGGGAACGGACGTGGGCATCACCACGGTGGTGGGATTCCCGCTGGGCGCCATGTCCACCGCCGGCAAGGTGGCCGAGACCGCAGCCGCCGTGGCTGACGGCGCGACCGAGATCGACATGGTCATCAACGTCGGTCGCCTCAAGGCAGGCGACGACGCCATCGTTGAGCAGGACATTGCCGCCGTGGTAGAGGCCGCGGGCGATGCCGACGTCAAGGTCATCATCGAGTGCTGCCTGCTGACCGACGACGAGAAGGTTCGCGCCTGCGAGGCCTCCGTCGCGGCCGGCGCTGCCTTCGTGAAGACGAGCACGGGCTTCTCCACGGGCGGAGCCACGGTGGAGGACGTTCGCCTCATGCGCCAAACCGTGGGCGATCGCTGCAAGGTGAAGGCTGCTGGTGGCATCCACAACCGCGCCGAGGCCCTGGCCATGGTCGAAGCCGGCGCCGATCGTCTGGGCACCAGCTCGGGCATCGCCATCGCCGAAGGCTAACGCGAGCCACGTTTTACATCAACAACTGAACGAGCGAGCCAGAGGGTCCGACCCTCTGGCTCGCTCGTTCAGTTGTTGATGCGCCTTATCGAATCTGCACGTCAGCGAAGCCGGCAGCGTGCGCCTGGGCCTCGAGCTCTGCCATGCGCTCGTCGGAAGGCGAGGCTGCACCCGACAGCTCCCCCACCACGCCGAAGTTCCTGAACTTGATGAGCTTCAGCCGTGTCGCCGCCGTACGCGCGCCGAGCGTCTCAGCGATTCCCGCGATTGTCTCCTCGGGGTCGTTCCAACCGGGAACCACCACGATACGCAGCTCCTCGATCTTATCCCGATCGGCAAGCAGGGCGAGGTTCTTCTTCACCACCTCGTTGCCGTAGCACGTCAGACGATGGAAGACGTCCGCGTCCCACGCCTTCACGTCGAGCATCACGCCGTCGCACACCGCCAGCAGGTCCTCGTACGGGCCAAAGTCCACGCATCCGTTCGAGTCGATGAGCGTCCCCAGGCCCTCCTCGCGGCAGAGGCCAAAGAGCTCGCGCAGCCAGTCTGGATGCATCATGCATTCCCCGCCCGATACGGTGATGCCACGAATAAATGGCTGGTAGGAGCGCACGGTCTCGAACACGTCACGCGGCGTGAGCCACTCGATCTTGGGGCTGGCCTTGTGCGGGCACACGTGGATGCAGGTATCGCACTGCACGCAGGCGGCCTTGTTCCACCGCACGTGCCCGCCCTCCCGATACAGGGCCCCCGCCGGGCATTGGTCAACGCATGCCCCGCAATCGCGGCACAGGTTCTGCGTCTCGGGGTTGTGGCAGTACGCGCAGGCGATGTTGCATCCCTGCAGGAAGACCGAGCAGCGAGACCCTGGCCCATCGACCAGCGAAAACGGAATAATCTTGTTGACGGGAGCGAAGAGTTCCATCGCCACATCCTCCTGCAAAACCATGCCAGTGCGCCCCGGGGGTAGCCCCCTAGACGCACTGAGTGCGTCTAGGGGGCTACCCCCGTGGCGCACCTGCTGGAGCTACTATCCCAGGCGGACCTTGCGGTCGGCAAGGGCGTTGGCGCGCCAGTTGCCCTCGCCGTCGTGGCTCGTGTCAGCCAGCACGGCCTCACCGCGGGCGAACTTCTCCATCTCAGAGCGCTTCACCAAGAAGCCCGTGATGCGCACCAGGTCGGAGTCCGACGGATAGAACGAGAGGTACTTGTCGTCCACCGCGAAGGCACCCTTCACCACGTCGAGCAGCGCATCCAGGTTGTTGGCCGCCGTAGGCTCCACCGGGAAGATATCGGAGACGCCCGCCGTGAAGAAGCGATGCATGCGTGCGCAGTGACGAATATGGTCAAAGAAGACCTCAGGCTCGGAGCCCACGCGAATGCGCACGCCCGGCGTGGAGGACGTCTGATCACCAAAGCCTGCCTGCGCGTGCATCTGATAGCGACCGCCGCCAATCTCGGAGTACGGGGCGTCCCATGCCAGCACCTGGTCGGTCATCTTGGTCATGATGAGGTCGGCAAGGTCGTTGGCCTCGGAGTCGGTGCCATAGACGTGCCCCGGGCCCAGCAGCTTCTCGATGCACTCGTGCATGCCAATCATGCCAAACATGCCCACGAAGCGCTCGCGCTCGATGAGCCCCTCGCGCACGAGGAACGACGTCTGGAAGAAGTTGGACTCCTCCACCAGGAACTTGATGCGCGCATCCATGTACTCAAGCAGCGCGCCAGTCGCGTTGGGCAAGAGCTCGTTGAGGAAGTGGTCCGTGGAGGTGGCGAGGTCGGCCAGCTGCGAGAGCTTGACGCGGTCAAGGCAGTAGGCGCCGCCGCGAATGGGCAGCACGTTGTAGCACGAGACCACCGTGTAGCCGTCGGCCGGACCGTTCTCGGGTGCGGCATAGGTACCCTTGAGCATGCGGTGGTTTGCGTAGGCGGGGTTTGCGCAGGCCATAGAGGTCTTCAGGGCAAGGCGCGCGAAGTCGTCCGAGGTGACGCCCTCCTCGTACTTCAGCGTGAAGTTGGGGACGGCGTTCTGCACCTCGGCGTCAGCCTGCAAAAGCAGACGCCCGGCGCGCGTGTCCTCGGGGCCCAGGTTGGCATGGCAATAGCCCGAGGCCACGGTGCGGTCGATGTAGTTGAGGAAGCGCTTGAAGCGCGGCAGGATCTCCTCGTCAGAGAGGTCCTTCAGGAAGGGGTCGAACACGCGGTCAAGCTGGCCCACATACACGGGACGGCCCGTGACCGACGGAACGTTCTGGTACAGGATCTGCAGGTTCATGAGCAGGTCGTCCAGGTTGTCCGGCGCGTCAAGACGCAGGAACTCGCTCCCCTGCTGGGCGAAACGCTCCATGTCGCAGCAGATGTAGCGCGCACGGTACGGCGCGTTGCCCTCATGCATGTCGCAGATGGCGTCGCGCTCGAAGAACCAATCGAACTCGGGCGTGGTCGGGATGGGATGCTCGCAGTTCTCGGCAGCCTGCGCCAAGTGGATGAGCTTCTGCCCATAGGTGAGGTTGCTTGCGGTAATGATATCCATGAACTCGCTCATACGACGCCTCCGTCAAACGTGGTGGGAGCTTCTTTGCACAACCTAATCATAGCCCGCGCGCCATCAGGCGCGCGGGTCAACAGGTGCCTGCAGACAGGTTTCATGACGTCGCGGCCCCATCGGCCGCGGTACGCAGTTTAGTAGCAATCCCAGTTAAACAGGACGCGCGAGAAGTCGCCGCGCTTCAGGTTCTCCTCGTTGATGAAGAAGCCGCCGATACCCACGTCGCCCCACAGAATGCGGTCCTTGCCCGTGCCCGGCTCCCCCTCGGAGTCGATCTGCAAGAGCAGGGTGCCAAACTCATCCATCAAGTCGCCGTAGCGCGGATCGCTTTGCGTGAAGAAGGGATAGCCCAGCACAAGGTGCGCCGGCTCGGGCGTCTTCAGGCCGTCAAACAGGGCTTCGACCCCCTCGTCCTCAAGCAGGTCCCAGTAGTTGCCCCTGCCGCCAACGAAGTCCTCACCAAAGAGCTTATTGCAGACCTCGAGGAAGACTCCATCCAGGCGGTCGTCCGCCGTGGTCATCCAGCTGGTTGTCGGCTCCACACGTACGGCAAACTCGCCGGTCAAGGGATTGCCGAGGAAGTCCTCGTCAAAGCCCATAAACGAGGTAGGCATGCCCAATGCCTCGATGGCTCCGGGGGTCACCGTGTCATCAAGCGTCTCGTGCCAGATGACGCGGAAGCCACTCTGGTTGGTCGAGTCGTCAAAGTCCATGCCCGAGCAATCGTCTGCCGCATCGATGAAGAACTGCAGCAAGCCATGGTCTGGAAGGCGCGGGTCACCACCGAAGTCCGTCATCTTGAGCTGCGCCAACAGCATGAGCTTCTGCCCCTTGGGCGTCGTCGGGTAGTCAAGATTGAGGGGCCAATACGGAAGCCCTCCGAACTTGGTGTCCGTCAGCCCAGGCGCACGATCGCCCTCGATGACCAGCCGATATGCCGGCATGCTTGTCTTCTCGATTACTGCGGCCACAATCTCGGGCACGCGCTCGGTAGGAACCTTTGGCAAGGCCTTCTCGTTGTCAGCTGATCCCACGATGACTCCCTTCGTACAGCTTGACGTATGGCTTCAGTATGGAAGAACCGCCGGACGGAAATGGTCAGTATTCGGGGAAGGGCCCCTCATAACGAAAGCCCTTCTGGCGCAAATACCTGCCTTCAGGGTACAGCCCCACCTCGGCATACCTGCCATACGTGCGATAATGTGAGAAACCTCAGCCGCAAAGGAGCTGCCATGGACGCCACGGCATACGCAAACCATCTCGCCATCCTGAAAGAGGAGCTGGTCTGTGCGCTCGGATGCACCGAACCCATTGCCGTGGCCTACGCCTCAGCGTTGGCGCGCACGGCTCTCGGCTGCATGCCCGAGCACATCACCGTCTCATGCAGCGGGAACATCGTCAAGAACGTGAAGAGCGTCACCGTACCCAACTCAAACGGCATGCGCGGCATCGAGGCGGCGGCCACGCTGGGCGTGGTGGGTGGCGACGAACGGCGCGCGCTCGAGGTTCTGGAGTCCGTAACCGACAAGGATCGCGCCAAGGCACGCCAGCTCGTCGCAGAGGACTTCTGCTCTGTCGAGCTTGCCGAGGGCGTGCCCAACCTGTATGTGCAGGTCGTGGCCACCGCTTCGGGGCATACCGCCGTCAGCCGCATCGAGGAGCGGCACACCAACGTGGTGGAGCTGACGCTTGATGGCAATGCCGTGCAGGTAGATGGCGTGTCAATTGCCCAGTCCACCGAAGAAGGCACCGTTCAGGATCCCCGTACGACCCTCTCGCTCTCCTCCGTCTGGGAGTTTGCGCACACCGTTGACCTCGCCGACGTGGACGAGCTCATCAGCTCCCAGATCACCACCAACAAGGCCATCTCTGACGAGGGCCTGCGTGGCAACTGGGGAGCCAGAATCGGTCGCACCTTGCTCAGCAGCCGGTCTAACGACATCACCTGCAAGGCACGCGCGAGCGCGGCGGCCGGATCAGACGCACGCATGAGCGGCTGCGCCATGCCCGTAGTCATCTGCTGCGGCAGCGGCAACCAAGGCATCACCTGCTCGATGCCCGTGTTGGAGTACGGTCACGAGCTGTGGTCCTCGCACGAGGACATCATTCGTGCCGTGGTGCTTTCGGACCTCACGGCCGTGCACGTGAAGTACTACATCGGCGAACTCTCCGCCTTCTGCGGAGCCGTCAGCGCCAGCTGCGGGGCGGGCGCGGGCATCTGCATGCTGCGGGGCGGCTCCTTTGAGCAGTTCGAGGCGACCGTCGTCAATACCCTCGTCAACGTGGGCGGCATTGTGTGCGATGGCGCCAAGCCCAGCTGCGCCGCAAAGATCAGCGCCGCCGTGGACGCCGCGATCCTCGGCTGCGACATGGCCATCGCCGACGACAACTTCCTGCCTGGCGACGGCCTGGTGGGCGACACCCCTGAGGAGAGCATCCGCGCCATGGGTTACGTGGGCCGCGTAGGCATGCAGCCAACCGACATCGAGATCCTCAACATCATGATCGGCAAGACCGACCTCGAATGCTAGCTTGCGCCTGATGCCACTTGTGGCCGAGCGCCAATTGGCATCGGTCACGCCATGAAGCCCTCGTCATCCAGAAGCGGGCCATCAATGCCGTCAGCTGCGCGCGTGGCAAGCTCGTCGGCACGCTCGTTCAGCTCGTGACCCGCATGGCCCTTCACCCATAGCCAGGTAACCCGATGCGGGCGCATGGCCGCAAGCAGGCGCTGCCACAGGTCCACGTTCTTCACCGGCTGCTTCTGAGAATTCTTCCACCCCTTGCGCAGCCATCCCTCAACCCAATGCTGGTTAAAGGCGTTGACCACGTACTGTGAGTCCGAATGCAGCTCGACCTCGCACGGGCGCTTCAACGCCTCGAGCGCCACAATGGCGCCCAAGAGTTCCATGCGATTGTTGGTGGTGACGCGGTACCCCTGGCTCAGCTCCTTGCGGTGCTCCTCCCCAGCCGGGTCAACGTACAGCAACACGGCGCCATAGCCGCCCGGCCCAGGATTGCCTCGCGACGAGCCATCCGTATAGGCAACCACGCGCGTGAGACCTTCCTCTATCACTTGGCCTCCGCCCAGTTGGCGCCATAGCTCACGTCAGCGATGAGCGGGACACGCAGCTCCACCACGCCTTCCATGGTCTCGCGCACAAGCGCCGACAGCACCTCGATCTCGTCCTCGGGTACCTCGAAGTCCAGTTCGTCGTGAATCTGCAGCACGAGCTTGGAGCGCAGCCCCTCCTCACGCAGGCGCTGTGCCACGCGAATCATCGCGATTTTGATGATGTCAGCGGCTGAGCCCTGCATGGGATGGTTCATTGCGGTGCGCTCGCCAAACGCCTGCATCTGGCGGTTGCGGGCGTTGATCTCGGCGATGTGGCGCTTGCGGCCATACATGGTGGCAACCCAACCATGCTTGTGGGCAAAGGCGACCTGTCCGTCCAGGAACGCCTTGACGCCAGGGTATGCCTCGAAGTAGCGGTCGATCATCATCTGGGCCTCGCCGCGGGCAATCTTGAGCGAGGTGGCCAGGCCGTACGCCTGCTGGCCGTACACGATGCCGAAGTTGACGGCCTTCGCACGGCTGCGCAGCTGCGGAGTGACCTCCGAGACCGGCACGCCAAAGACGCGTGCCGCGGTAGCGGCATGGAAGTCTGCGCCCTCGTTGAACGCGGCCACCAGGCCCTCGTCCGCCGAGAGATGCGCGAGCAGGCGCAGCTCGATCTGTGAGTAGTCGCACGCCAAGAAGACGTTGCCCTCGGGCACCGTGAACGCCGTGCGCACACGATGGCCCAGCTGGGAGCGGGTGGGAATGTTCTGCAGGTTGGGATCGGAGCTCGAGAGCCTGCCCGTGGCCGCAACCGTCTGGTTGAGGCTTGTGTGGATACGCCCGTCACCCAGAATCAGCCCTGGCAGCGCGTCCAAGTAGGTGCTCTTGATCTTGGCGCGCTCGCGGTATTCCAGAACGTCGGCCACGATCTGGTACCGGTTGCTGAGGTCCTCAAGCACCTTGGCATTGGTGGAGTAGTAGCCACGCTGCGTCTTCTTCAGGCCAAAGGTGGGAAGCCCCAGCACATCAAAGAGCACATGTGAGAGCTGCATGGGAGAGTCCACGTTGAACTTCTCCCCCGCCTGGGCATAGATGTTCTCGACCATGCCCGAGATCTCCGCACCCAGCTCGGCGGATTGCTCGGCAAAGACCGCCTTGTCGGCATGAAGGCCAGCGCGCTCCATGGCCACCAAGACCGGCAGCAACGGCATCTCCACCCGCTCCATCAGGTCGAGCGAGCCATCCTCTTTCAGGGTCTTTACCAGCGGATCATGCAACGCAGAGGCGCAGACTGCATCAAGCGCACGCCGTGGCACCTCTTCCGTTGGCTCGGCCACCGAGAGCTGCAGGTATTGCTCGACAAGCGCCGCGACCTCGTACGAGGAACGGTCGGACTCAAGAAGGTAGTCAGCGACCGATGTGTCGAAGATGCGCGCAGGGTCAACCTCTGCCGCCTCTACCAGCGCAGGCAGCGACGAGTCCTGCGGACACACCGCGCGCAGCACTGACTTGACGTCGTCAGAGACCAGCTTGCCCTCGCGCACCAGACGAACGATTGCCTGGTCAGCGGCATCGTCATCAATACGCAGAAGGGCGTCTGCCGTAGCCACCCACAGCGTGTGCCCCAATCCAAAGAGCGCATCGGCGGGGCGGTCGTCGTCAACCGTTGCCGCGAGCCACGCACCCGATGCCACGGCCCCGTCAAAGGCTGCCAGCGCGTCGTCGCCGGAGACCACCGGTGGAATGGCTAGCGACGTGGCAGCTGGCGCCGTGGCAGCGCCGCCCGCCAACTCGAGCACACGTTTTGCCATGGAGGTGATGCCCAGCGAAGCAAGCTCCGCGCGAGCCGTCTCCACGTCAAAGGTGGGGAACTTCGCATCGTCAAGGTCAAGGTCGATGGGGGCGTCCGTACGGATGGTGGCAATCTCGCGGCTGAGCAGCGCATCGTCGATGTGTGCGCGCAGGTTCTCGCCCATCTTGCCCTTCACCTCGCCCGCATGGGCAATGACCTCGTCAAGGTTGCCGTACTGCACGATGAGTGCTGCGGCCTTCTTGGGACCGATGCCCGGGACGCCGGGGATGTTGTCAGACGTGTCGCCCTTCAGGCCATAGAAGTCTGGTACCAGCTCTGGCGTGATGCCGTGGTAGAGGTCATCCACGCTTTCCGGCGTCATGATGATCACGTCAGAGACGCCGCGCTTGGTCGAGACGATGCGCACGTGGTCGGTGGCAAGCTGGTACATGTCGCGGTCACCGGTGAAGAGGTACATGTCGTAGCCCTCAGCCTCGCCGCGCCGTGCGAGCGTGCCCAGGATGTCGTCGCCTTCCCAGCCCTCGACCTCAACCACGGGCACGTCAAGCGCACGCATGAGCTGCTTGACGCGCGGGAACTGCTCGCGCAGGAGCGGGTCCATGGGCGGGCGCTGCGCCTTGTACTGGGGGAGCTTCTCCATGCGCACCTTGGGCTTGCCCTTGTCAAAGGCGCAGATGACCCCATCAGGCGCAAAGGAGTCCACCAGCTTGAGGAACATGGACAAGAAGCCGAACACCGCGTTGGTGGGCGTTCCGTCGGGAGCGTTCATGGTGGGAGGCACCGCATGGAACGCACGATGCATCAGGGAGTTTCCGTCAATGACCGCGATGACTCGCGTGCGCTTGTCTTCTGCCATTAGCCCATGTCCCCTCTCTTAGCCGATTGGCCATCAATCATACCGTACTCACCGGACAAAGCACCCGTGTCGGCATCACAGAAAGGTCACGGAGTGCGGTGCTTCATGCGAGGGAAACATTCTGCAGATACCCTTGGCAGGGTGACCGAGCACGTCGGTCTTTGGTACCGTTACGGAATACCCAACCGAGCCGAGTCCGCACCCCTGCCAGAAAGAGGGATTCCATGGCAACAGACAAGGTCAGCGCCGAGTGGGGCGAGTTGCTCTTTGACGACGCCGATATGCAGGAGCGCCTTTCGAGGCCCACGTACAAGAAACTTCGCCGCGTCATCGAGTATGGCGAGCCGCTTGACCTCGACATCGCCAACGAGGTGGCCCACGCCATGAAGGAGTGGGCGCTCGAGAAGGGCGCCACACACTTCACGCACTGGTTCCAGCCGCTGACGGGCATCACCTCGGAGAAGCACGACAGCTTCCTGACGCTGAACGGCAACGACTCAATCCTCATGGCTTTCTCTGGCAAGGAGCTGGTACAGGGCGAGCCCGACGCCTCTAGCTTCCCCAACGGCGGCCTCCGTGCCACCTTCGAGGCGCGTGGCTACACGGTGTGGGACCCCATCAGCCCCGCCTTCATCAAGGACGAGGTGCTCTGCATCCCCACCGCGTTCATCTCCTACACCGGAGAGGCGCTCGACAAGAAGACCCCGCTCCTGCGCTCGCAGGTAGCCCTCGAGGAGCAGGCCAAACGCGTCCTTGCCCTCTTCGGCCGCACGCCACGCCGCGTCATCACCACCATCGGCCCCGAGCAGGAGTACTTCCTCATCAAGGAGGAGGATTTCCTCGCACGCCCTGACCTGCGGCTTACCGGACGCACCCTCTTCGGCTGCCCGCCCATCAAGGGCCAGGAGCTTGAGGAGCACTACTTCGGCGCCATCCGACCCACCGTCAACGAGTTCATGAAGGAGCTCGACGACGAACTGTGGAAGCTCGGCGTGCCTGCCAAGACCAAGCACAACGAGGTCGCGCCGTGCCAGCACGAGCTCGCCCCCATCTTTGAGCATGGCTCAGTTGCCATCGACAACAACCTGCTCACCATGGAGAAGATGAAGCTCTTGGCCTCGCACCATGGCCTTGTGTGCCTGCAGCACGAGAAGCCGTTTGAGTACGTCAACGGCTCGGGCAAGCATGACAACTGGTCGCTTTCTGCCGACGGCAAGAACCTGCTTGAGCCTGGCCCGCATCCTGAGGACAACCTGCAGTTCCTCGTGTTCCTCGCCTGCCTGGTAGCCGCCGTCGACGAGCACGCAGACCTCCTGCGCATGTCCGTCACCTCAGCCGGAAACGATCACCGCCTCGGTGCCAACGAGGCGCCTCCCGCCATCGTCTCCGTCTTCCTGGGCGACGCGCTTTCGCCCGTCGTGGAGGCACTCATCAACAAAGAGCATGCCGAGGCGTCCGAGCGCGAGCTCATGGACCTGGGCGTGCCTCAGCTGCCGGCGGTCCTGCGCGACAACACCGATCGCAACCGCACCTCGCCGTTCGCCTTCACCGGCAACAAGTTTGAGTTCCGCATGCCGGGCAGCCGCCAGAACCTGGCTGACCCCAACGTGGTCCTGAACACGGCCGTTGCGGAGCAGTGCGAGCGCTTCGTTGACTACGTGGCCGACCGTTCCAGCGAGGACTTCACCACCGTTGCCATGCGCTTTGTGCGCCACACCTTCCGCGACCACCAGCGCGTCATCTTCAACGGCAACGGTTACTCCACCGAGTGGCAGGAAGAGGAGGCGCTCCGCCGCGGTCTTCCCAACCTGCGCACCACGCCCGAGGCCCTCGTGTCACTCCTTGACGCCGACAACATCGCACTCTTTGAGAAGTACGGTGTGCTCAACGAGGCCGAGATGCATGCCCGCTACGTCGCCAAGGCAGAGCAGTATGCCAAGCTCCTCAACATCGAGGCGCGCTGCATGGTCGACATGGCTCGCCGCCTCTACGTGCCTGCCATCTCCTCATATGCCGGAGACCTCGCCACCTCCGTGGCAGCCCGCGCAGACCTCGGCATCTCCTCGCCCACAGAGAAGACGCTCATCACCAAGCTTGCCAAGGGCGTCGACACCATCTGGGGCCTGGCCAACGAGCTTGAGACCGTGAACGACAATGCACGCACCTTCGAGGATCCCGGTGAGCTGGACAACTACTATCGCGACCAGGTGATTCCCGTCATGAACTCCCTGCGCGAGGCGGTCGACACGCTTGAGCCGGTCGTCGGCGACGAGTGGTGGCCCGTCCCCTCCTACAACAAGATCCTCTACTACGCCTAGAAGCAACTCATCAGTGACCTTTGGGGGCCGCCCCTTTCGGACTCTGAGTGTCCGAAAGGGGCGGCCCCCAAAGGTCACTGCTTTACCCTAGCTCACCTGCTGCGAGCAAGTCGCGAACCTCAAGCAGGTCCTTGCACTCACGCGTGTAGAGCTGCCTGATCTCGTCGGTGGGGGCAATCATGTCGGGCACCATCACCGTGATGAAGCCACCCGCGGCACCCGCACGCACGCCGTTGAGGCTATCCTCAAGCACCAGCGTCCGAGCTGGATCCGTACCCATGCGTTCAGCCGAAATCTGGAAGATCTGCGGCTCAGGCTTGGGTCTCTCCACGTCCTGGCCCGAGATGATGCACGTGAAGTAATCTCTCACGCCAGCATTCTTCAAGTTCATCTCAATGAGATTGTGAGGGCTCGAGGAGGCGATGGCCATCGGGATGTCGTTCTCGGCAAGGAACTCCAAGAGCTCATCGAGGCCGGGCTTCTTTACCACGCCCCTCTCGAGCATCTTGCGGACTTCCTCCCTCATGCGTACGCGTATGGCGGGAGCATCAGCATCTTCGCCCAGGTAGGAGCGGATGATGCGGTTCGTAACCTCACCTGCAGAGCCACGGCACGCGTCCGGCAGCCCAGCCGGAACCTCTGCATAGCCAAACTCAGGGAGTACAATGGGCCATGTGTCTGTCCACAATGGCTCCGTGTCAAACATCAGCCCGTCCATATCGAAGATGACGCCTTCGACCATTTCATCCCCCCTGTCCTCTCGTGGCAATTCATCATATGATAGCTGGTCAATTCCCATAAAGGAGGGCACCGGTGAACTTGTTCGACAAACTGCTGGGAGTTGACGACGCTGACCTCGTCAACGTCAAGACCATGTTTGGACGCACCAAGGTCTATGACGTGAGAGACGGCGATGGCCGTATCGTGCGTGTGCTTGAGGTCAACGGGACGTGGCAGTCGGCTGCCTACGCCGATCATAGCCACGATGATCTGGCGTTTCCCTATCACCGCATCTTTGACCGCGCGCTTAACGCCCCGGGAGAGGTCACGCGTGCATTGATGTTGGGAGGCGGTGCGCTCGCCTACCCCAAGCATCTGGTGACCCACCTCCCTGAAGTGCGCGTGGACGTGGTAGAGATCGATCCGCAGGTCATCGGCCTCGCAAAGGAATGGTTCTTCTTTGACCGCCTGACCGCAGACGAACAGGCACGCATCCACATCACCTGTGGTGACGCCGTCAGCTTCCTGCACGGCGCGGTTGAGCGCGGCGAGCGCTATGACCTCGTCGCCAACGACCTCTTCGCCGCCAAGAAGCCGACCGCGGGGCTCATGAGCGCAGATGGCCTGAGCCTGGTTAAGCGATCCCTTACCGACGAGGGCATCTACGTGGCCAACGTCATCTCAGCGCTGACAGGCTATCGCGCGAAGCCGCTCCGCACCGTGCAAGGCGCACTCGAGCGCGTCTTTTCGCAGGTGGAGGTCATCGCTCCAGGCAGGGACCAGCCCCGTATGCCCGACAACAACGTAGTCTTTGCCACCAACGCGTCGTTTTCCCTCGCAGGCGTACTGGCGGCCGCTGGGCCGCTGGGCGCCTAGTACTTGTTATGCACGTGCTCGGCAAAGCCGTGTAGGCCCTCGATCGCCAAAATCCTGCCGTCGTCCAGCACTACCGAGCCGTCAAACGTACCAAACACCTGGTGCTGATCGCTTACCACCAGATTTGCCACGTCGATGAGGTCGCTTCGGTCAAGCGAGGGCGTGAAGACAAGGTCAAGGCGCCCCTCGTCGTCGATGATGCGCCACGGCTTCAGGTAGTCAAACGTGCCGTCCTCGTGCGCCGGGATATCAAAGACCACAGAGCCCAGCTTGTGGGCCACGCCGTCCACAAACATCATGTTCTCGCTGGCAGCAGAGGTATCTCCAAAGCCATAGCCCAGGTTGAAGCCGATGATTCTGCCTGCCTGCCAGCCCATGGCGGCGCTCCAGTACCACGTGTTGTCGTACGTCCAGACGCCGCGGCCCCAGTCAAGCAGGCCCACCGCGTCGGCAGCATCAAACTCGTGGAAGAGGCTTCCGTACCTAAAGCCACCACGTGCGCGCATGCCGATGATCTTGCGGTTGTAGTAGAAGGCGGTGTCCTCTTCCTCCCACGGCGTCACGATCACCATGGAGTCGCGCGGCTCCTCGTCCAGCAGGAGCTCTACCTCCAGGTCGTCGTCATCGACAAACCGCTTCATGGCAAAGGAGAGGCGCCGACCCCCTTCCACGTGCGTAAAGCTCACGTCGCAACGGCGGTTATGCCAGTCGATGTCGCCTTCGTCAGAGCTGGCGGGAAGTCCCATCCGTCCCATGGGGAACAGCACCAGCTCGCTCGTGGTCTGCTGCGAAGGGGCATCCAAGTCGAGCACCGCGGCGGAGATCAAGCCAATGTAGCCGAGGTCAGAGAAGGTGAGCGCGACAGCGTAGTGTGCGTCTTGAACGAGATAATAGTCCCAATCTTTGATCCGCCATGCAGGCGCGGCAATCTGCTCGTGAGCATACTCGAAGGGAGGCTTCAGCGCGTAGCCAGGCTCGCGCAGGCGCCCTTCCTCGTCAAGGAGCGGACCAGAACCGGTAATCAAGTGCTCTGACATGGCAATCTCCCATCCTCACGACGTCGCTCACATCGTACGACGCTCCACTCGCAGCTTTGCCTGTCAGCCCTCGTACCTCGGCGAACGGGCGTACAATACCGAGCGACCAACCGCATGCGGTGACGTGGGGAGGCCCCGGTGGACGATACGTTGAGAGACCTGGTGCATGGCTATGCGCAATCCGTACAGGAGGAGGAGCTTGAGCTGCTCCGCGCGCTCGCCCGCATCCCCGCGCCGTCGCACCACGAGGAGCGTCGCGCCTCCTTCGTGGCCGCATGGCTTCGCAGCCATGGCGCAAATGACGTGCAGGTAGATGAGGCAAAGAACGTCATTTGCCTCATTGGGGACCCCAACGCACGCGAACTGGTTGCCTTTGCCGCGCACACCGACATCGTGTTTGACGATACGGACGAGCTCCCCCTCTGCGAGCGTGACGGAAAGCTCTTCGCTCCTGGCGTGGGTGACGACACAGCGAACCTCGTCGGGCTACTCATGGCTACCTCGTGGCTACTCGACCACCCCGAAGTTGTGCCGCAAGGCTTGGGGGTGCTCGTCGTCGCCAACTCTTGCGAGGAGGGCCTCGGCAACCTCGACGGTACGCGAACCCTCTTCCAGGCCTATGGCCAGCGCATCAGGGAGTTCACCTCTTTCGACCTCTACCTGCCCCAATGCATCTCGACAGCCGTGGGTTCGCACCGCTTCCGCATCACGGTACGCACGCAGGGCGGCCATTCCTACCACGACTTTGGCCGACCCAACGCCATCGCGGAGCTCTGCTCGCTGGTGCACGGGCTGTACCAGCTCAGCCTGCCTGACGACCCGCTGACCTACAACGTGGGCCGCATCGAGGGCGGAACCACCGTCAACTCCATCGCCGCCGAGGCCTCGATGCTCTTCGAGTACCGCTCCACCTCGGAGCGCGCGCTCGCCCAGATGCGCACGCTTCTGGACGAGGTCGTTCAATCGCACCGACGTGAAGGGGTCGACATCAGCATCGAGACCATCGGAATCCGCCCCGGCGGCGCCGAAGCAAGCGAGGCGCTCCAGCACCTCACCGAGCGCAACCTGGACATCATTCGCAGCATCACAGGATGCGAGCCTGACCAGTCCCCCGCCTCGACCGATGCCAACATCCCGCTCTCGCTTGGCATCCCCGCAAACACCATCGGCGCCGTAAGCGGGGCCTTGCTGCACACACGCGACGAGTGGATCGACGCTCGGAGCTTGGAAACGGGCCTCGAGGTTATCCTCGCCAGCATGCTCTCGGCAATGCGTTAGCTACCGCTGCCATTACTCCCACAGCGCGTGGTTGAGCCAGCGGTCGCGCAGGAGCCGCACCAGGAAGAGCGCGCCGCGCACGCAGAGCTCAAACGCCATGGCACACCATACGCCAATGAGCCCCCAGCGCGGGGCCGCCAGCGCCATGAGCGGGATGCGCACGCCCCACATGGACGCCAGGCAGAAGATGCTGGGGATGAGCGTGTCGCCCGCACCACGCAGGGCACCGGAGGCAACCATGGACGCACCAAAGAGCGGCTCGGCAAAGGCCTCGATGCGCAGGACCTGGGCACCGAGGGCTCGCACCGTGGGGTCAGGCGTCAACATGGCCATGATCTGCGGTGCGAGCGCGAACATGAGCGCGCCGGACACCGTCATCACAAGCATGCCCAAGACCGTGGAGAGGCGCGCGAAGGATCGCGCCAAGTCACGCCGTTTGGCGCCCACCGCCTGGCCAACGATGGTGGTTGCTGCCACCTCGATGCCAAATCCCGGCATGTAGCAGACCGCCTCGGCCGTGATGGCCAGCGAGTTGGCCGCCACCGCCGCCACACCCAGCGGTGCCACGATGGCGGTGCAGGCCACGTAGGCAGAGCTCGTCACGATACGCTCAAGCAGCATGGGCCACGATACCGTCCACGCCGGGCGCATCGTCTTGGTCTGTGGCGTCCATGTGCCGCGCTCGCGGAAGGCCAGCCGTTCCGAGCGCGTCATGGCAAACCACAGCAACAGCGCCGCGGTCACCGTTTGGGCAAGAAGCGTCCCCATCGCCGCGCCAGACGTGCCGAGTCCCAAGCCAAGCACCGGCATGGACAGCGGACCTATCGACAAGACTCCGCTCGGGCGAATGAGAATCGAGTTGAAGCATACGTCGAGCACGCAGCAGAGGACGTTGAGCACCGAAGGGGTGCGCATGTCGCCGCTGCACTGGAGCATGCCCGTACCCAGGCGCGCAAGGGCCACCGGCACGATGGAGTACGAACAGATGCGGAAGTAGCGGGACGCATCCGCATAGAGCTCTGGATCGGCGCCAAGCCAAACGGGAAGGCTCCTAGAAGCCAGCACCCCGCCCGCGGCAAGCGCAGCGCTGAAGAGGATGGAGACGACCAGCCCCTGTCGAAACACGTTGCGAGCATCCCGGTCACGTCCAGCGCCCACCAGCTGCGCCACTTGCACCGTGAATCCTGCCGCCGCACAGCCAGCCAGGCCGTCGAGCAGCCAGATGGTCGACTCGACGATGCCGATGGAGGCCGTGGCGTGAGCGCCGAGGCTTCCCACCATGGAGGCGTCGATGTACTGCATGAGCGTGGTTGAGAGCTCGGCCAGGATGGCTGGTAGGCTCATGACGAACACCACCCAGGCCATCTGCCTGCGTGTAGGCGTTGCGCCGTTGCGCAGCGCCTCTATGTCAAATGCGGCCTTTGCCACCCACGCTCCCCATCACCAGAATTGACACACGGCTGTCCAGTATACCAACACCACACCTCGCCCTCTCCCCGCGGGACGCCCATCCCCGGAAGCTGGGACACCCAGCCCGGAGGTTTCTGTCCCACTTGGTGGGACAGAAACCTCCGGGCTGGGTGTCCCAGCTTCCGGGGCTGGGTGTCCCACGGGGAGAGAGCGGGGTGCCCCGGGCGGAAAATCCGACCGGGGCACCGGTGTTCATGAGGCTAAGGCGCTACGCGGTGTGCGGTATCCAGACCAGCGGGTAGATGGCGCCTTCGGGGCACACGCCCATGCAGACCTTGCAGCCGACGCACTTGGACACGTCGATATGCGCCACGTTGTCCACTACCTCGATGCAGTGCTGCGGACATACCTTGACGCAGCGGCGACAACCGAGGCACGTGTTGGCGCAGGCGTCCTTGGCACGCTTGCCCGTCAGCGTGTTGTGGCACAACACGAACGAGACCTCGGCCACGTCACTCTTCTCCACGAGGCTGATGAGGTGGCGCGGGCAGATGGTGGTACAGAGGCCACAGCCGATGCAGACGGCAGGGTCAACCACGGCCACCTGGTTCTTGTTGAGCGTGATGGCTCCGTAAGGGCATGCGGCCATGCAGTCGCCGTACCCAATGCAGCCATCCGTGCAACCGCTCGAGAGGTGGGGCATCGTCGCGTAGATGCGGCAGCTTTGAGAGCCGTGGTACACGGAGCGCTCCTGCAGCACCACGCGGTCTGCGGTTCCGCGGCACGCGACGATGGCGCGCTTCACCACAACTTCGCCCGCGTCGACACCCAAGAGCTCCGAGAGCTTCTTCGCTGCTTCCGGGCCTCCAGGGCCGCACGAGTTGACCGCCGCGCCATCCAGCATCGCCTTGGCATAGCCTTCGCATCCCGGATATCCACACGAGCCGCAGTTGGCACCGGGCAGAATCTCGAGAATGCTCGCAAGCCGCTCGTCCTCTTTGACCGCAAGCTTCTTTGACGCGACGACCAGGACCACGGAGCCTATCAGTCCGATAGTTCCCACCAGAAGAACTGTCAACAGAATCGAGTTCATCGGCTACCTCCCTACGCGCCAAACAGGTGGTCGACGACACCCGAGAAGCCCATGAAGCTCATCGCCGTGATGGCCGCGGAGATGAGGGTGATGGGCATACCACGGAAGACCTCGGGAGGTTCTGCCTCCTCCAGTCGGCGACGGACGCCGCTGAAGAGAACCATGGCGAGCAAGAAGCCGAGGCCTGCACCAAGACCTGCGACGATGGCCTCGGGGTAGGTGTAGCCCTCGTCAACCGTGAGCGTGGCCACACCGAGCACCGCACAGTTGGTGGTGATGAGCGGCAGATAGACGCCCAGCGACGCGTGCAGCGAAGGCACATAGCGCTTGAGCACCATCTCAAGCAGCTGTACCAGCGTGGCGATGACCAGGATGAACGAGATGGTCTGCAGGTAGCCCAGACCCCATGCGTTGAGCAGTTGCTGGATGGGCCACGTCACGGCGATGGCCAATGCCATCACCAGCGTGACGGCCGCACCCATGCCCACGGCGGAGTCAAACTTCTTCGAGACGCCGAGGAACGGGCAGATGCCCAGGAACTTAACCAGCACAAAGTTGTTGACCAAGATCATGCTGAAGAGAATCGATGCGTACTGTGCCATTACTGATCACGCTCCTCAGCCTCTTTGCGCGCCGCAGCATATGCAGCCTCGAGCATCTCCACGAACTCGTCCTTCGCACAGGCATCGTTGGTCGGGTCGCCAACGCCGCACTGAATGGGGCACGCCGCGCAGAGGCTCGCCGATGGCGAGCTGCTCTTGCGAAGCACCTTATGCCGATGGCGCGGGTGCTCCTCAATCCAAACCGACGCGGCGAGCAGGATGCCCAGCACGGCAAAGCCACCAGCCGGCATGACCATGATGACCATAGGCTCGATGAACGAAGGGAGCACACGCACGCCCAACAGGGTGCCGTTGCCCAGCACCTCGCGAATCGCAGACATCATCACCAGCGAGCAGGTGAAGCCGATGCCCATGCCCGCACCGTCGGCCGCCGCAAGCAGCGGACCGTTTTTGGAGGCGAACATCTCGGCCCTGCCAAGGACCACGCAATTGACCACGATAAGCGGCAGGTAGATGCCCAGAGCCTCGTCAAGCGAAGGCAGGTAGGCCTTGGTCAGCATCATGACGAGCGTCACGAAGCTCGCGATGATGGTGATGAACGCCGGCGTCCGCACCGACGAGGGGATGTACTTACGCAGCAGCGACACCACAACCTCCGAGCAGACAAGCACGAAGGTGGTGGCCAACCCCATGCCCAGGCCGTTTGTGACCGCGGTGGTGACGGCAAGCGTGGGACACAGGCCCAGCATCTGGCGAAGGGCGGGGTTTTCCTCGAGCAGGCCCTTGTTGAAGGTGCTCGACAGCGACGGCGATGTCGCGGTGCCATGGGTGTTCTGTGCCATCAGTGCACCTCCTCGTATGCCTCGACGGCGATGTCAAACGCCGCAAGCGCCGCCTTCGATGAGATGGTTGCGCCACTGATGAGGTCCACGTCATCGGCCGTGAGCGCCTGCGCGGGCTTGCCCACGTACTGGCCGATGTAGGACTCGTTCGCGATCTTGGTTCCCAGGCCCGGGGTCTCGTCGTTTGACATGGCCGTGATGGCCTTGACCGTGCCCTTCGGCGCGAAGGCGACCGCGATGGGCACTTGACCGCCGTAACCCTTGCTCTCGGCGACAATGACGTAGGCGACCACGTCGCCCGCCGCGTCGCGGGCCTCGAGGGCAGCCGTGCACCCCTCGACCGAGCACTCCACCTCCACGAAGTCCTTGGCGCTGGGCACGAGTGACGCATAAATCTCGTGTGCCTTGGCCTGCGCGTTGGCCTGCGCGATGGGGTCGGTCAGGTTGTGAACCACCCCCAGAAGGACGCTCGCCACCATGCAGATGCTCACAAGCACGACCACCGGACGGATGGTCTCGAACAGGGAGCCGTTGGTCGGTTCGTTACTCATGAGCCTTACCTCCCCTCGCACGACGGCGCTCGGCCATGATCGCCTCGCCACCGACGGGGATGTTGGGCGTCAGCTGATCGATGTAGGGAACGAGCAGGTTCATGAACAGGATGGAGAAGGCCACGCCCTCATTGAGGTTGCCAAAGAAGCGGATGAGGCACGTGATGATGCCGCAGCCGATGCCGAAGATGAACTTGCCGCGCTTCGTGGCCGGGCACGTTGAGTAGTCGGTGGCCATGTAGATGGCGCCCAGCATGAGGCCGCCGGAGCAGATCTGCGCGAGCACGTCGTGGCCCATGAGCAGGCTGAGGATGGCGACCGTACCCACGTAGGCCGTGGGGATATGCCAGGTGATGACCGGGCGATACAGCAGGAAGAGCATGCCCAACAACAGCGCGGCCGCGCTGGTCTCGCCCAGAACGCCCGCGTGCTGGCCAAGGAAGAGCTCCATGAGGGTTGCCGGCGCCGCGTTGGGCGAAAGCGGCGTTGCGGAGCTGACCAGGTCGGGAGCAAGGTTGAGCGGGAACACCTGGTTTGCGGCAACGAAGTTGGTCATTGCCGCGGGGAACGCCACCGCGAGGAAGATACGACCCACGATGGCCGGGTTCGCGAAGTTCTTGCCGATGCCGCCGAAGAGCTCCTTAGTCATGATGATGGCCACGAAGGCGCCGATGACCACCATGTAGAGCGGCAGCGTGGAGGGCACGTTGAAAGCGAGCAGAAGTCCCGTGACTGCGGCGGAGAGGTCTCCGATGGTGTTGGGAAGGCCGCGCAGCCGGCACCAGAGATACTCGAACAGCACGCAGCTGCCCACGGAGGTAGCGATCACGACCGCCGCACGAACGCCGAAGAACGCCACGGCCGCGATGGTGGCCGGGATGAGCGCCACCAGCACGTCACGCATGATGATGTGCGTGGTAACGGCACTTGAGATCTGAGGAGCCGGGCGAAGTACCAGCGGGTTGTTCGCTGGGTTGTCGTGCTCCACTAGCGGGGTGTCCGCCATCGTCATCTCCTCCCCTTAGCTCGGCGCTGCTCGGCGCGCAGCATGGCGCGGCCCAGATGCGTGGACTGCACGAGCGGCTGCTTCGAGGGACATACATACGAGCACGTTCCGCACTCGACGCACAGGTCGGCCATCAGGCGGTCAAGCGCGGCAACGTCGCGCGCGAGATATGCCTTGTGAATCTCGATGGGCGAAAGGCGGATGGGACAGTTGTCAATGCAGCGGCTGCACTTGATGCAGGCAGTCTGTCGCGGAACCACGGGGCCGTTCACGCCGAAGGCGAGCAGGCCGCAGTTCTGGCGCACGATGGGCACGTCGAGCTCAACCTGCGTGGCACCCATCATCGGTCCGCCGATGATCACCTTACGGGGGCCTGGCGCGCACCCGCAGTACTCGAGGATCTCCTCGATGGGCGTTCCGATGTACACCTCAAGGTTCTGGGGACGCGCAATGGCGTCACCCATCACGGTGAGGCGACGCTTGGTGAGCGGCATGCCCGTTTGCAGGAAGCGACCAATCTCCGACATGGTGGTCACGTTGTAGAGCAGCGCGCCAACGTCGGTGAGGTGGCCACCGCGCGGGACGGAGCGGCCCGTGACGTTACGCAGGATGACGCGGCTCGCGCCCTGCGGGTAGCGGGCCGGCAGCTCGTACACGTCAATGCGCGGATCATCCGAGGCCATCTGACGCAAAAGCTCGATGGCCTTGGGCTTGTTGTCCTCGATGCAGATGAGCGAGCGCGGCACGCCAGTCAGGTCCAGGCAAGCCTTGATGCCCGAAAGGACAGTGTCTGGGTGCTCCATCATCTCGCGGTAGTCCGTGGACAGGTACGGCTCGCACTCCGCGCCATTGACCAGCCACGTGTCGATGTTCGAAAGGTCGGTGTTCATCTTGGCCCACGCGGGGAATCCCGCGCCGCCGAGGCCCACGATGCCACTGTGTTTGAGCGCCTCCACCAGGCTTGCAAAGTCAGTGACCTCGGGCGGAGCCACGGACGGATGCACCGTCTGCTCGCCGTCGGGCTCGATGACCACCGCCACGTCCGACACGCCGTTGGAATAGTGAATCTGCTTAATCTCTCTCACAATGCCTGATACCGGCGAGAATATGTCTGCCGTCAGACGGGCATCAGAGTGCCCCACCAGCTGTCCGACCTCAACCTGTTGCCTCCGCTTGACCTGTGGCTCGCACGGCGCACCCACATGTTGTTGCATCGGCAGAATGATCTGGCTGGGCAGCGGCATATGCGTTGTCTCTTGCTCTGCCGTCAGCTTCTCATGCGGGATGTGAATGCCGCGAAGCTCGACGCGGTGCGACGAAGAGAACACGCCTCCCCCAAAGCGTCCCATAAGCCTCCATCAATTGCTTGCTCTCATGCTAAGAAACTTGATTGCAACTCTTCATCTTAGCCAATGCGCACCCGTTTTGAAGGCGACGTATACAAATGACGTTTGATTGCGAATGTTGACACGCGGGGCCCGGTTTCTGACAACAACGGCTGGGGCAGCACATCGTGCTGCCCCAGCCGTTGTTGTCAGAAACCGGGCCCCGC
>OMWB01000037.1 GCA_900314645.1 uncultured Actinomycetes bacterium
GCCACCGCAACCATCAGGCCAAGGGAAATGCCTTCATTCGTCATGATGCCATTCACGACGGTAGGGTCGGTCGTGAACGAAATATAGTCCCACGCGGCATGCAGGGCAATTGGTACAAGGACGTTGCCCGTCCTCAGAAGCACAGCGACGAAGAAGAACGCAGCGAAGGTCGTTGCGACAGCCTGAAGTATCCCGATCTCAATACGTGCGCCGTTGAACACGTTGCCGACATGAATCACGCCGAAGATGATCGAGGTGACGAGGACGGTGGTGAAGACCCTCTTCTCCTTGGGGAGGTAACCCATGCCGATGGGCACCGCAAGACCCCTGAACCACGTCTCCTCGACGAAGCCCGCAGCGAGCGCCATGGAAAGACTCAGCAACGTCGGGTTGAAGTAGAAGCCGTAGTCAACCCAGCCTGAGACGAGCGTCGCCGCAACCTTAGCCACCCACGGAAGCAAGAGGATGCCCAATTCCGCGAGGCTCGTCCTCAACGTAAAGACACCCTTGAACTCAGGAGAGAACCACCATTTGAAGAGGAACAGGATGCCGACAGCGACGATGCAGGAGACGAAGTTGCTGGCAACTTTGCCGAGGCCCAGGGCTTCCGGTATCAACGTTAGGACCATAGCGAAGGGTGCCGTGAGGACCATGGCGGCAATCGGCCACTTCTCACAGATGATGTGTTTCCTGCCCATGGCAGTTCCTCTCTTGACGGTTGGCTAGCGTCGGATGTGCTTTCCCTGCTTCACCAGTTCTTCGGGCCCTTCCTCGAAGGTCATCTCACAGCACATCTTGCAGTCTCTAGCAGCCTTCTTGAAGACGACGACCTGCAACACGATAGCGCCAATCACGACGGCGACACCCAGCGCTATGAAAACGTTATCGATAGCGCCCATTGAGTTGATGTGCTTGAGGGCAGGGTTGGCAACGGTGAATGCATCGAATACGGTGTGCAGAATCGTGCCGATGGTCAGGCCGGCGATGATGTTTAGCGCAACGCCAGGCTGCCCGTTCTCCCGCTTGTAGCGCGCCGAGCCGAGGAACGCGCCCATGATCATGTTGAACGTCATGTGGCCAGCCACCAAAGGTATTCTGAGCGGGTTCACACCGTCGGTGATGTAGCCCATCTCTTCGGCGATGGTGAAGCCAAGTCCAACCGCGGCGCCAATGAGGATGTACTCGTAGACGTTACGCACCCGCTTGTGGAAGATGAAGATGAGAAGCAGCATCATCAGGCATTTGAACGCCTCCTCTGGAAAGGCGGCCAGGATGAAGGCGGAGAAGAACGAGCCAAACACCCCCTCTGCCAGCGGACTCTGTGCAAGCTGAGGCAATATACCGTTCATCCCAATGAGATAGGCAGGGATGCAGACGTTGTACACGATCAGACCACCGATGACGGGAACGATGGCAATGGGGAGCCATGCAGGTTTCGGCACCTCCTGCTTGTAGAGCTTGAAGTAGAGCACTCCTAGGATTACGACCGAAATCGCCATCTGAAGGGTTCCGAAAATGTCCATGCGCGTCTCCTCTATTGCCTATCCACGTGTACGGAAAACATGGTCCGTCGACATCCATATCCTACACAAGAGGTGGCTGTATCAAAATACCTGGCGCACAAACGATGGCCCACAACCACGGCCAGTTCTGTAGTTGCGGGCCATATGCTCAGGGGACTCTTGATACAGCCCCCACCTAGACCTTTGTGTGGTTATCTCCGCTTAGTCGACCTTGATGAGCGTGAAGATCTCCTGGTCGTACTCCTGGCCGATGATCTCGCGCGGGTTGAGGTAGGCAAGCTCAAGGATGAAGGCAAAGCCCGCGACCTCGGCACCGGTCTGCTCGACGAGCTGGGCCGTGGCGACGCACGTGCCGCCGGTGGCAACCAGGTCGTCAACAATCAGAACGCGGTCATCCGGACCAAGCGAATCCTTGTGAATCTGCAGCTCGTCGGTACCATACTCGAGCGCGTACTCCTGGCGATACACGTCGCGCGGAAGCTTGCCCGGCTTGCGCACGGGCACAAAGCCAACGCCCAGGCGATAGGCAACCGGGGTGCCGACGAGGAAGCCGCGAGCCTCGGAGCCCACGACGGCGGTGATGCCCTTGCCCATGAAGTGGTCGGCAATCTCGTCAATTGAGGCGGCCAGGCCCTGAGGACTACCGATAAGCGGGGTGATGTCCTTGAAGATGACTCCCGGCTCCGGATAGTCGGGGATATCGATGATGAAGCTCTCAAGGTCGACGCTGGACATGGGCAATCCTTTCTCGATGTTGCTATGTGCCAGGACAGACTAGCTGGTCATGCCCTTGAACGACTGCTTGATCTGACGCGTGATGAGCGCGTCGCGTACCCGGTTGGTCAGCAGGAGCATCTCATTGAAGGCCGCCTCAAACTGCTGACGGGCCTCCTCGGTCTGCTCAAGCGCGCCCATGCCCGTGCGCGCATAGACGATGAGCGCCTGCTCGAACATGGCGCTCTCTCGGTTTGCGGCCGTGACGTATTGGCGAAGGTTCTTGGCACCGATGCCAAAGCGACGCAGCTCCTCGCAGGTGCGGATGAGGGCAAAGTCCTTGCCATCGACAAGGTCACGCCCATGCGGAGAACGCTGCAGGGTGATGACGCCCGCCTCCGCAAGCTGCTTCACGAACGTGACGGAGACGCCGAGGAGCTCGGGCACGCGGTCGATGGCATGGAGCTTGTTGACGATCTCCTCGCTGTCGATCTCGCTTGCCATCGTGGCTGCCTCGGCAGAGGGCATCGACGTGGTGGTCTCTCCGCGCTCGAGCTCCTCCTTGATGACCGACAGCGGCATGAAGCGGTTCTTTTGCAGGTAAAGAATGGTCTCGAGGCGCTTCACGTCGTTCTGCGAGTAGAGACGATACCCGCCCGGCGTGCGCGAGGGGTTGAGAAGCCCCTCGTCCTCCAGGTAGCGCACCTTTGAGACAGACAGGTCCGGATAGCGCTCTTGCAGGCGCTTCACGACCTTTCCTATGGTCAGGTATCCGGCGTCTGCCATGTCGGGCTACTCCGCCGTCTCGATTCGGGAGGACTTGCGGTTGGTGTGGAACACCATGCGGAAGGTGCCGATCTGGATGGTCGAGCCGTCCTTCAGCAGGGCGCGGTTGACGATGGCGCCATCAACCCACGTGCCGTTGAGCGAGCCGAGGTCTTCCACCGTGGCATAACCGGAGGCGATCCCTGCCATGTCAATGCGAGCATGGCGGCGCGAGACGGTCATGTCGTTGAGGAAGATGGTGTTGGAAGGGTCGCGCCCCAGCGTGATGAGGACATCAGAGAGCTCGAAGACCTGCCCAGTATGTGGGCCCTTGACGATGGCCAGCGTGGGATTGGCAGGCTTGGCTGCTGCGGAAAGGTCAGGCGACGTGGAGTCGGAGTCCGGCATGCGGAGGATCTCCGTGGTGCCAGTTGGATTCTTCTTCTTGGGCTGCATTCACTACTCCCCTCTTGGACGTACCGCCAACATGATACCTCTTAGCGGCATGCGACGCAGTCCATCTCGATAAGTGCTCCCATGGGAATGCGTGACACCTCCACGACTGTGCGCGCGGGTGCCGGCATCTCGAAGCGACGCCAATACACATCGTTGACGTCGTTCAGGTCATCAAGGTCGGCAAGGTAGATGGTGGTCTGGGCAACGTCGGCCAAGGTGCAGTCAACCTCAGCGAGAATAGCCTCGACGATGTCGATCACACGCTCGGTCTGCTCGCGGATGCCACCCTCCACGAGCACGTAGGGATTCTCTTGGTCAACGGGCAGCTGGCCCGAGGCAAAGACGAGTCGGCCTGCCGTGGTTCCCTGCGAATAGGGGCCGATGGCATCAGGCGCGCTCGGCGCATTGATGGCGTACTTCATGGATGCTCCTTCCGTGGCGCACAGCCCCCATGGTAGCGAAAGAGACGACGGTAGGCATCACGCGAGGCCGCGCGCACCGATGAACGTGGGCTCGCTCCGGAGAAGGCCATGTTCCGCGAGTTCCTGCCTCGTTGCGGTAAGGCGGTCCTCCCCTTCCGCAGGAGCAAGGAAGGGATAGTGGCTAGCCACCTCACGCACCAGCGCGCGCATGCCGACGGGACTCACGCTCTGGAAGGAGAGGAAGCTCCTCCAAAGGACGCGTGCGTACAGTGGCGGAACGAGCACGAGGTGACAAGGGGTCTCGCCGAAATCAGGCGTGGCTACAAGACAACCGATGCGGTCGAGCGTGCGGTTTGCGACGGTCCCCTTCCCAGGTACGGTCTGCTCGCCCAGATAGTCCGAGAGCACGTTGGACGCCTGCGGACCCCACAGGAGCAACGGCACGAGCGCCTCAGAGGCGTCCTCCACCTCGCAGCCGTCAAACGGACGTGCTCCGCGCTGCTCGATGCCGGCAACAAACGCAAGCCAAGATGACAGGATGTCCCCACGACCGGCAAGGTCCCAGCAGGCGAGCTCCTCGGTGCCGGTGCGTGCCACAAGCGCTAGTGAGGCGATGTTGCCGTCACCTGTGAGCGCGACCTCCGGCGCTACCTCGCCGATGGCAAGCTCGCGGCCGGCGAAGACGGTGGAGGCCAACGCGGGTGCCGTGGGGCCAGTGATGAGGCGCGAGCCGAGACCCGAGAGGTCGATGAGCGCCACGCCCTCGTGGAAGGCAGCGCGCTCGTCAACGCCAGCGTACGAATGGGGCGCATGGCGTCCATCCGAACCCAGGGCGAGCTCGGCCCCGAGCAGCATGTGCTCGTCATGCAGCAATACCTTATGCAGTGTGTCCATGGAGTGCCTCCAGGCAACGGGATATGGTTAATGGTTCGAGAAGAGCGGTGCGCTCAAGATGTTGACGGCGGGCGCTTGAGTCAGCGTGGCGTCCACGGTGGTGGCGCTGCCTCCGCAGAACCTACCGTTCTGGCGCCACCACACGCTGCTGAACGGCATGTCTCGGTCAAGCGCGATGTCGGGCGAGACCGAGAGCGTTCGGTACGTGATGCTGCCCGACGGCCAGCTTCGCGCGACCTGGTCTTGCGCCAGCGTCACCTGGGTGCGAGCGGCAAAGCCCAGCGCGTATGGGGCCCGACGTAGCACCCAGCCTGCGCGGCCGAAGGTGCGGCCAGAGAAGTTGTCGTAAGCCCAGTCCATGACCGAGGCGGTGTCGATAAAGCGTCCCTCGTCGGTCCCGCAGCCCAACACGCAGGTATAGACATCCACGCCGCCCCGCGTCGACGCGCCAAGGAAGGTGTAGCCAGCGGCTACGGCACCCGTCTTGATGCCTAGAAGCCCCTCGTAGGTCTCCATGAGGTCATCCGTCGATTCGAGCCAGAGGTCTTGGCCGTCAATCCACAGCTCTACCCCACGCAGACGAACGGTCTGGGCAATGAAGGGGTAATGCGTCATGGCGTAGCGACCCATGGTGACCAGGTCGCGCGCGCACGAATAGTGACCGTCCACCTCAAGGCCATGAGAATTGACGAAGTTGGTATGCGACATGCCCAGCTCGCGGGCCTTCTGGTTCATGAGGGCGACAAATGCCTCTTCGCTGCCGCTCACGTTGATCGCGACGTTGAGCGCGGCGTCGTTTCCCGAGTAGACGAGCATTGCTTGAAGAAGCTCACGCATGGTGGGCGTGTCAGAGGCCACATATCCGGCCCGTTGGGCGTCGAGACCGAGGTCAACCTCGGTGATGGTGCAGGGTGCGTCAAGGTCATAGCCTGAGTCGAGCGCCACCATGGCGGTCATAATCTTGGTGATGGACGCGGGTGCCAGCTCCTCATCAGCGTTGCGCGACCAGAGCTCGTTTCCTGCCTGGTCACAGACCATGACGGCCTCGGCCTCACCTACCCACGGGTCGCTCAGGGCGTAAGCGGTATGCGGGAGCACAACGCACAGCAACGCAAGCGCGCCAGCGACGACGCGACGCGCGAACGTGCGCACGTACCAAGGCGCGTTCATCGCGCGGCTCGCTTCGACTGGATGGCAATGTGAATGCCCTGCAGGTAGTACAGGATTGCCGTGTAGGTCGAGCAGATGATGCCGGCATAGACAAACAGGAGACCCAAGGCACCGCCCTGCTGGTTGAGCACCGGAAGCCAGCTTGCCGAGACAAGTCCGAGGCCATCGATCTGAGGCTGGTCAAGCAGGCAGAAGCAGAATCCCACCATAAGAAGCGCCGTGGTCACCTTTCCGATGAAGGCCACGTCAACCGGCCTTCTGCGGAAGTGCTGAAGCGCGATGGAGCCGACAAGGAGCACGGCGTCGCGACCGAGGACAAACCAAGCGATCCACGTGGGCACGTCGCCGCGTGCAACGAGGCCGAGCACGCCGGTGAAGAGCAAGAAGCGGTCCATGATGGGATCCATGATCTTGCCCAGCCAGCTTACGCTTTGGGTGGTGCGCGCGATCCAGCCGTCAAGGAAGTCAGTGACGGCGGCAACGGCGTAGAGCGTCAGCGCGAGCGAGCGATCGGCGTGGTTCACAAAGAGGTACAGAAACGCGACCGTCAGGCCAAAGCGACACAGCGTGACGAAATTCGCCAGCGTGAAGATGGCACTGTTGGGGTTATCAGGCGTTCCCAAAGGCGCGACCGCAACGCTATGGGCCTGAGCCGCATGCGCGTCATAGTCAGTGACGCTCTTGGTGGCGTTCTTGACGCGCCCCCATTCGCTGGTATCACTCGGCTGTATGTTGTCAGGTGCGGTCACGGGCATCCCTCGGGTTGTTGTGTACAGAGGTGTATCTTACCCCATGTATGCCAAACCAATCGATGCGGCACGAAAACCCATGAGCCAAAAGAAGGGACCCACGGGAACGGCTCCCGCGGGTCCCTTCCGTGGACGCTGGAAGACGGACTAACGCACGACGAGATAGTTCACGTTGACGGTATCCATCGGGTACCAGACGGCGCTCTCGGAAGCGAACGTCGAGGTGATGGTGAGCTCGTCCGCCTCGTCGAAGAAGCGCGTGGAGAAGACCCATCCGCCGTTGTTGACGTAGATTTCGAGGATGGAGGTGTCGACGACCACGCGAATGTTCTTGATCTTGGGGATGAGCGCACGACGACCCTTGCGGCCCTGGCCCTTTTCGTCGTCCAGGAAGAGCAGCTCGGCCTTGCCGTCCTTCCACGTGAAGGTGAGGAAGTCGCCAAAGCTCAGGACACCCTCCCCCTCGATGCCGTCGATCACCACGTCGGCGCACTTCTCGGGAAGCGTCACGCTCTGGCTCCACGCCTGGGCCTCGCCGCGCAGGGCGTCAAATTCCTCGGCAGGGTTCTGCTTGACGCGGCCGCACTTGGGGCAGACGGACAGTACGCGTGGGATGGTGAGTGCGCCACGCCAGGTGCTCGTCGGGTTGTCATAGGCGCGAATGTCATCGGCGTCATGCGGCAGGCTCATCCAGCCAATGAGGATGGTGCGGCCCTTCTCGTCGAGAAGCGACTGGCAGGCGTAGTAGTCAAAGCCGTAGTCCCAGTCGATGAAGGTGGACTCGTCGATAGCGGCGCGCGGCGCGGCGGCGTCCATGCGCTCCGTGTCCTGGTGCATGAGGTCGACGATGGATCCCTCGATGGGGAAATAGCCTGCGGCATGCACGTTCTGCACGGTGACGCGGTCGGGGTCGTCGGGGTCGTTGGAGCTGCACATGCCCTGCGGGCACGTGGAGAGATACTCCTTGCCCTCGAGGACGATGCGGTCCGGGCACTCCCACATGTAGCCAAACGGCTTCTCGCCAGGATTGGTGACGGAGCCAGCCATGGTCCAGGTGTAGCCGTCCTCGGAGTCATACATCATGATGGCGCCGCGGCTGTCTGCAAGGGTGCGGGCACCGAGCAGCATGTGGAAGCCTGTCTCGTCCTTCCAGACCTTCGGGTCGCGAACGTGGCAGCTGCAGTAGGCGGGATAGCCGGAGTTGTCCAGCACGACCTCTTTCGGCCCAAGGTTGATGCCGTTGTAGGACTTCATTAGCGTCTGGTTGGCCAGGCGGCCAGACGTAGTGCCGTCGCCCTCGCCGTCGCGCACGTTACCCGTGTAGTAGAGCCAGAGCTCATCGGTTTCATCGTTGATGTAGGCGCCACCGGAGTATGAACCGTCGCAGTCGGCCGGGGTATCAGGCATGACATGGCAGCCGAGGAAGACCCAGTTCACGAGGTCGCGGCTCGCGAAGTGGCCCCATCCATGAGGGCTGTCGCCATTGGGCGGGTAGGTGGGGGCGTTCTGGCAGAAGAAATGGTAGGTGCCCTTGAACTGGCACAGGCCGTTGGGGTCGGAGATAGACCCGCTGTAAGGAGAAAGGTGCAGCTTAGGACGCCAAGACTCGTTGCTCATGTGGTTCCTCTCGCCGAAGGTGAACACGCCGGTGCGTGACATACGCATTCAATCATATGCGAGAACGATTCCACACTATCGTGCGAGGTGGTCAGTTGTCGGTTGGCGCGGTAAGCGGCGCTCCCCTACGCCAGAGGCTCCCACTGCGAGGCGGCCATGTCCACGCGTCCGTCATCACGGAAGAGCACGCCTTCTTCGAGGAGCATCTCGTGCTGGACATCGGGTCCGCCAAAGGCAAAGCCGGGGGCAAGGCTTCCGTCCTTGAAGACCACGCGGTGGCACGGCACGCCACCTGCCATTCCAGGGCTGGAATGCATGGCAAACCCGACGAATCGCGCCTTGCGAGGCTCCCCTACCAATGCGGCGACCTGCCCATAGCTGACCACGCGACCCACGGGCACCTGGCGCACGATGTCGTACACACGCTGAAAAAATCCTTCGTTTGCCATCGAAGCCCTCTCGGTTAGTATGGTATCTCGCGGCAATTGTAGGAGAAGGAGGTGCGCATGGCCAGACACGTTTCACGACGCAGGCGTGAGGAACCACGCACCTTCTGGAAGATCGTCCTGACGCTGTGGATCGTCTTCATCTGGGTGCACTCGATGATCCCGGGTCCCGTCTCCTCTGAAGAGAGCATGCTTGTGGTGAGGCTCTTCCAGCCCATCCTACGGATCTTTGGCATCTCAGATACGAATTTCATGCAGCTCATCATTCGGAAAGGCGCCCACTTCAGCGAGTACGCCATCCTTGGCACCTTGGCTGTCGTTGCCCTCCAGCCTCGTCTGGCGGTCCCCCTCTGGCCTGCCGTGCTTACCGTCATCCTGTGGGTTGCGGTGCCTTCGATCGATGAGTACATACAGGTGCATGTGCCCGGCCGCGCAGGGATGCTGACCGATGTGCTCATCGATATGTCAGGGTTTGCGGTTGGCGCGCTGATATCGCTCATCGTCCGTCGCGTAGTCGAGGCGCGCGAACGCGCCTTGGCCGAACGCGAGCGCAGAGCGCGTAAGGCACGCGCGGCACAGTATCGCAGGAAGGCGCGCGAACGTGCCTATGAGCGCGCGGGCAAGCCAATGCCGACGCCCCAGAAGCAACGCCAGAGTGGTCCGAAGCATGCGCCGGGCGTTCCCGTGGTGCCTCGCGGAAGGCACGAGCGTGTCGAGCCCGAACCCGAGCGCAACCGCAAGCGCTTCGAGGATCGCACGCGCTCGTAGCGGGCTATCCGGGAATTGCCTCAAGCTAAAGCCCCCTCTGTCCCTCCTGGACAAAGGGGGCTGTTCCTTCTATCAGCTGGGATTACAACGACTGAAGCACGTCGCGCATGGCCTGCTGCACACCGTGATGCACGTTGGTATCGATGATGGTGGCGCCTGGGGTCTGACGCACCGCATAGCGGGCGTTTGCCATAACCATGGGATGCCCCACGTGACGCAGGATATGGTAGTCGTTCATGGAGTCACCGAAGCACATGACCTCCGAGGGCTTGATACCGCGGTAGCGCAGAATCTGGTCGAGACCCGTGGCCTTGTTCACTATGGACGGTGTCACATCGATCCACTTCGAGCCAGACGGCATGAAGGTGAAGAGGTCACCAAGCTCGCGCTCGAGCACGTACGCCATGTCCATGATGTCGTTGGGGCGCTCGCAGCAAATGCCAATCTTGATGATGTCGGTGGTGGGCTCCGGTGGGTCGTCCACGCGCTCTGCATTGGGCAGGTCCTTGTCCACCTCACGCACGTACTCCGAGAGGTCATCCAGAAGGAAGGTGTGCTCCTCGTCGTAGAGTGCGATGTGCAGGCAGTCAAACGACTCGCAAATCTCGCAGAGCTTCAGCACGGACGCGTGGCTGAAGACCTCAAGGTCAAGGAGCTTCCCGTCCGCGTATACCTCCCCACCCAGTGAGGCAACGTAATCCATCTCGTCAGCGACCGGCCCGAAGAGCCAGCGAAGCGTGTTGTAGCGACGGCCCGAGCTCGCGACAAATACCACGCCCTTCTGGCGCAGCTGGTGGATGAGCTCGAAGGTCTCCTCGGGAACCTGGCTGTTCTCGTCCAGAAGCGTGCCGTCCATATCTGATGCGATAAGCTTGATCATTGCTCTCCCCTAGTTCGTTTGCTGAAATCATGTGTCTAGGGTACTACGCTCGACCCCTCGTCTGCTTCGCCAGCGGTATGCCCATACGAAAGCACCTTGTCAAAGCAGGCGGGTGTGAAAGCTCATAAACCAGGGCAGGGTGCTTGGTGGGCGGAGCCATGCTGCAAGACGAACAAGGCCCCCAAGCGTGGATGCTCAGGGGCCCAAAGGTTAGGTCGCATTCAGTACGACTCGGAAGAGATACCTCCGCCTGACCTACAAATCGAGTTCCTTCTGTGCCATCGTACCAAGGATAGAGAGGACATTGCCCTCATAGACCGTCAGCTCACCCTTGCCACGGCCATCCACCTCTATGCTTGCCGTGCCACCATTCTCGGTGAGGACGAACATGATGCTTTCTCCGGATTCCTCGTCGGTTACGGTCGTCTTGTTGTCGTCACCCTGTACCGGCTTGCCCGTGTAGGTCAGGGCAGTTTCACCTTGGTGCGTTGCATCCGTTATCGCGATGATCATGGTGTCATCGTTCATTTTGAAGAAGATGAGCGTGCTCCCGTCTTCGAGCGTTCCCTGATAACCGGTTGCTTCAAACGCGGCATCGAACTCTTCCTTGTCCTTATCGCTGCAACCGACGAGAGCGACGGCTAATACCAACAGAACAACCATGGCGAGTATCGAAAGCTTCTTCCTAAACATGCGGTTCCTCCTTTGTGACAGAGCAGAGGGTTACGAAGGCCTCCATTAAATGAGGCAGGATAGCTGCTCGCCCTGGCAAAGGAGCTCGGCTACGAGCTGTCCGAGGATAAGTTGGCGCAGGTCTCCGCAGGAGGGAACTGGCTCTGTTCTGACGAGTGCATGGATGACTGTCTCTGGTTGTGCAACATGCTGAACTGCTCTGCCGACAACTACTAAGTGTCGGGTCGAGGTTCATCAGTTAAGGTAGAACTACGCCAACTCTCTTTCGACGAGGCTCGGTTGCTGATTTGAACTTGTATGGCGAATTGTGCGTAGCGGCTAGAGGGTGTACCTCTAGCCGCTACGCACAATTCGACAAGTCGCATCGTAGTACAAGAAAGAAAAAGGTCAGAGAGCGTAGTCTCTGACCTCGGAGAATTCTGGTCGGGTGGACTGGATTCGAACCAGCGACCCCTTGACCCCCAGCGGGACACGCTGGGCAAACTTCTTCGACAGGCGTGAACACGCTCGCAGATATCGCCACGTAAACGGCGCAATGCCGTGTAACCTTCGCCATGACCGGAAGGGCTCGACGCCCGAGTTTGGTGCACGTGCACCAAGCGATTTGGTGCACGTTTGGTGCAAGGCGAGCACGTTTGGTGCAAGGCGAAGGAACGGATTCTATGCACTTCACCAATGCGTTTATACGCGGGAAGAAGCCTCCGTTCAGAGGCGTCTTCAAGTACAAGGACAAGGATGGCGAGTGGCGCCAGGTCGTGAGGACCCTCGAGGCCAAGGGAATCGCCGAGGCGAGGCGCGAGCTCGCCGAGGTGCGGCTCGCGCTCGAGGAGGAGCACGAGCGCAAGGCGGAGATCGTGAAGGCCACCATGACGGTGGACGAGTACCTCGAGAGTTACATATCCGACCTCGACAGGTCTCACTCGCTCGAACGCTCCACCATCAACGGCTACCGCTGCTACGCCAAGAACGTCTCCAACGGCCTCGGCAGGATCCGCCTCTCGGAGCTCAACGCGGCACAGGTGAGGGCGTGGGAGGCCAAGCTTCTCAAGGACGGCCTCTCGGGCACCACGGTACGCAAGGCCCACGTCCTGCTCAAGAGCGCCTGCGAGCAGGCCGTCCAGGCCGACCTCATCCCCAGGAAC
>OMWB01000028.1 GCA_900314645.1 uncultured Actinomycetes bacterium
GGAGAGAGCGCAACCGCTCTCTCCCAGCTGATGTTGACCGAGACCGGCCCCCTAATGTCAACAATCGCTTAAGGAACCGCGCGCCAGGGACGCTCGCGCGCAGGGTCATCCGTCACGTGCATGTGGCTGACAGCCTCATACCACTTGACGGTATAGCCCGCCCCGTGGCTGCAGAAGACTGAGTCTGGCGTGTGGGGAAGGTCTGCCTCTGGCTCATAGGCGACCTCTGAAATGACGCGCTCGGCGTCATGGCAGGGCTCATAGCCGAGAAGCTCGCAGGTAAAGCTGCCGTTTCCGCCAGTATAGGCAGCCACGTCAAGGGCGTAGTCGCCCACCTCTGACGCGGCGACCTCTCCCTCAAGCACCGCCTCCGCTTGCCGCATCTGCGGCGCGCCAAACCGCGCGTCCATCCGCTGCAAATCGGCCAGCGCGCGCCCCACCTTGTCTGCCGGCACCTCGAGCGAGAAGCAGTACCACGGCTCAAGCAGCACGGCGGCGCCCTGTTCGCGCGCGGTCATCAGTCCCTGCCTGATGGCACGCCACGCAGCCTGGCGGAAGTCGCCGCCTTCCGTGTGCTTGAGGTGTGCCTTGCCCGAGACCAACGTGATACGCACGTCCGTCAACGGATAGCCCGCAAGCACGCCGCGATGGTTCCGCTCCATGGCACAGCCCAGAGCCAAGCGCTGCCAGTTGAGATCGAGATCATCAGTGCTGCACACCGTTCCATACACCACGCCCGTGCCCGAGGGCAGCGGCTCAAGCCGGAAGTGCGCCTCGGCGTAGTGGCGCAGCGGCTCAAAGTGGCCATAGCCCATGACTGCGGCCGTGATGCTCTCTTTATAGAGTATGGAGCCCACGCCGAAGCTCACGGCAGCGCCCAACCGTTCGGCCAGACGGTCTCGCAGGACCTCAAGCTGCACGGCGCCCATCAGCTGCACGTGAATCTCCTCCAGATCCGTGTCCCACGTTACGCCGAGCATCGGGTCCTCATCGCAGAGCTGCCGTAAGACCTGATAGACCGTATGCACATCCAGATTCCCCGGCTCCACGCGATACGTCAGAACAGGCGCCAAAACCGGTTGTTGCGTTGGCTTCTCAACACCGAGCACATCCCCAGGCCGCACATGCGAGAGGCCCGTTACCGCGCACACCTGACCGGCGCGCGCCTCGGACACCACCTCAAACCTTGCGCCTTGATAGACGCGCACTTGGTTGACCTTGTCCGCCCATGGCCCAGCGTGGTCACTACCTTGCAGTAGGTCGCGTGCGTGCAGCGACCCGCCCGTCACCTTTAGCCACGTGACGCGTTCTCCGCGATCGTGTGTCACCTTGTACACGCGGGCGGCAAACGCGGCCGGCCACGTACGCTCCGCAACCAGCGCGCTCAGCCCGTCGAGAAACTCGACGATGCCCTCGTCGCGCAGAGCCGACCCACAGAACACCGGGAACACGTGGCGCTCTGCGACCAGACGCACCAGCGTCTCCTGCGAGACGCATCCCTGCTCGAGATACTCGTCGAGAGCCGTCTCGTCCGTTGCCGCAGCTGCCTCGTGCAGCTCGTCAGAAGAGGGGTTACCGAAGTCGATACAGCCGTCAGACAGCCGCTCGCCAAGCTCAGCAAGAAGCTCTGTCCGCCCCACATGCGCAAGGTCCATCTTGTTCACGAAGAGTACGGTGGGAACCCCGTAGCGCTCAAGCAGGCGCCAAAGCGTCTTGGTATGACCCGTCACACCGTCATTGGCGCTCACCAGCAGAACGGCGTAGTCAAGCACCTGCAGCGTGCGCTCGGCCTCAGCGGAGAAGTCTACGTGACCTGGCGCGTCGAGGAGCATGAAGTGCACATCGTCCCAGTCCAGCACCGCCTGCGACGAGAAGATGGTGATGCCGCGCGCTCGCTCCATGGCGTCGGTGTCGAGGTGAGAGTCCCCGTGGTCAACTCTGCCGCGCACGCGGATGGCGCCCGCATGGTAGAGCAGCGCCTCGGCGAGCGTGGTCTTGCCCGCGTCCACGTGCGCCATGATGCCCACAACCGCCTGCCGCATCGCACTCCCCCTTCAGTACGTCACGAAACCAAACGCCACTCCTGAATTGCGTCCGTCACATCGGGCATAATCATCCCATACGCATGGACCAACGAGGGAGGCCGTATGGCATTCTTCAAAGACAAGTACGACGTGGTGGTCATCGGAGGAGCACTCGCTGGAATGAGCTGCGCCATGAGCCTCGCCCGCGAAGGCAAGGACGTGCTCGTGCTTGAGCGGCACAACCTTCCCGGCGGCATCGCCACCAGCTTTGTGCGCAACGGTGTCGAGATGGAGGCCACCCTCCACGAGATGATGTCCATTGGGCCTGCGGAGAGCCCGCTCTTCATCCGCGACTACCTCGATAGCCTGGGTGTTGTCATCGACTGGCTCCGCGTGCCCGAGGCATACCGCCTTACCGCCCCCGCAGACGGCATTGACATCGAGCTCCACGCCGGACGCCGCGCAGACGGTACGTGGGTTTGCGCAGACGAGATTGACGCCGTATATCCCGGTACTCGCAAGCAGGTCAACAAGCTGCTGGAGCTCTGCCGCAAGGTGTACGAGAGTGTGCTCTACCTCAACGAGCACACCATCTCAAAGCTCGAGACGCTCGCCAAACACGGCGCGCTGGCCAAGACGGCGGGTTACTCCGCGCGCGAGGTCATCGACAAGTACGTCAAGCTTCCTGAAGACGTCAAGAAGATCCTCTCCGCCTATTGGATATATGTAGGGCAGCCGCTCTCCAGCCTCCCCTTCACCATCTACGCGTTCCTGATGGCCGACTACTTCATGGGCGGCAGCTACGTGGCGCGTGGGTTCTCCCACGAGATGTCCGTTGCGATGGCCGAGCGCTGCCGCGCACTGGGCGTGCAGTACGAGTGTTGCCAAGAGGTGGACAAGATTCTGGTACGCCGCGGTCGCGTGGTGGGCGTGCGCACCTCACGCGGAGACGAGATTGCCTGTGACTACGTGGCCTCAGCCCCCTACCCCAACGTGGTGTACGGACGCATGATCGAGCCGCAGTCCGAGGTCCCCGCCATTGCGCGCCAGTACGCGAACGCCATGCCCATGAGCGTCTCGTGCTTCTCTGTGGTGCTGCAGCTTGATGTACCGCCAGAGGAGCTCAGCATTCATGGGTACTCGGTCTTCTCGTGCGACGGGCCCTACTCCACCGACCGCTTCTGGGAGCAGGGCCGCCACTTGGGTGGCTGGGACTACCTCACCACCATCTGCCTCAACTTCGCCAACCCCGACGCGGTGCCCGAGGGGCGCACCTCACTTTCCATCACCACGCTGCCGTTGCCGGAGTGCTTTGACGGTGTAACCGCCGACAGCTACTTTGCGGACAAGCGCCGCATCGCGGGCGAAATGATTGACAAGGTGAGCCGCCAGCTTGGCGTGAATCTGCGTGACCACATCATCGATATCGAGGTAGAGACGCCTGTCACCATCGCCCACTACACCGGCAACTACCAGGGCGGCATTTACGGATACCAGCACCGCATGGACAACTCGGTGGTCGCCCGCCTGGAAGACTTCGAGCAAGACCAATACATCCATGGCTTGGTGGGCTGCGCGTCTCATCAGCTGGTGGGCGATGGCATGGCTTGCAACATCAACAACGGCAAGATTGCTGCCAAGGCAATCCTCACCTGGATGAGCGAGGCCGAGAAGGAGGGTGCGCGATGAGAATCAACGGATTCCTGCGCGACGTGCAGGGTGCCGCTCGCGTTACGGAGGCCAGGCGAGAGCTGATTGCCAACGCCAGCCCCGAGAACCTCTACCACGACCACATCCGCGAGCTTACGCAGGAGCTGCACCCAGCCGCAACGCACGTGCAGGTCACAAAGGTGGAAGATGTCTCCCCCACCGCACGGCGCCTCACGTTTGAGCCTCTTGACGGCGACGTGCTTCCGCCTTTCCAGGCTGGCCAATACGTATCCCTTGACCTGCGCGTTGTTCGCACGCTCACCTCGAGGCCGTACTCCATCAGCAGTGCTCCGTTTGAGGCGCGCTGCGGGGATCGCTCGATGTTCCAGATCACGGTGCGAGACGGCAAGAAGGGCGAGAACTTCGCCGCCAACTGGCTCTATGGCCTCGTCAAGCCCGGAGACCGCTTTGTGGCGCACCTACCATTTGGCGAGTTCTTCTACGAGCCGCTTCGCGACGCGCAGTATGTGGTGGCCCTTGCCGGCGGCAGCGGCATCACGCCCTTTATCTCTATGGCACGCGAGGTTGCGCACGGCACATTGGACTGCGACCTCACTATTCTGTATGGCTCAGTCTCGGCGGATGACATCATCTGCAAGGACGAGTTGGACGCGCTGGCGCGCTCGTGCAGCCGGCTGCGCGTCGTGCATGTCATTTCGGGCGAGGCAGACGAGCTTCCCGCCAACTGCCAGCGCGGACTTCTGAGCGCAGACCTCATCATGCTGTACTCGCACGGCATGCCAGCGGATGGCAACACCAGCTACTTTGTGTGCGGCCCGCTGCCCATGTATCGCTACGTGCTGGGCGAGCTTGCGTCCCTCGGCGTGCCAGAACGCCGCATTCGTACGGAGGTCTTTGGCAGCCCGCGCGATCCGCGACAGAACGATGACTATCCGGGGCCCTCTGACATGGTGACGTACAAGCTGAAGGTACGCCGCGGCATCGATGAGCAGGTCATTATCGCTCGTTCCACCGAGCCTATCGCCGTGGCGCTCGAGCGAGCCGCCATCCCCAACCACACACGGTGCCGCAGCGGCGCGTGCGGGTATTGCCGCTGCAAGCTGATTTCGGGCGAGGTGTACGTGCCCGAACTGGGCGACGGGCGCCGTCTGGCCGACAAGCAGCACGGTTACCTGCACGCCTGCAGCTCATGGCCGTTGGGCGACTGCGTGGTCGAGATTCCCATCGTATAGGTGCGTCCCGGGGGTAGCCCCCAGCGCGCACCCGTTGTACGGGTGCGCGCTGGGGGCTACCCCCGGGACGCACTCTCTATCCCTGTTACTCCTCAGCAGCCTTCAGCGACTGCGTGGTCTCGATCTCGGCGAGCATGTCGATGCGCACCTGGTGACGGCCACCCTCGTACTCGGCGCCAAGCCATGCGTCCACGATGTCCTTAGCGGTCTCGATGCCCACCACGCGCGCACCGAAGGCAACGCAGTTGGTGTTGTTATGCTGACGGCTGAGACGCGCGGAATACGGCTCGGAGCAGGTGACGCAGCGGATGCCGTGCACCTTGTTGGCGGAGAGCGAGATGCCCACGCCGGTGCCGCAGATGAGGATGCCGCCGTCGACCTCGCCGGAAGCCACCATCTTGGCAACCTTGTAGCCGCTCACGGGGTAGTTGAAGCGCTCGGTGCTGTCGGTACCAACGTTGATGACCTCATAGCCCTTCTCCTGCAGGTAGGCCATGATCTCCTTCTTCATCTCGACTGCCACGTGGTCGTTTCCGATAGCGAGCTTCTTGAATGCCATGATGGTTCCCTTTCTCTGAATGAATGCCTGTTGGTGTGCCTTGTCTTGCCCTACAGAGCGCGGAGCTTCTGCATGCTCTCCGCGTAATCGCCGTGTCCAAAGAGGCCGGCCGTGCCGAGCACGAAGCCCTTGACGCCCATCGCGGCCGCCTCGGCAACATGCTCCGGCGAGCAGTTACCGTCAACGATGACCTCGTAGTTATTGCCGTTCTTGTGGCTGGCCTCAACGAGCTGCTCGATCTTGGGGTTGACGAAGTCAAGCCACTTCTGGCCAGCGAAGCCCGGGTTCACCGTCATGACGAGCACGTAGTCAACGAGCGGAAGGATGGGCTCGACGGCGGCAAAGCTCGTGCCGGGGTTGATTGCGATGCCCGCCTTGACGCCGAGCGCGCGGATGGCGGCAAGCGTGCGAGCCACGTGCACGTCAGCCTCGGGGTGCACGTAGATGACCTTCGCGCCAGCCTTGGCGAACTTCTCAACGTAGCGGCCAGGATCCATGGCCATCATGTGCACGTCGCAGGGAACACCCGCGTTGGCGCACAGCCACTCGATGTCCTGCAGGCCCATGCCGTAGTTGGGGACGTAGGTGCCGTCCATGAGGTCAAGGTGGAGGCCATCAGCACCAGCAGCCACAAGCGCCGCAGTGTCGTCGGCCAGGTGGCCGAAGTCGGCGCACATCATGGAGGGGAGCAGGAGCATGGAGTTGGCGGTGGCGGTGGCGGTGGCGGTCATGGCGGCATTCCTTTCTAGGAATTAATCGGTTAATTTCTGAGTCGTATATTAATCGGTTAACAACCGTTAATTAAACGGTTTAATGCTGGTACATGATTTCTACATAATCGGTTAACTACATAACACTTCTACACTGGGAAGCATTCAGGGTGTTTGACCTTACGCATTACGGTCAAACGCCCTCAAGTGGTCAGATTTCGAGCTCTTCGCCCCTGTTTGACCTCGACCATTACAGTCAAACAACAGATGCCGGCCAAACGGACTGCCGTTTGGCCGGCATTCATTTCAAGAGGTGGTTTCGATCCGACCGACTATCGGTTGACGCTTGCCATCCGGTAGTAGGTGTACGGCTTGCCCTTAATCGAGAAGCTCAGCTGTTGCACGTTCTCAGGGCTGGAGCAACCAGCAAAACCACCATCGCCGATACAGTGGATGTCGGCGCCCGTCTGCTTCATGAGAATAGCCACCTCGCGCACCGTCTCGGTATCCGCGCCCTCGATGGAGCTGTTCAGGAAGGTCATGGCCAGCGTGCCAGGCTTATAGGTATGCGTGAACTCAACCAGCTCGCGGACCATGTCCACCGTGATGCCCGCGCGACACCCTGGCGCAGGAAGTTACTCCTAAAGACCGCCGTTCATACCACTTTTTGACGGCTTTTGTAATGCTGGTTTTGACATGGTCCGTTTTCGTCGATACGACCACAATTGATGCACCCGTTTACCTGCGGTTTTATATATCAAGATTTGCACTATTATTCAATACCAAAACCGACCTTACAAAAGCCGTCAAAAAGTGGTACGAACGCTCGATTCCCCTCCAGCTTGCCTGTTTTTTCACAATGGTGACGGTCTCTTGCGCCACACAAAGCCGTCCCTTTTCTTCCGCTAAGGTGTTAGAACCGTCATCCGCAGGAGGCCTCATGAGCAAATCACGCATCGTCACGCAGTGGATCCAGATCGCACTGGGCCTTCTGGTGTTCTCCTTTGGCGTGCACCTCACGATTTTTGCCAACATCGGCCTCGCACCGTGGGACTGCCTGGGCATGGGCATCGCGGCGCACACGCCGTTCAACTACGGAATGGTTATGACGTGCACGAGCGTTGTCATCCTGCTCATCGACCTCGCCCTCAAGGAGCGCATCGGCTACGGCACCATCATCGACGCGCTACTCACGGGCAACTTCGTCCAGTTCTTTAACGACCACAGCCCGCTCAAACCGTGCACCAGCCTGTGGGCTGGCATCGCAATGATGCTCGTCGGCTTTGTCTTCATGGCCATCGGCATGTGGATCTACATGCGCGGCGAGCAATGCTGCGGCCCGCGAGATGCGCTCCTCGTTGGCCTGGGCAAGCGGCTGCCGCAGGTGCCCATCGGCGTCGTGCAAATCATCCTCTGGTCAGCGGTCACCGTGGTGGGCTGGCTCCTGGGAGGCCCTATGGGCGTAGGCACCCTGCTTTCGGCCTTCGGCGCTGGCGCTGTCATGCAGCTCATCTACCAGCTACTCCACTTCGAGCCGCGAGATATCGTGCATCACGATGTCATCGAGATCAACCAGCAGCTCAAGAGTAATGGGGGACTCTTGGGATAGCCCTCCCCTAGTCATTCTTTCTGTACGACCAATCTGCCACCGTTGCAGAGACGTTTTGTTAGATACCATGGCTAATGGCCCTTTTTCCCTGTATAGGAACCCATTCCATGGCGCAGACACGCTCACATGACATAGACATGCTGCACGGACCGCTCGTGCCCAAGATCATCGCCTTCGCGCTGCCAGTTGCGGCAAGCGGCTTTCTGCAGCAGCTCTTTAACGCGGCAGACGTTGCGGTGGTGGGCCGCTTTGCCGGCTCTGACGCGCTGGCCGCCGTCGGGGCAAACACCTACCTCATCAGCTTGATGGTCAACCTGTTTGTAGGCGTCTCGCTGGGTGCCAACGTGACCATCGCCAACTACTTTGGCAAGGGCGACAAGAATGGTGTGACACGCGCCACGCATACGTCCATTGCGCTTTCGCTTATCTGCGGAACGGTGCTTTTGGTGGCAGGGCAGGTGCTGGCGCGGCCGGTACATCAGGCTATTGGCACGCCCGACGAGCTCCTCGACCAAGCCATGCTCTACTTCCGCATCTACTACCTCGGCATGCCGCCCATCATGCTCTACAACTTTGCCTCGGCGGTCCTGCGATCCAAGGGCGACACGCGCCGGCCACTTATAGTGCTGATCATATCGGGCATTCTTAACGTACTGCTTAACCTGCTCTTTGTTGTAGTGCTGCGGATGGATGTGGCGGGCGTGGCACTGGCGACGCTCCTTTCTAACGTGGTGAGCAGCCTGGCGCTGGTCGAGATGCTGCGCCGCGAAGAGGGCATCTACCATCTCAGCCTGCGGAAGCTGCGCATCGACCGCGAGGCGCTCGGCGGTATCGTGCGTGTGGGCCTGCCTGCCGGCATACAATCGTCGATCTTCTCGCTCTCAAACATCGTGCTGCAGGCAGCCATCAACTCGCTCGGGCAGACGGCCATGGCCGCAACGACGGTAGCCACCAACTTTGAGTACTTCACCTACAACGCCATCCTGGGCTTCAGCCAAGCATGCACCACGTTCGTAAGCCAGAACGATGGAGCTGGCAACCGAGCACGCTGCCGTAAGGTCACGCGTCTCACCTTGCTACTGGGGCCGGCGTTCACTTTGGCGGTAGGTGTCTTCTTCTACGTGCTGCGTGTTCCGTTCGTGTCGCTCTTCACCACCGATGCCGCCGTCAAACCCCTTGCGTACCAGCGCATTCTTCGCGCCACCTGCTTCCAGTGGGTCAATGCCATCAACGAAATCTTCTCTGGCGCGATGCGTGGCTACAAGCGCTCCACCATTCCAGCCGCCATCAGCATCGTCGGCATCTGTGGTACGCGCGTCCTGTGGATACATACGGGCTTTGCTGCGGTGCGCACCTATGCAAATCTGATGTTGGCTTACCCCATCAGTTGGGTAGTGACGGCCATCGCACAAGGCGTGGCATATGCGCTGGTGATACGTAGCATCAACCGAGACCGCACCTGACACCGAACCAGAAGGTCCGACCTTCTGGTCCCTTTCCGTCTAGCGGCCACTCTTGCCCGCTGGAGACTGATTCCCACTAAATCCAATCTCTTTTTTTCGATTTTCGATTCCACTACATCTGAACGCCTTACACCCTCCCCTACGTGCCGTGTATAAAACGATTAAACACCAGCGCAGCTACTTGGGAGGACGTAATGCACATCACCAGACTTCGCGTAAATCACCTTAGCAATCCGCTTGGCTTTACGTTTTTCCATACTGTCTTCTCCTGGGCTGTCGAGGATTCCAAGGGCACCGCTGCAACCGCCTCGCGCATCGTGGTAACGAGCGAGGGCGCCACCGTGGTCGACACTGGCTGGGCCCAGCTTGACTCGATCGCCGCCAATATCGACGTGCCCCTGAAGCCGCGCACGCGTTACGAATGGACCGTCTCCGTACGCACCAACGCCAACGAGGAGGCGACCTCCGACATCGCGTCCTTCGAGACCGGCAAGATGGATGAGCTTTGGTCCGCCCAGTGGCTGACGTGCGATGGCGCAGAGTCCCCGCGTCATCCCATCTTCTCTCGCAACATCGAGCTCACCGGAACGGTCGCGTCCGCCCGTCTCTACGCCTGTGGCCTGGGCTTTTATGACGCCAGCGTCAACGGCGAGCGCGTGGGTGACGAGTACCTTGCTCCTGGCACCAACGCCTATGACCGCTGGCTGCAGGTCCAGACTTACGACGTGACCGAGCAGCTTCGCGCCGCCGGCGCCACGGCTGACCTCTCCTTCCTTATGGGCAATGGCTGGTGGAAGGGCCGCTTTGGCTTCATTCCCGAGGATCGCGGCTTCTATGGCAACGACTGGCGCCTCATCGCCGAGTTGCATGTCTCTTACGCTGACGGTTCCACGCAGGTCTTCTCCACAGGCGAGGGCTGGCAGGTGACCCGCTCCAACATCACGGGCTCCAACATCTACGACGGTATGTATGTGGATGACACCCTGCCCGCCACCGAACCCGTCGCAGCTCAGCTGCTCGAGACCGCAGAGGCCGCAGCCTCCACCACTAAGCTCACCGATCGCCTCTCGCTCCCTGTGACTGCGCATGAGGCCTTCTCCCCCACCGTGGTCCCCGTACCCTCCGGTGACCTTGTCCTCGACATGGGCCAGGAGTTCGCAGGCACCTTCCGCCTGCGCGTCAACGAGCCTGCCGGCACCACCATTCGCGTGCAGCTTGGCGAGCTGCTTCAGGACGGCGAGTTCTACAACGACAACCTCCGCAGCGCCAAGCAGGAGTTTGTTTACGTGAGCGATGGAGCTGAGCACGTGCTTGAGCCGCGCTTCACTTACTACGGCTATCGCTTCGTCAAGATCGAGGGGGTTTCCTCTTTCAAGCCTGAGGACTTCACCGGCCTGGTGCTGCACTCTGACTTTGAAGAGACTGGTACTCTCACCACAGGCCACAAGCTGGTGAACCGTCTGGTTGAGAATGCACGTTGGGGCATGAAGTCCAACTTCATGGACACCCCCACCGACTGCCCGCAGCGCGACGAGCGCATGGGCTGGACTGGCGACGCCCAGGTCTTCGCGCCAACCGCACTCTACCTGGCCGACCAGCAGCCGTTCTATCGCAAGTTTGCCTACGACATGGCTCAGGAGGCGGCCAAGCACGACGGCGGTGCTCCGCTCGTTGCCCCCTCGTTTATGCTCGACGGTCCTGCCTGCGCTATCTGGGGAGACGCGACCTGCTTCATCCCCTGGCAGAGCTACCTCATGAGCGGTGACGCCTCCATTCTCGCAGAGCATTACGACGCCATGGCCGCCTGGATCGACTACGTCGAGCGCACGGACGAGGGTGAGAAGCACCTGTGGGGCGGCCTGCACCAGCTGGGTGACTGGCTGGCCCTCGATGCTCCCAAGAACGACCGCACCGGCGCCACCGACCCCGACTTCATTGCTTACCTGTACTGGTGGCGCAGCACCTGCGAGGTGGCCGACGCAGCCCGCGTGCTCGGCAAGGAGGCCGACGCAGCCCACTACGACAAGCTCGCCCAGTACCTCCACGACTACATCAACGCCGAGTACTTCTCGCCCAACGGCCGTTGCGCCGTGACCACGCAGACTGCCTACGCCCTCTGCATCACCTTCGGCTTTGGCGCGCCCGCATTCAACGCCTTCGCCCTTGATCGTGCGCTTTCGCGCAACGAGAACAAGCTTGTCACCGGCTTCGTGGGAACCAACTTCCTGCCACGCGCCCTTTGCGAGGCCGGTATGGCATCCAAGGCCTACGACCTGCTCACCTATGAGGGTTATCCCGGCTGGCTCCGCGAGGTCAAGCTTGGCGCCACCACCATCTGGGAGCGCTGGAACTCGCTCGACGACGACGGTGTCATCACCGGCATCGGCATGAACTCGATGAACCACTACTCCTATGGCTCCATCGTTGAGTGGCTCTTTGCCTACGCCGCTGGCCTTCGTCCCGTGGCGGCAGAGCCCGGCTTCCGCCGTGCCACCGTGGCGCCCATTCCCAGCTGGCGCCTGGGCCGCCTGGAGTGCACGCACACCTGCGCCGCCGGCACCTGGCGCGTGGCGTGGCGCTGCCTGGACGAGACGCACCTGCGCGTTGAGGTTGACGTGCCCTTCGGCTGCACCGCTGACGTCACGCTGCCGCTTGCGCCCGCCTCTGCCTACGAGCAGCTTGGCGGCAACAAGCTGCAGGCAGGCACCCATGTGGTGGAGTACGAGACCACCGCGCCGCTGCGCCGCGTCCCCACCGTGGACTGGCCCATCGGAGACCTCTTGGCCACCCCCGACACCGATGCCGTCGTCCGCGCGCACTGCAAGCCCGACTGGGTTGCTCCAGACGAGCTGGGCATCCCCATGCGTGAGCTTGCCTACAAGCTGGCCCGTGGATCGCGTCCCATGAGCAAGGAGTCACTTGCGGCCTGTGACCAGGCACTTCGCGCGCTGGCCGAGCCCGGCCCCGTGGAATAGCAAGACCGTGAACAGGTACCCGTCCCCTGTTCACGCACAACACCATTCACCAAACAAGTCCGGATGCGTCCGGAAGGAAGAGAAGGGATCTAACCATGGCACGAGATTGGAACAAGTTCGCGACTGAGGTCATCGAACTCGTAGGCGGCGAGGCAAACATCGCTTCCGTCACCCACTGCGTTACCCGCCTGCGCTTCAGGCTCAAGGACGAGTCCAAGGCTGACGACCAGCGCATCGGTCAGCTTGAGGGCGTCATCCAGGTCATGCACGCCAGCGGCCAGTACCAGGTGGTTATTGGCAACAAGGTCGGCGATGCGTACGACGCGGTCGTCGCCCAGCTTCCGGGACTCGCCGGTGGCGAAGTCGCAGCCGACGACGATGAGGGCAAGGGCGGCTTCAGCCTGAACGCACTCTTTGACATCGTGTCCGGCATCTTCGTTCCGTTCATTGGCATCTTCACCGCAGCCGGTCTTACCCGCGCCCTGGTGAGCATGTGCGTGACGCTGGGCCTCTTTGCTCAGGACAGCTCGACGTTCGTCGTCCTCAACGCGATCGGCGACGGCGTCTTCCAGTTCCTGCCCATCTTCATCGCACGTAACGCGGCAAAGAAGTTCAAGTGCAACGAGTGGATTGCCATGGCCGTCGCAGCGTTCCTCGTGTGCCCCTCCATGGTCGGCCTCAAGGACGCCTTCGCCGAGGTCGGTGGCCCCACCCTCTTTGGACTCCCGGTGATCCTGCCCGACTCTGGCTACCTGCAGTCCGTCTTCCCCATCATCTTTGCCGTGTACCTGCAGTCCTGGATCGAGAAGCCCGTCTCTAAGCTGCCGCAGCTCGCTCGTGACCTCGTCGGCAACATGATCGTGCTCGTCGCCACCTCGCTCATCACGCTGATGGTCGTCGGCCCCGTGGTCAACACCGTCTCTGCCTGGATTGCCGCTGGCCTCATGGCCATCCTGAACGTCGCCCCCATCATCGCTGGCTTCCTCATCGCCGCCCTGTGGCCCGTCCTCATCATCTTTGGCATGCACTGGGGCATGATTCCCATCATGATCTCCAACCTCATGACTCTCGGCTATGACGTCATCGGCCCCATCACCAACTCCACCAACTACGTCGTCGGCGCCGTCGTCCTCGCCATCCTGCTCAAGTCCAAGAAGCCGGGCGTGAAGGCCACCGCTACCGAGTGCCTCGCTTCCGCTTGGCTTGGCGCCATCACCGAGCCCGCCATCTACGGCCTGCTCCTTAAGTTCAAGCGTCCGTTCGTCGCCATGGCTCTCTCCTGCGGCATCTGCGGCGCCATCACCGCGGCAGTGGGCGTCCACCAGGTGGGCATCCTCACCACCTCCGTGCTTACGCTTCCCATCCTCGCGGCCAACCTGGGCATGCCGCACATGATCGCCATCGCCCTGGCCAGCATCGCGGGCTTCGTGAGCACCTACCTCTTCGCCTTTGACGACAGCATGGTCGTTGACGAGTAAGCCCTTCCCTTCCCGCCGGGACGTCTCCTCTAGGACGTCCCGGCACCTTTTCAGCGTAAAGGAGCGCATCATGAGCAAGAAGTTCCTGTGCATGGATGTCGGTGGCACCAACACGCGCGTCGGCATCGTCAACGACAAGTTCACCGTACTTGGATCGGCCATCGAGCCCACCGCGCGGCTCGCGGCAAAGGGTATCGGCGTTGGCCTTGCCGACCTGGTCCTCAAGTGGGCCGCACTTGCCGAGGCTGAAGGTGACGAGCTTTCTCGCGTGGTCATCGGCGTACCCGCAACGGTTGACGCAGCCTGCCGCAAGGTGCTTCAGGCCCCTAATGTTGAAGGTCTCTCTGGACTTAACCTTGCAGATCAGGTTGAGGAGATGACGGGCATCCCCACCATCGTGGAGAAGGACGTTAACCTCCTCATCCTTTCTGACATCCACAGCCTGGGCATCGATCCCGCATCGTCAGTCACGGGCGTGTATTTTGGAACTGGCATCGGCAACGCGCTGTACCTTGGTGGACAGGTCTGGCACGGGGCGCACGGCTCAGCTGGAGAGCTTGGCCACGTTCCCATGCTGGGACGCACCGAGACCTGCGGCTGCGGCAATCCCGGTTGCCTTGAGTGCTTCGGTGGCGGCCACCACCTCGCAAGCGTCTGCACGGAGTACTTCCCTGAGGTTCCTATTGGTGAGGCATTTGTGCGCCTGTCAAACGAGCCGCAGGTCATTGAGGTGCTTGAGGCCATGGCCATCGCCGTTGCAGCCGAGGCCAACATCCTCGATCCCGACGAGGTCATCATCGGCGGCGGACTTCCGCTGATGAAGGGTTTTGACCGTGACGCCTTTGCCGAGCGCGTGCGCACACACCTGCGCAAGCCCTTCCCTGCCGAGACGCTTACCCTGCGCTACTCCCAGCAGGGCCAGCTGAGCGGACTGGTGGGCGGTGCCATCAGGGCAACGTTGTAGCGGCCTCACGCCGTGCCGTAGCGCAGCTTGCGGTACGCGCGCGGCGTGATGTCGCACATCTTGGCAAAGCGGTACGAGAAGTTGCTCTCGGTACTGAATCCCACCTGACGAGCGACGGACCCAATAGGTTCATCGGTTTCTATCAGCAGTTGCTTTGCTCTGCTGATACGCTGACGAAGCAGGTAGTCATGAGGAGAGGTGCCGAGCGACTCTCTGAAGAGTCTTGTCAGATAGCTTGCACTTACGCTAGCCGCTTTGGCAAGGTCGTCCACGGCGATGGGCTCTGCAAGATGGTCAGCAACGTACGCGCAGGCGAGACGCACGGGGTCATCCGACGCGTCAGTCCCGCGTGCCGTAGCCATAACAAGCTCAGAGAGCATAGTGTGCACAGCAATGCCCATGCGCTCTTCGTTCTCGACGCTCTCAGCCTTGATCTTGTCAAAGAGCAGTTCGAAATGAGGTCGCATGCGTGTCTCAGAAAGCGTGATGGGCGTGAGCTTGGGAAGGCCGAGCCTGCGGGCCATCGCGCCGACGCCAACGCCCTCGATGTGCGCCCAGAGGTGATACCAGTGGCCACGCGTAGGCGACGTGCCGTAGATCTGCGGCATACGGCAGTCCATGAGCAACGCCTGCCCATGGTTGACCGTGACCGTGCGATTTGCCTGGGTAAAGTACCCCGCTCCGCCAAAGGTATATACCAGGAGGTAGCTATCCTTACTAGCCCGGCCCGTCACAAAGTGCTCCCTGCCATAGAGCGTGCCCGCCTCGGTGCACACGAAGGGCATCTCAAGCTGCACCGATCCAGGTGTCGTCGCGAGCCAAAAGCTTCTGGGATCGATGTCACCCGTAATGTGATACCGCTGCTCGTTGTTTCTCGCCACGTCATCACCCACCCGTCAGGGATTACCATCTTGCATTAGTTGTATCACGAAGGAGGCACGCCCCATGGCTCTCATCCAGATGAACTACCTGTCCAATGCGCTGTTGCGCACCGTTCCCGTCAATGTCATTTTGCCTGTGGACAAGGTCTCGTCCAAGACGCGCGACTACGAGCCGCGCACGAAACCGTTCAAGACGCTGTATCTGCTACACGGCATGTTTGGCAACTACACCGACTGGTGCGCCAACACGCGCATCCAGCGTTGGGCTGAGGAGAAGAACCTGGCCGTGGTCATGCCTTCGGGCGACAACATGTATTACGTGAACAGCCTCATCCCCTTCAATGACTACGGCGCGTTTATTGGTGAGGAGCTGCCACGTATCATGCAGGCAGCATTCCCTCTGTCCGAGCGCCGCGAGGATACCTTCATTGCCGGACTTTCCATGGGTGGGTTTGGCGCCTTGCGCAATGGCTTCAAGTATGCGGATACCTTCAGCCACATTGCCGCGCTTTCCAGCGCCATTACCGTGCTGGATCCCACCTTCCACCCCATCGCGGGCGACAAGGCGGTGTTTGGTGACCTTGCCGCCGCGGCACAGACCGACAAGAACTACCAGGTGTGCTACGAGCAGCTGAAGGAGCGTGTTGCCACAGGCAAGGCAACCATGCCGCATGTGTATCTAGCCTGCGGAACTGACGACGAGTTCATCACCAGCACGCGCGCGTTGCGCGACCAACTTCTTGCCGACGGCGTTGACCTTGCCTATGACGAGGAGCCAGGTGGCCACGAGTGGGACTTCTGGGATCGACAGATCAAGAAGGTCATTGACTGGCTACCCCTTGATGATGCTGAGCAAGGGTTTAGCAGCGGAGCCATCGACTGACGTGAACAGGGGACGGGTACCTGTTCATGCCACTTGCCGAGCATTGCGAAGTAGAGACTAAGATGCTTGTTAAGATGACCTCACTAGTGCACACCTTTGCAAAGTGAGGTCATCATGGCAATTGACCGACGCCGCATTACCTATATCGTGCGCGATCTTCGCGCTGTCGCCACCGACACACAGGACATCGAAGTCAAAGAGTCCGTACAGAAGCTACCTGCCTCCATGGCAGAGACGGTCTCTGCGTTCTCAAACGGGCCCGGGGGCACCATCGTTCTGGGTCTCTCGGAGAAGAACGGCTTCATACCTGCACCAGGCTTCCGCGCCAAGGCCACTGCCGACTCGCTCGCCACCATCTGCTCGGACAAGCTGACGCCGCCTGTCCGCCCCGAGATTGACGTCGTCGACTTCGAGAACACACAGGTGGTCATTGCCCACATTCACGAGCTGCCACCCCGCGAAAAGCCGTGCTACATCACCGAGCGCGGCGTCTACCATGGCTCGTTTGTACGAGTGGCCGACGGAGACCGAAAGCTGACGACTTACGAGGTGGACCGCCTGCTTGAGGAGCGGGCTCAACCCACCTTTGACCTCGACATGGTTAGAGAGGCAAGCAGATCGGATCTCGACCGTCGTCTTGTTACCGCAGTTCTGGATCGCCAACGAAGCCTGCACCCCAGCATCTTTGCCAATCGTTCTGACACGGACGTTCTCACCATGCTGCGCGTCCTCACACGCGATGATGACGATGGGCTCCACCCAACGCTTGCCGGCTTGCTTGCGCTCGGAACCTATCCCCAGCAGTTCTTCCCTCGCCTCACGGTCACCTTCACCGCACTGCCCACCAGAGACGAAAAGACCGGCCTCACCACGTACGCTGACGCGCGAACTATGGCCGGCCCCATTCCTGCCGTCCTTGCCGACACGCTTCAGGCCGTGCAGCAAAACATGCACGAAGGAGAAGCAACGGCATTGCCCCTTGCCGCCATACGAGAGGCTGTCGCCAACGCGCTCGTCCATCGAGACTATTCGCCGCTCGCGCGTGGCACTGCCGTGCAGGTCAGCCTTCTGTCGGACCGCCTCGTGATCACCAGCCCTGGCGGCCTCTACGGCACCGTCACGTCGGAGAGCCTTGGCACGCCAGGATACTCGTCTGCCCGCAATCAGTTCCTGCTCTCGCTTCTGGAAAACGTGCCCTTCTCAGATGGCTACCTCGTCGAGAACCGCAAGGCGGGGTATCGCCTGATCTGCGACGAGCTGCAGCATGCCGGCATGCCTGCTCCCAAGGCCGACGACCACATCTCGTCCTTTGAAATCACGCTCTTCCGCTCGGGAGCCTTGCCCCAAGCGGAAGAGCTCAACGATGAGGTGCTGAAGTACCTAGCCACCGTAAGCGATGCAAGCGCCACAGAGATTGCCGATGCCACCGGCCTCTCGCGGCGGACCGTCACCTACCGCCTGTCCAACTATGTTGCGTCGGGAACGATCGAGCGCATTGGGAAGCCCCGAAGCCCCAAGCAGCGCTATCGGCTCCGGTAAAGGTGCGTCCTGGGGGTATTGCGCTGATGCGAAAGTGCGCATTCTGGCGCGATCATTCGGAGTCTTCTGGAAGAGTGCGGATAACCGCTATGGCGTGTACACTCCGCCGCTGGAGGAGTGTACATTCTGGCTAAATCATTCGGGCCCTTCTGGAAGGGCCCGAATACCTGAGGCAGCGTGCACACTTCGCACGTAATGAACCTGCGCTATAGCTTCCGATATATCGCGAGCGCACCTTGGCCGCTCAGGCGGACGTTGCTCGCATGGAAGTCTGCCGGCGTTGACACGCTTGAACCCGCAGCGACCAGCTCGTGGCCCTCGCGTGCGCAGTCATATGACCAGCCGCTGTCCAACACCCACGTACATGCGGCATCCTCGACGTGCACCTGCGAGAAGAGCCAGTCACCGCAGGTCGTATCCTCGCGCACCACGTGCGCCGTCGCGATGTCGGCCGTGGCGAGCGTCCAGCGCTCTCCCGTCTCCGTCGCTGCCTCAAGCGCCCCAGCCTCGTACGGCACCTCAAAAAGCGCGTAGCACTCACTGGTCTGCGCGCGTCCCACGGAGCGGCCATTCAGCAGCAGCTCGACCTCACCCTCCGGCGCGTAGACCTCCACCGTCATGGGGGTGCCAGGCTCGACGCCCCACGTCCAGCTTGCCACCGCATCCGTGAACTTCCACGGGCCGAACATGCGCGGCGTTCCGTGAGCCTCTGGCGGACGAACCGCAATATACGGCCTGCTAGCAAGCCCAAACACAATCTCGCGCCAGTACGAGACGGGACGACGGAAGCCAAAGGCGTCAAGGTCACCCGCCGTGTTCTGCCATGCGGGGTACGGTGCGTCGCCAAGCTCGCCAATATAGTCCCAGCCTGTCCAGGTGAACTCGCCAATCACGGCGGGAAGCGTCTCGATGAGCCCCCAGTTCTCGGCAACCTGGCGCGGATAGGTCTCGGTCCCCAGCATCACGCGCTGGGGATATGTCTTGGCATCGTTTGCATAGCGCGCGGTCATGTAGTTGTATCCCTGCACGTCAACGCTGGCGTCCAGCCGCTCAAGCACACGCGAGACCACCGGATGCCGCGTGATGTCGGCCATGCGCGTCGCCATAAGCCCCATGAACTGGTTAACGTCGCCGGTCACGAAGTCCTCGCGCGGACGACCCGTGAGGTCGGCCGCGATATCTGCTACTTCCTCGCCTGCCGCAAAGGCACCGTTCACACCGTTAGTCACAAACCGTGTGTCATCAAGCTCATGAATACGCTGGTAGAGCTCTTGCGCCACCTCAAACCCGCGCTCGGTATTGATGTCAGAGATCTCGTTGCCCGTGGAGTAACCCACCACGCACGGATGGCACCGATCCTCGCGCACCATGTTGTCTGTCACGTCGCGCCAGGCGTGGGGGAAGTACTGGGCGAAGTCACCGAAGCCCTTAGGCTTGGTCCACATGTCGCAAATCTCGTCCAACACAAAGACGCCCAGCTTGTCGCAGGCGTCAAGCAGCTCCTGCGAGGCATGGTTGTGGGCGCTGCGAATGGCGTTGAAGCCGGCTTCCTTGAGCCGTGCAACACGCCAGAGCTCGAACTCCTTGTACGCCACACCACCAAGAATTCCCTCGTCGTGGTGTAGGCAGGCGCCACGCAACAGCACCGGCTTGCCGTTGATGAGAAGGCCACGCTCGGGGTCCCACGACTGAGTGCGGAGTCCGCAGCGTGTATGGGCAACGTCGTCTCCCACCAAAAGCTCAATCCAGTAGCACTGAGGGTCGTCCTCGCTCCACGAACGAATGCCTCGCAGGTACAGGAAGCGGTCAAGCTCGTAGCGCTCCCCCATCCGCACGGGGAACGACTCGTCCAGAACGTCGTCCCCATCGTCAAAGATGCGCACCCGCACGTTCACGTTCTGAGCCACGCCCGTATGGTTGCGCAGTGTCGCTCGCAAACGCACACGTGCCCCGCCCTCGGGCGTAAGCTCCTGCGTGGCGAGCCAAATGCTGTCCGGTTCAGTGTGCACCTGTGACCCATACATCAGCCACACGGGCCGCACGATGCCGCAGCCCGCATACCAACGCGAGCTGAGCAGGTCGGTTTTGCAGACCACGAGCAGCATGTTGGGACCACCCCAACGCACATAGTCTGTGATGTCACAGGTCATGCTTGCATACCCAAAGTCACCCATGCCCACCTGCGAACCATTCACATACACGAAGGACTTGGAAAAGATGGCTTCGAACTTGAGCAGGAGACGCATGCCTTGCCAAGCCGAATCCAGCACGAGCTCGCGCTGGTAATAGTACACCTGCCCGTCAAAGTGGCTGGTACGGCCAGCATTCACGCTATCAGCGCGCTGCCCCTCATGCCAAAGCGCGTCATAGGGCACGCTCGTGTGCACGGCGTCCTCGGGAATGGCCGTGACCAGCGAAAACGCGTCGTCACGCGGGTAGACGTACCAGTCGTCGTTCAAGGATACTCGCTGCATGGCCAGCCTTTTCTATTAGAGTTCGATATCTTTCCAACGGAAGGCATTGACCAACGTGGTGCCGCTGGGATGTTGGCGCTCCCGCTCAAGCATGCCGTAGTCGAGATGCACATGCCCATGCAGCATGAGCCGCGGATGCACCCAATTGAGCAACCCATTGAACGCGTCAAAGCCCTGATGAGGACCATCCGGAAGGTCTCCGTGACCACGCGGAGGCGTATGAGTGACCAGGATGTCGATGCCTCCCGTGAGGGCCGCGCGCAACCCGAGTGCCGCTGCTTTGCGAGCCATCGCTGCCTGGCTGTACCCCACGATACCTTCGCGATAGTCAAGCGACCCCTCGAGTCCCGCAAAGCGCAGGCCACACGCCTCTACCACACGCCCGTCCAGATTGGTGCCGCCCATGGCAAAGCTGTCCTCGTAGCCCACGTCGTGGTTTCCCCGCACATAGAGCAGCGGCGCATTTGCCATCGTCGCGACGCAGTCAAGATAGGAAGGCCCTAAGTCGCCGCAGGAAACCACCAGGTCATAGCGCCCTGCATGGCCTCCAGAAAGGTGTGCCAGCAACAGGTCATCTTCGACGTCAGCTATAGCCAGGATGCGCATGGAGGCCTCTCAGTCTTCGGCAGCGTCAGTCTCGGCTGTGATGACGCCCGAAGTGGCTACGTCACTCGCAGCTTGAGGCGAGAGTTCCCAGCTCTTGGGCAGCCGCCCCACCACGTTTTCATTGAGCCAGCGCATGGAGGCAATCTCCTCGTGCGTGAGGCGCGGAGAGCCGTCCGGACGCACCACCTCACCCTTTTGAGCCACGAGCATGCCCTCAAAGGGGTGCAGCCTGCCCTCAAGCACGGCGCGCTCCACCACCTGTACCATCCGTCGCTGACCAGCAGCCAGGCCTTCGCCCAGCTCAAGACGCACTACGCCGGCGTTCATGCCCCACCAGTAGTTGAGGGCGCGATTGCGATGCTCGCTTGCCTCGCGGCGCCAACGGTCGTCTTGGATCGAGCGCACAATCAGCTCGTAGTAGCGACTCCAGTCCCACACGGGTGTGGCCACATGCTCCTTTTTTCCTGAGGAGTGCAGGCATGTCAAGCCAAAGGGCTCGTCTGGATCACGCGGATTGGGATAGTCGCGCCCAGCAAGTACGCGCACGTCATCCTCTACAAGCTCGCGACGCCAGTCGTAACCCTCTGCCGACGCCCACTTAAGGTACACCGTGCAGTACGGGTCCACCATCGAGGCGCCAATGGCAAAGGCGTTGACCTCGGCCACGCTGCCAAAGATGGGAGAGCTGGCCAGATATCCCACGCGGTGGTTCGCGGCCATTCCGGCGGCGAGCGCTCCCATGAGGAACTTGACCTCGTACATGCGTGCATGGAAGGTACGCACGGCACTCGAAGTCTGGTTCAAGGCGCAATTGATGAAAATAGCCTCAGGATGGGCGACGGCAACGCGGCGGGTTTGGTCCATCTGCCGAGGCGACGCCGTGACCACCACGTCGGCACTGTCAGCCAGAGCGGCGGCAACCGCCTTGTCAAAGGCCTCGTCAGACGCGCAGCCGAAGGTTGCCGTGGTTTGCACGGTGTCTCCCAACCTCTGCTGCATATCAAGCCGACCGCGCTCATGCAAAGCGGTCCATCCCGAGGTGGCTGGGTCGCGGTCGTACACGAAGGCCACCCGTAGCGGCTTTGGGCGGAGCAAGCCACGGGCGGCGCCCTTCATCACGGGCAGCACCTTGCCATGCTGCTCCGAGGGGTTTTCGATGTAGGCGATGGCGTCGTCCTGGGCAGCCACCACCAGCTCGCCCCACAGACGCGCCACGCGACGGTCCATCTCGCGCGGGATGACACCCAGCGGACCCGAAGTAGCATAGGCCTTCACGTAGAGCAGGAACGCATCGGCCTCGGTCTGATTCAACATATGGCCGCCGCGCGCACGGTACGACTTCACGAACTCGTGGTAAGTAGCCTTGAGCGAACGCACCTTATCCTCGGGCCACGGCTCGTCAAGGGTCTGTCCCAGAAGGCTGGCCAGCTTCTCGCACGAGCCCTCTTCGGAAAACACCAGCCCGTAGATGGGTGCCACTTGATACAGCCGCGTGAACTCGTAGTAGCAGCGAATGGCGAGGTCATCCGATGGCTGCGGCATGATGCGCGTGATGCTCGCCATGATGGTGGGCGCGTCAAGCGAGCGCAGCACCGACACACGCTTGTTGCCCTCCTGCACGTAGAAACGCTGAAGATACTCGTATACCACCACAGGATCACGAATGCCCTCGGAAGTCTGCGCGTCGTAGAGGCGACTCCACTTGGTGGCGAATTCGGTGTCCTCGTCAGCGATGGGCAGGAAGCTGCTGGAAAACACGTTGGAGCGGCCTCGCGTCTTGGTGCCCACCACCAGCTCCATGGGTATCTCACGCACGCCTACGGGAATCTCACCCGCGCCACGGCTGTCACCCAAGATGTCATCGAGCGCCGGCAGATACGGGTAGCGACCGTGCGCTACGGCATCGCTTACCTCACGCCTGCCACGCTTGCACGCTTTGCGGTAGTCCTCGATCATGGCTGCCTCCAATGCAGGGGTCTGCGTACCATATGTTGAGTCTAATGCACCTATCTCCATCACTATTATTGACGACGGATGAATGGGCCACGAAGCTATCCCCGTTTACTCCTCCAGATATACGTCGTTCTTCGCAAACGACGCGCGCAGCTCCATATTCTCTTTCCAGTTCTGGGCAAAGCACTCGCCGTAGACGCAGTTGAGCGCAAAGCGGATGCATGACTGCGAATAGTAGGTGGCCACGCTGCCGCGCGTGGTTTCGCCCTCAGGCAGCAGGAGCAGGCACTCCAGGCCGGCAATGCGCTTTGCCGCGGCGGCATTGGACGTGATGAGGATGGTCTTGCAGCCCTTGCTGCGTAGAAGCCGTATCTCCCGGGCAAACACGTCCAAGAACCCGCCCGAATACGTGGCGATGACCGCAACGTCAGTTGGGCCCAGAATCTGCGTCGCCACCAGCGAGTCCCCATTCAAGTTGCCGGAATACGAGATGATGCCAATCTTAAGCAGCAGGTTGGCAAAGGCGTCCAGCGTCACCCAGCTATCACCAACCCCGTAAAGTGCGACCTTCTGCGCCCCGCGGATGAGTCTCGCCGCCGTACGTACGTCGTGACCCGTGATGGTACCAAGACAGGCGTCGACCGACTGCTTGGTGAGGTTCGCCACCGAATGGATGATCTGCTGCGTGTTGCTGTCCTCGATGAAGGGGAAGTCTGGGTTCACGTTGAGCACGCTCGAGCGCTCGGCCTCGACGTCGCGCGCCAGCGCGATGCGAAAGTCGCGATAACCATCCAGCCCCAGCTTGCGGCAGAGGCGCACCACCGTAGCGTTTGAGGTGTAGGTCGCAGAAGACAGGTCGCCAATGTTCATCTCGGCCACGTCATCAAGGTGATCAAGGATATAGCGCGCAAGGTCCTTCTCTGCGTTGGTGAAGCCCTCCATGCGCTTGAGCGCGTCGAGCACGGCCATGGCACGTCTCCTTAAGCCCCGTTTTGAACTTCGTTTTCATTATGAAGCGCTTGTGAAGCCAGCGCGACCGACAAATCGCGTAAGTGATTTACGACCCTCCCCAAATCGATTGTTGGCTCGGCTCGCCGTCCGTAAAGTGGCATCAACAAGCAAAACGAGTTGCTTGAACCCGAGTTGAAAGCAAGGAAAGGAAGGAAAGACATGAGCGAAGACACTCAGAACAAGAGCTTCATGGACAAGCTCACAGACCTTGTCATGAAGATCGCAGCGCCCATCGGTCGCTTCGGCATGCTCAAGCCCATCGCATCTATCCAGGACGGCCTCTTGGCGTGCATGCCCCTCATCATCGCAGGCGCCACCTGGCTGGTCGTCTACGTCCTCGGCTCGCCCTCGGTCGGCAGCTCCGGACACGCCCTCATCCCGTTCCTCGAGCCGCTGGCTGGCAAGTTTGCCTGGATGAACGACATGACCATGGGCCTCATGGCCCTCTACGCGTCCAACACCATCGCCTCTGCCTACGGCGAGAAGCTCGGCCTTAACGGTCGTACCACGGGTCTTCTGGGCATGGCCGCCTTCATCGTCATCACCTCTGGCCCGGAGGAGGGCCTCGCCACGGGCAACTGGTCTGCATCCGGCCTCTTTGTCGCCATGGTGACCTCGCTGCTTGCCGTCAAGGTCTTCTCCCTGTTCATCGAGAAGGGCTTCACCATCAAGCTGCCCGAGCAGGTTCCGCCCGCAATTGGCAACTCCTTTGCATCCATCGTTCCCTACGCGGTTGTCCTCGGCGTCTGCTGGATCATCCGCACGATGATGAATATCGACCTCGTGGCCGTGCTCATGGGCCTGCTCGCTCCGCTGGTGGCTGGCGCCGACAACATCTTCGTCTTCATGGGCTCCACCTTTGTCCAGCAGGTCCTGTGGATCGTCGGCCTGCATGGCGACAACATGTGGACCACCAACTTCCAGCCCTTTGGCCTGATCTGGCTTGAGGAGAACGCCAGCGCCCTGGCCAGCGGTACCTCGGTGTTTGACCTCCCACATGTGCTTGCCGCCTACGGCACCGGTGGTGGTCTGGCTCGTCTGGTCATCTGGCCTGCCGCCGCGTGGCCCCTGGTCGCTCTCATGCTCACCTCTAAGGTCAAGCTCCACCGCACCCTCGGCGCTACCTGCCTGCTGCCCGCCATCTTCACCATCGTCGAGCCCGTCATCTTTGGCCTGCCCGTCGTGCTCAACCCCTACCTGATGATTCCGTTCGTGCTCTCTAGTGTCGTGGGCGCTGGCGTGGGCTACGCAATGATGGCCATGCCCATCTTCGGCAAGTTCTTCGTCAACCTGCCTTGGGCCACGCCTCCGTTCGTCCTTGGCTCCCTGGGCACCGGCGACATCAAGTCCGTCCTGATCGTCGCCATCGTCTTCGCCCTCGGCATGCTCATCTACCTGCCCTTCTGGCGCCTGTACGTCAAGCACTACCAGGAGGAGATGGGCGAGGAGACCGAAGCCTAAACAAGCCCTTCCTTCCCGCGCCTTGCACGCACCTGATACGTGCAAGGCGCCACCAGTTCCATGCGCACGGGGTATACCTTGGAATGCGTTACAGGTAGTTTCTTGCTACTTCTTCACCCCGTACACTGATACCTAACGGATAACAACGCTCGAGGAGATGTAAGAAATGGCAATTCCAAGCACGTTTTTGTGGGGCGGTTCGGTCAGCGCAGCCCAGGTCGAGGGCGGTTGGAACGAGGGTGGCCGCAGTCCCGTGCAGATTGACTACGCCGGCCCCGCCGAGGGCACCGGCCTGCGTCCGGTGTACTACAGGGCTGCCGACGGTTCCCGCGCTGTAATGCACCAGTTTGACCACCTGCCCGAGGGTGCCAGCTACGAGCTCTTTGACGACGTGGACTACACCAACCATGAGGCCGCGGACTTCTACCACCACTGGGAAGAGGACATCCGCCTCTTTGGCGAGATGGGCTTCACTACCTTCAACACCACAGTAAGCTGGGCGCGCATCTATCCGCACGGCGTTGCCGGTGGCGTCAACCAGGAGGGCATCGAGTTCTACCGTACGGTGTTCACGCTGGCCCGCGAGCTGGGCATGGACCCAGTCATCACGCTGTACAAGTACGACGAGCCGGTATGGTTTGAGGAAACGTATGGCAGCTGGGAGAACCGCGCCATGATCGACGAGTTCGTGGCCTTTGCAAAGACCTGCTTCACGGAGTATCGCGGGCTCGTAGACAAGTGGCTTACCTTTAACGAGATCAACATCATCCTGGAGTGGCCTGAAGGTTGCCGCCTTCTTGAGTTGCACAACCAGCTGGTTGCTGCCGCACGCTCAGTTCAGGTCGCTCACGAAATTGACCCCAACATATCAGTGGGCTGCATGATCGCCGGTCAGTGCACCTATCCTTTCACGTGCGATCCGGCGGACGTGCTTGCTTCCCAACAGTCGATGCAAGAGGGCTTCTTCTACTGCGCCGACACCATGGTGCGCGGTTCCTACCCGCACTTTGCACGACGCATCTGGAAGCAGATGGATTGGGACTACGAGATCTCCGCCGAGGACAAGGCCGACCTGCTTGCGGGTAAAGCTGACTTCCTCGCGTTTTCGTACTACAGCTCGTCGACCATCACGACCCACACTGACGGTGTGGAACTGGCAGCTGGCAACCTCTTCTCGGGGCCGAAGAACCCTTATGTCAAAGCTTCCGAATGGGGCTGGCAGATGGATCCCACGGGATACCGCTACTTCCTGAACGTGATGGCTGGCCGCTATCCTGGCGTGCCCCTGTTTGACGTGGAGAATGGCCTTGGTGCCAAGGACGAGCTCGTGGTGGAAGACGGCGTGGAGCGCGTGCACGACCCCTACCGCATTGACTATCTGCGCGACCACATCACGCAGCTGCGCCGCGCGGTAGACGAGGACGGCGTGCCACTGTTTGGCTACACCACCTGGGGCCCCATCGATCTGGTGGCCTTCACCACGGGTCAGATGTCCAAGCGTTACGGCTTCATTTACGTTGATCGCAACGACGACGGCACCGGTGACCTGCACCGTGTTCGCAAGGACAGCTTCTTCTGGTATCAGCGCGCGATCGCCACCAATGGAATGGATCTCGGCTAAACCATTCCAAGCTAAGTGAAGCTTAAAGCTTCACCCCAGACGATCAGGACGGAGGCTTCTGTCCGGCACGCGGGGGCTGGCTGGAACCTCATTTCGCTTGGCACCACTCGTCGAGCCTCCTCTGGAACCTTATTCCGTTTCGTGCCACTGTAAGAGGGCCCGCTGGAACGCCATTAAGTTTGGTACCACCGTTTCGGCCCTCAAACCGTGGTACCAAACCAAATAGCATTCCAGCCAGGCTCCTGGAAGTGGTACCAAACCGAATGACGTTCCAGCCCCTTCCCAACCCGTGGTACCAAACCGAATGGCGTTCCAGCCCCAAACCTAACCGCGCATGTTGACATTACAGGACCGCTTTCGGTCAACATCAGCAGGGGATCAGCGCAATGATCGCCTGAGCCCACCCAGAGGCTTCTGTCTGGCATAGCCGGACAGAAGCCTCCGGGGACTGCGGACGTTTTCTTGTACATGCTACACCGCGTAGCCCAGCCGCCTGCGGTGCTCGTCGGGCGTGAGCCAGCCGAGCGCCTGGGAGGCGCGCC
>OMWB01000032.1 GCA_900314645.1 uncultured Actinomycetes bacterium
GCCAGCGAGGCCATCGTGTACGTGCGTGCCGAGTACCCGCTGGCGATCATCCGTCTGCGCAAGGCCATCGAGGATGCCACCGCACGTGGCTACCTGGGCGAGCACATCTGCGGGAGCGACTTCTCCTGCACGCTGCGCATCAAGGCGGGCGCTGGCGCGTTCGTGTGCGGCGAGGAGACGGCGCTCATCGAGTCGCTTGAGGGCAAGCGCGGCATGCCGCGCCTCAAGCCGCCCTTCCCGGCGCAGGCAGGCTACTGGCTCAAGCCGTCCAACATCAACAACGTGGAGACCTATGCCAACGTGGCATGGATCATCAACAACGGCGGCGAGGCCTTCGCTGCCATGGGTACCGAGAACTCAAAGGGCACCAAGGTGTTCGCGCTTTCCGGCAAGATCGCTCGCGGCGGCCTGGTGGAGGTCCCCATGGGCACCACGCTGCGCCAGGTGATCTTTGACATCGGCGGCGGCATCCGCAACAACAAGGAGTTCAAGGCCGTCCAGCTGGGCGGACCTTCCGGCGGCTGCGTTCCCGCGAGCAAGCTGGACACCGTCATCGACTACAACGAGCTGGCGGCTACCGGTGCCATTATGGGCTCGGGCGGCATGGTGGTCATGGACGAGACTACCTGCATGGTGAGCATGGCGCGCTTCTTCCTTGACTTCACGGCCAAGGAGAGCTGCGGCAAGTGCGTGCACTGCCGTTTGGGCACCAAGCGCATGCTGGAGATCCTTGACCGCATCGTTGCCGGCAAGGGCGAGGACGGCGACATCGAGAAGCTCGAGGACCTGTGCTACGCCATCAAGGACGGCGCGCTCTGCGGCCTCGGCCAGACAGCGCCCAACCCGGTGCTCACCACCATCCGCTACTTCCGCGACGAGCTTGAGGCACATATCAACGAGCATCGTTGTCCTGCCGGCGAGTGCCGCGAGCTCATCTCCTACTCCATTGACAAGACCAAGTGCGTAGGCTGCACCGCCTGCGCACGGCAGTGCCCCGTGGGCGCCATCTCGGGCGAGCGCAAGTCTCCGCACCAGATTGACCCCGCGCTCTGCATCAAGTGTGGCAACTGCAAGACCGCCTGCCGCTTTAGCGCGGTTCAGGTCGCATAGGGGAGGGGGAGCAAACCATGTCCATCACATACACCATTGACGGCGTGCAGGTTGTGGCGGAGCCCTCCGACACCATCCTGACGTCGGCAACGAGGGCTGGGGTCGAGATTCCCACCCTCTGCTTTGATAAGCGTACCGCCATCTATGGCGCTTGCGGCCTCTGCCTGGTTGAGGTCGAGGGCGTGCCCAAGCTGCTGCGTGCCTGCTCGGCGCGTCCGCAGGAGGGCTACGTGGTCCATCTGCACAGCAAGCGCGTGGACCGTGCCCGCAAGACCGCCCTGGAGCTGCTGCTCTCAGACCATACCGGTGACTGCCGTGGGCCCTGCAAGCTCAACTGCCCGGCCATGACCGACTGCCAGAAGTATGTGGGCGAGATTCGCGAGGGCCGCTACAAGGACGCCGTGTCCACCATCTACGAGGCCTTCCCACTGCCCGCGTCCATCGGTCGCGTGTGCCCGCATCCCTGCGAGGATGCCTGCCGCCGCAAGATGGTTGAGGAGCCCATCTCCATCGCCTTCCTCAAGGCCTTTGCCGCCGACAAGATTGAGGCCGACGGTGATCCCTACGAGGTGCAGTGCGAGCCCAACACGGGCAAGCGCGTGGCCATCGTGGGTGGCGGCCCCGCTGGCCTGACGGCAGCGTACTTCCTGCGTCGCTACGGTCATGCGGTCACCATCTATGACAAGCAGCCCAAACTGGGCGGCATGCTGCGCTACGGCATCCCCGAGTACCGCCTGCCCAAGGCCGTGCTCGACCGTGAGATTCAGATCATCCTTGATGCCGGCGTTGAGGTGCACACCAACACGCAGCTGGGGAAGGACATCACGTTCGACGAGCTGCGCGAGGGCTACGATGCGGTGCTTCTGGCCATTGGTGCCTGGAAGTCCATGCCCATGCGCGTGCCGGGCGAGGACCTTGACGGCGTCTACGGCGGCATCGATTTCCTCGAGCGCCTTGGCCTGGGCGAGCGTCCGACTCTGGGCGAGCGCGTGGCCGTGTGTGGCGGCGGCAACACCGCCATGGACTGCTGCCGTACCGCCGTACGACTGGGCGCCAAGGAAGTCTACGTGGTGTACCGCCGCACGCGCAACGAGATGCCCGCGGCCGACATCGAGATCGAAGAAGCCGAGGAAGAGGGCGTCACCTTCAAGTTCCTCACCAACCCCATCGAGTTCTACGGTGAGGACGGCAAGCTCAAGGGCATGAAGCTGCAGATCATGGAGCTCGGCGAGCCCGACGCATCCGGGCGTCGTCGCCCGGTTCCCGTGGAGGGCGCAACCGAGGACATCCCCATCGACAACGTGCTCATGGCCATTGGCCAGGGCGCCAACTGCGAGGGCGTCGACGCGGACCTTCTCACGCAGCGCGGCACCATCGCCTGCGACGAGCTCACCTTCCGCACGAGCGTCGACAACGTGTTTGCTGCCGGTGACGTCACCAACCGCGGCGCTGGCATTGCCATCCAGGCCATCGCTGAGGCCCAGAAGGCCGCTCTCTGCATCAACAACTACCTCGAGGGCGACGAGGTTCGTGCCCACATCCCGTACTTCGTCAAGCAGGAGAAGACGCCTGCGGACTTTGAGGACGAGCCCAAGCAGAAGCGCGAGAAGATGCCGGGCCTGACGCCTGAGCAGCGCCGCGACAACTTCGAGCCCATCTACTTCGGCTTCACCGAGGAGCAGGCGCTTCGTGAGGCCTCGCGTTGCCTCGAGTGCGGTTGTCACGACTACTATGACTGCCGTCTTATCCGCTATGCCAACGCCTTTGACATTGACCCCGAGCGCTTTGCGGGCGAGATGCACAAGCGCGAGGACGTGCCCGTGGCCTCTGAGGTCATCGTCCACAACCCAGACAAGTGCGTCCTCTGCGGTCTGTGCTATCGCATCTGCGATCAAGAGGTGGGCAAGACCTTCCTCGGGCTGTACAACCGCGGCTTCTCGACCGTGGTCAACCCCATGGTGCCTGACGAGGCGCGCACCTTCTGTGCGAGCTGCCTCAAGTGCGTGGAGGCTTGCCCCACCGGCGCCATGCAGAGTTTCCCCGCCACTGAGCGCGTGACCCAGATTCTGTAGCAGTTACCGTACAGAGCGAACGCTTGGTGCCCCGGTAGCGATTCCGTCGCTGCCGGGGCACCATGACGTAACGGGGTTCGTCGAGGCTGCGGAAGTCGATTGTTGTGCTATTGCCCACCACCTCGTGCCTTTTGCCGAGCTCCCTTCGGTCTGGTTTTGATTCTTACGATACGTGCGAGCATTCTGCTGCTTCAATCTCATATAAGAGCAGGTAGATGAAGCATGCATTGCGGATGGTTCGCATTTCACCGTTCCTTTTCCGCACATATTGGAGGTTGATGCGGAAAGCGGTATCGGAAGATACAATTGCCTACAACAAGAGGCCCGCCCAGAGCGCGCGGGAAGGATTGCGGGCATGGGGCCGTCTCAGCGGGGGAGGGGCTATGCTGCGAATCGTCATATGCTGCCTGGGCGGCGGCTCGTCATTCTTCGTGACGCGGCACATCATCCAAGAGATTCAGTCCTACGGATACACGGATCGCGCGACCTTTGGATTTGCGGCGTTCCGAGGCCTCGTGTCCATCCAAGACAAGTACGACATCGCCATGATCTGCCCTCACCAAGAGTACGAGATCAAGCGCAACCCCGATGCTTACCACATCCCCGTGTACGTGATACCCATGGTGATGTACGGCCTCATGTCCGCGGAGGACCTGATCGAGGACGCGGAAGACCTCATGGAAGTCTGGGCGGCTGGGGCGAAGAACCCCGTCACCTTCCCAGACGAGCCTCGCTCGATGACCTGTGGCCGTACGGTCTCGCACCGAAAGATGCTGCAGAGACGCAGGAAGTAGGGCTTAGGAGCTCCCTGAGCTTTCAGACGTGCGTCGTTGCAAGAAGCGTGGGCAAGGTCTTGAGCGTGCACGCCTGTACGTTCTCCCACTCCTTGGGGAGCGCTTCGCGCAGCTCGTTCTCGAGAAAGCGATCGTCAAGAAGCAGCACCACGCCGTGGTCGTCCTCAGTGCGGATGAGGCGCCCCGCGGCCTGCAGCACCTTGTTCAGGCCCGGATAGGTGTAGGCGTAGGCAAACCCCTTGCCCTCCTTGGCATCGAAGTAGTCCCGGATTACCTCGCGTTCAGCTGTGGCCCTCGGCATGCCCGTACCCACCACGACGACTCCTACGAGCGTCTCGCCGGGAAGGTCGATACTCTCGCCAAAGACTCCGCCCAGCACACACAGGCCGACAAGGCTCGTACCTGCGGCTCGTTGCTTGCGGAACGTGGCCACAAAGCGCTCGCGCTCACCCTCGCGCATGCCAGGGCTTTGCCGCACCACGACGGTCCTGCTGTCCACGAGCGGTGTAAGCGCTAGCGCGACCTCCTCCATCATGGCGTACGAGGGAAGGAACGCGAGGCAGTTGCCTGGATGCCCGTGCGTCAGCGCTACCAAGTACTGAGCGATGTGGGCATAGAGCCCGGGCCCGCGCTTCGAATAGCGTGCGCTGATGTCTGAGCCAATAAACACCTGTTGGCGGCGGCGGTCAAAGCTGGATGTGACATAGAGGGACGTGTCGCCGTCTTGTGCCGCGAGCAACCGGCGGTGATAGTCCATGGGCAAGAGCGTCCCCGAGAAGAACACGGCCGCCTTGGCCTGCTCGAGGCGCTGGTCAAGGTCGTGGCTTGGGTCCACGCAATAGAGCTTGAGCCGTCTTCCGCCATGGGCGTCCCTTCCCAGGAAGGTGACGTATCCAACCTCCGAGCGGTTCAGGGTGCCGAGGAAGGCGTTGACCAGAAAGCTTGTGTCCCGCAAGGCGAGAAAGACCTCGATGCTTCCGCCGTTTGGTACGTCGGAGAGCTGCTCAAGCGCGGCACTCATGCCATCAGCGAGGGCGGTGAAGGAGTCCACAAACGCATCGCTCAGGCGAGCTTTCTGGTACGTGGGCTGGCTACGGCGCCCTCCGGAACCCGCTTGAGAACCAGCATTCAGCGCCTTCTCCCACGTGGGAAACGAGGCCACCACGACTCGTACGGTTTGCGCCAGCTGGCCGAAGCCGCCCTGCGCTCGCAAGACACGCTCAAGTTCCTTGAGGTCAGACACGGTAAGCTCGGCGCTGTACATGTCACGCATGCGTTCCACCAAGTTGTGGGCCTCGTCCACGAGAAACACGGTGCCACCGTCGTATGGCTCGTCAGAAAGGCCGAGGAGGCTCGCTGACGGGGAGAACGCGTAGTGGTAGTCGCAGACGATGACATCGGCCCATCGGGTGGCGTCACGCTGGAGCTCGTAGGGGCATACGTGATGGCATGCGGCTACGCGTCTGATGTGCTCGGCATTAAGCACCTCGCCTGTGGTGATGGCCTCGAAGAGGGCATCGTTCGCCGCATCGTAGTGGCCGCGAGCGAGCGGGCACTCGATGGGGTTGCAGAGCGAGGCTAAGGGGCGGGAGCGCAGCCCTGCGCCGTGCAACTTCTCGCGAAGTGGACAGATCTTGTCACGGGCCGTCATGACCAGCACGTTGGCGGCAACGCCCTGCTGGCGTAGCAGCTGGAGGCACTCGAGCACTGGTCCGCGCGTCATGGTCTTTGCCGTAAGGAATGCTACGCGCGAGAACGAACCTGAACCCATTGCCGCAAGCGCTGGGTATACGGTTGCGAGCGTCTTGCCAGAACCGGTAGGCGCTTGCACGTAGAGACGATTGCCCTTCTTGATCGCGTCGTCGACGGCGTCCATGATCTGTCGTTGGCCGTCTCGCGGGCTGAGCGGGAACGTGAGCGAGGAGAGCGAGCGCGCTCGCAGCTCGTCGTGGGTGACACGCCATGCGGCCCAGCGTTGTGCCTTCTCCAGAAGCGAGAAGAACCGAGCCTCGATGTCGGGCACGGCGTAGCCATGCTCAATCTGCCGCACCTCTCCGGTGGTCATGCTCACGTAGGTGAGCCTGACCACGACCTGCTCGCCGAAGGCAGACGAGAGTGCCGACGGACCCTGCCTGCTGCGCAGATGGAGGTAGGCGTAGCAGACCGCCTGCGCCTCGTGGACCGCGGCCGGCTCATCGAGGTCAGAGATGTCGCGCGTCAGGCCCTTGATTTCGTCGATGACGAGTGGGTACTTGCCATCGTCGATGATGCCGTCGGCCCGGCCCTCAACACGTAGGAAGAAGCCCTTCTGATCGCTCACGGCATCTGGGCTGATGTCGAGGCGGGCCGCGTATGGGTTGAACAGCCCATCGGGATAGTAGAAGGAGCCCGCAAGCGAAACCTCCGCCTGGTAGGCGTCACCGCCGGCAGCTTGCAGCGTTCGATGAATCTCGCTTCCGGCCTGCATCGCCTCGATGCCTGTGTGCCAGTCGTGCTCTGAGTCGATGTCGCCTGAGCGCAGGAGGAACTCGACGAGCCTGCGTACCGATATTCGCAGCGTTCGCATGTCTCCTCCTTACGCGTGTCGACCTGCACCCAAGCCATGGTAATTCAAAGCTGAGCATCAGAAAGGAATGAGCAGGAAAGGAGTAGAGTTGTACCAAGGGCAGGCTGTTGACGCGTCATCTTCGGCGCCAAAGGAAAGGCTGGAACTGTGGCTTTCGATCCTGGCTTTGACATCACTCCCACGTACGACCCGCTGGGCTTCTCGTATGGTCCTGACACCTTTGGACCAACCTGTGAGCTCCGCACGCTTGACGCCATCCGCCCCTCGCTCATGGACCCGGCCTGCGAAGGTCCCGAGGTGGTCTACGCCATCGCCATGGACGTGGGCCGCAGGCAAGACCTGCCTGCCATGCTCGAGCGCGACCTGCTCTACGGCGCGGTCACCTACTCCAAGGGGTTGCTGGGCACCGAGCCGGTGCGCTCCCAGGGCCACATCCACGCGGTCTCGCCCTCATGCGGGGCGTCCACATGCGAGGTCTACGAAATCTGGAGCGGCGCGGCCTACATCTACATGCAGGAGTCGGCCAAGGACAATCCGGGCCGCTGCTTTGCGGTCTACGCCAATCCCGGTGACGTGGTCATCGTGCCGCCCGACTGGGCCCACGCAACCATTGTGGGCGATGTGAGCCAGAACCTCACCTTCGGCGCCTGGTGCGTGCGTGACTACGGCTTCGATTACGATGACGTGCGCGCACACGGCGGCATCGCCTGGTTCCCGCAGGTGGAGGGCGGAGAGACCAAGTGGCTGGCAAACCATGCGTATAAGCCCTCGAAGCTTGTCGTGCGCGAGCCGCGCGACTACGCGGAGTTTGGCCTCAGGCGAGGCGTACCTATCTACCAGCAGTTTATTGATAATCCTGACTTGTTCCTGTTTGTCTCGAAGCCAGAGTCGGCCAAGGGATTGTGGGAAGGCTTCGAGCCTTAAGGAGGGGTAAACCATGAAGGTGATTGATGCGCGTGTCATGCACCACCTCGCGGACGGCGTGCCCGAAGGCGAGAACGTGACGAAGGCAGTCAAGCAGTATCGGGACGTGGCGTACCTGTACGAGAACCCTCGTGATGACGACCCCGTGGTGTACGAGGTCTACACGCATGATGAGGGTCCGGCAAGACCGGGAAACCTGTTTTGGGGCCTCACGGTCATGAAACCGGTTGACTCTCACGGCGAGTGCAACATGACGCGTGGGCACTTCCACGAGGACCGCAGCTGCACCGAGTACTACTTCTGCCTGCGTGGGGAAGGCCTGCTTCTGCTTATGGACGAGGAGGGAACCACCTGGGCCGAGCGTATGCGCGAGGGGTCACTCCACCATATCGACGGGCGCCTTGCCCATCGGTGCGTGAATACCTCCGAGACTGAGGAGCTGTGGGTCGGCGCCTGCTGGCCGACCGTCTCGGGCCACGACTACGCGTCCATCGAGCGGCGCGAGTTTGGCTATCGCGTCAAGCGCGTGAACGGCGAGATCGTCTTCGAGAAGCGTTAGCGTCGTGCCATGCTTGCCTCACGATTCATACGCGGCCTTTCCATCGACTGGGAGCGGGTTCCCCAGGACTCCTACCTGCGCGGCATTCTTGCGCTTACGCGCCTGGAATCGCTGGAGTTCACGTATGACGTGACCGTCTTTGTGGGGGAGAACGGTACGGGGAAGTCGACCCTTCTGGAGGCCATCGCGGTGGCGGCGGGATTCAACCGCGAAGGCGGCACGCTCAACTTCACGCACAGTAGCTATGATGACGTGTCTGAGCTGCATGAGGCGCTCACGCTCGTGCGTGGCTTCTCACGGCCACGCTGGGGGCAGTACCTGCGTGCAGAGACCCTCTACAACGTGGCGACGCTCGTGAACACCGAGTACGCGGGTGGGCATAAGTCGCTGCCCGATCTGCATGCGCAGTCGCACGGGGAGAGCTTTCTCTCCTTCCTGCGTTACGCTCCGGGCCGCAGCCTCTTCATCCTCGACGAGCCGGAGGCTGCCCTCTCTCCACGACGTCAACTCGAGCTGTCTGAGCTCATCATGCAGTGCGTCAGCGATGGCTCGCAATTCATCATTGCCACCCATTCGCCCATTGTGATGGGCATAGAAGGGGCGCAAGTGCTCTCGTTCGACAACGGCCATGTGCATGAGGTGGATTGGCGCGAGACCGATGCGGTCCGTGTCATGAGGGACTACCTTGCCGATAGGCTCGGGTGACGCGCGCCATCAAGTTCTCGGGTCTGTCACGGAAATCAGCAATGCGGCCTCTCGGACGATAGCTATGTGTTGCTGCGCTCGCGTGCGATGAGGCGGTTGATGATGCCGCCCAAAATGAGGACATAAGACACCATATACATCCAAAGCAGAAGCAGCGCCACCGTCGCGATGCTGCCGTAGAGCATCGTGTAGTTGCTGAAATTGTCCACGTACAAGCGGAAACCGAACGAAAGGATGCCGCATGCCAGTATCGCGCATACAGCACCCGGCAGCTGTGCCGTGAAGCTTCTCTTTCCCGCCGTCAAATGCGTATAGCATGTGGTAAGCCAAATCACGCCTGTCCCCATCGTCGCGAGGGTGATCAGGATGGCTGCGAAGACGTCTGGTCGCCGCAAGATGGGCACAAAGGTGGCTATCAGATGCAGCGCCCTTCCCCTGAAGATCAAATAGATTGTGACGGTGAGCACTATGTCTGTGATGAGGCCCGTCATGACCGAAATGACCGATACGGTAACGGTGCCCCTTGTTTCTTCCTGAGTGTAGGCGGCGTTGAGCCCAATGCGAAATGCCCGTGCACCTTTGGAGGCGGACCAGATGAGTGCGAGCGTCGAGAGTGAAAACGCAAGGCCGGAAGATGCAAAGGCATCGGCTACAAGTGCCCCTACGCCCCCAGAAAGCGCTTCGGGAGTTATCGATGCGAGGAATGAGACGACATCCTGTTCGGTGAGTCCAACGGCGGACAACAATGAGATGCAGATGGTAAGGATGGGAACAAGAGAAAGGAACGTAAAGTAGGAGATGCTGGATGCATGGGTCGTGACGGAGATCCTGGAGATCTCTTCCCACAGGTCACACACCTTCTTCAGCGCATCCTTGAGCATCTATGACCCCTTCCTGGGTGGTGCTCGCGTGTCGTAACCATGATATCCAAACGCGGGAGAGATGGTGCTATGCTGACGCAGGCAAGGCCGTTCGCGGACGCGCGCGAAAGCCCCCTCTTCGCTCGGTTTGGACCTGAGAGGTAGCTCCTGGTATGTTGACCTACTTGTTAGTTACTGCGGTGATCGAGTTCATCCTCATGATGACGTTCAGAGACAAGCTCAACGCCCATGAGGAGGATCCTGACGCACTCTCGTATACCGCTCATAAGGACTATGACGAGACGTTGGGATATTTTCCCGGAAAGAGCTTCTATGACGATAAGCATGGTCGATACGTGACCATGTACCGATACAAGTGGGAGTACCAAGGGAAGCTGCACAGGGTCATGTTCACTGATGACCCGAACAACCAGTGGGAGCACTACCTCATGACCTTCCCTGAGGAGATCACGATCACCATCAACAGGAAGACGGGGAAGCTGTACCAGGACAAGGGCGAGAGGGCCGTCCTTCACAAGTATCTGCTGACGCTTGCCGCGTCGTTCGTCATTGCGGCCATCATTCTGTTTGCGATACCAGCGGTTTTCGTGCTGGCATTCTCTTGGTTTGCTCGAGTGGTATAAGCCGTCTCTTTCCCACATCGGTAACGCGCGTCATGAAGGTGCGGTGCGATGCCTTGATGATGCGAACGCTCACAACAGGTTCTCGACGGCGCCTTTCTCCAAGTCGATAAGGGCTAGACCATAGGTTCCGATGCAGGTCGTGTCTTTGTACCTGAGCTGGAGTGCAATGTGGTGGTGTCCCGAGATCGCGTAAGCCGGCGCGTTCTTGTCGATGTAGTCCGAGATGCCAAGGAGCCCAGGATGGTTAACTGCATGGGGTATCTGAGCGGTGACGAGTGCGAGAAATGCCGGATCGACCATCTGGTCAATCTTGCCCGAATCATGTGAGAACAGGACATCTACCTGCGGCGCATTCATAATGGCGAGGCTCTCCTCGTCGCTCATGACGGGGATGGTCAGCTTCTCTTGGGCGCCTCTTCCCGCGTAATCATAGGATCCGCCAAAGCCAAAGCAGCGGTAGTTCCCTAGCGTAAAGCACTTGTTGTGGACGTTGGTGAGGTAGTCAAACTCATCGAGCTGCTGCCAGGTATCGTGGTTGCCCACGATGGCATACATGGGAACATGCTTTGCCCGACAGCGATCCTCCCAATAGAGGAGCGTCTCACGGTCGACGTCTCCCAGCGACACGCAGGCGTCAAACTCAAGGTTACGGAACGTCTCGTATTGCTCGATGGCGTGTTCGCCATGGGTGTCGCTGATTATCAGGACTCGCATGATTCTCCATCTCCTTGATACGCCCAAGGGACAAGCGATTTCCTTAAGCCTGCAAGGAACACGTGCGTTATGCCTCGATGCATTCTATATGCTCGTCCGGGGCTTCCATCACGTTCCAGCAGAGGGCCACGCCCTCGAACCCAAACTCCCTTACGGCGGACAACGACTCGCGGATGTAGCTGGGGTTTGTTCGCGCGATGCTTTCAAGGTAGTTGATCTCTATGCCTGGATACCGCTCGCACGAGGCTTTGCTAACTGCCTCCAGCTGGGTGTTAGTCGGCGACCCCCCTGCCTACTGTCTGAGCCACTTCTGCGGATAGCAGATCTCCACGGCATCGCAGATCATGCCCGACAGGTCGTCGGTCGTCCCGAACAGGGTCACATATCCCTCGAGGCCCTTGGCCTTCTCCCGCAGCATGCCTCTCTTGTCGAGGACGAACATGTGGCACTTGCGCTTTCCGTTCTTGGCGTCCTGGATCATGTTCGCGCCAGAGGAGTTGCCGTCGAGGGCAATGAGCACTGAGGGCCTGCGCTTGAAGACCTCGTAGGCGACGCTCTTGTAGATCCCCATGGGGCTGGGCTCGATGGAGACGCGAATACTGACCCCGGCTCGCTTCAGAGCCTCCGCCTCTTCTGGCCCGACCCTCGATGGCACGAATGCGTAGAGGTCGAACTTCCCCTGGTTCTTTCTGGCAAGGTACTGCTCGTAGCCCGACAGGCTGTGGCCGATGACCAGGAACATCTTGCTGGGGTCCCCCTTCGAGATGACGTCGTCCAGCACGGCGCAGACGTCGCGGCGGCGTCTGGTCACATGGCGGTCGTTGTTGAAGGACCCGCCCATGATGATCACGGGCACCCGGTCGATGGGCAGCTCCTCGATCATGTCCGAGAAGACTTCGGCGCTGTCGTGCGTGTCTGGGAGGTCGAGCAGCGTCTCCTCCAGCGGCTGCTGCTCCCGCATCCTTGCGGTATAGAAGGCCTCGACGTCTTGAGCTCCCGCCTCGTCGGCGAAGGTACGAGCCTTCTCCTCGAGGGCGGCAAGGCCGCGGTTCCTGACCCTGTCCTCCGCGCGACGCATGGCGACAAGCTCATCGTGCGCCAGATTGAGCGTCCGCTCGAGCGCGAGCTGCTCGTCGATGGAGTCCGTCCCGTAAATGGCCCCGCCGTCCGTCCCCTGAACACAGGGAATGCCTGCTGCCAGGTATTGGCGCAGGGGATGGCGCTCCAGCTGGCTCAGGTTGTTCAGTCGGACGTTTGAGGTTATCTGGAACTCCAGCACCGCACCGCTCTCCCTCAGATCCTCCAGCAGCTGACGTCCCTTGTTAGACTCGAGGTTCCTGGTGTAGAGCCCGTGGCCTATTCGGACAAGGGGCATGGGCTGTCCAGGTGCCAGTCCCTCTCGGACGCATTTGATTGCGTTGGCCACGTTGTCTCGCAGGCCGTCGTTCTCACCGGCATGGATGCGAATCGTGAAGGTGGGGTGGTCCGAAGCAATGCGGTCGAGCTCTGCCAGCAGCGGCGCCAGATCTCGTATGTCGTTGATTTCCTCCCCGACGATGTCTCCACCTGCCACATATGGGTCTCCTGCAACTGCCCGTATGGCCTGCAAGCTCCTGCGCATAGCGTCGTCGGAGGCAATTCTGTCCTTGACGATTGTGAGCGGCGTCCGCCGAATCGCTGCCAGAAATCGCAGGGTGACCCCGGTCTCCTGCCTGATGGCTGGCATCACCGCGTGGACTTCGGCCAGCATGCGCGGGGCATCATCGGGCTTTGCGAGGGTCGTGTCGGAGATCTCTGCGTAGTCGATTCCGTATCTGGCGTAGCTTCGAGCGATCCATAACAGCTTGTCTTGGAAGACGCTGTTCGTGGCGAAGGCCGGGTTGCCTCGGTCCCTTTCCATCGCGGCCAGGGCCTGAACCACCTCGCGGTCTGGGATGCGCTCGATGCCGTCAATCTGGATTTGGTCGTCGGCGGGCACGCCCTTGCAAAAGACGTAGCGGTACAGATAGACCTTCTCGAGGTTGGTGAAGACGGCCTGCCCGTCCTTCATGATGGCCAGCGACACCCTAATCCTGGGGATGTTCCATGCAGCGTTCTCGAGGTTCTCGAGTATGAGAGAGGCGAAGTTTAGGTACGTTTCGTCGTTAATCCGTCGGTCCAGAAACTTGCCCCTGAGTGGGGAGTCGCTAAGCCGCGCCGCCGTCTGGGCCCTGCGGGCCGTAAGGAGTCGTTCCTGCTCGGGCGACAGCCTCAGCCTCAGCTTCCGGATGTAGTAGAGCGGATAGCGAATCTGGTGGTGGATGCCGAGGGCGATGAGGATGTCTGGGTCGAGGTTGGCGTTCATGTGGGTGTGCAGGTCCGTCCGGAACTTGCAGTCGCGCAGGATGTAGGTCTTTACGAGAGTCTTGCGAACGTCCTGCCGATAGTCCTTGGTCTGACTCATCAGGGTCTTTGCGATGGCAGGGATGTACGCCTTCCGCTCGATGCTGCCGTCTGGATAGATGTTGGCGACCTTCGTGTCGAGCAGGCGGAAGATATAAACCACGTGGTTATCGCCATCGATGTAGCAAGGCAGCGTTCCTCGAATCACCTTCAGGCCGTCATCGTCCATCTGGAGCTCTAGGTCACACAGAGCGGCGAGATTGGTGATGAGGTTGCCCGTTCCGTGGTTTGGCGTCCTGAGCACATAGTGCAGCTCGTCCCCCTCGAGGAAGAGCTCGACGACGAGGTCCTTCTCCTTGTCGAGGTAGAAATGTCCGAATGCCTCCATGCGCCCGCCTTCCAGTTCTCGACAGTAAGGGCATGATAGCAATTCGAGCACTGTCGTGCTGAAGGAGTGGCTCCCACGGGAAGCAACCCCGACAGGCCTTGGTCTTACCTCCTCGCGTATACTCTCCCTAGATGAGACTTCGACATAAGGAGAATTCGGCCTATGTCAGATATGACGCAAGGAGGGGAGGGGCTCCTCCGCAGGCTCACAGCCCTCTTCCTTGCCACGTTCACCATCAGCGCGACGGCAAATTCTGGATATGCGATCATCGCCGTCATGAGGGACGACTTCGTCAACAAGCGCGGGTGGTTCACCGAGGACGAGATGAACGACTACATCGCCATCGTTCAGAGCTGTCCTGGTCCGATGGCGGTCACCTCCTCGATGATCGTGGGCTACCAGGCTGCGGGTCTGCTGGGATCGTTTGCCGCAGTGCTTGGAGTCATCGTTCCGCCATTCGCGGTGATGGCAATCGTGACCGTCTTCTACCAGGCCATCGTGAGCAATCCCTATGTCACCGTCTTCATGCGTGGCATGCAGATGGGCGTCGTGGCCATGCTGCTTGACGTCTGCATCGGACTCTTCCGCGATGCGACGAAGAAGTCCCTTGCCTATCCCATAGCCATCATGGTGCTCGCCTTCCTGTATGTGCGGCTCACGGGGTGCTCCATCATGTGGCTTGCCCTCGGCTGCGGTGTGGCGGGTGCCGTCAAGGCGCTGCTGATCAGGCGGGAGGTCGAGGCAAGGTGAGTGACGTGACGCTTATACTGCGTATCTTCGTGGCCTTCGTGAGGGTGGGTGCCCTGGCCTTTGGCGGCGCCTATGCGGCCATCCCCCTGGTTGAGCAGGAAGTGGTCACCAATGCCGGCTTCATGACCTACTCCGAGTTCGTCGACCTGCTTGCACTGGACGAGATCACGCCTGGCCCCATCCTCATCAACAGTGCCACCTTCGTGGGCATGAAGCTGGCGGGTATACCCGGTGCTGTTGCGGCGACGCTCGGTTGCATCCTGGTGCCGTGCATCGTGGCCATCTCGCTGCTGTTCCTCTTTCGCAAGTACAAGGACACGACGTTGGTGCAGAGCATCGTCCTGACGCTCAAGTGCATGGCTCTGGCGCTCATCGTCTCCACCATGGTCAAGCTGGGGATGAATGCGGTCATGCCAGAAGGTTCCACCGTTGAGGTCGTGCGCACGGCGTACGTCATGGCGGTCATGTGCGCGGCATTCTACCTCATGCACTGGAAGAAGCTGAGCCCCTTGCCGGTCATGCTTGGCTGCGGTGTGCTGAATGTCGTGGTCACCATGCTGGGGATGTGAGGGCGCCAGTCGAGAGGGCGGGCAGTGCGCGGTGTCGCGCCCTTGTCTCATGCGCTACCAGTGGACGTACAGCCTCGACTCGTGTGGCTCGCCGTCGCCCTGCGCCATGCAGAAGAACTCCCAGCCGTAGCGCTCGTAGAACCCCACGTGGTCGGTGAGCAGGTACAGTGGGGAGATGCCCTTCGCCCGCATGTCCTCGACGGCTAGGTCGAGCAGGCATCCGGCGATGCCGTTTGACCGGTGCGCCTCCTCCGTGTACACCGCACAGACGTTGGGATAGAGGTCCTTCCGGTCGTGGAAGTCGTTCTCGATGACGCCCAGCCCCCCGACGATCTCCTCGCCACAAAGACACAGGTACCAGCCGTACGCAGTCTCACGCTGCAGGTAGGCATCCATGCACTCTCGGTAAGCCTCCTCCGGAACGCTCCACTTGTCGTGGAACCACCGTGCTGCGGCGTTTGCCAGTTCGGGCTTCTCACGAAGAGATATGAATCGATACTCGTCCACAATGCGCATTTTAGCTAACCAACACGCTCTCCTCTTGCGCTCTCTCTTCACGGTAGCACTTCTTGTCGTAGGCTCGGATGAAGGGCAGCCAGACCGCCATGGCAGCTGCAAGTCCACAGAGCTGCGCGACGACGCCCATAAAGCTTCCCGTGGTCAAGAAGCCGGAGATCAGAACTGGTGTGGTCCAAGGGACCATGTTGTTGCACAGCGGGAAGAGCCCGACGGCTGTGCCCACATACTGGACGGTCATAGCGGCGATGGGGGCCAGGATGTACGGGACCATGAGCACGGGATTCAGCACGATTGGCAGGCCGAAGGTGACCGGTTCGTTGATGTTGAAGAGGCCGGGTAGGATGCCGATCCTTCCGATGCTCTTGAGCAGCTCGGACTTGGCGAAGAACATCATGTAGAGGACTACTGCCAGCGTCGCGCCTGAGCCTCCGATCCAGACGCCGTTCTCATAGAACGTGAAGGTGACGATGTTTCTCGCGCCCTCGGTGATGTTCTCGCTCATGTTGACGATCCACAGCGGCTCGAAGATGGGGAAGATGATGACGGACGAGCCATGCAAGCCAAACGACCAGAGCAGATGCTCCATCAGGCAGGCGAGCAGGGTTCCGACATACGAGGTGCCCACGCTTCTGAGGGGCCTGGAGATGACGTCTGAAACGAATGCCGGGAAGCCTCCCCATGGCGTTATGGCAAACAGGAGTCGTACGACCGTAAACAGGATGAGAGTGACGAATCCTGGAATCAGTGCGGTGAACTGCGCCGACATCGCAGGGGGCACGGCACCCGGCAACTTGATGGTGACGTTCTTCTGAATGAACCAACGGTAGATCTCGCCCGTGGCGACTGCCACCAAGAGAGCCGTGAACAGCAGGTTCGCGTCGAAGGAGCCGGCGATCCAAGCCTCGACCGTCTCGTCGCCATCGGCGAGCATGAAGGGCACGACGACTGCCATCAGCGAGGACATGCTGATGATTCCCAAAACCATCTGCTACATCGTGCTCATTGCGGGATTGCTCGGCAGGCTGTAGGGCTTTATGCGACAGCGACCTGTCCCCCTGTTATGCTGGCTTGCGGGCGACGAGGTGCAGTCGGAACTTCTTCTGGGCCTCTAGTGCGACTGGCTGCAGTCCGACAGCCATGCAGAACGCACGGACCTCATCGCGGGTGTAGGCGCACATCACCGTGGCCGACCAGATTTGCAAGAGGCATCTCCGTGTGGTTCATGAGCCACAGGATGGGCGCGGGGGCCGTGTAGTCGCGCAAGACCAGCTTGCCACCAGGGCGTAGCACGCGTGCGACCCCTGCGAAAAACGCCTGGGGGTTCGGGTAGTGGTGGAAGCTGTTCGCGCAGATGACGGCATCGAAGCTCGCGTCATCGAACGGTAGGTCCTCGGCGTCACCCACAATGAAGCGCGCCTCCTCGATGCCCTTCGCGTTTGCGACCTCGATCATCTTGGGTGTCAGGTCGAGCCCCGTGTAGCGTCTGCCCGGGAGCTCGGACGCCAGCAGCTCGACCATGGGACCCGTCCCGCAGCCTACGTCGAGCAGGTCCTCGAAGTCATCCTTCTTCAGCTCCTCGAGGATGGGAGGGTAGTCATCCTTGCACATCTCGTAGATACCGGCGCGTCCGCTGTCGTAAATCTCGGCGGCCTTCGTGAATTCCTTGATCGACAGCGCCTTGTATTCGTTATCGCTTTTCATGTGCTTGTCCGTTCGTTCAATCTAGAGCTTCATGTGCAGCAGGAATGCGCGGCCCGTGCGGTCGGTGATTGCCATGGCGACTTTGGCGTACGGCCCGATCTTGCATCAATCTGCTCCTCTAGAAAGTTGAACCTAGCTAACTTGTGTATTCTCGCACAGCCGAGAAGAAAAGCGAACTCAAGCCACATGCCATGCACATGAGAATCCCGTTTTCGCAAACGTACCTTTGAGCGGCCGCTTGTTAAAAGTTAGATAAAGAAAACTTTAATATGTTAGTGTTAGCTAACTATTGTTGGTTGGCTTTTTGTTAGTGATGTTCACGCATGATGGGAGGGCCATGGAAGAAAAGAAGAAGGGGACTATTGCGCGCTTGCTTGACTTTGCGGGTGACCGTGCGGGCCTCACGTATGTCGGGTGTGCGCTGTCGGCGGTGGCGATGGCGATCAATATGGTGCCCTATGTTTGTATATGGCTCGTGATGCGGGAGCTTGTGGCCGTTGCCCCCAATTGGGGAGAGGTCGCCCGCATCGCGGGCTACGGATGGGCAGCCTTCGGTTTCGCGGTCGCTGGTATCGTGGTGTACTTTTTCGCGCTCATGTGCACGCACCTCGCCGCGTTCCGCACGGCAACAAACATCCGCAAGCGCTGCATGGCCCATCTGGCCAAGGCGCCGCTCGGCTACTTTGACACGCACGCATCGGGACTGCTCAGACGCAGGATCGACGGGGCTGCAGCCCAGACCGAGACGCTGCTTGCCCACAACCTTGCCGACATCACAGGCACGGTGGCCATGTTCGTCACTTTGCTCGCCCTGCTCCTCGTGTTCGATTGGCGCATGGGGCTCGCTTGCCTGATGGCGGCGGTCATTTCCATCGGTGCCCTGTTCACGATGATGGGCGGGAAGAACGCGGGCCTCATGGCCCAGTACTATGACGCCCTCGACAATGCGAGCAAGGCCGGTACCGAGTATGTGCGCGGCATCCCGGTGGTGAAGGTCTTTCAGCAGACGGTGTACTCGTTCCGTGCCTTCAAAGAGGCCATCGACGCATACTCCGAGCGGGCATCCCACTACCAGGGTACGGTGTGCAAGACTCCGCAGGCAGTTAACCTCACCGTCACCGAAGGCGCGTTTGCGTTTCTCGTCCCCGTCGCGCTCCTCATCGCGCCGGGAGCGCTCGCATCGGGCGACTTTGCGGGCTTCGTGACCAACTTCGCGTTCTACGCGGTGTTCTCTGCGGTCCTCTCGACAGCGCTTGCCAAGATCATGTTCGCCGTAGGCGGGCTCACGCAGGCGGGAGATGCATTGAGGCGCATCGAGGAGGTGCTCAGCGCGCCGACGCTTCCCGTGGCCGCCAACCCCCAGATCCCTGCGGACAACGCGGTGACGTTCGAGGATGTGTCGTTCACCTATGAGGGTGCCGAGCTGCCGGCGCTTGACCACGTGAGCTTCTCAGTCCCTGCTGGGGAGACGATTGCGCTGGTGGGTCCGTCGGGTGGTGGCAAGACAACCGCCGCGAGCCTCGTTCCGCGCTTCTGGGATGTGGATACAGGGGCGGTTCGCGTGGGCGGCGTAGACGTCCGCGACATCAATCCACACCTGCTCATGGACCGTGTGGCCTTTGTCTTCCAGAATACGCGCCTCTTCTCCACGTCCATCCTCGAGAACGTTCGCGCGGCGCGTCCCGATGCGACGCGTGAGCAGGTCCTCGAGGCGCTTCACGATGCCCAGTGCGACGACATCATCGAGAAGCTTCCCGATGGCGTAGACACCATGATCGGCAGCGCGGGCACCTACCTCTCGGGAGGCGAGCAACAACGCGTCGCCCTCGCGCGGGCGATTCTTAAGGACGCGCCCATCGTGGTGCTCGATGAGGCAACGGCCTTCGCAGACCCGGAGAACGAGGTCCTCATCCAGAGGGCATTCTCGCGGCTGCTGCGGGGGCGCACGGTCATCATGATTGCCCATCGCCTCTCCACCGTTGTCAACGCCGACCGCATCGTCGTGCTTGACAGGGGCCGCGTCGTCGAGCAAGGGTCGCACACCGAGCTTGTCTCGAAGGACGGGCTGTATGCGCGTATGTGGGCTGACTACCAGACCGCAGCGCAGTGGAAGATCGAGAAGGAGGTGGCGTGAGATGATCTTTGGTGAGAAATTCCGCAAGAAGTATGCGCTGTCCGAAGCGGGGGAGGCCAACGTCAAGAAGGGCGTCTTCTGGACGGTAGTGACCAATCTCCTCGTTATGAGCGGTATCGGCCTTCTCTAACTGCTCATGAAGGGGTTCATGGCAACGCTCGTCGACGGTGCGGACCTGCCGCCAGCCCTGCCCTACATAGCCGGGGTCATCGCTTTCCTCGTCGTCTCGTTCCTAGCCCACTATCAGCAGTACCACTACACCTACTCACTGGTCTATGACGAGGTGGGGCTCGTGCGCACCAACCTCGCCGAGCGCCTTCGAAAGCTCCCGCTCTCGTTCTTCTCGCATCGCGACCTCGCGGAGCTGACCGAGACCATGATGAGCGACGTCGACCGCCTCGAGCATGTGTGGAGCCACGTGCTGGGCTACCTCTATGGTGGCTACATCTCCACAGCCATCATCGCGGTGATGGTGACGGTCTATGACTGGCGTCTCGCGCTGGCGTGCCTATGGGGCGTCCCGGTCGCGTTTGCTCTGCTCTTTGGTTCGCGCAAGGTCTTCGAGACCTACAGCAAGGAGGCCAAGGCCGCGGGACTCGAGGTTGCCGACAATATCCAGGAGACGCTTGAGAGCATGCGGGAGATCCGCGCGACCAACCAGGAGGATCGTTCCCTCGCGCGTGTGAACGACTCCGTCGACGTGTTCGAGGGTCGCATGACCGCAG
>OMWB01000035.1 GCA_900314645.1 uncultured Actinomycetes bacterium
CTGTCAACATCAGCCGGGGCTGCCAGATCTGGCAGCCCCGGCTGATGTTGACAGAAGAGGGGCCCGCGGCGTCAACAATCGCCTTTAGGTATCCCTAGTTCTCGGCGTAGATGTCGCCCACGGGGGCGATGGCCTTCATGGCCTCGAGCACGCTGGTAAAGAGCTCGTCAAGCTCGATGCCCAGAAGCTCGGCACCCTGGCGGATGATGTCGCGGTTGCAGCCTGCGGCGAAGCTCTTGGTCTTGAACTTCTTCTTGAGCGACTTGAGCTCCATGTCGGTCACGCTCTTGGAGGGGCGCATCTTGGCCACGGCCTGGATGAGGCCAGAGAGCTCGTCTGTGGCGTAGAGCCACTTCTCCATGATGTGCTCGGGCTTGGGCAGCTCGGCATTCTGGTCGCAGTTGTGCGTCTGGATGGAGTGCGCCAGCGCTGGATTGGCGCCCGCCTCGGCCAGCAGCTCGGCCGTCTTCACCGTGTGCTGCACGGCATCGGGCCACTTCTCCCAGTCGAGGTCATGCAGCAGGCCCACCTGGCCCCAGAACTCCACGTTCTCGGGATCCTCGCGCTCGGCGTAGTAGCGCATGAGGCCCTCGAGGGTCTCGCCGTGCGCCACGTGGAACGGGTCCTCGTTGTACTTCTTCAGCAGCTCGAGCGCCGCCTCACGCGAAAGCCCGCTGTCAAGCTTGCCGTCGTCAGCCGGCTTGGCAACCTCGCGCTTCTCTGGACGCATGTGCGGGAACAGCAGCACGTCGCGGATGGACGCCTCGTCGCAGAACAGCATGATCATGCGGTCGATGCCATAGCCGATGCCGCCCGCCGGGGGCATGCCGTACTCAAGCGCACGCACGAAGTCGGCGTCGTACTCCATGGCCTCCTCGTCGCCGGCGGCCTTGGCGGCCACCTGTGCGGCAAAGCGCTCCTCCTGGTCAACGGGGTCGTTGAGCTCGGAATAGGCGTTGGCGTACTCGTGGCCGGCAATGATCAGCTCGAAGCGGTCGGTCAGGCGCGGGTCGTCGTCCTTGCGCTTGGTGAGCGGCGAGACCTCCACGGGGTAGTCGCACACAAACGTGGGGTTGACGATGCTCTTCTCGCCCAGCTCGTCATACAGCTCGAAGATGAGCTTGCCGGAGCCCCAGCTCTCGGCCCACTCGATGCCGTTGGCGGTGCACAGCTCGCGCAGGCGCTCGACGGGCGTGTCGAGGTCGATCTGCTCACCCACACACTCGCTGGCGATCTCGGCAACGGTTGCCGAGCGCCACGGGCTGGACAGGTCGATCTGGGCACCCTGGTAATCAATGACGTTGCCCTTGCCCACCGCGGCCGCGCACGACTGGAAGAGCTTCTCGCTCAGCTCCTTCATGCCGTCGAGGTCAGAGTAGGCGCAGTAGGCCTCCATGGAGGTGAACTCGGGGTTGTGGGTGAGGTCCATGCCCTCGTTGCGGAACTGGCGGCCAATCTCAAACACGCGGTCCAGGCCACCCACCACGCAGCGCTTCAGGTGAAGCTCGGTGGCGATGCGCAGGTAGCAGTCCTGGTCGAGCACGTTGAAATGCGTGGTGAAGGGCTTGGCGTTGGCGCCGCCGAGGGTCTCCTGCAGGATGGGGGTCTCGACCTCAAGGTAGCCCTGGTCCTCCATGAAGCGGCGGATGGAGCTGATGATGCGCGAACGGTTGACAAACGTCTGCTTGACCTCGGGGTTCATGATGAGGTCAACGTAGCGCTGGCGGTAGCGGACCTCCTTGTCAGTGAGGCCGTGGAACTTCTCCGGCAGCGGGCGCACCGACTTGGTAAGCAGCGTCAGACTGGTGGGCGCAAGCGAGAGCTGACCGCGGCGCGTGCGGATGACGGGGCCGGTGGCACCGATGATGTCGCCCAGGTCGAGCTGGCCCAGCAGCGCCCAGTCGGCCTCGGAGAGGTTATTGATGCGACAGAAGAGCTGCATCTGGCCGGTGCAGTCCTCGAGCACGATAAAGGCCACCTTGCCCTGGTTGCGCAGCGCGCGGATGCGGCCTGCCAGCGAGTAGACGTCGGTGGTGTCCTCACCCGCCTCAAGGGCGCCATAGCGCTCTTCGAGCTCGGCGGCGTGGGCCGTGACCACGGACTTGATGGGATACGGGTTGATTCCCGCGTCAATGAGTGCCTGCCTGCGCGCACGGCGGACGGCGCGCTCGTCGGTTGCTGGGGTCTGCTCGGCCATGGCCTTTGCTCCTTAACATGAAATTCCCCATTGGGGACAGGCCCTAATGGGGAATGAGTGGCAATCTGTTCCTCCTTGGGGCCTGTCCCCAAGGAGGCGGTGTTTCTGCGTTAGCGCGTGATGCTGGTGATGGTGTACTCGCGCACCTTGCCCGTGGGGGTGGTGAAGGACACCTTGTCGCCCACCACGTGGCCGATCATGGCCGCGCCTGCGGGGCTCTCGTTGGAGATGCGACGCTTGAGGGAGTTGGTCTCGGTGGTGCCGACGATGGTGAAGGAGGTCTTCTTGCCCTTCTTGTCCTCAAGCTCGACGGTGGTACCGATGGAGACGGACAGCGCTGCGGCGTCACCAGCCTCAACGATGCGTGCGGTGGCCAGGATCTGGCGAATCTCGTTGACACGCGAGGCGTTCCTAGCCTGCTCCTCCTTCGCGGCGTCAAACTCCGCGTTCTCGGACAGGTCGCCAAAGCCACGAGCCTCTTTCAGGCTCTCGACGATCTCGTCGTTGTGCGCGCCCTCACGCCACTCGAGCTCCCTGAGGAGTTCCTCGCGGCCTTCAGGTGTCAGGACAATCTCTTTTGCAGCCATGTGGTGCAGCCCCTCTACTTAGTGATCACGTGCAACGGACGCAACGGCGCCCGCGAAAATACTTGCTACTCAGACAGCTTGGCGCCGCACTTGGAGCAGAACGCCGCGTCGGCGGAGTTCTTGGCGCCGCACTTGGAGCAGAACACCACGTCACCCTCGATGTCCTCGTCGGCGTCGGCCACGACCTCAGTCGCCTTGGGGGCCTCAACCTTCTTGGTCTCCTCGTCCATGTCGCCCTCCATGCCCTCACGGACGTTCTTGACCGTCTGGCCAAGGCTCTTGCCGAGCTTCGGGAGGTTCTTGGGTCCAAAGATGAGCAGTGCGACGACGAGAATGACGATGAGTTCCATAGGACCGAGGTTCATGGTGTTTCCTTCCTTTGTTTCTGGTTGCGCAGGCATGCGCCATAACGCTACAGCCTTGCAAGTATACCAACTTCTTACCCTGCAAGGTTACGCTCTAACACTCTTCTCAAAAGACAAACGAAAAAGGCGCTGCCCGAGGCCGGGTGCTTGCCGCCGGGCTCCGCACGCCTTCGGCGTGCCGCTTCGCGAGTCGCCCGACAGCAAGCACCCGGCCTCGGGCAGCTTCGTCAACCTTTTGGAAGGGTGCCCAGCTTCACAATGCAGGCTGGGAAGCTTGGGCGGTCCATATTCTGACCCCTAACCTTCCCTTTCTCGTTGCTTACATCAGTTCGCAGACGTTCTTGGCGAACTCCACCGGGTCGTCCACGGGCAGGCCCTCGACGAGCAGCGCCTGATCGTACAACAGGCTTGCGTACAGGGAGAGCTTTGCCTCGTCGCCAGCATCCTGGGCGGCAACGAGCTTGGCGAAGACGGGGTGGCTGGCGTTCAGCTCGAGCACGCGGCGCGCGCCGGGAACCATGCCAGCATCGGGGCCCTCGGAGATGATGCGCTCCATCTCAAGGGAGATGGGGCCTTCCGTCGCGATGCACGCGGGAGCCTCACCGGCACGTGCGGACGCGCGCACTGCCACAACCTTCTCGCCCAGGGCGTCCTTCATGGCATCAAAGAGGCTCGCGTGCTCCTCGCTTGCCTTCTCGGCCTCTGCCTTCTCCTCCTCGGTGGCAAAGTCGAGGTCGGCGGTGGAGACATTGGTCAGCTCGAGGTCGCGCTCGTCGGTGCCCTTGTGCTCCGAGTCGCCGGCGACGGCCGCCGCGTGGTAGGTACGCATGGCCTGGAACATGAACTCGTCCACGTCCTGCGTACAAAGCAGCACGTCAAAGCCATGATCGACAGCGCTCTTGACCACCGGGGTCTTCTCCAGGCGCTCGCGCGAGTCACCGGCCGCGTAGTAGATCTTGTCCTGGCTCTCGGGCATCGCCGCGACGTACTCAGCAAAGCTCACCATCTTGTCCTCACGCGCGGACCAGAAGAGCAGCAGGTCGGCAAGGTCGGAGGCGGAAGCGCCGTAGCTGTTGTAGATGCCAAACTTCAGGCCGCGGCCAAAGTTCTCGAAGAACTTCTCGTAGGCCTCGCGGTCGTCGCGCATCATGGCGGTCAGCTCGTCGTGCACCTTGCGCTCGACGCGGCGCTCGATGGCGCGGAGCTGCGAGTTGTGCTGCAGCGTCTCGCGGCTGATGTTGAGCGTGACATCGGGGCTGTCAACCACGCCGCGCACGAAGTTGTAGTGGTCAGGCAGCAGGTCGGCGCACTTCTCCTGGATCAGCACGTTGGAGGAGTACAGCGCGAGGCCCTTCTCGTAGTCCTTGCTGTAGAGGTCAAACGGCGCGCGGGACGGAACGAACAGCAGCGCGTCGTAGCTCAAGGCACCCTCAGCATGGAAGCTGATGGTGCGCGCAGGCTTCTCCCAGTCGTGGAACGTGGAGGTGTAGAACTCGTCGTAGTCGGACTGCTCCACATCTGAGCTGCGCTTCTTCCAGATGGGCGTCATGGAGTTGAGCGTCTCGAGCTCCTGGTAGGTTTCGTACTCGGGGGTGTAGTCATCGCCCGCGTCCTCCGGCTTGGGCAGCTCGCGGCTCTTGGAGACCATCATCTGCACCGGGTGACGCACGTAGTTGGAGTAGCGGCGCACGAGGTCGCGCAGGCCCCACTCAGAGAGGTACTTGTCGGGGCTGTCCTCACCCTCAATCTCGCGCAGGTAGAGGATGACGTCGGTGCCATGGTCGTTCTCGCCGTCGCGCTCGCCGGCCGCCGCAGGGGTAACCGTGTAGCCCTTGATGCCGTCGCTCTCCCAAACAAAGGCCTGGTCAGAGCCATAGGCGCGGCTGATGACGCGCACGTGGTCGGCCACCATGAAGGTGGAGTAGAAACCCACGCCAAACTGGCCGATGATGTCGATGTCCTCACCCTGGTGCTCGGCGTTGGCCTCCTTGAAGGCCTCACTACCAGAATGGGCGATGGTGCCCAGGTTGCGGTCGAGCTCTTCCTCGGTCATGCCGATGCCGTTGTCGCTCACGGTGATGGTGCGTGCGTCCTTGTCAAACGACAGGCGAATGGCCAGCTCGTCGGAACCAAGCTGCACGTTCGGGTCGGTCAGCGCCATAAACGCCAGCTTGTCGATGGCGTCCGAGGCGTTGGAGATGAGCTCGCGCAGGAAGATCTCGCGGTTGGTGTAGATGGAGTTGATCATGAGATCAAGGAGCTTTTTGCTCTCGGTTTTGAACTGCTTCACGGCGGGTCCTTTCTTTGATTGACGTGAGACGTTGTACCCCAGATGCCGTGCGATAATTCAGAAGATAAAAACTAAAACACTCACATTTTTGGACTGGTACGGCTTTGGAGGCGGCAATCCTGCGGTTTTGCGGGCCTAACACCTCCCAGTGCCGAAATTGTGGGTGTTTGCAAAAGTAGGGATCGGCGATGCTGCGGGCAAACTACCACACGCACTCCACCTTCTGCGACGGTGAAAGCACGGCAGAAGAGATGGTTGACAGGGCACTTGAGCTGGGCTTTTTCGCGCTAGGCTTCTCGAGCCACGTCGATCCGGACATTCCCATGGATTGGAGTGCCTATAGCGCTGAGGTCTTGCGCCTGCGCGCCGCGCACGCAGGCGAGCTCGACATCTTGCTGGGAGCGGAGCTCGACAACCTGTGGGACCGCTCGCACTGCCCCGGGGCCGAATTCGTAATTGGCTCCACGCACTACATTCCCGTGGGCACCCCGCACGACGGCTGCGTCGACTGGAGCGCTGAGGTCTCCGAACGCTGCTGCCGCGAGTTCTTTGGTGGGGACTGGTATGCCTATTGCCGCGCCTACTATGAGTTTGAGGCCCAGGTGTACGACCGCACGCAGTGCACGTTTGTGGGGCACTTTGACCTGGTAACCCGCTTCAACGACGACCTGCACGCCTTTGACGAGGAGGACCCGCGCTATGTGGGGCCGGCACTCGAGGCCATGGAGCACCTAGTTGGGCAGGGCGTCCCCTTCGAGATCAATTGCGGGGCGTTCAACCGGGGGCGCAAGGCGGAGCTGTACCCGCGACGCTCGCTCCTGCGCGCGCTGCACGACTTTGGCGGGGAGATTCTCATCACCTCGGACGCGCATCATCGCGACCTGTTGGCCGGCGGGTTCGAGACGGCGGTGGAGCGAGCCATCGCGTGCGGGTTTACGCACGTCAACGTGCTGCGACACGACGCGCTGGGCGGCGTCGAGTTCCAGCAGGTGGCGCTCGACACGCTGTAGGCGCTGCCAAGCATTCCTGAAAGAGCTATCAGGTACCTGCGTGTTCTGTGAAGGATACACAGGCACCTGTGCTTTGTGTGCCGCCGGGGAATAAACGGCTTGTAGCACCGTTAGAGGAGGCACCATGACCGAAGAGCACCTCAACGCCCCCGAAGCCACCGAATCCACCCCCACAACACAGCTTCCTGAGCCCGAGCCGATGCTTGAGACTGAGGCCGAAGCCGAGGTTACCGCCGAGGCCGAGGCTGAGCTTGCCGTCGAGGGCGAGTTTGAGCAAGAGCACCGGCAAGAGCAGGATGCCGCCGTCGCGAGCCTCGACGAGACGGTGCTACGCCCCTTTGTGACTCCCATCGACCTTGGCCCTGTGGAAGAGAAGAGCCCCGGTCGGCCGCCAGTTCCCTGGCAATCCGCCACGCAGACGCCCCCGGCATTGCCTGGGTTCAGCTGGCGGAGGCTGGGCGTGGCTGCCGTGCTTGCGGCCATCGCGCTGGCCATGGGCGTTCGAAGCGCAGGTTCGCGCCAAACCCACGTAGGGCTGTTTGGCGTGCCCACGCCCACCGAGCAGGCAACCCCCAAGATCGCGACGCCCGTTCAGGTCACGCCCGTTGAGACGGCGGAGCCTGAGGAAGAGTCGTACGACGAAGAGGAGTACGTAGCCGAGGAAGAGCCAGCTGAGGAGGAGCCTTCCGAAGACTGGATCTCGGAGGAGGAGACGGACGAGGACGGACGCTCCTCTGAAGACTCCCCGAGGCATGGGCCCCACACGTTTACCTGGGACTTTGGCGACTCTACGGGGCATGACACGGGCTCCGAGGATGAGGATGCCCCCGATGAAAACCCCGACGAGACGGACGGCTACTACTCCTACATAAACCGCGATGACTCGTGGGACGACACGGACGACAGCAGCAGCGACGGCTCAGTTTCGTGGGAGTTTGACGGCGGGAACGTCACCTACTACTACGACGACCGCACCGTGACCGTGGACTGGGACGTCATCGACGAGATCGAGCGCTACCTCGACACGTATGACTCATGGGGATACGGCGTCCCGGGCGGCGAGCAAGGCTACGGCGACGGGTACGATGGCCGTGACCGCAGTCGCGACCGCGGCACCGACTATTACTACTATGGCTGGTAGCGTCTTCGCTTAGTAGCTACCGCGCGGCTGTGGTGCCAGACACCACAGCCGCGCGCGTTTCTATAGGAACGTAGAGCCGCCGGTCACGATCCAGCACGCGAGGATGGCGGCCAGGAACGCGCCCGTGTAGACGTTGCCCGTCTTGCGATAGCAGTACGTGCAGGAAACGCTGAAGAACAGCACCTGAGGCACGAACAGGATGAGGATGGACATGAACGGGCCGCCAAAGGTGGAGCCCAGATACACGTCTGCGCCAGGGCCGATGCCCAAGAAGAACGGCACGTACTCAAGCGCCACCACGCAAAGGATTCCGCCGGCCATCAGCACGAAGTTCTTGAACCAGTCGATGAGCGCCCAGCCAAAGCCCTCGTGGTAGCTCGCAGCCGTGCGCTCGCCTGCCATGATCTTGGAGTTGTTGAGCACGTAGAAGAGCGCGAAGATGGGGATGTAGATGAGGAACTGCATGGCGCGCTCTTTGTCCACCGTGCGGAAGAACGGCCAAATAAAGCGCAGGTCAAGGCCGAAGAAGCGGTAGAACGCGTAGTTCAGCCCGTACACCATGCCAGCCATGAGCACGGCCAGGATAAGAGCCTCGATAATCATGAGGATGGTCTGGCCAGCGCCCGCGCCAGACGAGAGGCCCACGGCCTGCAGGTTGTAGCGCTCTCCCCTCTTGTGCGCCTGATGCACGCCAAGAGCCGTGGTCACCAGCATGATGACGATGAGCGTGAGATACCAGCCCACAAAGCCGTTGCCCACCGTCATCTTGAAGATGTTCTCGGGCAGCGGCAGGAGGCCGTGGCCGAGCTGCGTCATGAAGGGGAATGACGCGGCCGAGAGCACGATGGTGAGGAACGCTGCGAAGATCCAGGAACCGGCGCCCTTCAGCGTGGAGCGGTCGGGCAGGCCCTGCTGCACGGGGTTGAAGATCGGCACGGCCAGAAGCAGGTTGAGCAACGGAAGCATCGCAAAGAGCGAAGCGAGCATTGCGGCCAGTACCAGGCATTCCTTGATCATGGCCACCTGATCGGTTGGCGCAAGCGAGGTCTGGTGGTCCAGTGCCGTGCCGAACCATTCGAGCGCCGTGGCCAAGCCCTGGCGGTTGTGCGTGGTCAGGCGGTGGTTGGTGTTGAGCAGCTCTATGCGGCGGGCAGTTCCGTCGGCAAAGGTGCCGAAGGTCTTGTCCCAGGCCGCGCCCTCGGCCGTTGTGCCGAGGAACTCGTAGCGCAGCGGGGTCTTGAGCAGGTCATCCGTTACGTTGAGCTGGTAGTCGCGGAAGTAGCTGAACTCGTCGTACTTGGCCTGCAGGAGCAGCACGTTGTTGAAGTGGATGTGCTCCACGTCGTAAACGGTAGGAAGCTGGCGGAAGAGCTCGCCGCACTGCAGCACGATGGCCTTGGGCGCGATGCTCTTGCCCGCCTCGTCGGTGCTGTTGGCAAAGGCCGCCGCCACCGACCAGCTCGACCACGTGCCCATGGAGTGGCCCGTCAGCGCGAGGCGCGTGGGGTCCACGTAGGGCAGGCTCGCCAGATAGGCGTACGCGGAGGCGCCACCCACCGTGGTGTCGCGCATGTCGTTGCCCTCGGCGTCACGGGTGTAGTGGTCGTCAAAGAAGCTGAGGTTGGAGAAGTTCATGAGGATGCGGTAGCGCGTGGGGCCGCCTATCTGCACGAACGTGCCGTCTGCCTCGGAATCGTTGCCGTAGTTGACCTTCACCACGTGGTTGACGTAGCCGCGCGAGGTGAGGCCGCACTTCGTCGCTCCGTGGCCGTAGCAGTCAATGGAAAGCGCCACGTAGCCGCGCCGCGCGAGCTCGATGGCGTAAGCGGCGTTGGTCTCGTGGTCGTTCTGGTAGCCGTGGAGAAGGAGCACGCCCGGCGCGGGTGTCTCGGGCGTGGCCGTCGGCGGGATGTAGAGCTTGTAGGCCACGTCACCGCAGTCGGTGGAAATGTAGCCGTCCTCGATGGCTACGCGACCGTTGTCATGCTGGACGCGGTCGGCCACAAACATGCACCCGGCCGCGATGGCCAAGAGCACCACAAGTATGAGGAAGGATGCCTTCAGGTTACGCTTGGGACGTTGCTCGACCTCGATGCTCATGTGGCTCGCCATGGCAGCTCCTTCCGCAGGTGGGAGTTGCATTTAGCCTATCTCACCTGCGAGAACGTTGACACTCTCGCACGGCAGGCGCGCGCAAACAGACGCCAAGCGCCCGCCTGTGGCGTGCTTCTTGCTTGCGGTGGCCTGGGTTGGATAGAGTGTGGGTACAGAGCGACCAAAGGAGAGATCATGGCTGACAATACCCTGAGCGGCAACGCGCTTGATAACTGGCTGCTTGAGCCCGATTGCCCGCAGTGCGGCAGCGAGGACGTGGTCTTGGTCGAGACCAAGCCGGATGGTTTTGGCGGCACCATCAAGGTGTGGTACTGCAACAAGTGCGGACACACCTGGGTCGAAAAGGACTAACGCCTGCATGCGCGACCTTAGGGGGCTACCCCCTAAGGTCGCGCGTTGTCTTTCCGTTAGAAGTTCATGCCGTTCCAGCCGAAGTTGGCGGACTCACCGTACTTGATGTAGATGCGCGCGGGGTTGACGCCCAACTGGGCCTGCAGCGCGTCACAGATGGTGGGGGTCATGGAATCCCATGCGGCGCGCTTCACGGCCTCGCGGGCAAACACGTCAACCGTGACGTAGGCAGCGGGCTCGTCGTTGGTTCCGCCGTGGTAGGTGGGCACGTTCTCCTCAAAGAGGCACATGAGCCAGGTCTCGCTCTTGCCGGGGACGGCGGCGATGGCCTTGCCGTAGATGGCCTTCAGGTTCTCGCGGGCAGCCTCTGGGATGGGCGTGGACGAGTAGGTGTGGATGACGGGCATGGCGAGCTCCTCTCTGCTCGGTTTGTGGACCCGTTGAGCATAGCAAACTCCCCGCGGGACACCCAGCCCGGAGGTTTCTGTCCCACTTAGTGGGACAGAAACCTCCGGGCTGGGTGTCCCACCGAGTGGGACATTGGGGACAGAGCGCTCTCGAGCTTACGCGTCGAGGGAGAGGTAGCGCTCACCAGTGTCGGGGAGGATGGCCACGATGGTCTTGCCTTCGTACTCGCCCGTGGCATCGAGCGCGAGTGCCGCAGACACAGCAGCACCAGACGAAATGCCTACGAGAACGCCCAGCTCAGCGGCGAGACGACGCTTCGTGGCGATGGCGTCGTCAGAGGTGACGGTAACCACCTGGTCAATGACAGAGGCATCATAGGTGTCGGGCACGAAGCCAGCGCCGATGCCCTGAATGCGATGCTTGCCTGGCGCTCCACCCGAGAGGACCGGAGACTCGGCCGGCTCCACGGCGATGGCCTTGACGGAGGCCTTGTGCTCCTTGAGGAAGCGCGCGGTGCCAGAGACGGTGCCGCCGGTGCCCACGCCAGAAACCAGCGCGTCAACGGTACCCTCGGTGGCGTCCCAGACCTCGGGGCCGGTGGTCTCGTAGTGGGCCTGCGGATTGGCGGGGTTCACAAACTGGCCCGCGATGATGGCACCCGGAATCTCTGCGGCGAGCTCGTCGGCCTTGGCGACGGCGCCCTTCATGCCCTCGGCGCCCGGGGTCAGCACGATCTCGGCACCGTAGGAAGCTGCAAGGCGGCGGCGCTCGATGCTCATGGTGTCGGGCATGACGAGGATCATGCGGTAGCCGCGCGCGGCAGCAAGCATTGCCAGGCCAACGCCGGTGTTGCCGGACGTGGGCTCGATGACGGTGCCACCAGCGGCCAGACGGCCATCCTTCTCGGCCGCGTCGAGCATGGCGCGTGCGATGCGGTCCTTCACGGAGCCGCCGGGGTTGGTGGCCTCGTACTTGCCCAGGATGCGGGCGCTGCCAGTGCCAAGTGCGGTCAGGTCGATGAGCGGGGTCTTGCCGATGAGGGCCTCTACCTTGGTTGCGAACTGCATGATCCTCTCCTTTTGTTGCGACGTGCTTTAGGTACTGTGACGTGCGGTTTTGCGTGGTGCGTTCGTTCTGACGTGCGGTCGTGCTATCTCGAAGCCGTGGGTTGCCGTCTAACAAAAAGGGCCCTTTTGGGCCCCGGAGGGCAGCCCACCGCAGGGCTGCCGGATGCTTGTTGTCGGTCTAGGCGCGACGTGCAGGCGACAGCCATGCGTTGTGGCAACACATCTGACAACACATTGCGGTCGTGGCGTGCATGGGCGCTCCTAATTCCTAGTTACTGACTTGGTGATTATGAGCATAGGCATGCTTTTGAGCCATGTCAACGTAATTCCTAGTTAGTAACTAGGTGGAAATGAAGGCACTTGTAGAGACCCGATAGCCTTGCGAAGCTGCGTGGCGCGGTCGCGCATGATCTCTGGCGCCGGCGCGCGGTCGGTCGTGGGATCCTCATCGTTATGGAAGATGCCGCGGCCAACCATCACAATCTCGGGCTTCAGCTTCATGACCATGTCGATGTTCTCCATGTTGACGCCCGTACCGATGGCGAGGCCCGCGTGAATCAGGTTGCGCTTGACGGCCCCGGCCAGCTCAAGCGGCCGCAGCTGGAAGATGGAGCCATGATTGCGCTTGTGGAGGTCGTACTCGTGCTCCATCAGGAAGCCCGAAGCGATGCTCACATAGTTGACGCCCAGGCCGTCCACCTCGGCGGTGCGCTGGCCAATACGCTTTACGCCGTCCATGTCGCACATGATCTTGCCGTTGTACTCGCGCGCATGGCGAACCATCTGCTGGATAACGGGGTTAGGCGCACTCGCGAGCACCGTGACGATGTTGGCACCGGCCTCAAAGCAACGCCGCGTGACGCCCGTGCCGCCGTGGAACACCTTTGCGTCCACGCACAGGGTCACGTTGGGATGCGCCTCGCGGATCTCCTTGACGATGTCCAAGCCAAAGGTGATGAGCTCGGGATAGCCGATCTCGATGATGTCCACGTAGTCGGCCAACAGGTCTGCGACGCGAATAACCTCGTGGCGTTTGCCGTGGTCGACGACGAGCTGGAGTTGAGCCATGTCAGTCCTTTCTTCTGCGGACGGAGCCGCGCGTTCTTACGAGAAGAGCTTCTTGTCGTTGCCAGACGGGACCCTGAAGAACACCACGCCCACCAGACCAACGGCGATCATGGCCAGCAGGAACATGAACATGGCGGGGTAGCCCGCGGCGTCGGCAATGCGGCCGCCGATGTTGTTGGAAATGATGGTGCCAAAGCTCTGGCAGGTCTTGACCAAGGCCAGGCCCGTGATCTGCTGGCGCGGGTCCACGATGGTGTTGACCACCTTCATGTTGGTCATGATGTTGATGATTGCGGGCGGATGGCGGCCGATGAACGTGGCCACGATGATGAGCGGCAGCGGCATATTGAGGCCGTAGATCACCATCTCGATGACGACCATCGCAAACACGCCCAGAAGCAGGACCTTGTTTGAGATCTTGTCCATGAACTTGGACGAGAAGAGCAAAAGCGGAATCTCGATGAGCGCGGCCACCGCAAGGAACGTGGACGCCAGCGACGCATCGAGGCCCTTGTCGGTGAGATACGCGGCGCAGAACGAGTACGCGGCGCCGGTCACCGCGGCAAAGAGCACCTGCAGCACGAGGTAGTACAGGAAGAGCTTGTTGGTGAGCAGGTCCTTGGTGGAGACGGGCTCGCCGTCGTTCTCGATGTTGGCCGTCTCGGCCTCGGGAACACGCGGGTTGGTGCCCCAGAACCCCAAGATGGCGAGGAGCATCGCGAAGATGAACGCCACGTACGGCGCGACTGGCGCGATGTGGTCGTACAGCAGGCCCGTGAGCTGCGTGCCTGCGGCAAAGCCGATGGAACCCCACATGCGCACGCTGCCGTAGCTGTACGGGCTGGAGGTGGCCATGCGCTCAACCACCGGGTTGACGCCGTTCATGATGAGGTTCATGAGCGCATAGGCGATGACGATGATGGCAAAGTTCGGTGCCATTACGAAGAGGCCCGCAGCGAAGCAGGAAGCACCGAACAGCACCATGTTGACCGGACGCATACCGAAGCGCTCGGTAAGGTTTCCGATGATGGGCTGCGTGACCATGTTGGCCAGCGACGCCGCCGAGATGAGCAGCGACACCTGACTGGCCGAGTAGCCCTTACCGATGAGATAGACCGAGATGAGGGCACTGAACAGCGCAAACGCAAGGTCGTAGAAGAAGAACAGGATGACGTAGCTTAAGTAGCTGTTGGTATAGCGCGCAAGCAATCGTTCCATACGGCCCCTTCCCCACTATTCCTTCCCTGTCTCATGATGATACAAGAGAACTGGGATGGTTGCTCAACCATATGCGGACGATCAGGACGGAGGCTTCTGTCCGACTCTCGGACAGAAGCCTCCGTCCTGATCGTCCGTCACTGGTGACCGAAAGGGGCTACCCCCCAAGGGTCACTCACTTGGTGGCGAAGACGACGGCCTCGAGCGGGCGAAGCGTGCCGACCTCGGTGGCACCGTGCGTACCGGCAAGCAGCTCAAGGCCCTCGACCAGCGCCGCATCGTACGTAGCGGCCTCGTCCGAGAGGTTGGCCAGCATCACAGCCGTGCTCGTCTCACCGGCGCGGCGATAGGCGTAAATCTGCTCGGAGTCAGCCATAAGCTCCTCGTAAGAGCCCGCCAGAAGCTCGTCGCGCGAGAGCCGCAGCTCAGCCAGACGGCGATACCAGTTGAGCACGGAGTCAGGATCCGCCGACTCCGCCTCGACGTTGACCTCGGCATAGTCTGCGTGCACGGGCAGCCAGGGCGTCCCCGTGGTAAAGCCGGCATGTGCGCTCGCGTCCCACTGCATGGGCGTACGCGCGTTGTCGCGGCTGAAGCGGTTGCACGCGGCCAGCGCCTGCTCGGGCGTGAAGCCTTCCGTCAGCGCAAACTCGTACTGCGAGCGCGTCTGCAGGTCATCGAACTCGTCAATCGAACCCCAGACGCGATTGCTGTAGCCAAGCTCCTCTCCCTGATAGAGGAACGGCGTGCCACGCTGCATCAACAGCACCGTGCCGAGCGCCTTGGCCTTGGCAGCAGTCGAGCCCTCGCAGCGGAAGAAGTTGACGGTGGAGCGCGGCTGGTCATGATTCTCAAAGAAGGCCGGGTACCAGCCGTTTGTTGCGGTAGCCTTCTGCGAGGCGGTGAGCACGCGCTTCAGGTCGGTCAGCTTCCACTGCGCCGGCTTGCACCAAATCTCGGCCTCGCCCATGGGAATGTGCGTGTGGCTGAACTCGAAGAGCAGGTCAAAGACGCCGTTGGTTCCGACCCAATCACCAAGCTCGTCGGCCGCCACGCCATTGGCCTCGCCCACCATGAAGATGTCGCGCCCGTCGCGCACCGCAGCCTTGAACTCGTGAAGGAAGTCGAGGATACCGGGCGTGTTTGCCGTCGCGGCATGCACCGCGTACATGCCGTCCTCGCCGTCGGCAGGGCCATCCGCGAAAACGGCCGGCTTCTTGATGTAGGTGATGGCGTCAATGCGGAAGCCGCCTGCGCCCTTGTCCGCCCAGAAGTTGGCGACGTCGAAGAGCGCCTTGCGCACGGCGGGGTTTTCCCAGTTGAGGTCGGGCTGCTGCGGAGCAAAGGTGTGCAGGTAGTACTGCTGACGCTCCTCGCACCATGCCCACGCGCTACCACCAAAGATGCTGCGCCAGTTGGTCGGCTCGCTGCCGTCAGGCTTCGCGTCGCTCCAGATGTACCAGTCGGCGTAGGCGTTGGCGCGGCTCTTGCGCGACTCCTTGAACCATGCGCACTCCTCGGAGGTGTGATTGAACACGAGGTCCATCACGACGCGGATGCCCTTCTCGCGGCCACGCGCGATGAGCTCGTCCATGTCTTCCATCGTGCCGAACGACGGGTCAATCTGGTAGTAATCCTGCACGTCATAGCCGTTGTCCACCATGGGGCTCTTGTAGAAGGGCGTGATCCAGATGGCGCCGACGCCCAGCGAGGCCAGGTAGTCGAGCTTTGACGTGATGCCCGCGATGGTTCCGGTGCCCTGACCGCGCGTGTCAAGGAAGCTCTTGGGATACACCTCGTATGCGATGGTCTTCTGCCACCAGGTAAGGTCTGCTGCTGTGGTCATGTTGCTCCTCCCTCTGGCGTGCTCCGCTGCGTCCTGGGGAAGCCCCCTAGACGCACCGGAGCACTTCCAATCTTGCTCACATTCTCGCTTGTTTATAGCGCGGTTTTTGCTAGAATATCCCATTGCATCGGGACGTGGCGCAGTTTGGTAGCGCGCACGGTTCGGGAGCTAGGGAACGTAGTTTCACTACCTAATTCCCAAAGCCGAGGAGTCGCAGGTAAACGGCTCGTTGGTGTGTTGTTGGCCACAAATGGGCCACAGCGTGGCCACAAACGTGGCCACAAAACCCGCGCGGAACGGGTTTGCGGCGCTGCCGCTTAACCGATTCGCAGGGCGTCGATGGGCGGTCGACTGGAGTTCGCAGGCGGTCGTTCGGAGACACCGGAGACGTGCCCTCCGGAGAGTTGACATATGGCACTATGTCGGGACGTGGCGCAGTTTGGTAGCGCGCACGGTTCGGGACCGTGAGGCCGCTGGTTCGAATCCAGTCGTCCCGACCATGAAATCGCAGGTCAGGGGTGTAATTCCCCTGACCTTTTTCTTTGTCTATGGCCACAAACTGGCCACAAGTGGCCACAAGCAGCGTGCTTGAACTGCGCAAACTCGGCAGTTTCTCTGGGGCAACAATCGTGCAGGTTCTGTGATGCGGATACCGTCTGATTGCACGTGATAGTTGGTCATCCCATGCAGCGTGCAGCAGACATCTCCAGATTCTATAAAGGGACCGCCCTCCCCTTACGGGACAACCTCATGACGAGGGAGAACGAGATGTCCGGGATAGACGCCTCAATCAGAAGGGCGATCAAGGAGGACCGCCTGCACCCGCGGTGCAAGGCGGACCTTGACAGGCTTTCGCTCGCCAACTCATCGATGCCCGACTCGGACATCTGGCTCGACGTGCGAGCAGTTGAGCTCTACTTCCAAGTCGACAGGCGAAGGGTCTACCGTCTCATCGAGAGCGGGAGGCTCCCCTACGAACGCGTAGGCAGGAAGATCCTCATCAACAAGCAGGCCGCCAGCGTCGCTCTCGCAAGCCCCGAGCGGAGGCGTTAGCTGCCGTATGGCAGCGGTCAGCTGTCAATTTGTGTCAACCTATTTCTTTACCGGGTTTCGTCAGCGGTGACAGCCGGGACAGCCATGTCGAAGACTGGGCATGCTGACGCACGGCCCCTGTACAATG
>OMWB01000046.1 GCA_900314645.1 uncultured Actinomycetes bacterium
CGCTCAAGCAGCGCACCATCCGCGCGGGCATCCGCAGCCGTGACCGCAAGCCCAGCTCCTACCTCGAGGGTGTCGCAAGCTACGACGAGGCACCTGCCTGGATTCGCGCGGGCATCGATGCGGTCATCGCGGGCCCCTCCGCCGTCAACGGCCAGCCCGTGACCTTCACGTGGGACGGCACGACGCTCACGGCCACGCTCAGGACGCACAAGCTCAAGCTCGAGGAGACCGACCTCGGCATCGCGAAGCTGCACTTCGAGCTCGCGGCCGCGGCTGCAGGGCAGCCTGGCAGCTGGCAGTGGGGCGACGGAGCCGCCTACGTGACGGCGTAGGCTCGGAGGCACGAGACGTCACTGAAGAGGCGGCGGACCAAACGGCCCACCGCCTCTTTAATATGAGCAGGACATTGTCAAGAGGCAAAGTTGGCCCTGACCCAAAATAATTCGGGCCAGGGCCTATCTCTATCTCAACCCTCCCTGCGGCGACCTTGGCGTGTCTGTCCGACGCTCGTCTTTGCAGTTTAATATCCGCCCGTGGCGCGCCTGCGCTGGGCAATCCGTTGCTACGGCTGGGGTTACCTCGTCGATACGACAGTCTTTTGGCGCGGGTGGCGCCGGCTTCGGCGCTCGCAAAAAGAGAGACTGGGGTTCGCCCCAACGGCCTCGGATCCGACCGCAGGATGGGATGGGAGACGCTGTGCCAGCGGCGTCCGGGCGTCGCCCTATGCCCCCTCGGCCATGCAGCCGATGGCCCACGCCCAGCACGCGAGCTCGCGGGCCGTCGCCACGTTCGCCTTGTTCTTGTGGACCCCGCGTTCCAGCATGGAGGCCCTCCTCCCGACGAGCCTGCGCACGCCCTTCGCGGCGTGCCTCCTGGCAGCCGGGTCGGGGGCTTGGCCTTCCGCCAGGTCCTTCGAGTGCGGGGAGGCGTTGAGGTAGTGCCATGCGGCCTCGACGAGCGACCTCCTCAGGTGCCGGTTGCCCGCCTTGGTGATGCCGCCTTTCCTCTCGCTCTCGCCGCTGGAGTGCTCGGAGGGCGTGAGCCCTATCCAGGCGGCGAACGACCTGGCGTTCTTGAAGCGGGAGAACTCCCCGGCCTCGAAGACCAGGTCGGCGGCGGTCGCGGTCTCGACGCCCTTCAGGCAGCGCAGCGAGTCCACCCTCTCCTTCCAGCGCGGCTTGGCGGCCTCGGCCGCGACCAGGCCGTCCAGCCGCCTCTTGTCCTCCATCGCCTGCCTCACGCGGTCGATGTAGTAGGCCAGCACGTCGTTGTCGGCCTTCTGCGGGAACGAGATGGCCCCAATCCAGGCCCAGTGGGCGGCGGTCCAGTTGCCCCTCCTCCGCCCGGTGGGGGTCTTCTCGTCGAAGACGCACCCGTGCCTGAGCAGGAACTTCGACAGCATCTGCTTGGAGCGCGCCACCTCCTCGCGGGCGTCCTCCAGCGCGCGGGTGAGGTCCCTGGCCGCCTCGCACTCGTCGTCGGGCACCCACACCTCCACGATGTTGCCCACGGCCAGCATCCTGGCGAGGAACTCGGCGTCGTTGCGGTCGTTCTTCCTCCTCTTGTCCGCGGCGGGCTTGATCATCTTCGAGACGGCCCCGATGACGCAGTCGACGCCGAGCGCCGAGAGCTTCTTCTGCAGGTCGAAGCCGGTGACGCCTGATTCGTACACGCATTTGGCGGGCTGCGGCAGCGAGCGGACCCAGTCGGCCACGGCGACGTGGTCGTAGCCGAAGGACCCGGACCTCACCTCGCCGGTCATCACGTCGATCGCGACGGCCTTTATCGAGCGGGCGTGGACGTCGAGCCCTACAAAGGTGGTAGCATTGATCATTGGAAGCCCCTTCCATGATTGTGGCGTGGCCGCCACGGTGAATTAGACACTCAACATTGTCGGCCTAATCCGCGGATATGCATGCAGGAGGGGCTTCAAAGTTTTATGTCCTGCTCATATCGTCTGTATGGGGAATCGAATCCCGCATAGCGCGCGTTCAAACAGGCTGGTCTTAGGTGCATGCGGACCAACGCAGGGGTGGGCATGACGATGCGCCAAGAGCACGCGCACCAGCGAGCACGCCGTACCCGATGCGGATATGGTGCGAAGCGCGGGCCTCATGGAGGGGTGCCTTTCATTCTGCCTGCATGACCGTGCACTTCGGCTTTACGCTGGCTCAAGGTTTAATGTCGTACTCAAGCTGCACCTGAGAGTAATCGAATCCTATCTTGCGGGGGGTCTTAAAGGTAGTCTGTGATAAGCTGAAAAGTGCTAAAACGAAACAGAATGCTCGCGAGATTTGTTTGATGAAGCGGGAACACGGAGAATACCCATGATGGCGTCCAAAACGGAGCACAAACGGAGCAATCGCCTAAGGGCATCCGGCTCGGAAGGAATGCAGCCCATGAATGGAAGACGGAAGACACTGACCATTCTTGTGTCGGTCGCAATGCTGCTGTCCATGCTGCCCACTAACGCGTTGGCGGAGATGGTCGGCATTGACGGTGGGTCAGCTGAGGTTGTCGAGACTCCAACTAGCGTGATCGACGAGAGTGGGGTTGAGGCGCCAGGCGCGGACGAGGCGCCTGCGGCAGGCGATACCGATGTCGAGTCCGAAGTGGCCCAAGAAATCGCGGCCAGCGATGGCGAGTCTCTTGTGGCGGAAGCTGCAACCGAGGACGAAGCCGCAGCCGAAGGGACTGTCGCCGACGAGCCAAGAGACGACGCCACGTCAAACGACTATGCCGAAGCCGAGCCTGTCGCCGGGTCCGAGGCGTATCTGTCTGGGACGCTGTCTGTCGAGGGGATCGACTATGCCGTCTCCGTAGACCCGACCGAAGACGCCAAGCTTCCCGCCAATGCCCAGCTTGTGGTCAGCGA
>OMWB01000040.1 GCA_900314645.1 uncultured Actinomycetes bacterium
CTCAAGGACGGCCTCTCGGGCACCACGGTACGCAAGGCCCACGTCCTGCTCAAGAGCGCCTGCGAGCAGGCCGTCCAGGCCGACCTCATCCCCAGGAACCCGCTCTCCGCCGTGAGGCCTCCCAAGGCGGAGGACCCCATGCCCAACGCCCTCAGCGAGCGCACGAGGCGCGCGCTCCTCACGTACCTCGACGCTGCCGCGGACACCCCCTTCAACCTCGCCGTACTCATGGCGCTCTCCACAGGAATGCGCGAGGGCGAGCTTTGCGGCCTCAGGTGGGCCGACGTGGACCTCAAGAGCCGCACCTTCTGGGTGAGGAGGTCCGTGGCGCGCGACAACGGAAAGTACTACGTCAAGCCTCCCAAGACGCGCACGAGCGTGCGAGACATCCCCCTCACGATCGCCCTTGCGGAGAAGCTGAAGGCTAGGAAGGACGCTCAGGAGACTGAGCTCATCATCGCGGGCCTCGAGCCCTCGGAGGAGCGCATGTCCCAGATCTACGTCCTCGGTGAGGTGGACGGCTCGTTCATGAAGCCGCATGGCCTCTGGAGGCCTTGGAAGGCCCTCGCCGACTCCATGGGCCTCGTGGGAACACAAGGCAGGAGGCCGACCTTCCACGACCTCCGGCACACCTTCGCCACCTTCGCAATCGCCGAGGGAATCGACGTCAAGACCGTGAGCTCCATCATGGGACACGCCAACGCGGCAATGACGCTCAACATCTACGCGAGCGCAGACGCAGACGCCAAGCGGGCGGCCGCCATGACGATAGACGAGGTCATGGGCAGGAGGCTCGCCCCACAGGAGCTGAGGAGCTTCGCATGACCGTACAACCATGCTACGGCTTCTCTATGTTGTAGCAGCGTCGAAACCCTGTGAAGCGTGGACACGCTCACCCGCAAGGCTCCTCATGTGTCCGGAGGGTCTGCGATAATGTCACCCGTGACTGGCTCGCACGCGGGAGGCACGCATGGCATCGAGTAAGAAGGCCGCCGAGGAATTCGTCTTACCTCTCATGTGCTTCCTCCATCATCGCCAATAGCTCATCCTTTGATGTGCCTGCATAGTGGCAATGATAGTCTATTGTGTGCAGGCCGCACAGTTGAGCTTCGGCGAGGGCCACTCATGGTCTCGAGTATCGTGCCCTAACACGAGTAGTAGCCCGCAAGCCTGTCTTCACCCTCTTCTCTTCCCTAGCAGCTAGCACACGCGGAAGACCAGGATAGTAATGTCATCCGACTGCTCTGCTCCGGCCGCCCACGTTGCTAGGTCGGCACGGATCGCTGTGTCGAGGTCGCGTGGGGCAAGCTCGACGTTCTGTTCCACCAGCTCCTTGAGGCGCGCCTCGCGGTACTGCTTGGAATCGGCGTTCATGGCCTCCGTCACGCCATCGGTAAAGAGAAGCAGCTCGTCGTTGGCGGCAAGCGTAAGCGTGCGCTTCTCGAACACGGCAAACTCCGAAAACCCCATGATGGGACCATCGCTACCGCGCAACCACTCCCAGCGTCCGTCCCGCAACAGGAGCGGCTCATTGTGCCCGGCATTCACGAACGTCAGCGTGTTCGTGCTCCAGTCGAACGTTGCCGCCCACACCGTGACAAAGGTAAGCGCATCGTTGCCCTCGCACAGATGCTCGTTTGTCAGCATCATGGCTTCGAGCAGGTCGATGCCCGATTGCATGCGACTGGCAAGCTCGTTCTTTGCTCGCATCATGAAGAGCGCCGCAGGAACGCCCTTGCCGCTCACGTCAGCAACAAGAAACCCGACCGTGTGGTCGTCCAGCATGAAGAAGTCGTAGAAGTCGCCACCGACCTCGCGTGCGGGCTCCATGGAGGCGTACAGCTCGAAGGCATCGGGAATCGAAGGAAAGACCGTGGGCAACGCACTCTCTTGGATGGCACGCGCAGCGGCAAGCTCGCTCTCCATGCGCCGCTCTGCCTCACCGATCCATCCCTTGAGTCGGTCCACCGTCTCGTTGATCTCGGCCGAAAGTGAGGCAAACTCGACGCTTCCCGTCTCGCTCAAGATGACCTCAAGGTCTCCATGCACGATCTGCTCGAGCGAGGCGTTTGTGCGGTCGATCGGCCCGATGAGCACCTTCTGCAACAGACGAGAGCCCAGATAGTACGTGACCGCAATCATGGCGATTGCCACCAACGTGGCTCCCGCCATGGTTTCGCGTCGATGGTCAAAGACGCTGGAAAAGCCTCTCTCCATAAGCACGTAGCAGTCGTCGTCTACGGCAACGCCACAAGCGTAGGCTAGCTCCGTCCTGTCAACGGCGTTGACCATGAGGGTCTGTTCCATGGAGGCCGTGCGGGCGAGTGACGCCACGAACTCTGTGCCGTCCTGCCCAAAGGCGTCCCGAAAGACTTCGCCCGCAGGATATGCATTATTGTTCGAGCAGAACACCACACCGTCTCTGACAATGACAAGCGTACCCAGGTCCTGCGAGTACTCTTCCACGGCGCTTCGTACGGAAACGTCATCCGCAATCGCACGTTGCGCGTCGCTGGAGAGCTTGCCGAGCTCGCCCGTCGCCTCCAGCTCCTCGACACGTGCCCATCGGCCAAGGCACTGGTCGCGCACGTATGCGAGCGTCGATTGCATGCTGCGATACGCGTCCTTGCGATCGGCGCGCGTGATGGCCACAAAGCATGCGGCCAGGGTGGCAACGAAGACGACAGCGAGCACGACGATCATCTGCGTTCGCACGATGGTGCGTACGCCCATGTACTGACGGCGCTCGTACCAACGAATGGCCACATAATCGCAAACCAGCGTGGCGCATGCCATCAGGACAAGGTCGCATACTACCTGGGCGGGCGGAGATCCCAGCTCGGTAAGCGTGAAGAACGTGGCATAGATGCCAGCACGCACGCTTACGTCAAAGACGATGGTTGCCGCGATCGCCGGGACAATGCAGGCACCCACAAGCAAGAGGTGACGATTGATCCCGCTAGGCTCGTTGCGAAGCGCCGCGGAAAAGAGGAGGCCGGCAACCAACCCCACCAGCGTGAACAGCGCAACAAAGACCGGCGGCACGATGAGCACGAGGCACTTCTCCACGATGTTGAGCGGCTCGAGCCAGGCATGGACGCACATCGCCACGGCAGAGAGGAGGCCACCGAGCGCGCCGAGCCAGGCCCCAAGCAGAAGCGATCCCACTACGATCGGAATCAGCAGGCCCATGGCGTAGCACAACCGGGCGCCGAAGGGCGCAATGGACACGAAACCCAACTGCAAGAAGCTCATGGACACGCTGATCGCCAGCACCGCCGCAAAAGCACAGGGCACGCATGCGAGGACCTTCGGGAGCCAGCAAACCCCTCCAAAACAGGACATCGCGCATCCTCGCACCTTTCGCCGCTGCCGTCTCCTTGCATGTGATTGTAGACAACATTGGTATGCCATGATTTGCCTAGATGCTGTCATAAACAGCTTGTGTTATTCGGCGAGACACGTGTGACGCAGGCACTGCGCAGGCCCGCCGAATCGCACAAGCTGTCCCATGAGGGTTCCTTGGCATCAGACGTCAACGCAGGGGGGAATGAACATGACCACATTCCGGAAAACCGTCGAGGGGACGACGCTCACCATTGCGCCTGAGGTTAGCGTCAATGCTATCAACGCATCTGAGTTCCACGACGTGGTGAACGAGTCTCTTGCGGAGGTGACAACGGTCGTGTTCGACTTCGCCTCCATGGAATTCATCTCCAGCGCCGGCCTGCGCGTCCTGCTCGCCACCCAAAAGGCACTCGGAAAGCCAGGCGCCGTGCATGTGCGCAATGCGCTTCCCGATGTCATGGAAGTCCTTACCGTAACAAAGCTCGCACAGTTCATCACCATAGAGTAGGTGCCAGCCATGTCAATCAAAGATACCCTGAGCCAGGCAGCGGCCATTAGGGACGCCGTTGGCCAAACCGTAGGTAAGACCGTCGGGACGGTCGCCAAGGACCAGATGAACCATGTGGTGTCGACAGTGCTCAAGCAGCGGTCGTACAAGGTGCTGCACGCGGCAGACGCAAGCAGCCGCGTGGCGGAACAGGCCAACCGCGACCTGCTCTTCCGCCTGCTCGAAGACAACAAGGACACCGAGTACGGCAAGCAGTACGACTTCGCCAGCATCCATGACATCGACACGTATCGGGAGCGGCTGCCCCTGACGACGTACGAGGACTACGAGGATGCCATCACGCGCATGGCGGAACATGACGAGAAGAACATCCTCACGGCGTATCCGGTGGTGTACTACGCCAGCACCTCGGGCACCTCTGGCGCTCCCAAGAAGATTCCCGTCTCCGACAAGGGCCTGCAGGTGTTCCGCGAGCACTCTTCGAGCATGTTCGTCTCGGTGGTGTCTGAGTTCTACAAGAACACCATGCTCAAGGGCGTTCCCGATGGGTATTGGCTCGCCATGATGAACTTCGCCCAGACGCCGCTGCCCAATGGCACGATGTTCGGCTCGATCAGCGCGGCATGCCTCAACGACGAGGCGCTTAAGGCGATGCCCTACTTCGCATGCACCCCGCTCGATGTGTTCAAGTGCACCGGTAGCGCCAACTTCAAGTACCTGCACGCCCGCTACGGCCTGGCCCAACGCAATGTGACACAGATCGTGGGCCCCTACATCCCGGCACTGCTCGACCTCATGAACTACATCAAGGAAGAGTGGAAGATGGTCGTGGAGGACATCCGACAAGGCACGATCAACTCCGAGGTCCTCATGCCGGACGACCTGCGCGCGACACTGGAGGCCCAGCTCGTACCCGACCCCCTGCGCGCCGACGAGCTTGAGCGCGAGTTCGAGAAGGGCTTCGACCAGACCATCATGCTGCGCATCTGGCCCAAGCTCTCGGGCATCTCGTCAATCTGGGCCGGCAACTTCAGCTCCTACGCGCGCAAGCTGCAGGAATACAGCGGGCGCTCGATCCCCTACTACACCATGAGCTACGTGTCCTCCGAGGGCATCTTTGGCGTCGCGCGCCATCCGCACGACCAGTGCTACGTCATGCTGCCAGACAGCTGCTTCTTCGAGTTCATTCCTGTCGTCAACGGCAAGGATGATGACGAGGCTCCCGACGCGAAGACGGTCCTCCTAGACGAGGTGCAGGAGGGCAAGGACTACGAGCTTGTCATCACCAACCAGTCCGGGTTCTATCGGTACCGCATGGGCGACGTCATCCGCGTCATCGGCTTCTACAACGAATCGCCCATGATCACCTTCAAGTACCGCAAGAAGAACATCGTCTCCATCGCAGGCGAGAAGTTCACCGAGGACCACCTCCTCTCCGCCGTTCGTTCCTTCGAGCGAAAGACCGGCATCAACGTGATCGACTTCTGCATGTATCCTGATCGCGACGCAGAGCCGGGCCGTTACGTGGTGCTCCTGGAACCTGAGGAGATCGTGCCGAAGGAGCGCTACGACGAGTGCTAGGCCATCTTGGCCCAGGAACTCGTGCGCGCGTCCACGTCGTATGCACACTACGTGACAGGCGGCAACATGGGCGAGCCCAAGCTCATCTTCCTCCAGGCGCAAACGTTCCAGTTCCATCGCGAGATGAAGATGTACGAGATGGGCATCAACGAGAACCAGCTCAAGCCTGTGCGCGTGCTCGACAAACCCGACCTGATCAAGTTCTTCACGCTGTTGGAAGAGCGATAGTGAAGGTAGGCAAGATAGTCCTTGCAGCCCTCGCGGGTGCGACGGGGGCTCTGGCAGCGCTGTATCGAACCCGCCTGCAGACGGCGGCCTCGATTCGCGAGGTCGCACGTAGCGAGGACGGTTACGGCATCTACGCCATGGATGTGACGTACGACTACGACATCGACCGCATCGAACGCAGTGGCTACGAGGACTCTGCGGGCTACGTGCAGGCGGTGCTTGCAGAGTCGCTGCCGTTCGTGCCGGTACACATCGACGTGCCGTCGTTCGGGTGCAGCGCGCTGCAGGTACAGACGGTCGATGGCATGTGGCTCACGGGTCTCAACTACGACTTCAAGCGCGACACCTCGATGATGCTCGTGCATTGCACGCCCAAGGACGGATACGAGTCGATCGCGTTTGCGGCCCTCGACAACATCGGCGTGGTCGATCCCACGACAAGCCTCGTCAAGCGCCTGGCATGCCTCACGACACCGTTCATCTGCCTGGACGGCATCAACAGCCAGGGCGTCACGGTATCGGTGCTCACGCTCGACAGCAAACCGACGGCACAGCACACAGGCAAGCCAAAGCTTTCCACATCACTCGTCATGCGCCTCGTTCTCGACCGCGCCGCAACGACCGACGAGGCGGTGGACCTGCTCTCCCGCTACGACATGATTGCCCTCATGGGGCGTGACTATCACTTCTTCATCAGCGATGTCACGGGCAAGGCCGTTGTGGTGGAATACGACTGCAAGATGCCCGAACGCACGATGACCGTGACGCCGAGCAACGTCGTAACGAACTTCTACATCATGTACGGGCAGGACGTGAGCTTGACCGACAACGCCTCCGAGTTCGGACACGGATATGACCGCTACGAGACCATTCTCGACATCCTGTGCCGCGAGGATGGCGAGTACCGCCTCGAGACGGTATGGGATTGCTTGCGTGAGGCCTCACAGCTTCCCAATCCCGACGACATTACGAGCAACACGCAATGGTCGGTGGTGTATGATCACGTCAACCGTACTGCTGACGTGGTCCAGCGCCGACAATGGGAAGAGACCTATCACTTTGCGATCGGATCTCAGTAGGGAGAGTTGGACGCGTTCTCCAAGGAGACGAAGGTCTTATGAGCGAAGCAACCGAGCGCGACAAGGCGCTCTACCAGCAAATCAAGGACGCCAGGGGTCTGTACCGGGGACTGGCGATAGTGTACCTGCTCATACTGGTCGCATGTGTCATCATGGCAATCGCCTGTGTGATCACCAGGAAGCTCCATGGCATCCTCCCGCTCGTCGGCTTCGCCTCTGGCGCATGGTTCTCCGCCAGCCTTGCGCATATCCGCTACAAAGACTATGCGTCTGCGCTCGAGGAGATCGGCCCTGACCCAGCGGGGCTCGACACGTGCGAGACATACTCTGAGACAACCTCCTACGCCATCGAAACCGCGCGAATGACCAAGAAGGAGCTGTTGCAGCAATGGATTGCCTACAGCATCCTCACGCTGACGCTGCTTGGCATGGGCGCACTCCTTCTCACGTTCTACGCCATCTGGGACCTCGAGAAAGAGTATCTGCTCCTCGGTGTCGGAGTCGGCATGGTCGCCGGCGGCTTGGTCTTGGCGTCCCTCACGGCGAAGGCCTTCCACGGCTGGCTCGTCCTTCGTCGCATCGAGAAGTATGAGGCTTCCATGTGAGTTCTGGCTGGCTGACTGCCGTCTTTGTCTCATAGGTCATGAATCAATACGTTGTGCGCGTTTTGCCTCATGAGTACTAGTTCTCTGTATCAGATCAAAGCTTAACGAGGTTTTGAAGAGTGACCTTCGTTCAACACTTGGACCAATCCAAATGCACGGCTTACTACAGCGAGTCGTCGTCCATCTTCGAGATGACGTAGGTGCACTGCATGGCCATGAGCCCCGCCTCCTCCGCCCCAGCGCCCGCCTCGATCGCCTTCAGGATGATCATCTGCGTGGTGATGCCAAACAGCATCGGCCACTCGGACGGATCCTTGCAGTAGTTCGCGGTCATGTTGTTGTAGATGCCGTCCCAGCATTCCTTGATCTTGGGATAGACGCTCTCAGGCGTCATGCCCCAGATGTTGAACCTGTCGGAGCCCAAGCTGTTGGTCATCTCCACAGCAATACCTGCTACCTGCTCCTCTTTGAGGTTGCTTACGGCGTTCACAAACGAGAGCACGCTCAGGTGGTCCTCCATCAGGTACTTGTTGACGGCTTCGCCGTAGTAGTACGTCTCGTCGTCCTTGGTCGTGATGACGGCGACATGCCCGCCTAGCGCCTTGACGGCCTGACGGCAGGCGTAGCCCGCGAGACCCGAGGCATACAGCAGCGGAAACTTCAGGTCGACGCCCTGTGGTCCGCGTAAGGTGCCCATGAGCATCGCAGCCACCCGATCAGCGCCCCTGGTGAGACGATCCAGATTCTTCTTCTCGCTTTCCTGCCTGTTGAACAGCCCCATGGCCTCTCCCCCATCTAGTCATCGGGTCGAATTATATGACCTCTTGACCCGATGACTCAAGCAGCACGATGCTCTCACTCATGGAGACACCTTCTCATTCCCATCCCATACCTAAGATGCACAGATTCTAGCAAAGGGGTTGGACTTTATTTATCGGAGCTGCATATGATGAACACACCACGGCATCCGTGATCGGGAGCAGCCGTGGCGCCGGCTGTCGGCGGGCCCGGTATGGCCGCA
>OMWB01000014.1 GCA_900314645.1 uncultured Actinomycetes bacterium
AATAAGGTTCCAACGAGCCCCTCCCGAGTGGTACGAAACGGAATAAGGTTCCAACGAGCCCCTCCCGAGTGGTACGAAACGGAATAAGGTTCCAACGAGACCCTCCCGAGTGGTACCAAACGGAATAAGGTTCCAACGAGACCCTCCCGAGTGGTACCAAACGGAATAAGGTTCCAACGAGCCCCTCCCGAGTGGTACGAAACGGAATAAGGTTCCAACGAGCCCCTCCCGAGTGGTACCAAACGGAATAAGGTTCCAGCCAGCTCCGCAGGCCGGACAGAAGCCTCCGTCCTGATCGTCCGGGACAACCAGGACGGAGGCTTCTGTCCGGGTTTAGCATGCGCTTTGGGAGGCTGCCGACCTAGGGCCTCCTCGCTCGTCAGAGCCCATTCAAAGCAGGCATGACATGCAATAATAAATAAGCATTTGTTATGGGCGACCAGCCGTCGTACCTTAAATACAGGCAGAGACAAGATGTGGCCTTCTCCACCATCGCGGTAACCTGCTCCGCATTGTACGCACGCACGAGTCGGCGGTAGGGCGGAAGCACGGCAACGCAACCAAGGCGATACGTCTCACCTGTGTAACGGCTTCCCGCCCGCAGCCCTGCGGTTGCTACACTAGCCCGATATCCTGCGAGAACTCCAGCGAGCGCCGGCGAGGGGAGGCCCATGAAAGCGCAAGACCTGCGGCAATGCCTTGCCCTGGCCGCCCCCGTGATGCTGGCGTACATCTCCATCGGCATCCCCTGCGGCGTCATGGAGGCGCAGATAGGCCTCACGCCGCTCATGGCGTTCCTCTTTTCCGCCACGTACTACTCGGGCGCGGGGCAATTCATGGTGAGCGGGATGTGGCTCTCGGGCGTGCCGGTCGCCTCCATCTTTCTGAGCGTGTCTCTGGTGACGAGCCGTCAGCTGCTCTACTCGGCGGCCTTTGCGCCGTACGTGGGGAGGGAGCGCCGGAGGAAAGCCCTAGCGTTCGCCGCGCTGGTGACCGACGAGACCTTTGGCGTCAACCTCGACCGCTTTTCCTCGCGCACGGGTTGGGATCTTGCCCATGCGCAGACGGTCAACGTGGTGTGCATGCTTTCGTGGGCAGTCGCCAACTGCCTGGGTGCCGCGCTGGGGACGGTGCTTGACCTGCCAACCGACGTAATGTCTTTTGGCATGACGGCCATCTTCATCTGCTTGCTGGTGGGTCAGCTTACCGATGCGGTGACTGGCTGCGCGGCGGCGGTTGCCGCCGTGACGGTCGCGCTCTGCAAAGCGCTGGGCCTTGACGGCCCCGCCATCTTTATTGGCGCACTGGCGGGCGTGGCGTGGGGAGTCATCATGGGGGAGGTGCGCACCCGATGAGCAGGGAAACGTTTCTGGGCCTGTGGCTTGCGCTGCTCGCGGTGATGCTGACGTGCCGCTGCCTTCCGCTGCTGCTCCTGCGGGGGAGGGAGCTTCCCGAACGCGTGGAGCGAGCGCTCTCGCTCATCCCCGCTGCTGCCTTCGCGGCGCTGGTGGCCAATGACCTCATGCAGCCGGACGTCTATGCGGCCGACCCCGCGGCGGCCTTGCCCGTGGTGCTCTCGTCGCTCGTGGTACTGCTGGTGGCGCGCAAGAGCGGCTCGCTGCTCTGGTGCGCCGTCACGGGGATGGCTGCGTATGCGCTTCTCGGGATGGTTCTCTAGCGGTTGCTCGACGAGTGCGCATCTACCTCCTGGGCACCCAGCTCCTATCGCCTCGCCATCTCGAGAAAAAGCGGCACGAGCGGGCTGTCGTTGTCGCCACGCCATACGAGCGACTTGGTCACCACAAGGCCTTCGGCGTGTATGGGAATCTTCGCCAGCTCGCCCTCAAAGCCAGGTAGTGGCAGGCTTTGTGGGATGAGATAGATGCTCCGGCTGCGCTTAAGCTCCATCGGGACGGTGTCGATGTTGTCGGTATAGATCACGTTGCGCTGCGAAAAGCCCACGCAGTCGAGCGCCTCCATATAGCAGCGATTTGAGTACGGATCGTCACGAAGCAGCACCGTCGTCTCGTTTTCAAGGTCGGTAAGGGTGAGCTCGTCGCGCGAGGCCAGCGGGTGCGAGACGGAGACAAGTGCCGCGAGCCCATCGGAAAGGATGTCCTGGTAGCAGAGCCACTCCGCATCGGGATAGTTTGCTCGGGGCAGGACGCCAACGTCAATGCGCTCTTCCGCCAGCGCCTGGAACACCTCTTGCGGCTGGTATGAATAGCGCCTGAGCTCCACACCCGGATAGTCTGCCGCAAAACGCTCCATGGCGTCGCCGAAGTCCTGACGGATGGTGTAGTAGAGCATGCCAATGCACAAGCGACCGGTGAGCCCCGCCTTGTAGCTGGTGATGTCGTCGGTAAGGCGGTCGTAGGCGCGCAGAATCTGCCGGAAGCCTTTGTACGCGCGCTCGCCCGCATCAGTGAGGGACACGCTGTGCTTGTCGCGGTTCAGCAGCCGCACACCGAGCTCGCGCTCCACCTCTTGGACGTGCCGGCTGAGCGCGGGTTGCGTCATGAAGAGGCTCCGCGCGGCGCGCGAGAAGTTTCCCTCCTCGCGAATTGCTACGAACTCCCTCATGTGCTCAATGCGCATAGCTGCTCCTTTATGCATTGCCTGCATCACCAGTGAGCGTTCGTTATAACCATTCCGCATAACCACGTCACACAATGAGAATAGCGAAAGGCAAGGTAAGCAGCAACGTTCCAGAGGAGGAACCACCATGAACGTTACCCCGTCAGTCAAGCTCACTCCGCTCATTCCCAACTTGGTTCCTAAGAACAAGGTGTTCGTCTGCCCTGAGAGCTCTTGGATGCCCGATTCCGACGGCGCCTGGCAGCTGCACCCGTTTGCGTTCGACCGCTGGGACGTTGAGGAGATGTCATACTACGATACCTGCTCGCTGCACTGCGCGCTCAACCCCTTCAATGTCTTCGAGGTCCACGGAGCTGACTACCTCAAGATGCTCGAGTTTACGACGGTCAACACATTCAGGAAGTTCCCCGTGGGCAAGGCGCGCCATGCCATCTTCTGCGACGACGGCGGCAAGATCCTCACCGACGGTATCGTCATCCGCACCGCCGAGGAGGACTTCCTGGGCTTCAACCTGGTCGACCCCGCGTTCCTCAACCAGCAGATGGGCGGCATGTTCGACATCCAGTCGCGCAACCTGCGCGAGGAGTACTTCGTGTTCCAGCTCTGTGGCGCTCGCTCGCTCGAGGTCGTCGAGCAGGCCTGCCAGGCCGACCTGCACGATCTCAAGTTCATGTACTCCTGCACCTCTGAGGTCGAGGGCATGCCGGTGCGCGTGCTCCGCACGGGCATGGCAGGCACCCTGGCCTACGAGATCCACGGTAACGTTACCGACGCGCAGGCCGTCTACCAGCGCCTCCTTGACGTGGGCGCCGAGTTTGGCCTGCAGGAGATCGGCCGTCTGGCCTACGTCAACCAGCACTGCGAGGGCTCGATCTTCCAGCTGGCCGAGCACTTCAACATCCGCTTCGACATCCCGGGCGACAAGTTCGTCATGACCGGCAGCCTGCCCGAGGACTCCGAGCTGCAGTACCACAGCCCGTACGACTGCGGCTGGGGCAACCTCGTGCGCTTCGACCACGAGTTCCCCGGCAAGGTGGCGCTCCTCGCCGAGCGCGACGCCCACCACAACACGGCCGTCCACCTGGTGTGGAACAAGGAGGACGTGCTCGCCGTGCAAGCGGCCGTGATGGATCCCGAGCGCCGCGTGGACTACATGGACATGGTGGGCGACTACGACTACCGCAACAACTGCATGACCATCCACATGGATGCCATCATGGACGGGGGGCGCATCATCGGCGTCTCGAGCGGCCGCATGCTTTCGGCCAAGACACGCGAGATGATTTCGATTGCCACCATTGACGAGGACTACGCCGTCGAGGGGCGCGAGGTCGAGGTTTTGTGGGGTCGCCCTGGCACGCATCAGATGCGCGTGCGCGCCACGGTCACACTGATGCCCTACATCAAGGAGGGTCGCAACGACAGCTTTGACGTAGAGCAGATTCCGCGCCCCGTCTTCTAGAGGGGGTCGAAAGTCGTTCAGGGCGTTTCAGGCGTCTCTCTGCTTAACGCCTGCTCCTGCATCTGCCGGAGTCTGACGCATGCAGGGCACGTGCACTGAACCTGCGCGTCCAGCTCCTTCATGCGCTGGATGGTATGCAGGCGAGCCGCTTCCTTGGCACGGGACTCCTCGGCGGCCTGCGCCCGCAGCGCGAGGTGCTCCGAGAGGGTCATCCGTTTTCCGGTGTTCTTACGTGCCATAAGAGGCTCCCCATCTTGCGAATGTTGACAAAAACGAGCCCCGTTATGTCAGCATTCGCTTTTTTGTGTGCGGGCGGGCATCACCCTATAAGCGTCATGACCCAGGCGATGAGAGCGTACATGAGTGGGAACGCGACAAGGGTACCAACCCATTTGACTGCCAGCGTCTTTCCGTAGATGTAGGGCATGAGGTCCTCGGTGCCAGGGATGATCCAGGTGCCCGTGTGGCCGACCCACCACCAGTCAATGAAGAGACGGTCAAACAGGCCGTAGATCAGGGAAATGATGAGCATCTGCGTGAACCCCTCGCGGAAGCCCTGCGCGCCGTTCACGCCGTACACCATGTAGGGCACCAGAAAGAGCGCCGGGACGAAGAGGCCGATGCCCGCCAGCATGGTGTTCCGCTTGATGCGCTCTTTGGTGGTGAGGCCGAGCTCGATGACCCGCTCTTGGACTTCGGGCTCGTAGAAGGTGACCAGCCCGACCGGGCCGTTGGCGATGCCCACCACGCACACGATCAGCAGCACGAAGCACATCACGATTCCCTCAAGAACAACCAGCATGACGCCTCCCTCCGCCTGGCGTTTGCGCCGCCGTCTTCATTCTACGTGGGATGGCGAGGCGTGTGCTGGAATGGTATTGCGTTTGGTACCACTTTTTTGAGGGCTCGGGAACGCATATGCGTTTGGTACCGCTGGCGAGTGGCCTCCTGGAACGCCATTTCGTCTGGTACCACTGCTTTCGTGTGGTTTTCGCCTCTTCTGGAACGCTATTGCGTTTCGTCCCACGATTTGGCGCTTAAGCTGTGGTACCAAGCCAAATAACGTTCCAGCGAGCCCCTCGCCAGTGGTACCAAGCGAAATGCTGTTCCAGCAGCCCGACCCGAGCCCTCAGTGCTTCGCCTCGCCAGCCGTCTCGTCAGCGGGGAAGATGCTCATCGTGTCCTTGAGCTGGCCTTTCTTGTGCAGGCGGTAGATCGGGATGGAAATCAGCACCACCATCAGCACCGTGGTGGTGACGGCTCCCTCGTAGCCGTACGTCGCCTCGTAGAACATGTTGGCCGTTCTCCTCGTGGACCAGCCCCTGGAGGAGCTCGAGGACCGCGGCTACTACAACAACACGCTGCAGTACCACGAGCCGTTCCGCTCGTGGCTCATCCTCTTCACCGAGAGCTACGGCCAGTTCCTGAACACGACCGAGTCCTGGTCCGACGAGTACTACCAAAACGCACTGGCCAACCCCGACTTCCAGCTTGACGGCGATCTCTACGAAGACCCCAGCAACTGGAAGACGTTCAACCAGTTCTTCGCGCGGTACCTTTCCGACCCGTCCAAGCGGCCCATCGCCGAGCCGGACAACCCGGCCGTCGTCGTCTCGCCGGCGGACACGCAGCCCCAGGGCGTGTGGCAGATCGGCGAGGACAGCATGGTCATCTCGGACGACCCCATCACCATCAAGAGCGGCACGCTGCGCTCCGTGGCGACGCTGCTTGGCCCCAGCGCCTACGCGAACGAGTTTGCGGGCGGCACCTTCACGCACATGTTCCTCGACGTGAACGACTACCACCGCTACCACTTCCCGGTGTCCGGCACCATCAAGGAAGTGCTGATCATCCCCGGTGACGACGCCATCGGCGGGCGCGTGGTGTGGGATCCGGACGCGCAGCTGTACAAGCTGCAGGCCAGCGACACGTCATGGCAGAGCATCGAGACGCGCGGTCTGGTGATCGTTGAGACGGATGGCTACGGCCTGGTTGCCGTCATGCCCATCGGCATGTCGCAGGTGTCGTCGGTCACGTTTGAGGACACCGTCCAGGTGGGGCAGCGCGTCGAGAAGGGCGACATGCTCGGCTGCTTCCTGTTTGGCGGAAGCGACATCGTGCTGCTGTTCCAGAGCGGCGTCGACTTCCAGATGGACGTCCCGGCCTACGCCGACGGCGGGTACGAGCACGTCGAGATGGGCTCCCGGTACGCGACCCTGAGCGCGGCGGAGTAGGGCTCGGTCCGTCCACTGTTGCTGTAGGGCTACTGGAGCGTCAGCGCGAGCTCGACCTCGTCTTCGTCCTCCCAACCGGTCGCGGCAAAGCCTCGGTTCTCGTAGAGCTTCCGCGCGACGGGGTTGTCCTTGTTGACGGTGAGCGCCACCCGGTCTGAGCTGCCGAGCGGCTTGGTGGCGATGTAGTCCATCACGCGGTCAAAGGCCTCGCCGCCGTAGCCGTGGCCCTGCGCCGACTCGTCGATCATCATGTGCCAGATGTCGTACTCTGGCACGTCGTGGTCATAGATCACCAGCACGTAGCCCACCATCTTGTCGTCTGCGTAGATGCCGAACGGCTGGCACTGGTCACGATAGACGTAGGCCTGCGCGAGGCTGCGGATGGGGTGCGAGACAAAGCGCTCCTGTCCCGGCGCCAAGCGCAGGTTGAACGCGTCGATGAAGTTTTCTTCCGTTATGGGCCTCAGCTCTACCACGGGCGCCTCCATAGGCTGTGTTGCGTGTCGGACACCCATTCTACGGCAGCGGCTGAACGTATGGGGAGCCATTACGAGGAACCGCTTTTTCGTGCTGCGAGAGAATCCCCGTGCCAGTGGGCCCCAAACCTGCCATAGTGAAGGTGGTTTTCCGAAAGGAGCGCTCATGGACTACCTCAAGGCAATCGCCACGGCCGTCGAAGCCGCAGGTCTTGCGGCGGACGGCATCAAATACCTCGTCACCCACTCGGATGACATCACCAAGAGCCTTTCCAGCCTCTCCAAGATGCTGGATGCGGCCAAGGGCCTCATGGACAAGGCTGGCGACGTCGTGCCCATCGACGAGCTCATCAACAAGGCCGAGGTCGATGCTGGGGAAGGCGCGGAGGGCGCGAGTCCGGTTGAGGGCGAACACCAGGCCAATAAACTGCAGCTCAAGGCACCTGAGTTTCTGGTCAAGGCCAGGGACGCTGCGGTCGGCTTCGCGGACGAGCGGAAGACCAACTTTGAGCGCAGGAAGCTCGAGCACGAGATGCTGAAGGCGGTTCACGACTTGCGGCGCAAGGTGCTTGATGGCGCCACCATGAAGCTCTCCGTGAAGCAGCTCGCCGAGGAGCTGGCCGCATCGACGGAGGACAACGTGATAGCGGGCCTCGGCGTGCTGGACCTGCCCGGCTGCTTTGCTATCGCGCGCTACGCCAAGTTTGAGCTGGGCAAGGACCCTACCGGGTATACCGGCATCTACGTGGGCAAAGGCGAGTGCGTGGGCGAGGGCATCGCTCGGACGATCGAGCCCACGGGCAACGCGGACGTGTACGCGGACCTCAAGTACAAGCAGAACGTGTGGGTGTACGTGTTCACGTGCCCCGCGGCCAAGATCGACGAGAAGTACGACGCGCTTGTGCAGCTGTTCGCGGCCGGCGACTCGTACAACCGGGTGGAGATGGGCGCGGACGACGAGGAGACTCTCGAAACCGAGTAGCCGGGGAGTCTGCGGCCCTTTTGCACGCCCCTCCATGCTGATGTTGACGTTATGAGACGCGTTTCGGTCAACATTCGCTTGAGGGGAGCCGCGAGCGGAGGGGGCATGGTGCGCTCGCGCGCCAACGGCCACATGAGCAGGAGCTGGCGGTAGAATAGGTGCGCTTGATTAATCAACTGTCGCAGGAGGCTCCCTATGTCCCAGAACACCCTTCATCCCCTCGTGACGCGGCGGACGTTTGTGCGGGGCCTCGGCCTCATGAGCGCCACCGCAGCGCTTGCCGCCTGTGGGCAGACAACCGGCACCGACCAGACGACGAAGGCGCTGGCTCCGTTGCTGGCCATCATCCACACCAACGACACCCACGGCCATGACGTGGCGGTCGAGGCCACTGACGACCAACCGGGCAACTTCTCCATGGCCGCAGTCGCCGCGCTCAAGACCGAGTGGGAGAACAAGGGCTACGAGGTGCTGCTGGTCGACGCGGGCGACGCCACTCAGGGCACGCCCCTCGTCGACACCGTGCACGGGACCAACGCCATGGCGTTCATGAACGCGTGCGGCTATGACGTCATGGCGGTGGGAAACCACGAGTTTGACTGGGGAGTCGAGGCCCTCGCCGCGAACGAGGAGGCTGCCACCTTCCCGTTCATTACTGCGAGCGTCATCGACAAGGAGACGGGCACGTCGCACTTCGCCACCAACAAGGTCTTTGAGCTCTCAGACGGCACCAAGGTGGGCTTCTTTGGCCTCACCACCGCCTCAACCACCACGACGACGAGTCCCAAGAACGTGGAGGGCTTTACGTTTCTTGTGGGCGAGGCGCTTGTCGCGCGTGCGCAAGCGCAGGTGGACGAGCTTCGCGAGCAGGGGTGCGAGATCGTGGTGTGCCTGTGCCACCTGGGCAACGACGAGACGTACGAGGCAACGAGCAAGTACGTGCTTGAGAACGTCACGGGCATCGACCTCTGCATCGATGGCCACGACCACCGGGAGGTGAACGAAGAGGTGGCGGGCACCCTCCTGGTGGAAACCGGTTGCTATCTGCACAACATCGGCGTGGTGGCCATCGACGAGGGTGTCTCTACGGGCGAGCTGGTTGCCGCGGGCACCTTTGACGGCATCGACACCGCGGCTCAGGCCATCATTGACGACGAGGATGCCCGCGTCAGTGCCCAGATGAACGTGGTGCTGGGCTCCACGCCGTACTTCCTTGACGGAGAGCGTGCGCCCGGCGTGCGCACGCAGGAGACCAACCTGGGCGACTTCTGCGCGGACGCCTTCCGGTGGACCGCCTCGATGGAGCTGGGATACGAGGTTGACGCGGCCATACTGAACTCGGGTGCCATCCGTACCTCGATTGAGGAGGGTGACATCACGCTGGGCGTCATCAAGACGGTGCAGCCCTTCGGCAACGACCTCGCCGTGGTCAAGGTGACGGGCGCACAGCTCCTGGAGGTACTTGAGGCGGGCTGCCAGGCCATCGGTGGCGAGAAGCCGATCGCCGGCTTTCCGCAGGTGTCGGGCATCTCGTTCACCGTTGACGCGTCGGTTCCGTTTGAGGCTGGCCCTACCTATCCCGGCTCGGTGTATTCCTCGCCGGCGGCACCAGGCGCCCGTGTGACCATCCACGACGTGGGTGGTCGCGGCTTCGACTTGGGTGAGACCTACACCGTCGCAGCGTCCAGTTTCCTGTGTCTCGGTGGAGACACCTACTATGCCTTCAAGGAGGCCGCTGACGCCGAGCAGCCGCAGACTTTTGCCTTTGACTACGAAGCGCTGGTGAGCTACCTGGTGGAGGGCTGTGACCACGAGGTGCCCGAGCAGTACGAGGGCCCGCAGGGCCGCATCACGATAGTGGGCCTCTAGGCGCATGTCGACATCCGTACGCGGCCCCTATTGCGAATGTTGACCGGAGAAGGGCGGCGGATTCAAGCGGTCATTGCACCACTCCCTCGTCCGTGGTGCAATGACCGCTTGAATCCGCCGCTCGCTTTAGGTCAACATCAGCATGTCAATGCGGCTGATGTTGACCTAAAGTGGGGCACGGACGTCAACACTCGCTCTCTGACAAGGAGCCCTATGCAACCTCCGTCGCTTGCGCCTGACCGATATCGAGTTCTTTCCGGAAGTGCCCTCAAGGTGCTCGCGGTCATCTCCATGCTGATTGACCACACGTCAAAGTTCGTCCTCGCGCACTACCCGGAGTTTGTGGAACCCTGGTTCACCATGGGCACCATAGACGTCTCGCCGTACTGGCTCTGTGTGTCGGTGGGGCGCCTCGCCTTTCCCATCTTCTGCTTCCTGCTGGTTGAGGGCTTCATGTACACGCACAACCGCCGGGCCTACGGCCTGAGCCTCCTGGCCTTTGCGCTGATCTCGGAGCCCATCTTCGACCTCACCCGCAAGCTCACCGTGTTCGACATCACGTACCAGAACGTGTTCTTCACGCTGCTCATCAGCTACCTTGGCCTGTGTGCGCTCGAGGGCCTGCGCGACCGCCCGGTCCTCCGCGCATGCGCCGTCTTGGGACTTGCGCTCGTCTCCATGGGGTCGCTCTGCGACTATGGGCCGCGAGGGTACGCGATGGTGCTGATGCTCTACGTGCTGCGCGACTACCCGCTTGAGAAGACGGCGCTGGGCACCTGCATCACCCAGGCCACCTGGCGCGCTGGCCTCGCGTTTATTCCCATCAACCTGTACAACGGCCGCCGTGGGTTCATCCAGGGGAGGGTGCTGAAGTACGCCTTCTATGCGTTCTATCCGCTGCATCTGTATGTGTTGTGGCGCGTGCGCGTGCATCTCGGCTTCTAGTGCCCGCCCAACCGGACGCTGCAGGGCTAGGTTTCGACCGGTCGGGCGGGAAACCAGCCTAACCGGACAAAACCCTTGCCCGCGCAGAGGCGGCTGCGCTGGTGTATAGTCGTTGCGCTAAAGACTTCGCGCATGAGGATGGAACGCATGGGAGTTGGAGTAGGAAGCCTCAACACAAACGTCTTCGTCACCCTTCTGGTGGCTGTCATGGTGTTCATCATGCCGCTCGTCGACTGGCTGGTCTGCCGGCACCTGGGCCTCAACTTGCAGGAGGGCGTGAGCACCAACCCAAAGGCCGACGATCTGATGCGCCTGCGGCAGGGTGTGCTGCTCATCATCTTTGGGGTGTACCTAGCCGCGGTCTCGTACCTGGTGTTCTTCTCGCGTGACGCCTACGTTGACTACCTCGTCCACACCGTCATCAACGACGACGTGTTCACGAGCGTCGACATCGACCTCGGCATCCTCGAGCTCTTCGTCCTCGCGTTCAAAGAGGGCGTCCCGGCCGCGCTTTCGCACATCCACTTCATGCAGCCGTTCCAGATTTCAGAGATCTACCTCAACGTCATGCTCTTCGTGCCCATGGGATACCTCTTGCCCTACGTCTTGGAGTGGTTCCGCGACCGCGTGCAGATAGCGCCCGTAGTGGCGAGCTTCATCGGCTCGTTCATCATCGAGAACGTGCAGCTGGTCACCAAGCGTGGCTACTACGACGTCAACGACCTCATCAACAACACCTTGGGCGGCTTCATCGGGCAGACGCTCTTCATCCTGGTGGCCTACGTGCTGACCCACCCGCGCTGGCGGCACGACATCGTGTCTACTGCCCGTTGGTACCTGTACGCGCGTGGGCGCACGCTGTACCCGTTCCTCACGAACATCGCGCTGCCGCGCGCAACCATCCTCGCCACCGACGAGGAGGCCGTGTGGGACTTCTACGTCACCAAGCTGGGACTCCGCCTGCGCAAGCAGACGGTGCCGCTCGACTCGGCTGGCACGAGCTTCCTTCTGGGGATGGGCAAGAGCGGGCTCGTCATTCATTGCAGCAACGAGCAGAGGGAGCTGCCCAAGCAGTATGTCACCATCTCGGTCAAGCGCCTACCTGCCCTGAAGAGGCGCCTGGAGGAGGATGGCATCAAGGTGAGCGACTATGAGTCAGACGTCTTCACCGATCACCGCAGCATCTGGTTTGAGGGCCCCGACGGCGTCCGCATCACCGTCGTGGAAGACTAGGCGGGCAGGCGCTACTCGGCCGTGAGCTGCCTACGATACTCGGCCAGCTTGTCGAGCTGGTCTTCCGCCAGCTTGGGATACTGCGGGTCGCACTCCGTAAGCACGCGCACCACGGCCTCGCTCACTAGGTAGCGGGCAAACCACTTCTGGTCTGCGGGGATGACGTACCACGGCGCCTCGGGTGTGGCGGTCTCGCCGATGACCTGGGTAAACGCCGCGCGGTACTTTGGCCACAGCGCGCGCTCGGCAAGGTCTGAACTCGAGAACTTCCAGTTCTTGGCGGGGTTGTCGATGCGCTCCAGGAAGCGCTTGGCCTGCTCCTTCTCGCTCACGTTGAGCATGATCTTCACCAGGCGGTAGCCGTTCTCCCAGAGGTAGCGCTCAAAGTCGCGGATCTGGCGGTGCCGGTGGGAGAAGAACTCGGCCTCGCTCATGTCGGTGGTGCGCTTGGGCATGGCGTAGTTGTGCTGCATCTGGTGCACACGCACCACCAGCACGTCCTCGTAGTACGAGCGATTGAAGAGCCCGATGTAGCCGCGGCGGGGGAGGTGCGTGACGGCGCGCCAGAGGAAGTCGTGCGCGAGCTCCTCGTGCGTGGGCTGCTTGAAGCTGTAGACGTTCACGCCCTGCGGGTTGAGCCCGGTCATGACGCGCTTGATGGTGGAGTCCTTGCCCGCGGCGTCCATCGCCTGGAACATGATGACCACGCCCTCGCGTCCCTCGGCGTAGAGGCGGTCTTGCAGGTCGGCCATGCGGTCAATGTTCTCCTGCATCAGGGCCTCGTAACGCTCGCGCTGCGCCTTGGGAATCTTGGCGTTGGTAGGGTAGTCGTCCAGAGAGAAGGTGCCCTTGCCGTCAAAGCAGAAGTCGTCGAGCTGCATGGGTGCTCCTAACCGCGCATGTGTGCTTTGCACCAGATGGTAGCCGATGGATCCCTACGCGATGACGCCAAGATGGACGAGCGCGTTCCATACGCCGTCGGCGTCGATGTCGTCGGTGACGTAGTCCGCCGCGGCCTTGGCCTCGGGCGTCGCATTGCCCAGCGCCACGCCGGTGCCCGCCGCGCGGAGCATGGTGATGTCGTTCTCTGCGTCGCCAAAGGCGATGACGTCAGCGATGTCCACGCCCTGCGCCTGGCACCAGCGCGCGATGCCGTCGGCTTTGCCGCCGTCTGAGGGGGCGTTGACGTCCACCGCGGTGTCGTCCCAGCGGGTGACGTCGCAGTCGGGCAGCTGGGCCGCCAGCTCGGCAAGGCGCTCGCCATTGGCGAAGAGCATGGCCTGGAACACCTCGCCGCCCGTGTAGGTTCCCAGCTCCGGTAGCGACGTGTGCGTGGCCCTATGGGCAGAGACCAGGTCTTCGTTGATGAAGTTGACGTACTGACGGTCGAGCTGGATGAGGATGGTGGGCACCTCGCGCGCCTCGAAGAGCTCGAGCACGGACTGCAGCGCGGCGCCGGTGAGGGGGTTGCCGGCGAGGTAGTGGTTCTCGGCGTCAACGACAAGTTGGCCATTGAGGGTGAGCAGCACGTCAAAGGTGAGGTCGGGGATATTGAGGTCGACGAGCTCGTGATAGCTGCGCCCCGTTGCAAGGCCCACGGTGATGCCGCGGGAGCGAAGCTCGGCGAGCGCGCGGAGGGCGCTCGCGGGCACAGAGTTGGTGCGGTGGGAGAGGAGGGTGCCGTCCATGTCGAAGAACGCTGCGCAGGTCATGAGGCCGCCTTTCGTGCGTCGTGCTTGTCGATGCCTAGCATACTGTGGAAGGAGGCCGTTCGCCAAATCACCCAAAACAGTTTGAATTGGCCTCTTGCGCGAAGTCCTCGTATGCCGTAAAGTATCTCTTGCGCTGAGGCGCACCACATATGGCCCGTTCGTCTAGCGGTTTAGGACATCGCCCTCTCAAGGCGGAGATCGCCGGTTCGAATCCGGCACGGGCTACCAAATTTTCGCAGGCCCTTCGGGGCCTGTTTTCATTTGGCTCTGGGCGGAACACGGACGCAGGCTAACACGTTCGTTCTATGTGACGTGAGCTAAACTGGGGCCAGGAATGTGATTACAAACCAATCAACAAGGGCGACGGGATCAGGACCAGCGTTGAGCTGAGCTCGGGAATGCGCCCGATGCGTCAAAACTGGGGCCTCTAGCGTCGCATCGAGTGCGGGCCGCGCCAGATGCGACAAAACGGGCCTCTTCAGCGGGTGATTGCACGGCTTGCGTACGCCCGTCCCACATCCTGTGACTACCACACCTTGATTGCCTGCTTGCCCTTCAGCTCCATGCAGCGCCTCGTCAGGTTTACCCAGCTTGCGCAGTGGTCCAGCACGACCGAGTCGGAGGATATGACGCGCTCTTTGCCAAAGAGGGCCTGGTCCACCTTCCCCTGGACGCGTACGTCAAGCTCGAAGGAATGGTCTTTGCCCACGTCGTCGAGGAGCCCCTTCAGGCGGCCTGAATTGGAGACGGGCTGATCCAGCAGGATGGTCACCGTCTGTACCCCCGCAGTCTGCAGCACGTCAAAGAGCAGCTGCGCGGCTTCAGTCGTCTCTGGGATAAGGCGATAGGTGCCGCGAAGCGAGGCGAGGTCGCGAACTGCGCCGTCCATGCAGGACAGCAGCGTCGAGTCTGCCAGCATGACCTCAAGCGTGATGATCGTGTTGAGCCCGTCAATCCACACCGCCGTGCCACCAAGCCGCTCGATAGGTACCTCTTTGGCATGGCGGTCTGCCAGCTGCTCGCGCGTCGCGACAGATCTCATGATCGCGATGCGCTGTCGCTCTGACAGCTGAAAGTGATCTCCCACGAAGGTGGACGCCTGCTTGAGGTCATAGCCGTTGTCGATGAGGTAGGTGACGTGCTGGGAGGCCATCCTGAGCGTCTCGAGCGACGCAAGCGAGAAGTACCGCTCGTCTTTGGGCACAAACCCGCGTTTTGCCTGCATGTGTTCGACCTCCTTCTCGGCCGGCTACCTTGGTAAGAGTATGCACCTGTTCCGCTGGTTAAGGCGGCTCATACGAGAAACAGAGGATGGGCTAGCGCCCCAACATGCAGGGGAGCGCTAGCGCTAGCCCATCCTTAGCACCGTTGCAGGTGTCGCAGACAATCCACTGGGTGATGTACGAAGGCTTCGTCTTTGCGTCAGGGTCCCAACCACCCGAAATCTGCTCGAGCTGCTCAGCGGTAAGCTCGATGCCCTCCTCGTTTGCAAGTGCCTGAATCTCCTCGGGGCTCGCATTGGGATCGATATCGATCTTCTTCTCGTGAATTGTGGCGTGCCGGAGGCCAATGACTCCTCCGAGGACATGTTTGGAGAACAGCGCCTGCTTGACGCGCTGAACCAGCATGTGGACGCGACCCCCGAGGAGCTGGTTGGCACTGTGTTCGAGGCGGTCACCCAGTTCAGGGGCGATGCGCCGCAATTCGATGACATCACCATGTTGTGCTTTAGGCTGAATGCCGAGTAGCCGCCCTCGGTGGTTTTTCGTGCCGCTCGTCAGCAAAATCATCGCTCGGTTAATCCCGCTGCATGTGCGTGCGAAGCATGACATAATGATGCTAAGCGATGCGAAAAAAGGTCCGCCATGCAGACAGCGAACAAGCGATATCTGATTGTTCTGGTGAACGTCGCCGTGATGCTCGGCATCATCGGCTTCGTTCTGCTGTATGCGCAGCGGGCAGCAAACGAGTTGTTCGCCACCGAGGTGGCCCAATTCGAGACGGCGTCCGTCAACATGGAGCATGTGACGGCCAATTACCTCGAAGGTGAGCAGAGCATCTGCGACGTCTGGGCGCACTACATCAACAGCACGCCCCTGACCATCGACGAAGCGGTGTCGTTCATCAGGTCTTCCCATGTGTCGCCCGACGACTCCGCGCATATTGTGTTCACGGACGACGGCCTGCTTCAGGGGCTTTCGACGCGGCCCAAGGCGGGCACGGAGGACGATTACGTCGTATCGTACAAGGCGATGGGCCTTCCCATTCGGGTGGACAAGTTGGCCGATGAGGCTGGTGCCATCAATGTCTCGCGGTCGTACACGAACCCCACGAACGGCATCCAGTCTCTGGCGTTCTGCAACAAGGTTTCGCTGGTGGATTCTCAGGACGCGTCGAGGCAGCACGAGGCAGTCCTTCTGCGCGTCATTCCCACGGAAAAGCTCAAGGAAAAATGGGTGTTTCCCCTCGACCAGTACAAAGATGCCGAGATCTCGCTTATCGACAGCGACAGCAACTACATCATCAAGGGCCACGAATACAAGAACAGCAACTTCATCGAGTTCTACAAGTCGTATAACCAGGTCGATGTTGCCGGGGTCGAGGAGCTGAGAGAGCGTCTGTCAACGGAGAGCGGCTCGTTCTTCATGACCAACTCGCGCGGCGAAGAGTGTCTGATAGCGTATGCGCCCATCAGCGCGAACCGCGGCTGGACCATCCTGAACTACATCCAGTCGAGTAGCCTGCAGCGCAGCACCGTTGACTGGTTCTTGGTCGGTGGGGTGGCCTGCGCCTTGCTGTTCTTGCTCATTATCGACATGACCTTCATGAACGCGTTCAATGTGCGTCTGAACGAGGCGGCGAAGGAGGCCGAGGCGGCCAATCGCGCCAAGAGCGACTTCCTCTCGACCATGTCCCACGACATTCGCACGCCTATGAACGCGATTCTCGGACTGACGACCATCGCACAGCGCAACGTCGACGACCAGACCATCGTCAAGGACAGCTTGTACAAGATTGGACTCGCGGGCAACCACCTGCTCACGCTCATCAACGACATCCTGGACATCTCGAAGGTGGAGAGCGGCAAGCTCACCCTCACGCCGAACGTCTTCTCGGTCGTGGAGGTGACCGAGAACCTCGTCAACATCTCGCAGCCCATGGCCAAGGACAAGAGCATCGACTTCGACTTCCGCGTCAACGCCATCGAGCACGAGTACCTCTACGCCGACCAACTGCGCGTCAACCAGGTGTTCATCAACATCCTGTCGAACGCCCTCAAGTACACCGAGCCGCACGGAAGCGTCTCCGTCGACCTGCAGGAGCTGCCGAGCAGCGTGCCGGGTGCGGTGCACCTGCTGTATCGCGTGGCCGACACGGGCATGGGCATGAGCGAAGAGTTCATGGCGCACATGTACGAGTCGTTCTCGCGCCAAACCGACAGCCGCGTGAACAAGGTGCAGGGTACCGGACTCGGCCTTGCCATCACCAAGCAGATGGTCGACCTCATGGGAGGCACCATCGAGTGCCAGAGCAAGGAGGGCGAGGGGACGACGTTCACCATCACCCTCGACCTGCCCATCGCTGAGCACGAGACCGAGGACATGAAGCTGGAGTCCGTCACCGTGCTGGTTGTGGACGATGACGAGTCGGTCCTCCAGAGCGCTCAAGCCGCGTTGAGCTCACTTGACGCGGGCGTCGAGCTTGCTTCTACCAGCGCGCAGGCGCTCGAGATGGTTGGGGCTCGGCACAATCGGCGCGACGACTACAGCATCGTCATCGTCGATTGGAAGCTGCCCGACATGGACGGCATCGAGGTCGCGCGCCGCATGCGCTCCCTGGATAGGGGACGGGCGTCCACCATCCTTATCTCGGCGTATGATTGGTCCGACATCGAGGAGAGCGCGAAGGAAGTGGGCGTCGACGGGTTCATATCCAAGCCGTTCTTCAAGTCCACGCTGTACCGCGCGATCAACGAGCAACTGCATGTGGCAGCAGAGCAAGTCGCACGCGAGGACGACTGGTCTGACATCGCGGGCATGCGTGTGCTCGTTGCCGAGGATAACGACGTCAACTGGCAGATCCTCTCTATGTTGCTCAGCATGCACGGCATCGAGACCACGCGTGCCGAGAATGGCCAGGTTGCGGTCGACCTGGTCGCATCGTCGGGGCCGGGGGCCTACGACCTCGTGTTCATGGACGTGCAGATGCCCGTCATGAACGGCATCGAGGCCACGAAGGCAATCCGTGCGCTGCCCGATAGGGAGGTGGCGTCAATCCCCATCATCGCGACGACGGCAGACGCGTTCTCAGAAGACGTCGCCTTGTGTCTGAATGCGGGCATGAACGGCCATATTGCCAAGCCGATCGAGATAAAGATTGTTTTGAGAGAGATCAGAAAGGTAAAGGAGGGCAAGATATGAGAAAGTCCATCGTGCGTTGCCTGCTTGTTTTGTCAACGGTCTTCGTCGCGGTTGCGCTGGTTGCCTGTGGCGCATCGACAGGGCCTTCTGAGGCGCCAGCGGGACAGTCGAGCGAAGAGCAAGGCTTTGCTCCTTCGCTCGACACCGCTACGAAGTGTTCCTTGACTGTGGCCGGCAACTACGACAACTTCGAGGCGCTTGAGGCCGAGTTCGACAAGTTCCACGAGTACTACCCCGACGTCGAGTTGAGCTACGTCAAGATTGACGACTACAACAACCTCGTCGCGACGGTCTTGGGTTCCGAAGACGCGCCTGACATCTTCTTTGCGCAGGAATTCATGCTGGATAACGACAACTACGACGCGCTGTTCGCGTATGCCGAGGACCTTTCCGACCCGGCCCTCAACATCAACTTGTCATGCGTGCGTCCGAGCCTGCTGTGCAAAGACGATGCAGGTGCCCTCCCCATGATCCCCGTCTTCGCCAGCACGTCGGGCATCCTGGTGAACGAGGACCTCTTCAAGAAGGAGGGAATCAGCGTACCGACGACCTACGAGGAGCTGCTGGCTGCGTGCGAGGCGTTCAACAACGCTGGTTATCCCACCCCCATCCTGGCCTACAATGTGCCGTCTGCATACGGCAACCTCATTGGTGAGCCCATGTACGGAGAGGCCGCCAAGAACCCCGAGATGGCCGAGAAGCTCAACACGCTCGACCCTTCGGCGGGTGAATACATGAGGCCCGCACTCGAGAAGGTAAACGACCTGATGGAGCATGGCTGCTTCAATCTTGACGTCTGCAACGAGCTGGAAGACGGCTACAACGCCCTGATCCTGAGGTTCTTCGAAGGCGATATCCCCATGGCGCTGAGCTCGGGCGATACGGCATCAGGCACGGCCAAGCGCGAGAGCCAGTCCGAGGCGTTCACTGCCAACCCGTTCTCGTATGCTCTGTATCCGCTTGCGCTTACTAATGAGGGCGCCAGTCTTCTCGACAAGCCTTCGGTGCAGTTCGCAGTCAACAAGGAGGGCGCCAACCTCGACATGACGAACGAGTTCATGCGCTTCCTGGTGAGCCCGCAAGAGCTGGGCAACATCGCGAGCGCGAAGCGCCTGCCTCCCGTGACCAGCGACCTTTCCTTCGATGGCGTGTATGCACCGTTCAGCGCGATTGACCCGTCCCGCATCATCGCGACGCACGAGGTCGGTCTGGCGGATGACGTCACTATCCAGTACCGTGTCGCGGCGTATAAGGTCGCAAACGGTGAGGCGACGATTGACGAGGCTATTGCTGGATTCGGATCGTACACCCTGTAACGACTACTGACACCGTACGGTAACGGCGCGCGAAGGTAGCTTGCACCTTCGCGCGCCGTCGGAAGGCCACCGTTGCGTCATTGCCCTAGGAAGTACACATGAAGAGGCTGAACTCAATCATCTGTTGTCTGGTCCTGGCGGTTGCCTGCGTCCTCCTTGTGGGCTGCGGCTCAAAGGCTAGCAAGCCTCAGGACATGTCGAGCAGCGCCTACGTGGGGACCTATAAGGCGATGCGCGCGGAATTCCTTGGCCAAGAAGCTTCGATTGAGGAAGTCTTGGAAGGCAAGGAGTTGATCCTGCAGCTGAACGCCGATGGCACGGGAACTCTGACCACGGGCGAAGACGTAAGCACAGGCACGTGGAGTGAGGTGAGCGGAGGCATCAAACTGCAGGGCGATGGCTTCAACATGAAGATCGATGACAAGGGCGACTTCCTCGAGACGACCGTCCTGGGCGTGACGATTCAGCTCGAGAAGCAATAGGAAAGAAAGTGCGTCTAGGGGGTGACTCCTGGACGCACTCTTCTATACGTTCTCACGTGTGGACGGGATTACTATGGCGAACCGAAAGACGGGGATAACCCTTGCTGTTGCCGCCCTTGCGGTGGTGGCGCTGGTTGTCAGCTTTGTCCGTCCGAACCTTGCGAAGGTCAAGGATTTGTTTGCCGCACAGCAGCAGCCTGCGGCAGAACCATCCGCTCAGGAACAGCCCGAGGAAGAACCTGCCGAAGAGCAGGTGGTCATGCCCTCCGAGGAGCAAGTTGCCGAGCAAAAGCAGACCCTCTCCGAGCACTTCACGTGGGCGGTGGTGGGCGACAGCCTCACCGAGAAGAACTTCCGTGCCGCCACGAGCTACTACGACTACGTGTCGGACATGTGTGACTGCTCGGTGCTCAACTATGGATACAGCGGCACCGGCTACATGGAGGCGGGCTCCAATGTGCCCTTCCATGAGATTGTCCAGTGGCTGGACCTGGAAGACACGGATATCGTCACCATCTTTGGCAGCTTTAACGACCTTGGCAAAGGCTATCCGTTGGGCACGGCATACGACGAGGGAACTGATACCATCGGTGGCTGCATGGCCTCTACCGTGGAGTACCTGCGCAAGGAGAGTCCCTCGCTGAGAATTGGCATCGTCACACCGATTCGCTGGCAGACAGGCTTTGCCTACGATGCGGACGGCAACCCGAATCCGCAGGGCACCACGCGCGAGGAATGCGATGCCTACGTTCAGATGCTGAAGCAGGTCGCGGGACGGTATGGCGTGCTGGTGCTCGACCTGTATAACCTGTACCCGCTCGACCCCGATGACCCAGAGACGCTCAGCCACTATTACGTGGAGGATGGCGTTGCTGACGAGTATGGTGTCCATCCCAACAGCGAGGGGCACCAGCTGATGTATCGCTACTGGAGGGATTTCCTCGCCGGCGCGATGAAGTAAGGACTGTGCCTGTTGATTTCTGTCGGCCTGTTCTGGCCACACTCCAGAGGCGCTTGTTGACATTGCCGGGCCGTTTTCGGTCAACATGAGCTGGGGAGGGGCACAGTTGCCCCTCCCCAGCTCATGTTGACCGAAAACGGCCCGGCAATGTCAACAAGCGCAAAGGCCCCTACGAGTACAGAATCAGCGCGATGAACTCCAGCGGCACTTCGCCCGTGTTCTTCAGGCTGTGGAACTGGCCGTCACTGCAGAAGGTGGAGTCGCCAGGACCAACCTCAACGATGGTGCCGTTGTCGTTGTACTCGCCGGTGCCCTTGATGAAGTGGAAGATCTCGTTGTCGCCCTCGTGGGTGTGCTCGCCGATGCTGTTGCCCGGCTGGATGATCATGTAGTTGAACAGGCGGCCCTTGCCGTAGAGCTCCTCAACGCTCTCGGCAATCTTGCGCTGCTCAGTCTCGCCCTTGCCGCCGCGGATGCAACGGAACTCGATGGCCTGGTCTTCCTTCTTACGGATCATGCTGGCTCCTCTCGTTTTTTCGTATGCGCCTCGTGGCGCGCTACTCCTGTGGTTATGCCTCGACAAAGAGCGAGGTCAAGATGGTGCGGATGTCATCAAGCGAGACGCTGGCGCGCGTGTTCTTGACCGAGCCGTTGTTCTCCCAGCGGGGGAGCGCCGCCTCGATCTCGGCTGCGGTCATGTGGACGTCGATGCCGTCCACCAGGCAATAGTCCTCGATGAGGCTGCGGTACTCGGCCGAGTCCATGCCGATCTGCTCGTAGAAGTCCGCGGCGTAGACGGGGTCATACTCGTCCACAATGGCGAGCATCGACGGCAGGAAGACCGCGCAGGCAAAACCGTGCGGGATGCCGTAGGTCTCGGTGAGGTAGTAGCCCACGTTGTGCGGGAAGCACGTGCCTGTGGTGTTGATGGCCAGTCCACCCAGGATGGAGGCCTCATACAGGTCCTGGCGCTGCGGCGCGTCGAGGAGCTTGTCATCGAGGCGCTTGGCCGTGGAGAGCTCGCCGGAGCCCGCCAGTTTGAGCGGGTCTGCCGCCAGGCGGATGGCTCGCACGGAAAAGGCGCGGCTGATCTCGTCCGCCTTGTGGCTGAAGTAGCTCTCCGTTGCGTGTGCGAGGATGTCCACGCCGCACGAGAGCGTGGTGGGCGTGGAGCACGTGCGCGTGTGGCGGCTGTCGCCAAAGGCCACGGTGGCATAGAGCAGGTCATCGTGGATGCTGTGCTTGCGGTGCGCGGCGTCGGTGAGGACGGAGACCTTGGTCACCTCGCTGCCCGTGCCTGCCGTGGTGCCGACGAGCGCGATGGGAAGCGGCTTGTTGGCCCACGCCTTGGCGTAGAAGCCCGCCTCGTCGAGCGTGGGGTTGGCGGCAAAGACAGCGACGGCCTTGGCGGCGTCGAGCGCAGAGCCTCCGCCGATGCCCAAGATGAACTGGGCGCCATTCTCTGCGGCAAAGCGTCCGGCCTCGGCGCAGGCGGCCACGGGCGGATTCTCGGTCACGCCGTCCCAGATGCAGGCGGTGACGCCGGCGCCATCAAGCGCTCGTGTGACGTCGTCCAAGGCGCCGCTCGCCTTGGCGGCGTGCTTTCCCGTGATGACGGCGCAGCTGCTGCCCAGGGCGCGCAGCGCGTCGGCGTGCTTGACGATGCAGTCCGTGCCCGTGTACAGGCGCGTCGGCATGAAGTAGTCCATCGAAGCTCCTCTCGCTGGTTGCGCGTCAATCATAGCATCGCAGGTTGCGAGCCCTCTGCGCGTGCGTGTGAGCGGGCGATGATGACGGACAGATAGCCAATCTCGCCGTCGGTCGCGGCGAGGTCGCTCACCACCTGCTCGTCCGGAAGGCCGCACTTGGTGACCATCTGCGCGCCTTCGAGCAGGTCGTGCTCGGCAAGCCAAGTGCGCGGGTCTCCGTCTGTGCGGCGCGGCTTGAGGAAGGCGAAGGTAGTGTTGCCGTCCGTAAGCTGCGCGGCATCCTCGTCCCCAAACGGGGCGATGACCAGCCGCTCGTCGCCCTCGCAGAGGATGGTGCCGAGGCGCGCCGCTGCCGCACTCACGGAGGTGACGCCAGGGATGACCTCGGTGGGGTAGCCGCGCTCGCTCACCAGCCGGTGGAGGTAGCCGTAGCTTGAGTAGATGCTGACGTCGCCCAGGCAGAGGTAGGCCACGGACTTGCCCTGGTCAAGGATGGCACAGAGCGTGTCGGCCACCGCGCGGTGGGTCTGGTCTATGACGGCGAGGTCGCGCGTCATGGGCATGGGGCAGAGGAGTATCTCCTTACCCTCCAGCAGATTGTCGGCGATTGACTGGGCCGCACCCACTCCGCGACCCGCGTCGGGCACCGCGACGACGTCTGCCTCGCTGATGATGCGGACGGCTTTCACGGTCATGAGCTCTGGGTCTCCGGGGCCCACGCTCACCCCGTAGAGGGTGCCTGCCGTTGCGTGCACGTGCTCTGCCATGTTGTGCTCCTCTCCACGGCGTCCATTATGCCCGAAGTCCCGTCGTCAACCCCGCCCGGACAAAGGGGGCTACCCCTTTTGTCCGCCAGACCATGCGGCGCGCGTGGTACCATAGCGGCCTTGACGACAATCGAAGGGCTTCCATGAACGAGACCATCAAGCAGCTGCATGCACGCAAGTCCGTCCGCGCGTTTACCGACGAGCCTGTGAGCGCACAGGACGAGCTCGCCATCCTGGAGGCTGCCTGCCAGGCGCCTACGGCTGGCAACCAGCAGCTGTACTCCATCATCGTGGCGCGTAGCCAACAGCAGAAGGACGCGCTGGCAAAGAGCTGCGATAACCAGCACTTCATTGCCAAGGCGCCGCTGGTGCTGGTGTTCTGCGCCGATGTTCGTCGCTGGTACGAGGCCTTTGTGGCCGACGCCACCGCCGAGCCGCGCAAGCCCGGTATGGGGGATGCCCTTCTCGCCGTGGTGGACGCCACGGTTGCCGCACAGAATGCTGTCGTGGCAGCCGAGGCGCTCGGGCTGGGCTCATGCTACATCGGCGACATCCTCGAGAACGCCGAGGTGCAGTGCGACATCCTCGGCCTTCCGCCCTACGTCATGCCCGCCTGTATGCTCGTCATCGGACACCCCAAGCAGCAACAGCTGAGCCGCACCAAGCCCCGACGCTTCGAGCTGGAAACGGTGGTGTTTGAGGATCGCTACCGCACGCAAGAGGCCGACGAGGTGACGGAGGCCATCGCCTACAAGAACGAGGGCCGCCAGGAGACGATCTCGCAGTTCTGCGCACGCAAGTGGAACTCTGACTTCTCACGCGAGATGACGAGGTCAGTGCGCGCGTGGCTCTCTGGCTTCCCGTTTGAGGGCTAGGTGGCTGTGCGTAAGGTGACGGATTGGGAGGCGCTGCTGTGGCGTCTGCCGGCGGATGCGCGCGAGCGCTTTGAGCGCCAGCTGCGTCGCGTGTTGACGCGGAGACTGGCCCGCGTGGCGCGGCAAGACGTGACGACGGTGCCTGACTCCGTGCGGTCGCAGGCCGTGGGGGAGTATCGCAAGCAGCATGCGGCCAAGATGTCCAAAGCGGGCCTTCGACGGCTGAACTACCAGCGGCTTCATGATGATCCGCACTACCAGGAGATAGAGCGTCGGCTGGCTGAGGCCTACTGGCGTCGCCATGGGTTGGCGGTCGCCGGGGCCGTCCCCGATGTGGAGGCGATGAGCTTCATCCAGGCGTGCGAGGCCTTCCGGGCGAGCGCTCCCAAGGTGGGAAGCACGGGGCTGGAAGAGGTTGCCCGCGACGCGTGTCGAGCGGCGTATCCGCAGGCCGTGGACGCGGGCGCCGTACGGGACGCCCTGGCCGCGAAGGTGTTGAGAGCCGCGCGCGAGAGCGACCTGACCACGTGTGCCACCGTCCACGCGACGGGCCCGAGCGCGCTGGCGGGCGTGGTGCATCGCGGCTTTCACCTGTACGACGTGACGACGGAGGCCGAAGTGGCCGAGCGCGTGCGTCTGTCGCAGCTGGTGGAAGGCGTGCTGCAGTCGGCCTTTGACGGACGGCGCGGAGGCTCTGAGGTGCGGCGGGAGCTTGTCGAGCAGCTGCGCGCCCATCCTGTGGTGACGGCGATGGAATCGCTCATCGAGGCGTTGACCGGGGCCGATGCGCCCCTGCAGCCGCAGCTCGAGCGGCTGGTGCAGGCCGACGCGCGGGAGGTCACATCGTGGCTCCACGGTGCGGAGTTTGCGGCCGCCGTGGCCCACGAGCTGCTGGAGAACCCCGTGCATGGGCCGCAGTATCGTCGCTCGGTGGAGCTACGACTCCGCGTGCGCGAGCGTGTGCCTGAGACGCCCATGGAGGCCTACCCACTCGCGCGATCGATGAGGCGGCACTTCGTGCTGCATGTGGGGCCCACCAACTCCGGCAAAACGCACGACGCGCTGCAGGCGTTGATGCGAGCGCGTACGGGGGCGTACCTCGGGCCGCTCCGCCTCTTGGCGTACGAACAGTATGAGTGGTTGAACCGCGAGGGATGCGCCTGCTCGCTCGTGACGGGCGAGGAACGCACGGACGTTGCTGGCGCGCGCCATGTATCGTCCACGGTGGAGATGGCCGACTTCGGCACCCCCATTGAACTGGCCGTCATTGACGAGGCCCAGATGGTGGCCGACCCAGACCGAGGCCATGCGTGGACGGCGGCCATCCTGGGCATCCCGGCTGCCGTGGTGCACGTGTGCTGCGCGCCACATGCCCAGCACGTCGTGGAGCGTCTGGTCAGCCTTTGCGATGACGAGTGCGAGGTGGTGCGGCACGAGCGGCTGGTGCCGCTGCGGCCTGACCGCGGGAGCTTCTCGCTACCAGAGGGCGTGCAGCCAGGCGACGCGCTGGTGGTGTTCTCCCGAAAGGCCGTGCACTTGGTGGCGGGCGAGGTTGCGGCGGCAGGCCTGCGGCCGTCGGTCATCTACGGCGCGCTGCCCTATGCCGTGCGCCATGAGGAAGCTCGTCGATTTGCCGAGGGCGAGACCAACGTGGTGGTGGCCACCGACGCCATCGGGATGGGCATGAACCTGCCCATCCGCCGCGTGGTGTTTGTGGAGCAGAAGAAGTTTGACGGCCATGAGCTGCGGTTTCTTCGTGCTGAGGAGGTCCAGCAGATTGCGGGGCGTGCGGGGCGGTACGGTCGCTACAGCGAGGGACTCTTCCAGTCGGCGCGTCAACGCAAAGAGGTGACGAGGCTCTGGCGGGCGGCGGTGCCCGACATCCGTACCATTCCCGTGGGGATTCCGGCGGACCTCTCGCTCGTGGCTGGCATGAGCCTGAGCGAGGCCATCGCGCAGTGGGCCGCGCTGGAGCAACCGTCCCCCTTCGAGCGCATCGACATCGCCCGCGACCTGCTGTTGGTTGGTGAGGTCGAAGCACACGTGGACGAGGAGCGTCGCAAGGATCTGGCCTTCAAGGAGACGGCGCTTGCCTTGGCGGGGATGCCGTTCGACGAAGGCGAGGCGCGGCTCTGGAAGGCGTGGGTCACTATGGCAAAGGCCGAGCTGGCGGGTAGGGAGGCCGTGCTGGCGTTGCCAGGGCGTCCTACCGAGGGCGACAAGCTGGTGGACCTTGAGGCCGACTACCGCTACTGCGACCTGCTCTATACCTATGCGCGGACCTTTGGCTACCAGGAATGGCTTGCGCCCTTGACCGAACGCCGCGAGGAGATCTCCCGCGCAATCATGCACATCCTCGCTGCTTAAGCGAATGTTGACATTAGGGGGCTGGTTTTGGTCAACATTCGCAGATGGGCTCCAGATAGCGCACGGGCTTGCCGTGGGCCTCGGCGTAGGCGATCTCAGAGCGGGTGCTCTCTCCCACATAGCCGCCCACGTTGATGACGAAGATCTCGTCCGCTAGGTCGATCTTGCGCTTGTGCATGTCGTCGAGCATCTCCTTGGTCTTGGTCAGGGTGCCCTCATCCATGCCTTCCCAGACCTCGGCATCGCCGCCGTGGCCAAACAGCCCCACGCTGATGACGATGTTGCCGGCCAGCGTGAGGCGCTTGTTGGCTTCCTCAAACTCCCGCCTGAACCGCGTGCTGCCGCAGAGCGTGATGACCTTGTATCCACCGACCATGTCTAACTCCTCACCGTGAGTAGCTCGAGCGCTCGATAAAAGTGCTGGTAGCGAATACCTTCGCTGTCCTCCACGATGACGAGGTGCCCGTCGGTCACGTCGCGGCGGCTCTCGAAGGTGGCGAGGTCGTCAAATATGACGTATGCCTCGCACGGGTGCTTGTCCAGCCACGCCGCGACCTCGTCAGAGCGGTCACCGGTGTGCAAGACGGGCGTGGGCCCAAAGACGGGCGCGCCAGCTGCCTCCAGCTGCGCGTAGAGGTTGGCCATCACGGCCTGTGTGAACGGGTTGGGATGATCGAGGTCCTCGCGCCACGTTGAGGTGAGCACGACCACGGCACCCGTCTCCTGCACCAGGCGGCCCAGGTACGTGAGCGCGATGGAGTCGTAGAACTGGTTGGTGGGTCCGCGGCCTAGCAGCCAGTTGAGGCGCACGCTGGTGGGCGTGGCGATGACCCCGTCTATGTCCAGAAAGATGGCCTTCATGGTGCTCACCTACACGTCCTGCGTGACGCCCAGCACGATGCGTGAGCGGTCAGCGAGACTTGAGAAGTCTGGACCCAGCCAGATGGACGACTCGCCAGGCGCCAGCACGAGCGGCATACGGCTGTGGAGCGGCGCCACGCTGGCGTTGGGCTCGGTGGTGATGACGGAGCAGCGGTCGTTCTGCCAGATACCCGCGAGAAGAAACACCTGATGACCGGGGTAGTTGAAGCGCACCTGCGCACCGCGTCTTGGAGGTGTGCGCGTCCATGACTCGTAGAAGCCACGCACGGGGACGAGGCACCGTCCGTTCAGGATGGCCTCGGACCATAGGCCGCGACCAGCGCGAGCCTGCGAGAGCGCCGTCTCTATGCGCGTGTTGAACACCAGCTTCGAGCTTGCGCTGGGCGGCGCGTCGAAGCCCCAGGTGAGCTCTCGGGCCTCGAGTCCGCCTTGCTGCGTGGGGATGAAGAGGGGGAGCATCGTCCCCGGATAGGCGTCGGGCACCACGATGTCCGGTTCCCGCATCGGCACGCGAGCGCGACCGGAGGCGCGCAGGGCCTCAAGCGCCTCGAGCAGCTCTGAGAGCAAAAGCGGTTGGATGCGGTGACACATGACGAGACCCCTTCGCGCTACCTCAGCACCTCGCTCAACGTGGCCATCAGCTTGTTCACGTCGATGGGCTTGGCCACGTGCGCGTTCATGCCGGCGTCGAGCGCCGCCTGCACATCCTCGGCAAAGGCGTTGGCCGTCATGGCCACGATGGGTATGGAAGCCAGCGCCTCGTTGTCCAGTGCGCGGATGGCGCGCGTCGCCTCGTAGCCGTCCATGAGCGGCATCTGCACGTCCATGAGCACCACGGCGTAGTCACCCGGCGCAGAGGCGGCCACCTTGTCCACGGCCTCTTGTCCGTTGGTGGCGCGGTCCACCACAAAGCCGTGATGGGTCAGCACCATGGTGGCGATCTCCATGTTCACGGGCTGGTCCTCCACCAGCAGCACACGAACGCCCTCAAAGCTCACTGCGGCAGAATCGTCCTCGACGGGCGCGACGGCCGTCTCGTCCTCATGCTCGATTACCGGCAACGGCAGGTTCACCACGAACTCGGTGCCCACGCCCTGCTCGGTCATCACCGAGATGCTTCCGCCCATCAGGTCGACGATCTTCTTGGTGATGGACAGCCCCAGACCCGTGCCCTCGGTACGGCTCACGGTCGAGGTGCGCTCGCGCTCAAACGGCGAGAAGAGCTTCTCCACAAACTCGGGGCTCATGCCGATGCCCGTGTCAGAGACGCGCAGCGTGTAGGTGGAGATGCCTGTCGACTCGTCAAGGGAGCCCTGGTCAAGGGTCATGCGCACCGTGCCGCCGGCAGGCGTGAACTTGTAGGCGTTGCTCACCAAGTTGAGGATGACGCGGTTCAGACGGTTGCGGTCCACCAGCACCCAGCGGTCGTGCACGTTCGAGCACGAGTCCACCATGAAGTGGATGCCCTTGCTCCTCATCTGCGCGGTGAAGAGGTTGCGCGCCTCGTCCACAACGCCGCTCAGGTCGCACTCCTCGGGAGCCAGGGTCATCTTGCCGCTCTCGATGCGGCTCATCTCGAGGATGTCGTTGATGAGCGAGAGCAGGTGCTGGCTGGATGCGTCGATCTTGCGGATGAAGTCGAGCATCTTGTCACGGTCCACACCATCGTGCTGCGCCAGCTCGGTGTAGCCGATGATTGCGTTCATGGGTGTGCGCAAGTCGTGGGACATGTTGAAGAGGAACTCGGTCTTGGCGTTGCTGGCTTGCTCGGCCACGTCGAGGGCCTCCTGCAGGCGCTCCTGCTCCTCCAGCTCCTTGCGCTGAAGCTCGGTCACGTCCTGCGCGGTGGCGAGCACGCGCACCGGCGTGCCATCCTCAGAGCGCTCGAGGACCATGTAGTTGTAGGTGAGCCACTCGCCCAAGACACCCGGTGCGTGCACGCGCAAACTGGTGCGGTCGGAGTCCCTGAGCGTCTCGCGCAATCCTTCGATGCTGGTGGCGTTCAGTGCCTCCTCGCGATGTGCGGCCTCCTCGGGCGGGATGCGCTTTGCCACGCTTGCCACGAGCGCGTCGTAGTCTCCCTTGACAGGAATGCCGACCCTACTGGTGGAGCCGCCGATGATATCGTAGGTATGCGTTTCGAGGTCGATGATGGTGAACATGCCAAACACGAGCGAGACGCCCTTTGAGATGTCGTTGGCGCGGCGGTTTGCCTCGCGCGTGCGGCGCATCTCAAGCAGGATGTCGGCACCCATGAAGAGCACGTAAACGGCAAAGAGGCCGATGAGCTTTGATAGCAACATGAGTCCCGCGCGGTTCGCGTTGCCCAGGATCTGCTCGGTGGCGGCGGGCGGGAAGCACCGGATGAGCATCCAGCCCGCCTCGGTGATCGGCACGGCGTGGGCGAGCGTCTCCTCGTCGTCGGTACGGAAGGAGAACGTGACGCTCTGCCCGCTCGCAAATGCGTCGTTCACGGATGACATCTGCGCGGGCTCGACCTGGCGCCTGACGGCAAGGTCTTCCAGCATGTTCTCCGGGATGTCATCGACGGTGGCCCCGATGGCGGTGCCGTCGGTGTCGCAGAGCCACGCCTCGCCCTCATAGCCAAACAGCTCGAACTCCAGCATGCTGCGGATGTAGTCCTCGCCGTAGAAGCCCACCATGACGCCGATGATCTGGTCCTCGTAGTACACGGGCGCGTAGAAGCCAATCTGGCGCTGCCCCGTCACGCGCGAGGCCAGCACGTAGGTCACGCCGGACTCGCCGCGCATGCCCGCCTGGAAGTACGCGCGGTCCGACAGGTTGGCCTTCAGGCCTTCGCTGGTGTAGTTGTCTCCGTGGGAGTCCACAAAGCGCAGCATGTCAAAGCCGGAGTTGCCCTCAAACTCGCGGATGATGGCCACGTCGGCCTCGGGCGTGTCAAGGCTCTGCCCATACAGCCACGCGGTGGAGCGGATGAAGCTCAGGTTCTCGGAGACGAGGTTGTTGACCGAGACGGCGCGCTGCTGGGTGAGCTCGAAGAGGTACTCCTCGTTCTGGCTGGCGATGCGCTCCGCATTGGCCGAGAGAAACGTGAAAAACGAGACAACAATGCCCACCAGCAGGATGATGGTGGCGATGATGCGTCGCGTGTATGTGCGTGTGGTCTCATCCATGGCGCCTCCTTAAGCGTCAACGGTGGGACTACGCGGACTTAGAGAGCGCGGAAACGCTCGAGCTGCTGGGTGATCTCTGCCATCAGCGGAGCGTAATCCATGTCAGTGTGGGCGCGAAGCAGCTCGCACAGCTCCTCCATGGGCTTCTGCAGCGGCGTCAGGGACAGGTTGGAGAGCACGCCCTTCAGCGCGTGCGAGGCCGAGAACGCGGCGTCGAGGTCGCCGGCGTCGATGGCGGCCGCAAGTGCGTCAAAGTTGGGCTCGGCCTTGATGGTCTCAACCAGCTGCAGGTAGAAGGCCTCCATGTTCATGCAGCGGCCAAGGCCTTCCTGCACGTTGGCGCCATAGGCGGCGAGGTCGTCTAGGGTCATGGTCGTCTCCCTTCGGGTGCCTTTGGTCTTAGGGGCGTTATCGGATGCTGGAGCCTGAGGTACCCTTCAGGCGTCGCTTGTTCTCGTACATGGCAGTGTCGGCACGCTTGAAGACGGCCGCCAGCCGCTGGTCGGTGTCCTTCTGGAATTCGGCAATGCCGCCCGCGATGGAGACGCCCCCACCGTGGACATCCGTACGGTTGTTCACGTCAAGCTGCGCCATCAGCTGCTCGCGCGCCGCGTAGTCGGTGCCGCGGAGGATGGCCACAAACTCGTCGCCGCCGATGCGGTAGACGGGGGAGTGCTTGAACGTCTGGCAGATGATGGTGCAGGCGTCCTTGAGGTACTGGTCGCCAGCAGCGTGTCCTTGGGTGTCGTTGACGTACTTGAGGTCGTTAACGTCAAAGACCACCACGGCGAAGGGCCCCTGCCCTCCCGCGGCGATGGCGCGGTCGAGCTTGCGCTCATCCTGGCTATAGGCGAGCTTGCTCTTTACACCGGTGAGCGCGTCCTGATTGGCCAGGCGAATGGCGCGGGCGCGCTCTTGCTCGCGGCGGATCTGCTCGTCAACGTTCGAGACGCCAATGACGATATGCTTGTCGTTGCCGCCCACCATGCGTGTGGCCTTGAGGTGCACGTACGAGGGGCCGTCCTCAAACATGATGCGGTACGTCACGGTGAAGACGCCGGTGCGGTTGAGCGAGTCCTCGATGTTGTCCTTGGTCAGGGTGGCCTGCAGCATCTCTATGTCGTCGGGATACACCACACGCTCGATGTTGCGCTTGGTGTCTGCGAAGAAGTCGGTGCCCGTGGTGTCGATGCCCAGGCTGCGGTACTTGTGGTGCGCTCCGTACTCGGCATAGGCCCCCGTCTGTATGTCAACGTAGTAGATGCCAAAGTAGTCCGCGGCCAGTGCCTGCACGATACGCCCGTAGGTGACGGCGGTCTGCTTATGTGTGCCCCTGCGGGCATCGTTGCCGTCGCCTTCGCGGACGCGCGCCTCCACGGCCTTGCGCTCGAGGATGAAGCGCTCGAACTCCTCCGGGGGCACCGGTCGCGAGAAGAAGAAGCCTTGCACGACGTCGCAGCCCATCTCGCGGAGGGTGAGCATCTGCGCCTCGGTCTCCACGCCCTCAGCGATGACCGGCACCGAGAGGTAATCGGCGATGTCGATGATGACCTCAAGCATGCGGGTGTCCTGCGTGCCGCTGAACGCCGAGCGCACAAACTGCATGTCGAGCTTGAGCGCGTCAATGGGCAGCGAGGAGATCATGTTGAGGGAGGAGTACCCGGTGCCGAAGTCGTCCATCTCCACACGGAAGCCAAGGTCGCGCAGGCGGTTGACCGTTTCGATGATTTGCTGGGAGTCCTGCGTGTAGGCAGACTCCGTGATCTCGAGGACGAGCTCGCTCGGATCGATGTCGTTGTCGCGGACCACTTCCTGCAGGGTCTCCACGAGGTACGGGTCGTACATGTCGATGCGCGAGACGTTGACCGAGACGGCGATCGAGATCCCAAACCGTTCTTTCCACTCGCGGATCTGTGCGGCAGCCGCGCGCCAGACGTAGAGGTCGAGGCGCTGTACCAGGCCGTTTTCCTCAAACAGCGGGATGAAGACGCCTGGGTTGATCATGCCCATGGTGGGATGGAACCAACGCACGAGCGCCTCGGCGCTTGCGAGGATGGGCGGCTCGGACTGCACGTCAAACTTGGGCTGGAAGAACACGCTGAACTGGTGCTCGTTGATGGCGGAGTCGAAGTTCTCGATGAGCTGCTCGGAGTAGAGCTCACGCTCGTGCATGGTGTCGTCGTAGATGCCGATGCGGCGGGCGAAGCTGCCCTGCACGGTGTCGGCCGCGCGCTTGGCGCGGTCAAAGCGCCGCTCGACATCCAGCATCTTGTCTACGTTGGCGTAGACGCCCATGCGGAGCCAGATGCGGTTGCCCTGACGGTCTCCGTTGGTGAGGCGGATGGAGGCGTTAGCGAGGATGCCGTCGTAATCAACGCCGTGGGGGCAGTAGATGAGGAAGGTGTCGGCCTCGCGACGGCACACAAAGCCCTCTGCGGGCTGCACGGCGGTAAGCAGCGCCTCGGCGATCTGGCGCAGGACGAGGTCGCCGTACGAGGTGCCGAAACGCTCGTTGATCATGTGGAAGTGATTCACGTCCACTACGAGGGCATCCATGGGGGCGTCGCGGTGATACAGGTCAAACTGCTCGACGTAGCGGTAGAAGTACTCGCGGTTATAAAGGCCGGTGAGCTCGTCGCGCTCCGTGGAGCTGATGATGTCGCGGTCTTCTGAGAGCTCGATGGTGCGCAGCACGCGGGCGAGGATGACGCCCGGCTTGGGGTACGGCTTGGGAATGAAGTCCATGGCCCCCGCTTGGAGGCACTCGATCTCGGAGTCGATGTCTCCCGAGATGACGATGACGGGAATCTGCGCGATGGTGGCGTCGGCGCGCGCGGCCCTGAGCAGCTCCATGCCGCTCATGACGGGCATCAAAAGGTCAAGCAGGACGAGCGAGAGGGTCTCGCGGTGCTTGCGCATGGCATCAAGCGCCTCTTGGCCATTGGTGGCAAAGTGCAGCTCATAGGTATCTTGCAACACCGCACGCAAGAGCTCGCGGTTGATGAGCTCGTCATCGGCGATGAGAATCTGGCGTTTGCCGTTTGCCGAGTGGAATCTCTGATGGCTCTCCAACATGGTCTCGAATCTCCATTGTCTGAGGCGTTACGCGGATGGTGCTCAACCAACCTATTGTACTTGATGTAAGCCTTGTCCGACCGCCGTAGGGAGGAACGGGCCAAGATGATGTGGGACTGGTTCGAATGAGAGAGACCGCGAGCAGAGGTGACGCAACTACACGCCGAGCTCGCTGCGCATGTGCGCAGCCATGGCGCTGAAGGCCTGCTGCGTCTCAGGCAGCAACCAGGTTCGCGAGAGCATCTGCGAAAGAAAGCCCTGTTCGCGAACGATGCGCAGGCTCTCCTCATAGCAGAGCTCCCAGGCAAAGCAGATGTGGGTGAGCACGAGGTCGGCGGGATAGGCACGTATGTCACGCGGCAGGCAGCGGTGCTCGTAGAAGACGTCGACGCAGGCGGGGGAGACGGGGCTTACCACCATGTCCTGCTCCATCACGCCATAGATGTCCTCGACGGGGCACACGCAGTTGACCTGCAGGATGTCGACCTTGTCGGCGTCGCGCAGGATGTCGCAGAAGGTGCGCGTGCGCTCGTCGAGGTCTGCGGGAAGGCGGTAGTCGCTGTGTGTGGCGATGGCGGTGCGGATGAGGTCGTCCTCGCCCTCGTCGGGGCAGAAGCGCCTGAGGAGCTGCTGGCCACCCTCGTCGGCAAAGAGCACCTCGACGCCGAGTGCCGCATGGCTGACGGAGGCTCGGTCGCTCAGGGTGTCATAGCGTCTTACCTGCTCAAAGCGTCCGATGTCATGCAGCAGCCCGAGGAGCCAGGCGAGGTCGACGTCGTGGCCGTCCAGGCCCGCGGCGCGTGCGATGCGCTCGCAGAGGTCGGTGACCCGCAGGGTGTGCTCAATCTTCAGCGCGATGCGCGGGTTGGTTGGGTCGTACGCGCTCACGTATGCGTCAAACGCCTGTCTTGCCTGCTCTCGGTCCATGGTGTCCTCGTCGCTCCTCGCCGATGCCTCCGTTAAGTGTAGCGCCCGGGTGCGGCGAGGAAGAAATGACGTGCTAGACTGGCAAAGAACTCAACCGCTGTTGGGGAGGAACCTATGCGCAAGATGCTTCGCCTTATGCTGTCCGTCCTGTTGCTCGCCTGCCTGGCGGCTTCGCTTGCCGCGTGCGGCGGACAGAAGGTAGAGACGGCACCCGCGGGGGAGGCCGCTCCGGCCGAGACCGAGGCTGCTCCTCCTGAATTGGTGGAGACCCTACGGAATGAGCCCAGGGCCGTTGCCCCCGAGACAACCGAGGAAGACTCCGAAGAGCCCGAGGACCAAGTGGTGAGCGTTGCGGGCATCACGGTGGTGATGCCTGGGCGCTGGGCAGCAAAGGGCCTGTATTGGGCCGTTGACGAGCGGTTCCAGCTCATGAGGCTGGAGTATCCGCTGAACGGTGACCGCGTGCAGATCGCCGAGATTGACTGGGACGAGCGGGCCAGCCTGCCGTACGAGGCCGACGACGAGCTGTGGACGTTGGGCAACGTGGTCTCAAACGGTACCGTGCGCCCAGCGGTGCTCCACATCATATACGTCGACAGCGATGGTAAGGCGTACTCAGCAAACACCTCGGTGTCTGACGCGACGCTTGCCTGTGAGTACTTCCTTGGGTTGTCACCCGAGGAGATTCTTTCGTGGATCACAATCGAAGATGCCGGCGCGGCGAGCGGTGGCCAGAGCGGGGCCTACACGTCGGGCCTTTCGGGCCGCAGGTCGGAGTTCTGCGGCGTCTGGGCCTACGCGTCGAAGGAGCTGTGGGAGGCCGAGGACTTCGCCGCAGACGCCCGCTCGCGCGGCTTCTCCGCCGAGGTCTTCCTCACCACCGACTGGTCCAACCTCAACACCGAGCCCTGGTACGTGGTGTCGCTCGGCTGCTGCGCAAGCGAGGACGAGGCGTACGGCGTGCTCGAGAGCGCGCACAGCTCGGTCTACGGGGACGCCTACATCAAGTGGTCAGGCGACTACATCGGGTAGCCGAGGGAGTACGCGAAGATGCAGCTTGCAGACTTTCCCTGCTATGTCGAGGGCTTTGACGACGGCGTGAACCTGCGTGACTTGGGCGGCTGGCCAACGGCGGGAGGCAGGAAGACCAAGCGCGGGCTCATCTACCGGAGCGGGCGCCTGAGCGACCTTTCCACCGCCGAAATCATGCGCCTCTTGCAGCTGAAGCTTGCCTGTATCGTTGACCTTCGGCCAGCCGAGGAGGCAGCCGCGCACCCAGACCCGCGGCTGCCGTCCGTTGTTCCCATCAGGGCTGATGCGGGCCGCGACGTGGGAGATCCCGACGCGGTGGGTGACATGTCGCCTACGCAGGTGATCGAGGCACTGACGCGAAGCACCGTTGCCATGGCGTTTGGCAATCGCGGCATCGCGCAGGTGCTGGAACTGCTTCTCGAGGGACGGGTGCCGCTGCTGTTCCACTGCAACTCGGGACGTGACCGCTCGGGCGTCTGCGCGATGGTGGTGCTGATGGCGCTCGGCTGTTCTGACGACGTGCTGCTGATTGACTACCTGCTAACCAACTCGTATCGGGCGGAAGCGCTTCAGGCGGTACATGCCGCCTACGGGGCGCTGATTGAGGCAGCGCCTGAATACGACGAGCTGCTCACGCTGCTGAGCGGCGTCCTGCCGTCGGTGGGGCAGGCGGTGCTGGCCGAGATCGATGCGCGGTACCCTTCGCGCGAGGCGTATCTCGAGGCCGAGTATGGCCTTGACGAGGAGCGCCTGGTCCAGCTGCGTTCCCGCTATGTGGAGTAGCTCGCCAGGTTCCCCGTCCCCACCTGGCTCACCTTGCGAATGTTGACATTACGGGGCCGCTTTCGGTCAACAATCGCAAGGGGAAATTAGCGAAAGACTACTCAGAGATTAATCTTTGCCTTTTCCTCCCTTCATTTCTGAATCTCATGATGGTTCCCATCAGATGGCAGAGCGCCACTAGTGAGAGAAGGGAACTGATCATGGAGATTCTGGAGAAGGTCGAGCTGGTCCGTGAGAGGACGCACGTCAGCTATGAGAAGGCCCGCAAGGCGCTTGAGGCATGCGACTACGACGTCCTGGAGGCGATCATCGCAATCGAGCGCGAGGCTATGGCTGAGACCGCCAAGGCTGTTGAGGAGCTCTTGTCCGAGAAGCCGGTCGTGGAAGATGCGACCGAGGAGCCGGAGCCCGAAGTGGTTGTCGAGCCGGAGCCCGAAGTGGTTATCGAGCCCGAGCCGGAAGCGGAGGCCGAGCCCGACGTCGAGCCGGAGCCGGAAGTCGAAACCGAGGCCGAGCCCGCCGTCGAGCCGGAGCCGGAGCCCGAGCGCGACTATGCCGCCGAGAAGGAGGCTCGTCGTGCAGCCAGCCAGGCCAAGCGCGAGGCCGCCAAGAGCAAGTTTGCCGCCGCGTGCAACAGCTTCGCCGAGCAGGTCAAGCGCCTTGTGAACGCTGGCCTCAAGATGACGTTCGTTGCCGAGCGCTACGGTGAGCGTGTCTGTGAGCTTCCGGTACTGCTTGTCATCGTCGGCCTGCTGATCTGGGGCGCTGCCCTGTGGCTGATGATCATCGGCATGTTCTTTGGCTTCCGCTACCGCATCGAGGGCGCCAGCGCGGTGACGTTCGACGTCAACGCCGTCATGGACAAGGCTGCTGACGTAGCCGACGACATCAAGCGTGACCTGAAGTAACCCAAGAGCGCTGCCACGTAACAGCACACTACATCGACAGCTCGCCTACGCCATCCCGGGGTAGGCGAGCTGTCGCAGTGCCTCGTAAAGCACGATGGCCACGGCGTTCGACAGGTTGAGCGAGGTGATCTGCCCAGCGCGCGGGTCGATGAAGTTCCCGCAGATGTCGCGCTTGAGCTCGGGGTGCTGCTCGTCAAACTGCCGGTGCCACGCGTCTGCCCCCACGAGCGCGTCGTCGCCAAGCATGGGGATGCGCTCGCAGCGGTCGGGGTTTGCGGCAAGCAGCTCCTGCGAGAGGCCCGCGCTCTCCTTGCCGAAGACAAGCCAATCCCCGTCATGGTAGGTGGCGTCGGTGTAGACGCGCGGGCCCACCTTCGTGAGCAGATGGGCTTGGGGCGCGAGCGACCCGTCCGTGGGCGCGAGCCCGTTCTCGCACACAAACGCATCCCATGATTCATAGGTCCGCACGTCAAGGCTCTGCCAGTAGGCAAGCCCCGCCCTGCGCACGGCGTCATCGTCCAAGGAGAAGCCCAGCGGGCCCACCAGATGTAGGCGCGCTCCCGTGAGCACGCAGGTGCGGCCCACGTTGCCGGTGTTTGCGGGAATCTCGGGCTCTACGAGGACAACGTTGAGCATGGTGGCTCCAAAGGGCGAGGGGGGAAGCTGTCGCAGCGCATTGTCCGTCAGGACCCGTGCTTTGCGCAAGCTCGGAATTGGGTTTGGCAACGGCAGAAATGTGAATGACGGATGCTCATAGGCGCGAACGATACCCGCGCCCGTATAATTAACGGGTTCACACGAGAAGGTGCTTTACGCGAAAGGCAAGGCGTATGTCCAAGTTCGAGGAGGCGGCGCGCTTCGCGCTGAATGCCCATGCGGGCATGATGCGCAAACGTGCCAAGACTCCGTATATCCTGCATCCCTTTGAGGTGGCCACCATCGCCGCCAGCATCACATCCAACGAGGACGTGCTCTGTGCGTCGCTTCTGCACGACGTGGTCGAGGACACGGACCACACCCTGGAGGAGATTCGCGCCGCGTTTGGTGACCGCGTGGCCGAGCTCGTGGCGTCGGAGACCGAGGAGAAGTACCGCGACCTCCCCTCAAGCGAGACGTGGAAGAAGCGCAAGGAAGACTCCATCAGGGTCCTTCGGGAGTGCGGGGACCGCGACGTCCACATCCTGTGGCTGTCGGACAAGCTCTCCAACATGCGGTCGTTCGCCCGTCTGCACGAGAAGCAGGGCGACGACCTGTGGAGCTTCTTCCATCAGAAGAACCCCGCCAGGCAGGCGTGGTATTACTGCGCGGTGAGGGATGCCGTCTCTGATCTTTGTGAAACCGCAGCGTGGCGCGAGTATGATTTCCTTGTGCAGCAGGTCTTTGGGGGAGTGATCTAAATGGAGAACGTTCGCTATCAGGTTTCTGATGCCAGCCTGATCATCAATCTGAGTGGTCGCGTCGACTCTGGCAACGCCCAGGATGTCGAGGAGGCCATCAAGGAGACCTTAAACGCCAACCCGAGCGACGCCATCACGCTTGACCTCGATGACCTCGAGTATATCTCGAGTGCTGGCCTGCGCGTGATCCTGCGCCTCGCGAAGGGCGCAGGCTCTTTCAAGATCATCAACGCGTCCGCTCCGGTGTACGAGATCTTCGACATGACCGGCTTCACCGAGATGTTCGAGATCACCAAGGCGTTCCGCCGCATTTCGGTCGAGGGCTGTGAGGTCATCGGTCGTGGCGCAAACGGCACGGTGTATCGCATTGACCCGGACACCATCGTCAAGGTGTACCTGAGCCCCGACTCCCTGGACGACATCCGCCGCGAGCGCGAGCTGGCGCGCACGGCGTTCGTGAAGGGCATCCCCACGGCCATCCCGTACGACGTGGTGCGTGTGGACGACGGCTATGGCTCGGTCTACGAGCTGCTCAACGCGAGGACGCTCGGCCAGATGCTCTCTTCGGGCGAGATCACGGTGGACGAGGCTGCCAAGCTGTCGATCGATTTGCTGAAGATCATCCACAAGACCGAGGTCGACCCCAACTCCATGCCGAGCGAGCGCGACATCGTGCTTGACTGGGTGGACTACCTGAAGGGCCATCTGGAGGACGGCCTGTGGCAGAAGCTGCATGACCTGGTTGCCGCCGTTCCCGAGGACAACCACCTCATCCATGGCGACTACCACCTGAAGAACATCATGGTGCAGAACGGCGAGACCCTGCTCATCGACATGGACACGCTCTGCCACGGCAACCCCATCTTCGAGCTGGCCTCCATCTACAACGCGTACGTGGGCTTCAGCCAGTGCGACCCCTCCGTCGTCCTGAAGTTCCAGGGCTTCGACGAGGAAACGGCGCATGAGCTGTGGCACAAGAGCCTGGTCCTGTACCTCGAAACCACCGACGAGGAGAGGATTCGCTCGGTTGAGGAGAAGGCTGCCATCGTCGGGCAGACGCGCCTGTTGCGCCGCACGCTTCGCCGTGACAGCGACCCTGCCATGGTTGCGGCCACGAAGGCACGCCTCGAGGAGCTCGTCCCCAAGACGGACACGCTGCTGTTCTAACACAGAGCGTCCCGCGGACAAAGGGGGTAGCCCCCTAAGTACGCGCCGTATCGGCGCGTACTTAGGGGGCTACCCCCTTTGTCCGCGGGACGGCTGTTGCTTACCAGATGAAGTTGGACTTGAGCATTTCGCCGTTGTCCATCAGGATGTCCTCGCCCGTGATGGAGCGGTTGGTCACGGTGAGGAAGTACGCGAGCTCGGCCACCTCGTCGGCCTCTGCCCACTTGCCGAGGAGCGTCTCAGCCAAAACTTGGCGGTAGAGCTCGTCGCTCTCAAGTATGTGCTGGTTGGCAGGGGTGATGACCCCGCCGGGAGAGATGGCGTTGACGGTGACGCCGCGCGGCGCGAGCGCAAGCGCGAGGTTCTTCATGTAGCCCACGATGCCCGCCTTGCTGGCTACGTACATCGGGAACTCCGCTCCATTGCGCGCCGAGGCCGAGGCGATGAACAGCACCGAGCGCAGCGTCGCGTACTCGGTGAAGCGCTGCGTGAAGGCGATGGTCCGCGTGAGGTTGACCTCGATGGCGTCGGCCTCCTCAAGCGTTCCCGCACTGTTGATAAGAATCTGGGGCTCGGGCAGCTGCGGTAGCGCCTCGTCGCTTCGGATGTCGTGAAGTACATGGGTGTAGTGCGGATGCGCGATGCTCGCGTCCGCGACGTCGACGCCCCAGACCTCGTGGCCGGCGGCGAGGAAGTGCTGGGCGCACGCCTCGCCAATACCGCTCGCGGATCCTGTGATGATGACCTTCATGTCTTATGCCTCCGCAGGTGCCTGCTGGCCGCGGCGCTCGAGGATGCCCATCGAGATGCGGTAGCCAATGGGCGAGAAGAACACCTCAAAGATGAGCTCCATGACGGCACCCGTGATGGCGCAGGTGATGCACTGCACCATGGTCCAGCCGAAGAAGGTGCGGCTGACTAGCAGGGCAAAGGTGATGTTGTCCACAAACTGCCCGATGAACGTGGAGACGTAGCTCCTGAGGGCAAAGGTGCCAAAGCTGTTGTCGGTACGCTTCTGGCCGATTGCCCAGTTGAGGAAGTTGTTGCACACCGCAGACACCGCAAAGGCAACGGAGCTGCCCAGAAGCACGAACCACGTGCCGCCAAAGGTGTTGTCAAGCGCGGTGTTGATGATCTGCTCGCTGCCGGTGACGAAGCTTTCGCCCCAGACCCCACCGATGCGGCTCGCGACGAAGAAGCCGCTGCACATCAGGAGGTTGATGCCCATGGCGGCAAGGCTACCTGCCGTGGCGGCCTTCGGCCCATAGCAGTGGGTCATGATGTCCATGGCAAGGAAGCACAGCCACGAGAACAGGATGCCGCAGTCAAGCGCAAGCCACGTCAGGCCAGTGTCGATGCTCTTGTTGGCCAGAAGGTTCATGGCCACCACGGAAAGCACCATAAGGGAGAACACGAGGGGAGGAAGGGTGTCGATGAGACGGAAGAACTCAGAGACCTTTTTCATAAGGCAAGCTCCTTGTTTTTTAGAGGTGGTTATCAAGTAACACCTGAACTGCTCTGCAATTGTGGGCACGCGCCCAAGCGAAGGCACTATAGCACAGTTGCGCCCCGTGGTATTGTGGGAAGAGCAGTTCTCAAATGTCAGATCCCCCCTGAATATGGAAGGTGATTGCCGTGAAGGTCGTTCCGTACGAGCCGAGCCACCGCGACGAGCTGCGCGCGGTCTGCATCGAGCAGGCCAGTGAGCGCGCACGCACGGAGGAGGCATACGGCCAGTTCACGCTGCTCATGTACTGCGACCCGTATCTGGAAAACGGCATCGCCTATATGCTTGTTGACGACGAGGGCGTTGCCCGAGGCTATACGCTGGCCGCGGAGGACGCGCGGGCGTGGCGTGAGAGCTTCGAGCCGTACCGCGAGCGCATCGAAGCTCTGGGCCCGGAGTTTGGGCCTCGTGTCAAGGAGGAGCACGACTTCTATGACACCGTGTATGCGCAGTATCCCGCACACCTGCACATCGACATCTCTGAGGCCTTCACGGGAGGCGGAGGTGGCCGCGCGCTCATGGAGACGTTGCTGGCGCGTCTGCGCGCGGACGGCGTGAAGGGCGTGATCTTTGGCGTGCGAGCCTCAAACGAGCGTGCCGTGGGGTTCTACGAGCACATGGGCTTTAGGCGGTTCAATGAGTACGGCGACGGCGAGGGCGTGACGTTCTGCATGGACTTGCAGGCCTAGGGATTGCTTCGCGCGTTTCTTGGACGGAATGTGGCCGCCCGAAGTATCATTAGTAGCGTACGTGTGTTTCTCGAAGGGAATCTCGACGTGTCTGATGATGAGCTTAGGGCCTCGCTCTTCTCCAGTTTGCTGCGGTGGCGCGGTCTGCTGAACCATAGGTCACGCTTTGCCCGCGCTGCCGGCATTACGGCGCTTTCCATGGCGTGTGTCGCTATGGTGGCAACGCAGCTCAACTATGTGGTGGTGGGTGATGCCCACATGATTCTTGTGCTCGCGCCCATCACAGCGTGTGCGTTACTGTATGGCGCGGTGCCCGCCACGGCGGTTGGCGCAACTGCTGGCTTGGCTGAGCTCCTCCATGCGTCGCTTTTGCCGCTTGACTACTACGAGAAGTACTTCATGGTGCCATGGAACTCGGTGGTGCTCTTCTCGCTTGTCGGGTTTGTGATGGCGCTGCTCTTTGCCTATGCAGACCAGTTCCGGGGTCAGAGCGGATGGCGCCGTCCCGTCGGCATCGTGTTCTGCTGCGCCTTGGGATCGGCGCTCTTTACGGCCTTCTTTCATCAGAGCACCTACCTCATCAACTCGCTTCTGGCGCTCGAGCTTCCCACGGAGCTCCTGACCCAGCTGACGGGGCGGCATGAGGTGTTTTCCCAATGGCTTGCCAACTTGGGAATGATGGTGATACTGACGTTTTTGACCGACCGCGCCGCCGAACGGCTTGACCTGCAGCACGAGAACCGCACCATCCGAGCGACCTTCCAGGGCTGGCTTGCCGTGGTGGTCGCCATTGCCTACATGACCTGCGCGGCATTGGCCTACACCGGCATCTCTATTGCGTGCCGCGGAGACGCCGAGCAGCGTATGAGCGGGCAGATTGCCTACCTCGAGGGTCAGCTGTCAGAGCGCGACAAGATGCTTGAGGCGGTGGCCCGCCGTTCCAACGTGAGCCCGCGCGTCTTGGAAGAGGTGCACAGCTCCTCTGTCGGAAGCGTGACGTCCAATCTCAGCTTGGGAAACGATGGCATCAACGTGGTCGCGGAGGACGGTGTCGTGGTCTCGTCAAACCGCGAGAGCTACGTGGGACTCACCTTCGAGGAGGTCGTGGGGGCAGGCCTGCAGAACGGCTTTGACGAGTCCCTTTACGAGGCCACGCACTCGAGCGAGTGGGACATGGGCGGAGGTATGCTCGGCTATATGCGCGCGGCTACCCTCGGCTATGCCCGTGTGGCCAAGACGGGCGACTACCAGCTGATGGTTGCCATGTCGGCGGCTGACGTGTTCATGTACCGCACCGTGCTGATGGCGGTGGTCTCGGCGGTGTTCATCGGCATCTTCTTGGTGCTGTATATGCAGGCGTCGGTGTTGCTGCAGAACGTGGTGGTCAAGGGCTTCAACGAGACCAACGAGGCGCTCTCGAGCATCATGATGGGCGACCTCAACCGGTCCGTGGACGTGCACGACTCGGTGGAGTTCACGCACCTCTCCAATGGCATCAACGCCACGGTGGGTGCCCTGAAGGACTCGATTGCCGAGACGCGCGAACGCATCGAGCGCGAGCTGCGCACGGCGCGGGCCATCCAGCTGAGCGCTCTGCCCAGCACGTTCCCGCCGTTCCCAGGCATCGACCGCTTTGACATCTATGCTTCCATGGATGCTGCGCGCGAGGTGGGCGGCGACTTCTACGACTTCTTCCTGATCGATGACCACACGCTGGGATTTCTCATCGCCGATGTGAGCGGTAAGGGAATTCCCGCGGCACTCTTCATGATGGCGGCCAAGACCGAGGTGGGCAACTACATGGCGAGCGGCATGGACTTGGCGCAGGCCGTGCAGTCGGCCAACTACCACCTCTGCCAGGGCAACGATGCCGGTATGTTCGTGACGGTGTGGGCGGCCACGCTGGACTACGAGACCGGCAAGCTCACCTACGTCAACGCTGGCCACAACCCGCCACTGTTGCGTCGCAACCGCACGTGGCACTGGCTGCGCAAGCGTGGCGGCCTGTTCTTGGGGTCCTTTGACCTTGCCAAGTACCGCTCCGAGACGCTCATGCTGCAACAAGGTGACGAGCTGCTGCTGTACACCGACGGCGTGACCGAGGCCTTCTCGGTGCACGAGGAGCAGTACGGCGAGGAGCGCTTGGAGCGCTACCTCTACACGCATGCGTACGACCATCCGCATGCCTTGGTGGATGGCGTGCGCGCCGACGTGGCCGCGTGGGCAGAAGACGCCGAACAGTCTGACGATATCACGCTGCTCTCGCTGGAGTATGGCGTGGCGCCGGAGGTCACGGCCGCGATTACGGTGCCGGCAAAGGTCGACCAGCTGCATCGCGTGCTCACGTTCATCCACGACGAGCTGGGCAGGCGCCTGTGTCCCATTGCGGTGCAGAACCAGCTCGACATCGCGCTCGAGGAGCTCTTTGTCAACATCTGCCGCTATGCCTATGCGGATCAGGACGAGCCAGGCACCTGCCGCGTGGAGTACGTCTTCAATGCGCATCCCAACGCGATCACCATCCAGTTGTCCGACCAAGGCGTGGCGTTCAATCCGCTCGACAGGGAGGAACCGGAGCTCCCGACGTCTGTCGAGGATGCCACGGTGGGCGGATTGGGCATCTTTATGGCCAAGCGCCTGGTGGATGACCTCAGCTACGTACGCGACGGCGATACCAACGTGGTTGCCTTCCGCAAGACCTGGTAGCAAGGATTGCACACCGCGGAGCGGCGGGGTTGGGAGGTTTCCCGTCCCCGCCGCTTTCCGATACGCTGCGCCTGACACCGAGACTTATGCAACTATGCGCGCTCCACACGGTACGATGGACGTGGTATGTCCATCCGGTTCGAGAGGAGCTCGAATGAGCAAGATCGTCGTTGTGGGTGCCAACCATGCCGGCACCGCCACCATCAACACCATCCTGGATAACTACGAGGGCAACGAGGTCGTCGCCTTCGACGCAAACTCCAACATCAGCTTCCTGGGCTGCGGCATGGCCCTGTGGATCGGCAACCAGATTAGCGGCCCCGATGGCCTGTTCTACCAGACCAAGGAGCAGTTCGAGGCCAAGGGCGCGACCGTCCACATGGAGACCCCGGTTGATCGCATCGACTTTGAGGGCAAGGTTGTCTACGCCACGGGCAAGGACGGCACGAAGTATGCCGAGCCGTACGACAAGCTGGTCTTGGCCACGGGCTCGCTTCCCATCATCCCGCGTTTCGAGGGTGGAGACCTGGAGAACATCCAGCAGGTGAAGTTGTTCCAGAACGCGGCTGAGGTCGTCGAGAAGCTGAAGAACCCAGACATCAAGACCGTTGCCGTTGTCGGCGCTGGCTACATCGGCGTGGAGCTGGCCGAGGCGTTCCAGCGCAACGGCCGCCACACGCTGCTGGTTGACATGGCCCCCACCTGCATGGCCAACAACTTCGACCCCGAGTTCTCTGCCATGATGGCCAAGAACCTCGAGGACAACGGCATCGAGGCCCACTACGGCGAGGGCGTTGACCACTTTGAGGGCGTCGACGGCAAGGTCACCAAGCTCGTCACCGACAAGGGTGCCTACGACGTGGACATGGTCTGCGTTTGCATCGGCTTCAGGCCCAACACTGGGCTCGTGGCGGATTCGGGCATGGAGCTCTTCCGCAACGGCGCCATCCTCGTGGACCGTCACCAGATGACGAGCATCCCCGACGTCTACGCCGTGGGCGACTGCGCCACCATCTTCAACAACGGCCTGGACGGCGAGCCAGGCTACATCGCGCTGGCCTCCAACGCCGTTCGCTCGGGCATCGTCGCCGGCCACAACATCTGCGGCACCGCGCTCGAGACGCCGGGCGTGCAGGGCTCCTCGGGCATCTGCATCTTTGACCTCAAGATGGTGTCCACGGGCCTCACCGAGGCCGCCGCGAAGCGCGCGGGCGTCGAGGTGAAGACGACCACCGTGACGGACTGCCAGAAGGCCCCGTTCATCGAGCACGACAACCCCGACACCACCATCAAGATCGTCTACGATGCCAAGACGCGTGCGATTCTGGGCGCGCAGCTCGCAAGCACGTACGACATGAGCGGCAACATCAACATGTTCAGCCTTGCCGTGGAGAAGAAGGTCACCATTGACGAGCTGGCACTGCTCGACATCTTCTTCCTGCCGCACTTCAACGCTCCGTACAACTACATGACCGTGGCAGCGCTCAAGGCCGAGTAAGCACTCTGCGCCCGTTGACATTGGGTGGCCGGCTTCGGTCAACATGGGATGGGCGGGCGGCCACCCAATGTCAACAGGCGCAATCAGTCGTAGCGCCACTCGCGCGAGCGGGCGATGCTGCCGTCAACCTCGTTGGGCACACAGTCATAGAGCGTGGGCTCGGTGTCGTCGGGCCAGAGCGAGCACGACGGGTACGAGCCCAAGGCCACTCCAAAGTCAAACTCCTCGATCGCCGCGACGTCCCCTTGGGCTGCCTCGCGGAGCTCGGCAAAGCTCGAGGGCTCGCCGCCCTTGGTGATGCTGTCATCCTCAAGCACATAGATGCGCAGGTAAAGGGAGCTGTGCGCGTCCTCAGGTACCCATGGCGCGAGCTTCTCCCACACATCGTCGCGAAGCTTGTTGCTGGCCGCGCAGAACTCCTCGGAAGTCTCGGGCATGACGCCGCGCTCAAGGATGACCCACGTACGTAGGATGGCGTCTCCGCGATCCTTCAGCTCGAGCTTCGAGAGGGCGATGACCTGCCCTTCTTCTGCGTTGAGCGACTGCTGCACCACGGCGAGGAGGTCCTCGTCAAATGCGGCGCCCTCGCCCGGGGCGTACCAGCTGTCGTAATAGCCTTCCTGGGAATCCGGGATGAGCGTTCCGCGAAGGTTGTCTTCGTTGCAGGGGTTATTCGCGCTGCACCAACCGTACAGCAGCTGGTCTCCCTTGGCGTAGTCCACATAGAACGATCCGTTCGACGAGGTGAGGGCCGCTCGGCATGCCTCCAGTGAGACGAAGCTTGCCTCGCGGTCGTTGGGGTAGTCGTAGGAGAGCGCGGAGTAGCCGAGGGCGGGCGGGGTGTCGTGGGCAAAGAGGGACACGCTGGTATAGCCGTCGGTGAGCTCGGCAAACGCGTTGACCAGCTCTATGAAGGTCTGCGGGTCCGTGAGGTTCTTGCCGCCAGAGTTCTCCTCGTCGGCAAGCGCCCACACAAAGAGCTGGTTACCGTCCACAAGGAAGTCGCGCCCCTCGAGGAGGCCACTCTCGCGCACGCGCTGATTGAATGCGAGCTCCTCGGCCCTGTGCTCACGAGCTTCCGCGACGTGGTCCTCGAAGCGCGCCGGGCGCTCCCAGCGCCAGTAGCTGACCGTGGCGAAGAGCCCCTCGTCGGCGCCTGACCTGCAAACGAAGAGCACCGTGACGCGGCTGTTCTCGTCACGTGTGGCGGGCACGGGGATGGGGCCGTTGTCGGGGAAGGGATAGGAGAAGTCCACCACGTCCCAGCGCTCGCCGGTCTCGGCCTCGATGTGGTCTTGCGCGAGCTCGGCGATACGCACCCAGAGCTGCGGGTTGTTGGCGGTGGTCACGTCGCCATAGCCTGCGGAGGTGCCGGGCCATTTGCCGGCGGCAACCTGTGCGCGAAGGTCGTCCACGGAGAGCAGCGACGTCTCGCCTGAGTCGGCGTAGCGCGCGCGTGAGTCATGGACGGACTGGATGCAGCCGCGCAGCGCGTCAAAGGTGACGAGGTCGCGTTCGTTGGTGGTGGAGTCGCTGATGAAGCGGGTGGTGGCCGCAGTGTCTCCGATGGGAGAGTCGGAACAAGACGACATGCACGAGACGAGCCCTATGCCGAGGACGGCCGCGCCCATCATGGCGAGCACGAGGTTGATGAGGAAGTAGATGACGACGAGGGCAAGGATGATTTTGAGCACCGTATGCTTGCGGCGTGGACGCTGCTGGGGCTGGGGCTGCTCGTATGGTGTCTGAGCTGCGCTTTGTTGACTGGGCAGGCTGTCGAGGTTGATCTCAGGCGGGGCGACGGGCCTCTGTTTGCGCGGGAGGCTCTCGTGCGGGTTGCTGATGTCGTCACGTGCCACGGCTGCTCCATCCAAAGGGGATTTGGTTGTACGTGGCTATCATACGTCACATCGAGCACACCTCGTGCCCAACTGGCAAACGTCCCCCTGGGACACCCAGCCCGGAGGTTTCTGTCCCACTTTGTGGGACAGAAACCTCCGGGCTGGGTGTCCCGCGGGGACGCACCAAGCAGATGGGGAAGGTATTATGAGGTTGTCGCGGAGATGGGAGGGGTTATGACGTTTGTCTTGGCTATTGCTCAGTGCGGCTATCCTGCGGATGGCGACGTCTTGGCACAGGTCGCGTCGTGGTGTGCGGAGGCGGCAAGCCGTGAGGCACAGCTCCTCGTCTTCCCTGAGGACCTCATGAGTCCGACGCACCTCGAGCCTTCCAAGCTGCGTGACTATGCGGAGCCTCTTGACGGCCCCTTCGTTACGCATCTTCGTGAGCTCGCTCGTCGCTGGGGCCTGTGGATCGTCTTCACCACCTACGAGGCCAACCCAAACGGAGCTCCGTACAACACGGCCGTGGTGGTTGACCGCGCGGGCGAGGTGAGGGGCACGTATCGCAAGTGCCACCTGTACGACGCGCATGGCGTGTTTGAGTCAGAGCGCAACACGGCGGGGGAGAGCCTGTGCGAGCCCATCGACACGCCGTTTGGAAAGCTCGGCCTCGCCATATGCTATGACTTGCGCTTTCCTGAGGTCGCACGCAATGCCGCGCTCTCGGGCTGCGAGCTTGTGGTCTACCCCTCGGCATGGCACGACGGCCCCGAGAAGCTTAACCACTGGCGCACGCTTCTGAGGGCGCGCGCGATCGAGAACGAGCTCTTTGTGGTGGGGGCTGGCAAGGCGGGGAAGCGCTATGTGGGCCACAGCCTCGTGGCCGATCCGCTCGGCCGCGTGCTGGTGGAGGTGACTGGGAACGGCGAGGAGCTGGTGACGTGCGAGGTTGACCTTGCGGCCGTGGCCGCAGCACGCGAGGCGATGCCTGCGCTTGAGCATCGCCGTCCTGATCTCTATCGGTAGCGTCTAAGCGTGGCGCAAAACCTAGAGAACCACGTGCGTGAGGGGCTTGCCGGCTTGCCAGCGGCGGAGGTTGTCGCACACCACCTGGCAGATGAGCTCCTCGGTCTCTGGGCACGAGCCAAACCCGCGGCCCGCGACGTGCGGCGTGATGACACAGCGCGGCTCGGCCCACAGGGGATGCCCCGCGGGAAGCGGCTCGGGATCAGTCACATCAAGCGCCGCTCCGCGCAGGCGTCCGTCGGCGAGCACACGCGCGAGCGCCTCGCAGTCGATGAACCGTCCCCGTCCCACGTTCACGAGGACGGAGCCTTCCTTCAGCATTTGCAGCCGCCGCTCGTCAAGGTAGCCGTCGGTTTCCTCGGAGCTGGGCAGGCAGCAGACCACCACGTCTGCGGCTCCCAGCTCGGCCTCTGCGTCGTCCAACGTGACGAGCCGCGCAAAGCCATCGCGCGGCCGGCTGGTGTCTCGGCATACGCCCACGCAGGCCATATCGAAAGCGGCAAGCCGTCGCGCAGTGCAGGAGCCAAGGTCGCCCGCGCCAAAGATGAGCGCTTGTCTTCCGTCGAGCGACATCACCGGTCCGCCCCAGCGCCAGGTCTCGGTCGCTTCCTGGCGCACGTAGATGGGGAGGTTCTGCGCCAGTGCGAGAATCTGGCCCACCACAAACTGGCTGATGATGTGGCCATAGGCTGTGCCTGCCACGTTGGTGAGGCGCACGCCCTGGGGGAAGCGCCCTGCCTGCCTGGTGTAGAGGTCGGTGCCCGCCCAGCACATCTGCACCCAGCGGACGGAGTCAGCTTGGCGCAAGGCCTCGGGCCGCGGCGCGCCGATCACTACATCCACGCCTTCCAAGAGCTGCATTTGGGTGTCAGCGTCTCTGACATCCACCACCTGCCTGACCGTGGCTCCAGGCCCGGCCGCCTCGCGGATGCGCTCCATGTGCTCCCCGCAGAAGCGCTCAAGTACCAGCACGTTCACAGACTCTGCCATACCAACCTCCGTGAGATCAGCCGCGCGTGTCGGTCAGTTCGTGGTACACAAAGCAGTCAACCAGGTGGTCGTTCACCATGCCGATGGCCTGCATCAGCGAGTACACCACCGTGGGCCCGCAAAAGCGGAACCCATCGCGTTTCATTTGCCGAGACGCCTGTTCGGCAAGCGGCGTGAAGGGTGGCATGTCACGCATGTCGGCGAGGCGATTGTCGATGGGCTGGCCATCCACAAAGCCCCAGAGATAAGCGTCCAGCGTGGTGCCCCCGTCATACAGACGGCACACGACCTGCGCGTTGTTGATAATCGCCTCGATCTTGCGGCGGTTTCGTATGATGCCGGCGTCTTGGAGCAACTCATCAACCTGCGGGCCCATGGCCGCGACCGCTCGCACGTCAAAGCCGGAAAACGCCGCGCGGAAGGCCTCGCGCTTGTGCAGCACGCAGCTCCACGAGAGCCCCGCCTGCATCAGCTCGAGCGAGAGCATCTCAAAGAGGTGCGTCTCGTCGTGGCACGGCCTGCCCCATTCCTCGTCATGGTAGGTGCGCATGGCCTCGTCGGCGGTCTCACCCCATGGGCAACGGGTGCGCTCGTCGTGCTCCATCAGGCCTCCCCAAGCTCAATGACGTCGAGGTCATACGGCACGTACAGGTTACCCGAGAAGAGTGGCCGTCCCTCCGCGAGGTAAAGCCTCTGCCGTTCGGCGTAATGGGTGTCCTCGGTGTGATAGAGGACGAGGTTCCTCACGCCGAGCTCCTCGGCGCGCCGGCATGCCGAGGCGACGGTGGAGTGGTGCTTCTCGTATGGCTTGAAGTGATCCGCCTCGGCCTCGAGGCAGAAGGCCTCGTGCATCAGCCAGTCTGCGTGGCGCGCGTATGAGACGCCGTTCTCGGAGAGGGGCTCGTCCCCACAGCAGGTGAGGCGCAGCCCCTCCGTCGTGACGATCGAGAAGCCAAACTGCTTGGCCTTGGTTGACTGGATGTCAAAGAACGTGCAGCTCAGACCCATTACGCTACGCGTCTCGCCGTCAGAGACGCTCACCAGGCGAAGCCGGTCGCCGAAAAAGGAAAGCTCACGGGTGAGCAGCATCTGCGCCATCTCTCTGATGATGGAGATGGCCTCGTCGTGCGCGTAGATGGTGACGCCCTCAAGCTGCCCCGCCGCCACGGCGTAGCTTTGCATGCGGAGCATCCACATGATGCCGAGGATGTGGTCGATGTGCCGATGCGTCACGAAGATCTCGGGCAGCTCGGCGGGGGAGATGCCCGCCTGCGACAGCTGCGTGATGATGCCCGATCCGCCGCCGGCATCAACCAGCAGGTTGCGTCCTCCCTCAGAGAGCACGAAGCAGGTGTTGTAGCACTTGGTGACGACGGCATTGCCGGTTCCGAGTATGGTAATGCGCATGAGACCCCCGTTCAGTTCCTGTGGGCGATTGTAGCGGATGCCGCTTGTGGCCACGTCGTGGCGCCGTGGGTCATTTCTCGGCGCGCTACAATGGGGACGTACGACAAGGAGGTGCGGCTATGGCCGATACGCGGGAAGAGGCGCAGCAACATCTGAAGGAGGTCGCGCACGAGGTGCGTGGCGCTACGAGCCGTGGTGCGGCAGATGCGGCCGAGGAGCGCGAGCGGGCTGCAAGCGCGCGCAAGGGCGCGCTGTTCCTGGCTGCGGTGGTCGTGGCATACGTGCTCTACCTTGTGTTTTCTGGCCAGATGGCGACCTTCATCGAGGCCCTGGCAGGCGTGAGGGCCCCGTGGGTGGTAGGCGCGTCGCTCTGCTTCGTCATGTACTTCATCTTCGGCGTGCTCGCATATGCCATCGCGGTGTACCTAGACCACGACTCGCCCGTAGGCATCCTCGACCTGATGAGTGTGGAGGCATCGGGTATCTTCTTCGGCAACCTCACCCCCATGATGGCGGGCGCCGTCCCGTCGCAGATCGTGCGACTCACACGCACGGGCCTCGACGTGGGCGAGGCCTCGGCCACGCAGTTCACGCGCTTCATCGTGTTCCAGCTGGCGGTGGTGCTCTTTGCCGCGCTCATGCTGGTGGCCAAGCTCTCGTTCTTCTTCGAGGCCTACGGCAACATCGTGGTGCTCAACCTGCTCGTCTTTGGCGTGCATCTGGCCGAGTGTGTGGGGCTCTTCGTCATCTGTCTGTGCCCGGGCCTCGTCATGCGCGTGGGCAACTGGGCCATCGCGTTTCTGTCGAAGCGCGGCTGGCTGAAGGACCGCGCCAAGTGGGACCAGATGGTCAACGTGCAGGTGACGGAGTTCTCGCAGGCGTTCAAGCGCGCCGCCCGTGACCTGCCCTCCATGTTCGCCACGCTCGTGGTGACGATGGCACAGCTGGGAAGCCTGTACATGATCCCGTGGTTTGTGCTTCATGCGTTTGGGCGGACGGGGGACTTCCTTGAGTGCCTGGCCGCGGGATCAATGGTGCAGATGGTTGCCTCCGCCGTGCCGCTGCCGGGAGGCACGGGTGGAGCCGAGGGCGGCTTCGTGATGTTCTACCAGCGTATGTTTGGCCCAGCGACCTCGGCGGGATTCATCGTGTGGCGCATCGTCACCTTCTTTGCGCCGACCATCATCTCTGCGCCGTTGCTGGGATTGACGACGAAGAACCGCACCGTGAGTATCTACGAGCGCGTTCAGCGCCTGAAGCGCGGGCGTAGCGGCGGTGGCGGTGCGGTGAGGATCAACCCGCGCAGGCTCACACGCCGCAAATAGGCGGCACAAGCTTGCGCATGTTGACATGGGGAGGCCCCCTGGCGTCAACATCAGCTTCGTTCCTCTGCTGATGTTGACGCCAGGGGGCCTCCCCATGTCAACATGCGCTTTTGAGCGTTGGCTTTAGAGCGCGAGCTCCTTGGCACGCTCGATGCGGGCGAGCACGTGGTCCTTACCGGCAAGCGCGAGCGTCTCGCCGATGCCGGGGGACGCGGCGCTGCCCACCACGGCAACACGGATGGGCTGGAAGACCTTGCCCTTGCCCATGCCCAGCTGCTCGGGCAGCGGGTCAAGCGCGGCCTCGATGGCGGCGGGCGTCCACTCGTCAAGCGCGGCAAGCGCCTCGCCCGCGGCCTGGAGCGCCTCGCGGGCACCGGCCTTGGCCAGCCACTTCTTCACGGACTTCTCGTCGTACTCAAGCTCGTCGTCATCCTCGTAGAGGAAGGCGGCTTGGTCAACCACCTGCGGTCCCAGCGTGGTGCGCGGCTTCAGTGCGGCGGCCAGCAGGTCATACCATGCGGCCTCGTGCAGGCACTCGCCGGCGGGCTCGAGGTCGTGGGAGTGCAGCTCGGGGATGAGCACCTCGTCGGCAAACTCCTGGTCGCTCATGGCGTGGAGGTACTCGCCGTTGATGAAGTCGAGCTTCTTGGGGTCCATGATCGCGGGGTTCTTGCTCACATGGTCCAGGCTGAACTCGCTGGCCAGACGCTCGCGGCTGATGACCGTGCTCTCGCCGTCTGGGGCCCAGCCCAACAGCGACAGGTAGTTGACGAAGGCGTCGGACAGATAGCCCGCGTCGCGATACTCCTCGACGCTCGTCGCGCCGTGGCGCTTGGAGAGCTTCTTGCCGTCGGTGCCCAGAATCATGGAGATGTGGGCGAAGACCGGCGTGGGCGCGCCAAGGGCTTCGTACACCATGATCTGGCGCGGGGTGTTGGAGAGGTGGTCGTCGCCACGGATGATGTGGGTGATGCCCATGCGGGCGTCGTCCACCACGGTGGCGAAGTTGTAGGTGGGCGTGCCGTCCGAGCGGAAGATGATGAAGTCGTCAAGCTCGCGCGCGTTGAAGGTCACGTCGCCGTGGACCGCGTCGTGCACGATGACATCGCCGCGGCCATCAGGCACCTTGATGCGGATGGTGTACGGCTCGCCGGCGTCGACGCGTGCCTGTGCCTCGGCCGGGTCGATGTTGCGGCAGGTGCGCTGGTAACCCTGGAAGGTGTCCTTGCGCTCCTGCGCGGCCTTGCGGTCTGCCTCGAGCTTCTCGGGCGTGCAGAAGCAGTAGTAGGCCTTGCCCTCGGCAACCAGGCGCTCGGCAGCCTCGCGGTAGATGGGCAGGCACTCCGTCTGCCAGTACGGGCCGTACTCGCCGCCGACCTCCGGGCCCTCGTCCCAGTCAAGGCCCAGCCAACGCATGGCGCGCAGGATGATTTGCGTGTTCTCGTCGGTGGAGCGGGTGGGGTCGGTGTCGTCGATGCGCAGAATGAAGGTGCCGCCAGTGGCGCGGGCAAAGGCCCAGTTGTAGATAGCGGTGCGCGCGCCGCCCACGTGGAGCTTGCCGGTAGGTGAGGGCGCAAAGCGCACGCGGACGTTCTGATTGTCTGACACGATGGTTCCTCTCGTGACGTGTCTGAATGTGCAGCCTTCCCAGTATAGCTGGAATGACACGGCGTGACAGGGCCGCCCCTCACTCCCGTTGAATCCACAGGGCTGTCGTTTGCGGCGGGGCGTCGACTCCCTCTGCACCTCCGCGCGCATGGTATGGTTAACGCGTCTTCATAATCGTTGGCACGGGGCGAAACGGGGGATGCCATGCCACAGAAGTCAGGTGTCAGGGAGTACAGCGCCTTCATCTCGTATCGCCACCTGCCGGATGACCTGCGTGTGGCCAAGGAGATCCACCGCAAGCTCGAGACCTACCACCTTGACCGCAAGACGCGCGAGGCGAGCGGCTTCAAGTCGCTGGCTCCCATCTTCCGCGACGCTGACGAGTTGCCCATCTCCTCGGCGCTCGACGACGACCTCGTCTCGGCGCTGCGCAACTCGAGCGCGCTCATCGTGGTGTGCAGTCCTCGAACCAACGAGTCTGCCTGGGTGGCGCGCGAGGTGGACGAGTTCCTCAAGACGCACGACCAGTCGCGCGTGTTCGTGGCGCTGGTGGAGGGGCAGACGCACAACGTGGTGCCGCCGCGTCTGCAATACACCGTGGAGGCCGATGGCACGCACCGCGCGCTGGAGCCGCTCGCCGCGGACCTTCGGGCCAACGTCAAGGGTGCCGCCCGTCGGGCAGAGATCACGCGTCTCGCGGCGGGCATCCTCGCCGTTCCGTACGACAGCCTGGTGAGGCGCGCCCAGCGTCGGCGCCAGCGCATCATCTCTTCGCTCGCAGCAGCGGCCGTGGCGGCATCGACGGCCTTTGGCCTGTATAACTCCTACATGCGCACGCAGATCCACGCCAACTACGTCGAGGCGCTGCGCCGCCGCAGCGAGTACCTCGCCACGGAGGCAAACCTCCTCATGGACGAGGGCAACACGCTGGGTGCCACGGAGCTTGCGCTGGCCGCCTTGCCTGATGCCGCGGATCCTCAGACCGCGGAGCGCCCGGTGGTTCCCGAGGCGGTGTACGCCTTGCAGCAGGCAACCAACGCGGGCATCGCAGGCACCTTGGCCGACCGCTCCTTCACCACCTCGGAGGTCTATGTGGCCGACAGCGACCTGCGGAAGGTCTCGGTCTCTGCGGACGAGGGCTATGTGACGTTGATTGACGAGACGGAGGTGGTCTCCACCTGGGAGGTTGCGAACCACCGCCTCGTCTTCCAGGAGCGAAGCTCGCTCGGGGGCTTTGGCGCCGTGGTCGACGCCTTCGCGCTGAACTCGGGCGCGACGGTTGTGGTGTATGAGCGGGGCGTCACCTGCAGAAGCGGGGAGGACGGTTCCATCGTGTGGGAGCACGCGCTGGAGGCGAGTGCCGGCGCTGCCGTCCAGGCGGCGCTCGTGGCGGAGGGAAACGACCGCCTGCTGGTGGTGTGCAAGGAGCAGGCGGTGGTGCTTGACCTCACCACGGCTGCGGAGCAGCTGTACGAGGTGTCGCTCCGTGAGCTGGGTGGCCTCGATCAAGAGACGCAGTGGGCCACTCCCATGGGAGGCGCCTGCAGCACGGGCACGACCTTCGCGTTCGGCCTCTCGATGGGCGACGAGGAGGGGTTCAAGAGGTGCGTCGTGGTGACCATTGACGCAGGGAGCGGCCAGGTGCGCATCTGCGAGGCGCCGGGCCTCTATGCGTTCAGGGTGGGTCTCCTTGCCGACGGGTCTGTGCTCGCCGTGCTGGGAAGCGACCCCGACGCGCCGATCAGCGACCGCGGCACGGTCCACTCAACCGACTACATCGACACCGTGGACTTCACCGTAACCATCGCCTGCATGGACGCAGAGAGCGCCTCGGTGCGCTGGGCGGTGCCCCTCACCGTATGGGAAGTGGGCTTCGATGTGGGGTTTGCGCAGCTTGCGGGACAGGATGGGTCGACCTCTGGCGTCGTGATGTGCTGGATCTGCGACCATGTGCTCTACCTTGACGGAGCAAGTGGGGAGGTGCTCAACAGCCTTGAGTGCGCCGCATCCATCGTGGGTGGCAGCCTGCTGGTGGACGGCACGTCGTTCATGGGGATACAGGCGGACGGCTCGTTCTTCATCTGCACGCAGGAGAGCGAGAGCGTGTTGGCGTTTCGCAGCATTGGCGGCGAGGCCTACTACGCAAAGGTGATGCCCTCCGCCAAGATCTTCATCATCCGGCACAACGTGGTCTATGGATACAGCGGGTCGGTTGCCGATGCGAGCGTGGTGACTACGTCGGTCGACACGTGTCGCGCATCGTGGGAGTTTCCTGCCAAGGACGGCTTCGTGACCGCGCGGATCCCTGACGACGCGAACGAGCTGCGTGTGACCAGCTATGACAGCTCCCTTGGGGTGCTGTGGGAGCAATCGCTGGGCGGTGACGACCTGGTGTGGACGGCGCTCGCCTGTGACCACGAGCGCGAACTCGTGATTGCGGTGGGAACCGACGTCATCGAGGGCCGGTTCGTGATGCGAGCGCTGGCCACCATCGAGGTGCCGACGGGCGAGCTGCGGCGATGGGACGTGGTTGGTGGCGACGCGTTGGGAGTCGCGTTGCCAAAGGACGCTGCGGGTCCGGCAGAGGCCGAGGGCCTCGTGGTGGGATGCTGCGCACGATACGTTGATGGAAACATCTTCTCGCAGGTAGAAGACGTGCAGGGAGGAATTGGCATCGCGGTAGCCTCGCTCGAGGATGGGACGTCGCGCCTCTATTCGGTGGCTGACGGCTTTGGAAGCGAGGCCGATGAGCGCGGAAGACGGCTCTCGCTCTTGCCAGACCCGCAAGGCCGGCGCGTGTTCTATCAGGACGTGGCAGCATCGCCAGAGGGTGAGGCGGACCTCGAGCTGCATGCGAGCGCCGTGCTCGACCTCGCCACCGCCAAGAGCGAGCAGCTGGGACAGGCGATCGCAACCATCTGGGACGGCATGCTCTCCTCAGACGCGTTGGAGGGGCATGCCGTCTGGTCCGATGACGGATCGCGGCTTGCTTGTGTTGGCGCCGAGGGCGTCGTGGTGAAGAGCTTTGGCTCCGGTATCGCTGACCTCGCCATCCCGCTCGACAGCCGCCGTGTGGGTGGTATGTCCCTCGTGGACGGGCAGCTGGTGGTTGCCCTCACGCTGGGCTTCTCGGGCGAGCTCCAGAGCTATTCGTGCACGAACGGCGAGCACCTGGCCACGCATGCGTTTGCCGACAGCTCGGCGTGGTCGGGCGGCTGGACGCTCGTGCCCAAGGCGCTCGCGGCAGATGGCTCGGGAGACCTCTTTGTGACGACGGAGACCTTTGGCTACCTGGTTGACCTGAAGACGCTAAGCCCGTGTCAGCGCTTTGTGGGCGGCAGGGCGTATGCGGCTGCAACCGACACGGTGCTCTGCGATGACCAAGCCGGCGCAGCCTACAGTCTGCACCAGCGCTATTCCGTGCAACGGCTCATTGATCGGGGTCAGCAGATGCTCGGTCCCCAGACGATGGGCGAGCGGTGGCTCTCAGCCCACGGCGCGTAGCGTGAGAATGCTATCTTTATAATGTCTGGCTCGTTGTGATCACGGCAAGGTGGAGCGGGGGTGTCATGTCAAGAGAGTCCAGTGAGCGCACGTACAGCGCGTTCATCTCGTATCGGCATGCGCCTGTGGACACGGCGGTGGCCAAGGAGGTCCAGTTCAGGCTTGAGCATTACCACCTCCCCAAAGACGTCAAGGAGCAGACGGGCATCACTACGCTTGCCCCTATCTTCCGTGACGAGGACGAGCTTGCCATCACGCCCGAGCTCACGAAGAGCATCGCCGTCGCCCTGAAAAACTCCGCCGCGCTCATCGTCATCTGCAGCCCGCGCACGAGCGAGTCTACGTGGGTGCAGAAGGAGATCAACGAGTTCCTCTCCATGCACGATCGCTCGCGTGTCTTTGTGGTGATGGCTGAGGGAACAGCGGATGAGGTCACACCCGAGGTGCTCTTGCATCGGGTGAACGAGGACGGCGAGGTCGTTGCCTGCGACCCACTTGCAGCCAACTTCAGACAAGACTGCAAGGGTCAGTACCGTGCGAACGAGGTGACCCGCTTGGCGGCTGGTCTCCTTGGCATGTCGTACGATAGCTTGGCGCAGCGGGCTCTCCGTGAGAGGACACGCAGGAGGCGGATCATCGCCGCGGTCGTCTTCGGCCTGTTGCTGGCCTTCACGCTCTACACCATCAACATGAACCTGCGCATCTTCAGAAACTACCAGGAGGCGTTGCGACGGCGGAGTGAATTCTTGGCGGGACAAGCCAGCGAAATGGTTGACGAGGGCAATACAGTCGCCGCAATGGAGCTTGCGCTCGCTGCGCTGCCAGCCGACGGCTCTTGGGATGAGCTCTTCCGGCCGGTGGTGCCCGAGGCGGTGCTTGCGCTCCAGCGCGCAACGAACGCCGGCACGCTGGTGGCCGAAGACATGACCTCCTTTGGGACGTCGGAGGTCTATGCCACCGGTGCCGAGATCGCGCACCTCAATATCTCTCCCGAAGAGCGCTATGTGGCTGCTGCTGACGATACCGGTGTCGTCACGTTTTGGGAGGTGGGCAAGAATGCGCCCATCTTCAGCGGTAGAAGTGCCTTGGGACGCTACAACAACCTCTCCCATTGCTTCGCAATGGACGCGGGCAAGCTCCTGTTGGCCTACAACGACGGCGTGGTGTGCCGCGGCACGAACGGTGAGGTTCTGTGGGACTATGCACTGGCACAAGATGAAGACCACGCTTCGACGATCTGCGAGATGGCCTATGACCAGGAGACTCAGTCGCGCCTGGTGGTGGCGACGGATCGCAGCGTCCTGATACTTGACATCAACACCGGACAACTACTGTACGAGCACCCGTACAGTGAGATTCTTGGACATGACGTGCCAAACGTGGTGTGGTTCTCCCGAAAGAACAGCGACTCGCGTGGTTCCACCGTGGTCCTTTCGTTCTTGGAGGATACCGAGCCGGACCACTTTACGTGTGATGTTGCGGTCATTGATACACAGACGGGGGAGACGTTCGCCTTTCCTGTGGGGACGCGCGCGTGCGACCGTATCGGGCTGTTGTCCGACGGCTCCATCGCGATGCTGTTCTCCGATGATATTGGTGCGATGACGAGCCAACGTTATGAGAACACCACGATGGTGTACACAGAGACCTCGAGCTCTCCGTATCATATCGCCCTCTACGACAGCACGACCGGCGATGAGCGATGGGTCAAGAGCGTCGATTCCTGGCAGGTATGCGAGGAGCGCTGCTTTGCCGAGATGGTTGACTTCACCAGCGGGAGGCCGCTGCTTGCCAGCTGCTTTGCAGACTGCATCCTGTTCATTGACCCTGAGACGGGCGAGACGCTCAACGAGCTGCGGGCGCCTGTCAGCATCGTCAGCGCATGCGCGGATACGGGAGGTCAACTTCTGCTGGGCGTCTTGAGGGATGGGTCGCGTTTTGAGGTCAGTCCCGTGAACACGTCCGTCATCTCGTACGGCTTGAGGAGGGGTAGTATCTCAAAGGCGAAGATGATGCCTACGGGCGACCTGTACACCGCGAGTGAGGGAGAGAACGTAGTCTCGGTCTTCCGTAGTATTCACGGGGACGAGAACCTTGTGATGAGTGGCGCTGGCAAGATGTATACCGAAAGGACGTTTCCCACCAAAGACGGATTCCTGTTGCTCCAGTACGACTATCTGGAAGACGAGGACTACCGTAAGGTGAGCAAGCTTGTGCTGCTTGACGGAGCGTCTCTCAACATCACATGGGAAATGCCGCTTGACTGTGGTGAGGGTCTGGACTGGGATCTCATCACGTACGACGAGGCCGAGAACGCCGTCATCTTGATGGGGTCTACGAACATCGAGGATGCCATGGTGCCGAGAAGCATCGTGAAGGCGTGGCTGGGCGACAGACGCGAGGAGCGCTATCCCGTGAAGACGTGCGGCGAGGCAGAGCTTTGCGTTCCTGGCAAGGGCATGGGCAACGTCACGCGGGTAGATGATATCGTGGTACACGGAGATCCAGTCTATGTGGGTGGCAAACTGTACTCTCAGGTGCGTGACGCGACGGGAACGGTGGGAATCACCGTGGCGTCGCTTGCGGACAAAACGACCTCCTGCTACCGCGTTGTGGAGGGGTTTGGCAGCCGTGAGGACGACACGGGCAGGCGCCTGGTCTTGAAGGTTGACCCCACGGGTCGCTACGTTGCCTACCAAGATATGCTAGGCACACGGGCAGACGAGGATAGAACCACGGTGCATAGAGCCGGTGTCCTCGACGTGGAAAAGTGCTCTAACACGGAACTTTCCAGAAAGTCCGCGAGCCCGCGCGCCCTCACTGACGAGATGCAGGTCATGGACCTCTTTGCCTGGTCAGACGACGGATCTTGCTTGGCCTACGTGTGCGAGGACGGTGTTACCGTGTACGCTACCACCCCTGGCAAGAGGCGAGAATTGCGTAGCTGGACAAAGGCACGAGGGGCAACGCGGCAGCCTGCTGAGCAGGGCACCCAGAATGGTGAGGCAAGGGAAGGACTTGTCGCCAGCGCCGAGGGCTCTTCGGGCGTCCAAGGCGGTCAGGGAGACGAGGCGTTGGTCGCGCTGGATAGCAACCTCGTGCAGGCCATCGGCATCGTCGACGAACAGCTCGTAGTTGGCGGCACCTCTGGGACGAACCTTAGGGTGGTGGCATACTCGCTCGAGAACGGCAAGCGCATTGGCGCGTGCACGGTGGGCGATGACTTCTATTGGAGCGCGGGGTTCCAGGTCCTGAAGGGCGAGGATAGTAAGGGGGAATCGGGAGACCTCGTGGCCCTCTCGACGTCAAACTGCTACCTCATTGACGCCGAGTCCATGCAGCTGTGCCAGGTGTATTCGAACGGCACTTGTTACAACCCCTATCTCGATACCATCCTCTGTTGCTATGAAGAGCAGTACTATGCCACGAAGCGCTATTCGCTCGAGGAGCTGATGGCACGCGGTCGCGAGATGCTGGGTGACAACACGATGGGCGAAGAATGGCTTGATGACCACGACGTGTGAGGCGCACGCTGCGTCAACTCCGCAACCAGCCGCATCAGGAGGGTCGGACCCTCGTGGTGCGCTCGGCATCTAGATGTGTAACGAGGTCGTTTCCGGGCATTCCGTAGACGGGTGCCTTTCCATACACTCCTTATCAACAACCGCATAGCGTTGCCAAAACCTTTGAAGCGGAAGTAAAACCTGCAGAGGCGCATACAGAGAGTTCGGGTGGCTGAGATCCGAGCAGTAGCTGGTAGGCATAATGGACCCGCTGAGGGCGCGAAGAATCCTTGGGAACCCAAGGGGGAAGTCGCGACGGAGGCCCCCGTCATAGGGCAGGGAAGTGATGGCTTCCCACAGAGAGAGCGGGCATGCGTGCCCGTTAATCGAGGTGGCACCGCAGGTGTCTGTGTTTGCACACGTAGACGCTTGTCCTCGAGACCCCTATAGGTCGAGGATGGGCGTTTTTTCATGGCTTGAGGCCAGGACCCGTCCTCAAAGCGCCAACTGGCGCAGAAAGGAGGCCGACCATGGCCGAGCAGCACCCGTATCGCATCTACCTGTCCGAAGACCAGATTCCCACCAGCTATTACAACCTGCGAGCCGACATGCCGACAAAGCCCGGCCGCATGCTCTTGCCCAACGGCGTGCCCGCTGAGGTGGCTCACATCGCGCCGGTCTTTGCCGAGGAGCTCTGCCGTCAGGAGCTTGATGACGATACGCAGTACGTGCCCATTCCCGAGGGCATCCGCGAGATGTACAAGATCTATCGCCCCAGCCCGCTGTGCCGCGCCTACAACCTGGAGAAGGCCCTGGGCACTCCCGCCAAGATCTACTACAAGTTCGAGGGAAACAACACGAGCGGCTCGCACAAGCTCAACTCCGCGCTTGCCCAGGCGTACTACGCCTACCAGCAGGGTCTTTCCACCATCACCACCGAGACGGGCGCTGGTCAGTGGGGAACCGCCCTCTCCGAGGCCGCGGCGCGCTTTGGCCTTGAGTGCGACGTCTTCATGGTGCGTGCGAGCTACCAGCAGAAACCGTTCCGTCGCTCCGTGATGGAGACCTTTGGCGCGCAGGTCACGCCGAGTCCCTCGGACACCACCGAGATTGGTCGCAAGATGCTCGAGAACCCCGACAACTACACCGGTTCGCTGGGCACGGCCATCTCGGAGGCCGTTGAGCGTGCGCTGCACGTGCCTGAGAACCGCGGCCGTTACCAGCTGGGAAGCGTGCTCAACCAGGTTCTGCTGCACCAGTCGATCATCGGCTTGGAGTGCGAGACGGCCTTTGAGCAGCTGGGCGAGTACCCTGACGTGGTGGTTGGCTGCGCCGGTGGCGGCTCCAACCTGGGCGGCCTTATTGCACCGTTCATGCGCGACAAACTCACCGGCAAGAAGCCCGACACGCGCTTTGTGGCCGTGGAGCCTGCAAGCTGCCCGAGCCTGACGCGCGGCCGCTACGCCTACGACTATCCCGACACGGGCAAGACCGCCCCGCTCTGCAAGATGTACACGCTGGGCAACGGCTTCATCCCCAGCCCCGACCACGCCGGCGGCCTGCGCTTCCACGGCATGGCCCCCATCCTCTCCCAGCTGAGGGCCGACGGCTATCTTGAGGCCATCGCCGTCAAGCAGACCGACGTCTTCGAGGCAGCCGAGCTCTTCGCCAAGCTCGAGACGATCCTTCCGGCGCCTGAGAGCGCGCACGCCATCCTCGGTGCCATCCGCGAGGCCGAGGCCTGCAAGGAGACGGGCGAGGAGAAGATCATCCTCTTTGGTCTGACGGGCACTGGCTACTTTGACATGACCGCCTACGAAGCCTACAACAACGGCACCATGGTTGACCACATCCCCACGGACGAGGAGCTCGAGGCGGGCTTTGCCAGCATTCCCGCCGTGCCGGGGGTCCAGGCCGCGGGCGGTCTGCCACTGGAGTAACGGACACGGGACGCGACCCCGCGGGCAGCGGCGAGCGGCAGCTTTCTTGCTCAGACAGTCCTCGGGGGGCTGTATCAAAAGCCCCTGAACAGATGGCCCGCAATCACAGAACCGGCTGTGGCTGCGGGCCATCGTTTGTGCGCAAGGGGCGGAACAAGCCCTACACCGCAAGCGCGTAGGCCATCTTGCGGATGTTGTGGCCCATCGCGACCATGCGCATCTCGTGGTCGACCTTCTCGAGCCCGCGCAGGAGGAACCGCCTGAAGCCCCAGTTGCGCTTGATGTCGCCGAAGATGGTCTCGACGTCCACGGACCTGCGCCTGCGAAGCATCGAACCGCGCTCGGCGTGCAGCATCTCCGACGCCCTCCCCTTGAAGGCGTCGAGGGTGGGGTTCACGCGCAGGACGCGCACCGCCCCCGGGTCCTTCGACCTGAAGCACCTCCCGCGCAGGGGGCATGCCGGGCAGCCCTCGCCCACGTACACCCTGGTGGTTGACTCGCAGCCCAGGTCGGTCCTGGCCGCCTCCTCCCTCCGGAACGAGAGCGTGTGCCCCTCCGGGCACGCGTACGCGTCGGCCTCCCCGTCGTATGCCCAGTTGGCGGGCCTCATCGGGTCCTCGCGCCACCTGGAGTTCCTGCACTCGCGGAAGAACTCGTTGTGCTTGACGTAGGCGTCGCAGCCCTGCCCCTCCAGCCAGGCGTAGTTCTGCTCCGAGCCGTAGCCGGCGTCGGCGACGACCTCGGAGGGCAGGTGGCCGATGGTCCCCTCGGCGTGCTCCAGGTGGGGGACCATGCACGCGGTGTCGCCGGGCCTCTGGTGGCAGGTGACGTCGAGTATGAACTGGCCCTCGGTGCCGGCCTGCACGTTGTATCCGGGCTTGGTCTGGTTGGTGAGGGAGCCCTCCTTCATGCGCATGAAGGTGGCGCCCGTGTCGGTCTTGGAGTAGCTGCCGCGGCCCGCGAGGGTCCCCTCCTGCTCCTCGTAGCGGGCCATGCGCTCGGCCCACTCGCCCTCGAGCATGCGGCTGGCCCTCCTCAGGGCCCTGCCCTCCTCGTCCTTCGGGCGCTTGCCCACGCCCTTGCGGCCGATGCGCTCGTTGATCCTGCGCGCGGCCTCGGCGATGGCCTCGGAGTCGACCTCGGACGGGTCGTCGGGGGCCAGCGCCTCCTCCTCGTCGTCCATCTCGTCGATGGCCGCGAGGTGGGCGCGCACCCTGGCCCGGAGCTGCTCCCTGTGCCTCCCGGTCGACTTCGCCCACACGAACGTGAACCTGTTGGCGTTGGCCTCGATCTTGGTGCCGTCCAGGAAGTAGGTGTCGAGCGTCACCAGGCCCATGTCCGCGAGGAGCTGGATGACCTCGGAGAACACCTCCTCGAAGACGGGCCGCACCCGCTCGGTGCGGAAGCGGTTGACCGTGCAGTGGTCGAGCGGCCGCATGCCGCATATCCACAGGAACCCGACGTTCTCGCGGGTGGCCCGCGCGATCGCGCGGCTGGAGTAGATCCCGGAGGCGTAGGCGAGCAGCACCACCTTGAGCATCATCTGCGGGTCGTGGGCGGGCGCGCCGCCGCCGGGATAGAGGGCCGTCAGCGTCGACCTGTCGATGGAGCGCACCACCATGTCCACGACGCGCGGCATCGAGCCCTCCGGCACCAGGTCGCCTATGTCCGGCGGCAGCAGCATCGGCTGGTCCTGCATGCAGGGTTTGAACCTGGGCTCCGGCATCCCCATCTCCTCTCGCTCTCTTCCCATTATACCTGGATTGACAGCAAAACCGCAGGTAGATTAGGTAGTCGGGCAATGTGCGAGGCAGTGAGGCGGCATCCCGGAGCACGAGAACGGGTGGGTCCCTCGCGGAACCCACCCGTTCTACTCAGGGGCTTTTGATACAGCCCCGTTGTTGGAGGGTCGTAGCTTTGCCTTACTCCAACCTTGTATCGAACTCGAAGGAATTCGTGTCGCCACGATAGGTGGCGATGGAGTACTCTGCGTGCCTACCGTCGGCGTTTTGGGCAACCGTGTGGAACACGAACACGGGCGAGGCGACTTCGATGCCAAGCGCAGTCGCGACCTCTCGGTCAGCGAGGGCGACATCGAGCTTTCGATGCGCCCGCACTACGGGTGCGCCCATTGATCGCATCGTGGCATAGAGTGAGGTTGTTCTGAAGTCGGTCGTCTCGATCCCGGGGTACAGAGCGTGCGGTACGTATGTCTTTACCAGCACGTTTGGCAGCCGGTCGGCATGTCTCACGCGCACGAGGCGCATGACCGGGTCACCCTCTCCTAATCCCAGCTGAGTTGCCACATGCGAATCTGCAGGACCGACCGAGCACGCAAGGACATCGGTCAGCGCCACGCGGTTATGCGAGCGCATCTCATCGTGGAACGACCGAATACTCGTGGCGAACCCCTGCTCGATCTTGGACTCCAGGACCATCGTTCCCCGATGCTTTCGACGGTCGACCAGCCCCTCGGACTCAAGCATCTGCAGAGCATGGCGGATGGTTGGGCGGCTCACCCCAAAGGCCTTCGCCAGCTGCAGCTCGGTAGGCAGGACCGTCCCGGGCACAAGGGACCCCGATGTGATCTGGCCCAGAAGGTCACGGTAGACGGTCTGATAACGATGCATTGGATGCTCCCTTATATGACTTATTGCTTTATATGTCATATTCTCATCCGAAGTTTAGGCTAGCTGGCGTCGCATGGGCCAAATGGAAGCGATTCTGAGTCATAGTCTTCATAACTGGCAACTCCATGAGAGGAGCACTCATGAGCGCATGGACCCTTGACGACCTTGCCCGTCTGATCGACCACACCAACCTGCACGCAGACGCCACCGAAGCCGACATGGCAAAGCTCTGCGACGAGGCCAAGCACTATCACTTTAGGATGGTCGCCATCAACCAAGTCCAGTCACGCTTCTGCTCGCAGCAGCTGGCTGGCACCGACATCGACACGGGAGCCGCCATCGCCTTCCCCTTGGGGCAGACCTCCATTGCCGCCAAGGTGTTCGAGACCAGAGACGCCCTGGCCAACGGTGCCAACGAGATTGACTACGTGGTCAACGTCACGCGTGTCAAAATGCACGATTGGGACTATGTCGCCGACGAGATGCGCCAGATCGTCGCCGTGTGCAACGAGGCTGGAGTCCCCTCGAAGGTCATCTTCGAGAACTGCTACCTTGACGACGACGAGAAGCTCCGTCTGTGCGAGATTGCCCGCGAGATCAAGCCGACGTTCGTGAAAACCTCGACGGGATTTGGAACGGGAGGGGCGACCGTAGCCGATGTTGCTCTCATGTTTGACAACGTGGGCGACGAGGTTCAGGTCAAGGCGGCAGGCGGCATTCGAGACGCTGACACGTTCCTCGCCATGGTCCGTGCTGGCGCCCGTCGCATCGGCTGCTCGGCAAGCATTCCAATCATCGAGGAAATCCGCTCGCGCATGGAGGCCGAGGGCGTGGACACGATCGAGATCTAGGACACGGGAGACAGGCATGGGCCCCTTGCTGCTTACCTCGTTCTACCTCTCCCCCATATGGGGAGGGTCGCGCATAGCCCGCACGCGCGGCATCGACTGGTCGGACGATGACCGCCATGGCGAGGCGTTTGACGTCTCTGCCCACCCCACCACGATGGGCGTCGTCCGCAACGGGCCATGCGACGGCATGACGCTAGCCGATGCTATCGCATCCTACCACCAAGAGATTCTAGGAGACGTTCCTGACGACGCACCTCTGCAGGTTACCTTCATGGACCCTGTCGAGACCCTTTCGGTCCAAGTGCATCCTAGCGAGGAGTACGCGCAGGCGGCTGAGGGGGACCATGGCAAGGTCGAGGCCTGGTATGTGCTGGATGCCGAGCCAGATGCGACGCTCATTGCCGGCTGCACGACCAACGACACCGAGGCGCTGCGCGTAGCCGCAGCAGACGACTCCATCGGCGATCGGTATGGGCAGCGCATCGAGATGCACGAGGGCGACTTCATCCTCATTCCCCCTGGAACCATGCACGCCCTTGGTGCCGGAATCTTTGCGGTCGAGGTGTCCAGCCTCGGCAACACCACCTATCGCATCTGTGACTGGGGACGTGGTCGCGAACTCCATGTGGACAAGGCCTTTGACGTGCTTGATACTGCCAGCAAGCCTGTCGTGACGCATCTCGGCGCATATGATCCCGGACAAGTTAATCGTGAGCGCTTGGGTGTCAACGCGGGGTTTTTTCGGAGCTACGTCGTCGACACGCGCGACAGCCAAACGTTCACCTGTGACCATCGCTATGCTGTGCTGACCTGCGTGGAAGGCTTCGCGCGCATCGAAACGGCTGACGGCTGCGTCGACCTCGGGCCGACCGAGTCCTGCCTTATCCCCGCATCAGCTGGCTCATACACCATCATCGGTCCCTGCCGCGTACTTCGTTCGGTTCGGTGTCCATAGGGCTGACGCCTGTACACGAAAGGGATATCCCCACGGACTGCATCCGCCCAACAACCATGAGGAGGTCGCATGCAACGCATCGCAATAACGGGAGCAACAGGTTACTTGGCAAGTCTCGTACAGCTCTACAACCGTGACCGCTACGAGTTTGTGCCCGTCAGTCGCAGAGACGTCAACTACACCCGTCCCGACGAGGTCGAGAGATTCTTCCTCGACCTTGACTTTGACCTGCTGTTTCACACCGCAGCCAACGCAGCGACCGCCGACTGTGAAAACGATCCCGCGGGAACTGGGCTCGTCAATCGTGACTCAGCCATAGCAGTCGCACGCGCTTGTGCGGCCAAGGGCAAGCGCATGATGTTCATCTCGACCGAGCAGGTCTTCAACGGACTCTCGGTACCCGGTCCCTTTGACGAGCATGTCGAACCCTGCTGCGTCACGAAGTACGGCTTGCACAAGGCAGACGTTGACGCCTGGATGGCACGCGAGATGGACGACTATGTGACCATTCGCCTCTCCTGGATGTTTGGTATGGCACTTCCCCACGTCAAACCATCGCCTGGCATCGTGGGCAACGTGCTTAAGGCGCTGCGTACGCATACGCCTACCAAGTTCACCGCAAACGAGCGTCGGTGCATGACCTACGCGCAGCGCCTTGCCGACCAGTTTGCCTCCCTGTGTGAGCTACCAAGCGGTCTCTATCACTTTGCCAGCGCAAACGATCTCACGACCTACGAGAGCGCCTGTCTGGTCGCACATAAGCTCGGCGCCTCGAACACCGAAGTTGAGCAACTGATCCTTCCCGACCGCGAGCGCTATGCCGAGCGTTTCCGCGATTATCGCCTTGATGCGAGCAAGGCACGCCAAGCGGGTATCGAACTTGGCACTTTTGAGGAGGACGTCGACCTCTGCTTGCGTGACTTTGGCTGGTAAAACACGAATAGACGAGGGGTTCGTGGACGATGTTGGACCTATGCACGCTTTTTCACGAAACCATCGAGTATCGGACTCGCGCGACCTGTGGTTTTATAGCTCGGATACTCGAGGTGTCGCCGAAAATTCGTGCATAGGTCGAACATCGTCCAAGAAGACTTCAAAGGCATCCGTAATCCCGCGCTTTTGTCCTACAGCCCGTGAGTGGATTGCCTCCTGAACAACGATTTCCGTAAGCAAGTGGTTGGATTCGGGGATTATTTGGGGTCTATCTAATCATGGGGGCTTTTGATACAGCCCCCTGCGGAACTCGCCGAAAGCTGCCGCTCGCCGCTGCCCGCGGGGTCGCGCCACATTGGTGTGGGGTTGCGTGCCCGGCGGGCGCTAGCGCGGCCTGCCTGGCACGTCGGGACTTGCTGATGTGGGCCTCGTCCGCGGGGCTTGCTGGTGGATTTCATAGACGGGCTGGGATGGGGACGTGGTCGTGAGGGGCCGCGGGCTGCGGTAGCATTCGCTTAGGCTACAATGGGTTCCGGCGCCGGCGGACGATGAGAGGAGCGTGGCGCATGCAGCCATACTCGTTGCTCTTCGTGCTCTTTGTGGCCACGCTGGTGGTCGTTCATCGCATCATCGGCCGGTCGCGCTGGCGTAGTTACCAGTGGGTGGTGCTGCTTGCGGGCAGCATGGGCTTCTACCTGTGGAGCGACGCGCGCAGCTTCGGCTTTCTTTTGGTCACGAGCCTTACCACGTGGCTGGCGGGCAAGCGGATGCGGGCGCTTGACGAGGCGTGCGACGCCGAGTCAAAGACCGTCGCAAATCGCAAGGAGCGCAAGGCTGTGCGCCAGGCGTTCCAGAAGCGGCGCTGGCACGTGCTTTTGGCCACGCTCATCCTCAACTTTGGCATCCTCGGCTACGTCAAGTACTGGAACACGCTGCTTGGGTACGTCCACCTTGACCAGGGGTTCCTTGCCTCGCGCTTGCTGCTGCCCCTCGGCATCTCGTTCTACACCTTCACCTCGCTGGGATATCTCATCGACGTGTACAACAAGAAGGTGGAGCCCGAGGAGAACTATGCCCACTACCTGCTCTTTGTGAGCTGGTTCCCGCAGCTCATCCAAGGTCCCATCAACCGCTGGGCGGAGATACGCGACCAGCTCTCGACGCCGCGTGACGTGAGTGACGAGGACACGCGCCGGGCGCTCTTGCTCATCCTCTATGGCGCTTTGAAGAAGTACGCGCTGGCAGACACGCTGGTAGGTGCCATCACGGCCTGCCTCGACTTCATCGACTATAGCACGCCGGGTGCCGTCATCGTCATCGGCATCGTGCTGTACTCCCTGCAGCAGTACGGCGACTTCTCGGGCGGCATCGACATGGTGGAGGGCGTCTCGGAGCTCTTTGGCGTGCGTATGGCGCAGAACTTCCGCCAGCCGTACTTCTCCACCTCGCTGGCCGAGTTCTGGCGGCGCTGGCACATGTCGCTCGGCGAGTGGATGCGCGCCTACGTGTTCTACCCGCTGGCCATGCGCCCCTCCATGATGAGCCTCAACAAGTGGGGCACCAAGCACCTGGGCAAGACCGTGGGTCGCACGCTCTCGGCGTGCGTGTCAAACGTGGTGGTCTTTGTGCTGGTGGGCCTGTGGCACGGCGCGGAGCTGCACTACCTCTTGTGGGGCCTGTACAACGGCGTGGTGATCGCGCTCTCAGACCTGTTCCGTCCGCTGTTCGAGCGCGGGCGCGCGGCCTTCCACGTGCGCGAGGAGTCCGCCTCGTGGCGGGCGTGGGGCATCGTGCGCACCTTCGCACTGGTCAACCTCGGCCGATACTTCGACCGACTGGTGGATCCTCGTGCCCTGCTGATCGCGCTGCGCAACACCGTGTGCAACTTCCGTCCGAGCGGCATCCTGACGTGGCTGGGCGAGCTCCACACCACGCCCTACCTGCGCACGGCACTCATCCTGTCAGCCGTCGCGTGCCTTATGGTGCTGGTGGTTGACATCCGCACAGAGCGCGGGGAGGACGTTGCGGGTGAGGTCCTCGCGCTGTCGCCGTGGCGTCGCCTGCTGCTGTACGTGGGTGTCGTGACGCTCATTCTGCTCTCGTTTGTCGCCGCGGCCACGGGAGGTGGATTCCTGTATGCCAACTTCTGATGTGCATGAGGCCACGGCGCCCCAGACGCGTCGATGGGCGCGCGCGCTCCTCTTTGTGGCTGCGTTTGCGGTGCTCCTCGCGTTGATGAACGCGCTTCTGACGCTGCTGCTCGTTCCGTACGGCTCGAAGAGCGAGGTGGTGTGGAAGGACTACGCCTCTGCCGACGAGATTGACTGCGTCATGGTGGGCACTTCGACCATCATGCGCGGCGTTGACCCGCAGATCGTGGACGCCGAGCTAGGTACGCACAGCTACAACCTCGCCACGCCCAACCAGATGCTCGACGAGTCGTACCTCGCCATCAAGACCGCCTACGAGGACCACGGCATCTCCCGCGTCATTCTGGGAATCTCGTACTCGCAGACCATGTTGGACGACAAGCCCAACCCCGGAAGCACCTTCGTGCGCGAGCGCGCAAAGGTGGTGGGTCTTAGGCAGCGGCTGGAGGCCGACGCGTACCTGCTCCTCAAGGGCAGGGCGATCACCCAGGCGAGCTCGATCAACATGCTCTTCCCCTGGATCGTCAACAAGGTGACCATCGCGCCGTCGGCCATCATCCCCAACGTGCGCATGAAGCTGGACGGGACCTCGGTCTACGAGGCGGCCGAGATCAACGAGCGCGGCTGGCACTACGGCGGGCGCGGGTTTGGCTACTTCACGTGGAAGCTTGACTACAACACGGGCAACGCACGGCCGTTCGTCACCGAGGAGGACTTCGCCGCCTTCGCGCCCGACGCGCCCGTGGCGCCCACCCTGAACGCCGACAGGGCGCGTGCGCTTGACGACATCATCGACTACTGCGCCGAGCACGACATCTCCCTCATGGCCGTGGTCCCGCCGGTTCCTGACTTCGCCCTCATCTACTACGGGCCCAACTACGACAACTTCAGCCGCGTGCTGCGTGACTACCTGGGCGCCCGTGGCGTTGCCTGCTATGACTTCAACCTCGCGCTCCCTGCGCTCTATGAGCACGACGAGGGCGACTTCACCGACTCGGAGCACCTCAACCGCCAGGGCGTGGACAAGTTCAGCCCGGCCATCTGCGAGCTCGTCAAGCGGACCGAGGCGGGCGAGGACGTGAGCTCGCTCTTTGGCACGGCTGCCGACCGCGTCGCCTCCATGGACTACATCTCGTGCGTGCTCGAGGAGTTTCGTACGGAGGCCGATGGCGTGCACCTCGACGCCCGCGCGCTCGCCGGCCCCTCCGTGCAGGCCGAGTACCAGTACCTGCGCAAGGTGGGCGACGAGTGGGTCGTGCTGCGCGACTGGTCGACCGACAGCGCCTTCGTCTACGTGCCCGAGAACGGAGAGCGCGGTCGATTCGAGCTCTGCGTGAGCGCGCGCAAGGTGGGAAGCGACGTCGAGTACGACCGCTACCGCCTGTTCACCGTCCTGTACTAGGCGCCTTGCGCCGCAAGGGGCCCGTGCGCGCCAGCCAGATGGTAGAATCCGACTCGTTGGGCGAAGGGGGTCTCTTCATGTCGCTGATTGACGAGGAACGTGCGAACGAGCTGGTAGGCGAGGTGCGCGTCGCGCACGAGGCCGTGCGCGACGCGGTCGAGCGCGAGGTCTCCAAGGGGCGGAGCCGCCTCAGGGCGTCGGCAAAGACGCGCAAGAGCGCCGCGACGCGCGGCCGCATCATGGAGTCGGTCCGCGCGCTCATGCGCGAGCGTCGGGCCATCGACTTCCAGATGTCAGAGGTCGCGGAACGCGCCGGGATCACGAAGGGCGCCCTCTACTACTACTTCGCCGACCGGGACGAGCTCGTCGAGGCGGTCTTTGACGAGGAGCTCGACCTCGTGGTGACGACCATCGAGCGCACGGTGGCCGAGGCGCCGTCGGCGCGCGAGGCGCTGCATGGGCTCTGCCGCGAGTTCTCGACGCAGTTGCAGGCCGGAAGCCCCTTCGCCCTCGCATTGACGAGCGAGGCCACGGTCTCCCATTCCGACGCGCTCTCGGTCGTGTCGACGCGCTTCATGCGGGTCGTGGACGTCCTTGCCGGCCAGCTTGAGCGCGCGAAGGGCGAGGGCGTGGTGCGCGAGGACGTGGACGCGCGCGTGGCCGCGGTGTTCCTGCTGGGCGGCTTCCTCATGGTGTCGCTCTCCGCCGCGGACTTTGGCCTGTTCGCCGACACGGACCTGCTGCTGGACGCGCTGTACGGGCTGAGCGTGCGGGGCGTGGGCGCCGAGCGCTAGGCCGCGGGGCCCGAGGGCAGGACATGCCCGTGGACGATGCGGTTGTAGTCCTCGTCGGGCACGCAGGTCTGGAAGACGACGGCGTCCTCTCCCACGAGGGCGAGAATCTCGTCGAGGATGCTGTCCTTGGGATAGTCGAAGATGCCCTCGACGCGCATGGACTCGCCGTTGACGGTGAGCACGTCCCCGGGTTGCAGGTCAAGGATGACCTCCCCGTAGTATGACCAGTTGTGGGTTATGTAGTAGCGGTAGCTCCACTCGGTGAGGCCGCCGTCCGACCTCGCCTCGACGAGGTCGGGGTCCCAGTCCGCCTCCCACGGCTCGATGGTCACGGGGTCGCGCGGGACGACGCGTACCACGCGCAGGCGCGCCGAGGCGTACCCGTGCCTCCATGAGCTGATGCGCCGTATGGCCACGTGGGGAAAGCCGGAGCTGAGCGTGCCGAAGACGTGGGACAACGCGGTGGCGCTGCAGGGTTGGGGGAGCTGGCCCTCGGGCACTCCGTTGTGGTCGATGAGGGTGGACTCGATGACGATGGCCGGCTCCTGCGGGGCGAGCTCGGGCTGGCGGTGGGGGAGGAAGGCGAACGCCGCGTAGGCGACCGCAGCGCAGGCGAGGGCGCAGGCGAGCGTGAGCGCGGCGCGACGCATCCTCATCGGGAGCCTCCTCAAGGCTGGCGGACCTATCTCTGGCGATAGCGCATGACGACCTGCGCGTGCTCCTCCTTGCCGTCGATGTAGTCGGAGAGCGCGGCCTCCGCGTCGCGCCCGTGGAAGAGCGCGCAGATCCCGCAGGCATCGCAGTCCGCGATGCAGACGTAGCGCTGGCGGACGTACGCCAGGCGCTCCTCGCGCGTGGAGCTGCCGATGCTTGGTGCCTGTGCCACGTGGTGCCTTCCTCCGACCAAATCGCTAGGAGTACTATACCGCGAAACCACGCCGCCAGGGCGTTCCTCGGCGGCGTTGCCCTGCTGTGTAGGAAATTTGAAACCAAGTCAAAAACATAAGCCCAGTTTTGAATTGAAGTCAAAATTGGGAACAGCACGAACGGTTTCGCAGGCAATCGAAGGAGGAATGCCAATGAATGGTGCGACGTGCGGCGAGAGTCCGCACTTCATCGTCGCGCGGGGGCTGGGCTGCAACTCGCTTCGCGTGAAGGGCTATTCGCAGGTGAGCCTTGACCTGGCGGCAGGATGCGCGCATGCCATCTGCGCCGAGGACAAGCACGGGAAGACCGAGCTGCTGCTCACCTTGGCCGGAAGAATGCTTCCCACCGAGGGGAGGCTGCGCGTCGAGGGGGAGGACGTCTCGAGCCTGAGGGCCCTCAACAAGGTGCGCAAGGTGTCGGGCCTCGGGTTCTTTGCCCATGTCAACGACGTCGAGAAGGTGCTGCGCGTGCGCACGGTGACCTCGGCGGAGCTCGGCCTGGCCGGCAAGCGCTCCAACCGCGCGGCCACGCTCGCGTATCTGGAGCAGTGGGGGCTCGCGGACGTGGCCGACAAGGCCATCGAGGAGCTTCCCGCGGCCACCTACGACCTGCTGGGCATCGCGCTCGGCATGGCGGCAGACCCCAAGATCTTGGTGGTCGACGACATCGAGCGCGACGTGACCGACGATGAGTCCCGGGCGCTCGCCGACAGGCTCATCACGCTCGCCCACACGACGGGCACCACCGTCGTCTGCGGCGTCATCGACTATCGTCTCGCCGAGCGCTTTGACTCGGCGACGTGCATCTCCGAGGACGCCGAGCGCCAGCGCGACGCGTCCTATGGCGAGGCTGTCACGAAGGAGGTGGCATAGCCATGAAGAACCCGCTGCGCGGCCTGCGCTTCTCGCTGCTGGACTTCCATTCGGCCCGAGCCAACGTGGGCATGAAGATCGCCATGCTCGGTATCGCGCTCATCCCGCTCATCTACGGCGCACTCTACCTCATGGCCTTCTATGACCCGTACGGCAAGCTCGACACGCTGCCGGTCGCCGTCGTGAACGAGGACGTCCCCGTGAAGACGGAGGACGGCACCGAGGTCCATGCGGGCCAAGACCTCGTTGACGAGCTGAAGGGCTCGGACGCGCTCGACTGGCGCTTCGTCGACTCCTATGACGAGGCCGAGAAGGCCCTTGAGCAGGGCTCCTACTATAACGTGGTGGTGATTCCGCGGGACTTCTCCGAGAAGGTGGCCTCCGCGGAGTCCGACCATCCCCAGCAGGCCCACCTCGACCTGCGCGTCAACGACGCCAACAACTACCTGTCGTCCATCCTGGGCGCTTCGGTGATGCGCGTCGTGACCTCCGAGACCAACTACGCCATCGGCGAGAACTACTTCGTGCAGATCTTCGACTCCATCGACGAGACGGAATCGTCCCTGCAGGAGGCCGCCGACGGCGCGACCAAGCTGAGCGACGGCCTCGTCGACGCGCACGACGGGTCGCAGGCCATCACTGACGGCCTCGCGGACGCGAAGGACGGCTCGGTCCAGCTGGCCGACGGCCTGACGAGCGCGCAGGACGGCTCGCGGCAGATCACGGACGGCCTCGCGAGCGCCGACTCCGGCTCGGCGACGCTGGCCGACGGCCTGAAGAGCGCCAAGGACGGCGCTGACCAGCTCGTCGACGGCACGCGCCAGCTGGCTGACGGCGCCACCAGCGCCAAGGCGGGCGCGGACTCGCTCTCGAGCGGGCTCGGCCAGCTCTCCGAGGGCTCGGGCCAGCTGGCGAGCGGCCTGGGCAGCGCCAAGGACGGTGCCAGCGCCCTCTCCGACGGCCTGGGGGAGCTCGCGCAGGGCTCCTCGCAGCTCGCGCAGGGGACGGCCTCCGCAAAAGCGGGCTCCTCTGACCTCGCGAGCGGCCTCGGCCAGCTCGACGCGGGCTCCCAGCAGCTGACAGGCGGCATCCAGGCGGTGTCGGACGGCGCCTCGTCGCTCAAGGACGGCCTCGACCAGCTGGTTGACGGCAGCGCGCAGGTCTCCGACGGGGCGCAGGCGCTCGTGGCCGGCCTCGACGCAAGCGCGTCGAGCATGGGCCAGCTGAGCTCCGGCGCGGCCTCCGTGGCGGACGGCCTGTCACAGCTTGACGGCGGCGTCGCGCAGCTCTCCTCCGCGGTGAGCTCCACGCAGTCCGCCGCAGACGCGACGGCGAGCTATGCCTCCGCGGCCAACGCGATCCTCTCGTCTGCCGACTACGGCGAGGACGGCTCGCTCGTGGTGCGTGCCGACCAGGTGGCCACGCTGCTCACGTCCGCCGGCGCGGCAAGCCAGTACGCCGACGCCACGTCGGGCGCCCTGAGCGGCATCTCCGACGGCATGTCGGGCGTCGCCACGTCCGTCTCGCAGCTCGCGGGCGGCGCGAGCGCGGTCTCCGCGGGCGTCGACCAGACGGTCGCCTCCGTCTCCGCGGGCGGCCAGCTCTATGACGGCGCCGTGGCGCTCGCCCAGGGTGCCTCGCAGGTGGCCGCGGGCGTCGCCTCCGCCGACGACGGCGCCGCAGCCCTCGCGCAGGGCGTCGCGCAGGTCCAGGGCGGGGCAGACAGCCTCGCTGCCGGCATCTCCTCCGCCCGCTCCGGCGCGGAGCAGCTGGACGCCGGCCTCGGCGCGCTGAGCAGCGGCGCGAGCACGCTTGACGCGGGCCTGTCGTCCGCCAAGAGCGGTGCCGGCGCGCTGGCCTCGGGCGTGACGAGCGCCTACGATGGCTCCGCCGCCCTCGACAAAGGCCTGGGCACCGCGGCCCAGGGCGCGGTCACGCTCGACCAGGGCCTGGGCCAGCTCTCCGACGGCCTCGCCTCCGGCGTCGCCGGCGCGAGCAAGCTCGACGACGGCATGGGCCAGCTCGCGGCGGGCGGAACGACGCTGCGCGACGGCCTCGACCAGCTGCTTGACGGCTCCAAGACGCTGACCAGCGGCATCGGAACCGCGCGTGACGGCGCGGGCTCCCTCGAGGATGGCCTGACCAAGCTGCACGACGGCTCGAGCGAGCTGACCGACGGCCTCGTCACGGCGAAGGACGGCTCCGCCGAGCTCGCCTCCGGCCTGAGCGACGGCGTCAAGAAGGTCGCCGACGCGACGGAGGGCTCTGACGATAAGGCCGCCATGATGGCCGAGCCCGTCACGCTCGAGGAGCAGAAGTACACGACCGTTGACAACTACGGCTCCGGCTTCGCCCCGTACTTCATCGCGCTGGGCCTCTGGGTGGGTGCCCTGGTCATGACGTTCATCTTCAAGCCGCTCAACGAGCGCCTGATCATGGACGGCGCCAACCCCGTGGTCGCCGCGTTCTGCGGCCTCGTGCCGATGCTTCTGGTGGGCGCGATCCAGGCGGTGCTGCTTGCCTTCACCATCCAGGTGCCGTGCGGCATCGCGGTGGCGCACCCGCTGGCGTACTACCTGCTCACGATGCTCTCCAGCTTCGTGTTCTGCGCGGCCATCCAGATGGTGATCGCAGTCTTCGGCTTCCCCGGGAAGTTCGCGGCCGTGGTCCTGCTGATGCTGCAGCTCACCACCGCGGCGGGCACGTTCCCCATCGAGACCGAGTTCCCCATCTTCCAGGCGCTGAGCCCGTACCTGCCCATGACGTACGTGGTGCGTGCGCTTCGCCAGGCCATGGCCGGCGCGAACCTCGCGCTGGTGGGTCCCAACGTCGCGGCGCTCTGCCTCTTCCTGGCCGGGTGCTTCGCGGTGACCTGCCTCGCGACGTATCGTCGTCGCCTGGTCACGCTCTCCGACCTGCACCCGCTGGTCGACCTCTAAGTCCGGACCAAAGGGTCCGACCTTCTGGTCCCGGACCTTGTGACGCGCCGCCAAGGACTGTCCTTGGCGGCGCGCCGCTTTTGTTCCGCTTCCCGCGTGGTTTTCTCACAGGGAAGCGGATCTGTCTGTTTACAGGGCAATGGCGGTTGTCCTACAGTCATGGTGCTCGTCAAGAGGCGCCCAAGCGGGCGCATAGAGCCGAGGGACCGAGCCCGATGACGCTCCGGCAACCACCCGTAGGGGAACGGTGCCAATTCTCGGCAGGCCGTGCGCCGTGCGGCCTGGAAGACGGGGAGCAGCGCCATCCAAACGATGCCCCCATACGCAGGGGGCTTTTTTGTGCCCCACGACCCCGCCATCGCGGGAGAAGGGAGCTTGCCATGGCAGGCAGGAATTACCTCTTCACCTCGGAATCCGTGACCGAGGGGCACCCCGACAAGGTGTGCGACCAGATCTCTGACGCCATCCTCGACGCGATCCTCGCCAAGGAGGCCCGCCTCGAGGCCGAGGGCTACATCTCGCCCACGGGCGTGCCCGCGTGCGTAGACAACGTGCGTTGCGCCTGCGAGACGTTTGTCACCACCGGTACCGTGGTGGTGTCGGGCGAGATTCGCACGCAGTCGTACGTTGACGTGCAGACCATCGCGCGAGACACGCTGCGTCGCATCGGCTACGACCGCGCCAAGTACGGCTTTGACTGCGAGACCTGTGGCGTCATCAACATGATCCACGAGCAGAGTCCCGACATCGCACGCGGCGTGGACGAGTCGTTTGACGTCCAAGCGGGCAACACCGTCGATGAGCTGGACCTCATTGGCGCTGGTGACCAAGGCATGATGTTTGGTTACGCCTCGGACGAGACGGACGCCCTCATGCCGATGCCCATCTACCTCGCGCAGCGCATGGCCGAGCGCCTGGCGCAGGTGCGCAAGTCCGGCGAGGTGGGCTACCTCAGGCCCGACGGCAAGACCCAGGTGACCGTGCGCTACGAGGACGACAAGCCCGTCGAGGTCACGGCTGTGGTGGTGTCCACCCAGCATGACCCCGTCATTGAGGACATGGACGTCATCCTCAAGGACATGGTCGCCCACGTCATCGCCCCCGTGCTCGACGAGGTGGGCATCGCGTGGGACAACGCCGTCATCTACGTGAACCCCACGGGACGCTTCGTGGTGGGTGGCCCCATGGGCGACACCGGCCTGACGGGCCGCAAGATCGTGGTGGACACCTACGGCGGCATGGGCCGTCATGGCGGCGGCGCCTTCAGCGGCAAGGACTGCACCAAGGTTGACCGCTCCGCCGCCTACGCGGCGCGTTGGGTGGCAAAGAACGTGGTGGCCGCGGGGCTCGCGCATCGCTGTGAGGTGCAGCTGGCTTACGCCATCGGCGTGGCGCACCCGCTCTCCATCATGGTGGACACGTTTGGCACCTCCTCGGTTGACGAGGCGATCATCACCAAGGCCGTCGAGCAGGTCTTTGACCTGCGCCCGGGCGCCATCATCCGTGACCTGCGTCTGCGCAGGCCCATCTTCGAGAAGACGGCTGCCTATGGCCACTTTGGCCGCGATGACGAGGACTTCACCTGGGAGGCCTGCAATCGCGTCGACGAGCTTCGTGCTGCCGTCGAGGAGCTGAGCAAGTAGGCGGAATCACGAGGGAGGGCCATGCGGCTGTTCATTGCGGCGGAACTGCCAGAAGAGGTGCTTGACGCCTTGGTGGAGACCCAGGCGGCCCTGCGCGACACCGTGCGCGGCCGCTACACGGCCCCCGACAGCCTGCACCTGACGCTCGCCTTCTTGGGCGAGGTCTCGGCGGCGCGGCTCGACGAGGTGGCGTCGGCCCTCGAGCGCGGATGCGCGGGCCACGGCCCCGTGGAGGTGCGCCTTGGCGCGTTGGGAAGCTTCGGCAGGAGACGCTCGGCCGTCCTTTGGCAGGGGCTCACGGGCGGCCCCGAGCTCGCGTCGCTGGCCGCCGACGTGCGCGGCGCCTTGGAAGACGCCGGGTTTGCGTTCGACGAGAAGCCCTTCCTCGCCCACATCACGCTCATGCGCGCGGCTGACCTCTCGCGTGGCGAGCTCCCCATGCCAGGCATGGCGCGTGGCATGCTCGATACCGTCACGCTCTTCAAGTCTGACCTGTCTGGCGCGCGGCCCAGCTACGAGCCGCTGCATGTGGTTTCGCTTGCGTAGGCCCTAGGCGTTCTTCTTGCGGCCCTTCGCCTTGGTCTTAGGCTTGGCCTTGGCCTCGCGCTCGGCCTTCTCGCGCTGTCCGGGGAAGAGGTTGCGCTCGTTGAACTCCGCTTGCACCGTGCGCAGCATGAGGAACACGTCCTCCAGGCCAAGGTGCCGCTCGTTCTCGTCAGCAGCCAGCGTGCCGCGGCGGCGTGCCCAATGCTCGAGGGTTGCCGGGCCCGACTCACGCGGAAGCGACCGCACGTCAGGGTCGATGCGGCGGCAGATGTCGCGCGAGTCGATGAGCACGATCACGCCCGCCTTGCGTGCCTCGGCGTAGCCATCAAGGTGCAGCATGAGCCACGAGTCCTCAAAGGCCGCGTTATGCGCCATGAGGGGATAGGCCTTGAAGGTGGCGAGCAGGGCCTCCTGCGCGCGGCGGTCGTCGCGAAACGCCCGCTTGCCCTTGAGGTCGTCCCACGTAATCTGATGAATCTCGGACAAAGGGACGCCCTTCTCGGCGTATTGCCCCGGGATGCCAAAGTAGGCGATGTGGCCGTCGTGCGGCTTGGCCGTGGGCGTGAGGTCCATGAAGGCGAGGCCCATGTTGATGATGTAGCCGCGGTCGGGGTCCTTGCTGGTGGTCTCGATGTCAAAGCCGCAGACAGTACCCGACACGGGCGCCTCGACGTAGGCAATGCCAAGGTCACGAGCCTCAAAGCCGGCCGTCTTGGCAACCTCCTCGTCGGTGCGGCCCTGCATCCACGCCACGCCGTGCACGAGGTCGTGCGCGGGAAGGCTGCGCGCCAGGTTGAGGCCGTTGAGGTCGCGCAGGCGGTCCGCGCCATAGCTGTCGCAGACGGGACGGTTGCGGTCGGCAAGGTTACGCACCAGGTCAAACGAGAACGGCTCTGTACCGGCGGGCGCCTCCCACCATGCCGCGGAAAGCAGCGATATGGCCTCCTCGTTCTGGCGACGCTCGTTGTCGAGGGCAACGTCATCGGTCATGAAGCCGGGAAGGACAAACGCGTTGGCGAGCTCGATGGCTTGGGCAAGGTTCATGGGCGCTCCGTGAGTTAGTGGTCGGGCCATCCATGATAGCGGGTCACCGCGAAAGGTGCGCGCCAGTCTGGCGCATCTCCACGCTGCGCATGGACGGCCGTGAGGTACCATACTAAGCCACCAACCATCGTCTCGGCCAACAGGAGGTGCCCATGCGCTACGCACAGATCGTGCTCGACATTCCCACGCGTCAGCTCGAGGGTGCCTTTACGTACGCCATTCCTGATGAGCTGGCAGGCCAAGTGCAGGTAGGGACCACCGTGCTCGTCACGTTCTCGCACCGTGGATGCGTGGGGTACGTGATGCAGGTCTCTGACGAGCTCCCGCAGGGGCTCGACGCCGGGCGCGTCCTTCCCGTGGAGCGCGTGCTCGCGGAGCCGGCCTTTGACGAGGCGCGCGCCCGCGTGGCCACGTGGATGGCGGCGGAGTACGCATGCCCGCTCTCAGAGGCGGTGCGGCCGTTCCTTGCCCCAGGACAGGGGTTTCGCGTCCGAAAGGCGGAGGATGGCGGCGCGTGGGAGCTGGTCAGCGAGGCGTGCGCGCCAGTTGACGAGCGCTGGGTGCGCCTGACCGACGAGGGCAGGGAGTTCCAGCCCAGAAAGTCCGCGGCCCGTCAGCGGGCGCTCCTCGCGGCGCTTGCCGAGGGGCCGGTCCGCATGGCAGAGCTCTCGGCGCTCATGACGGGGGCGGCCGGGGTGGTCAGCGCGCTCGAGAAGCGCGGTGCCGTGCGCGTCGAGGCGCGACGTCGCGTGCGTGGGGGAGAGGCCACGACGCTCTCCAGCGCGCATGCCGCTCGCCCGGAGCGGCTGACGGCGGGGCAGCGCGATGCGTTGTCCGCCATCGCCCAAGCGCGCCACGCTGCGGCGGGCGACGTGGTCCTCGTGGATGGCGTTACTGGATCAGGCAAGACCGAGGTCTACCTTGACGCCATTGAGGCGGCCTTGGCCGAGGGCAAAGACGCGCTGGTACTCGTGCCCGAGATCTCGCTCACCGCCCAGACGGTGGGCCGCTTCCGCTCTCGCTTTGGTGATAACGTCGCCATCCTGCACTCGCGCCTCTCGACAGGCGAGCGCTTTGACCAGTGGGACCTCGCGCGTCGAGGTGAGGTGCATGTGGTTGTGGGAGCGCGCTCAGCGCTCTTCGCCCCGCTCTTCAAGTTGGGCCTCATCATCATCGACGAGGAGCACGAGTGGACCTACAAGCAGGAGAGTGCCCCGCGCTACCACGCGCGTGACGTTGCCGCACGGCTTGCGGCGGAGTGTGGCTGCGCGCTGGTTCTGGGCTCAGCGACGCCGAGCTTGGAGAGCCTGGCACGCTGCGAGGACGGTACCTGGCGCGGCGCCACCTGGACGCGTGTGGAGATGCCGGAGCGCCCGGGTGTTGCGGTGCTCCCGCGCGTGCGTGTGGTGGACATGACGCGGCAGTTTCAGGAGGGTAATCGCTCGGTCTTCTCGAAGCCGCTGGCAGAGGCGCTGCAGGCAGTTGCCGAGCGTCATGAGAAGGCGGTGCTGCTGCTCAATCGCCGCGGGTTTGCCACGTTTCTGATGTGCCGTGACTGCGGCTGCGTGCCCGAGTGCCCGCACTGCTCGACCTCGCTCACCTACCACGAGCGTACGCACGAGCTGATGTGCCACACCTGCGGGCGCAGCTGGCCGCAACGTGCCTTCCCAGACCCGTCCACCCGGTGTCCCAACTGTGGCAGCCGCTACATGGCAGCCTTTGGCGTGGGCACGCAGCGCGTGGAGGACGAGCTCAGGATGCTCCTTCCCGAGGGCGTGGACATCGTGCGCATGGACGCGGACACCACGCGCGGCAAGGGTGCCCACCAGCGCCTGCTCGAGGAGTTTGACGCGAGTGAGTGCGCGGTGCTCGTGGGTACGCAGATGATCGCCAAGGGGCTCGACTTCCCCGAGGTGACGCTCGTGGGCGTGATCAACGCCGACACCACGCTCAAGATGCCTGATTTCCGCTCGGCCGAACGAACCTACGACCTGCTTGAGCAGGTGGCGGGGCGTGCTGGTCGCGGGTCACGTGCGGGCGAGGTCATCGTGCAGACCTACTGGGCGGGCCATCCCGCCATCCAGGCCGTCGCGAACCATGACCGCGACCTGTTCCTCGCCGCTGAGGAGGCCGACCGCCGCGAGGGCGGCTACCCGCCGTTCTCGCGTCTCGCCAACGTGGTGATGTGGGGAAAGAACGCCACGGCCGTGAAGGCGACCTCCGACGAGCTGGCGGCCGCCGTCCGTGCCGAGGTGGGCAACGCCCGTGGCTGGGAGGTGCTGGGGCCGGCCGACTGCGCCAAGTCAAAGGCGAAGGACAACTATCGCCGGCACGTGCTGGTGAAGGCTCCCCATGACGCCGAGCTGGGCGTGCTGCTGGGTACCTGCGCGCGTGGCGTGACGCGGCGCCCCGGCATCAACATCGCCATCGACATCGACGCCTACGACCTCCTCTAGCGTGCGTCTCGGGGGCTACCCCCCAGGACCACTCTGGTTGTGTGGTTCGGCGTGTTCAGGGCTTACGCGGCGCTTTGTGGGGTACCATAGGGAAGTTGACTCGATGGATAAGGAGATTCCCATGGCTGACCTTGCAGACGACATTGTCGTCGCCCCAGATAAGCGTCTGAAGACCGAGTGCGCGCCCATCACGGAGATCACCCCAGAGATCCGTGCGTTGGCTGAGCGCATGGCCGCGGACATGTACGCCACCGACGGTTGCGGCATCGCCGCCCCGCAGGTGGGCGAGCTCGTCCAGCTGGTGGTCATCGACTGCAACTACTTCGATACGGAGAACCGCAATCCGTACTACCTCATCAACCCCGAGATCGTCGTCGCCGACGGCGAGGAGCACGAGCTGCCCGAGGGTTGCCTGTCGTTCCCGGGCATCACGGTGCGCGTCTCGCGCCCGAGCCACGTCATCGTGCGTGCACGCAACCTGGACGGCGACCTCATGCAGTACGAGGCGCGTGACAACCTCTTGGCCGTGTGCCTCCAGCACGAGATCGACCACCTGCACGGCGTGACGATGATCGACCACCTGTCGCCGACGCAGCGCATGGCTGCCATGCGCGAGCTTGCGGCCGCCAAGGCCGCGGGTGCCCGCCCCGGCGAGACCGAGTAGGGCTTCCGACACCGCTCCTCGCCGGTGTGCAAAGACATCCCAGATAGGAGTGACATGCGCATCATCTTCATGGGGACGCCCGGCTTTGCCGTGCCGTCCCTGAGCCTGCTTGCCCAGCGCCATGAGGTCACGCTCGTGGTGACCCGCCCTGACGCCGTTCGCTCGCGCGGGAAGCGTCTGGAGCCCTCGCCAGTCAAGGTGAAGGCGCTTGAGCTGGGCATTCCGGTGCTGGAGTGCACGCGCGTGACGGACGACGTGCTCGCGCGTCTGCGCGCCGAGGAACCCGACGTGATCTGCGTGGTGGCGTTTGGTTGCCTGCTGCCCGACGCGGTGCTCGAGCTTGCGCCGTTGGGATGCGTGAACGTGCACGGGTCGCTGCTGCCCAAGTGGCGCGGCGCAGCGCCTATCCAGCGCGCCGTGCTCGAGGGCGACGAGCACATCGGCATCTCCATCATGCGCCTGGTCCAGAAGATGGACGCGGGCGACTACTGCCGCCAGGCCTCCGTGGAGCTGGGTGACAAGGGCTGTGCGCAGGTCATGGACGAGCTGTCCGAGCTTGGCGCGCAGGAGCTGGCTCTGGCCCTTGACGAGATGGCCGCAGGTACGGCCACATGGCAAGCCCAGGACGAGGACGAAGTCACCTTCGCGGCGAAGATCGACAAGGCCGAGATGCGGCTCTCTCCTGAAGACGCTGCCCTCGCCAACCTGCGACGCGTGCGCGCATCGATGGATGCGGCGCCGGCGCGTCTGGTGGTTGCGGGGAAGGGCGTGCGTGCGCTTGAGGCGCGCCTTGCCGACGAGAAGCTCGCGTCAGGGGAGGTCTTGGTGCGCAAGGGGCGCGTCTTTCTTGGCTGCGCGGATGGCTCGCTCGAGCTGACGCTCGTCAAGCCTGATGGCAAGCGCGAGATGGACGCCTCCGCATGGGCGTCCGGCCTGCGCGGCCAGGGCATCACGTGGACTGAGGCCTAGGCTCCCATGCCGCGACTTTCCGCTGCGCGCAAGGTCGCGCTCTCCGTGCTTTCCGAGCGTCGCCGCAGAGACGGGCGCGTGCGCGACCTCTTGCGCACGTCAGACGCCATGGCGGCGCTCGATGCGCGTGACCGCGCGCTTGCCTCGCGGCTCGCGCTGGGCGCGACGGCCGCGGAGGGTGCGCTTGATCAGGTGCTGAGGGCGTACGTGAAGCGCCCCTCGTCGGTGGAGCCGCGCGTGCGCGATGCGCTTAGGCTGGCGACGTTCGAGGCGTGCTACCTCGACACGCCGGCCTCCGCCGTGGTGAGCCAAGGGGTGGAGCTCGCGCGCTTTGCCTCGCCGCGCGCCGCAGGCTTGGCAAATGCCGTGCTGCGCAAGGTGGTCTCCGAGGCGCGGCCGCGCCTTGACCAGGCGCGCCTTCGCGTGGAGGAAGGCGGCCGCGACGCGGAGGACCTCGCGCTTGTGTCGGGGCTCCCACGGTGGCTGGTGGAGCGCATCGATGTCGCGAGGGGCGCGGACGCCACCCGCGAGCTGGCGCTCTCGCAGCTCGAGGCGGCGCCGGTGTATGTGGCCCCGAACCGCGCGAGGCATGACGAGTCCGAGACGTTGAGCCTCTTGCGGGACGCTGGTCTTTGCCCGCAACCCGCAGGCCTCCCGGGTGCGTTTGAGCTGGATACTGCGGCGGGGCTTGCCACGTCGGGGCTCGTGACCAACGTGGACGTGGTGGTGTCAGACCTCGCTGCGCAGATGGTGGCGCATCGTGCGGCGCCGAGGCCGGGGCAGCGGGTGCTCGAGATAGGGCAAGGCCGCGGCACCAAAAGCATCTTACTTGAGAACGAAGCCCTGCTCACGGGCGGTGTGGCCACCATCGTGGCTGTCGACTCCGAGCTGTTCAAGGTGCGCATCGCTTCCCGTCGCATGGAGACGGCTGGCCTTGCGGATAGCGTCAGCTGCTACGCGCTCGATGCGCGCCAGTTGGCGTCACATGACGTGCCCGATGCGTTTAAGAGGCCGTTTGACCTGGTGTTTATTGACGCGCCGTGCTCAGGCACCGGTACCATGCGGCGCCATCCCGAGATTGCCTGGTCGTTGGACGAGGCGGCGCTTGCGGGCGAGGGGACGCTCCCACTTCTGCAGCGGCAGATCCTGGACGCGGCTGCCACGCGCGTTGCGCCGGGAGGGCGCCTTGTGTACGCCACCTGCTCCGTGTTGCCCGAGGAGAACGAGCGGGTCATCGAGGCATTCCTAGCCTCTGATCAGGGCAACAGCTTCGAGCTGATTCCCTATACAGAAGAAGTGCCCTATCTGCACACCATGCCCCGAAGGGGCGGCTGCGACGGGCACTTCTGTGCGGTCTTGCAAAGGCGGGAGAGCTAGTCCTTGTTGGGGCAGTTGTCGCAAGACGGTCCGGCCTTGACCACCTTGCGCTGGTCGGTGTTGTAGAACCCGTGGCCCTCAAAGTGGATGCCTGAGGCCGAGAACACGCGCTCCGCGGGCGCGCCGCAGGTGGGGCAGGTAACCTCGGGACGCTCGCTCATTGGATGCTCAACCTCAAAGACCGTGCCGCACGAGGTGCAGCGATAGTCGTAACGTGCCATCTTGATCCTCCGAAAAACGCTGTTGTGGCCGCGGTTTCGCGGCCGCGTTAGACACTGTACCCAACTTGGCGCCGAGAATCTACGCCATCCATGCTGCTATCATCAGAAACGCTGACTACGACAAGGAGGGGCCATGCCCATTACCGGCGCGATCTTTGACTTTGACGGAACCATCGTTGACTCCATGCCCATGTGGGAGCAGGTGCCTGGGGAGCTCGTGGCGCGCCACGGGCAGGTGATGACCCACGAGATGTTCGTCATCACCGAGCCCATGAGTGCCGACGAGGAATGCGCGTGGTTCCACGAGCATCTGGGCGTGGGGGAGAGCGGAGAGGCGCTCTTCCAGGAGTTGCGCGAGATGGTGCGCGAAGCCTATCGGACGCGCGTCGACGCCTGGCCCCATGTGGAGGAGTTCCTGCAGAGCCTGGCGGACGCGGGCATCCCCATGGTCATCGCGTCGTCCACGCCGGCAGACGACATCCGCGTGGGTCTGCGTGCCCACGGCTTGGAGCACTTCTTCTCTGACGTGATCTTCACTGGCGACGTGGGCCGCGGCAAGGAGTTCCCCGACGTCTACTTCCACGCCCTCGGGGTGCTCGGCACCGAGATGGAGACGACGTGGGTCTTTGAGGACGCGCCGTTTGGCGTGCGCACCGCCTACCAGACGGGCTTTCCGGTGGTGGCGCTGCTGAACGATCACGATGGGCGTGACGAGGCATTTCTGCGCGAGAACTGCGACATCCTGGTGCACGGCTACGACGAGCTGTCGCTCGCGCTCATCAAGGACTATGCCAAGGAGCCGGCCCAGGGCGAGGCTTGAAGAGCGGCGGAGTTCCAGGCACTGGTCGTGGACGGCTCGCCAGAGCCCAGCTCGGTCGAGCTCGTGAGAGCGCTCGCCGCGGGGGCAGACTACGTGGTGGTAGCTGACCGCGGTGCGGAGGTGCTCTTTCAGGCCGGGGTGCGACCGAACGTGTTCTGCGGCGATGCCGACTCAGTCTCTCCTGAGGTGGCCGCATGGGCGCACGGCCAGGCATCGACGGACATCCGCTTTCCCGTGGAGAAGTACGCGACAGACCTGGCGCTCGCCATCGACTGTGCGCGGCATGAGGCCGCACGGCAAGACGCGCGGTTGCATCTGACGCTGACGTGTGCCACCGGTGGCCGCCCTGACCATCAGCTGGCGGTGCTGGGACTGCTGGCGACGCATGCCGACGCCTCTCCACGGGTGGTGGAAGACGGCGTGGAGTATCGCGTGCTCAGCCCGTTGGGGACGCGGGACTGGAGGATTGACGTTCCCGGGGCGACGTTTTCCGCCATTGCCCTGCGCGAAGGCACGGTCATCTCCGAGGTGGGCGCGCGGTGGGAGCTCCATCACCAGCCACTGGCGCTGCTGAGCGATCTGGGCATCTCAAACGTGGCGGGCCCTGAGGGTGCCACCATCACCTGCCACGAGGGCGTACTCGCCGTCTTCCTCGTGCGCTAGTAGCGAATGTTGACATCCAGGGGCCCGTCCGGGTCAACATCAGCTTGAGATGGTGCACAACCTTGCACGTCTTGAGGCTGATGTTGACCCGGACGGGCCCCTGGATGTCAACATTCGCATGCGAGTCTAACACGAAAAGGGCCCCCGAGGGGGCCCTTAGTCCGACACTTTTTCGTGTTCAGCCACTACGAACGAGCGAGGTTGCCCTTCTTCAGGCAGCGGGTGCACACGTTCATCTTCTTGGCGTGGCCCTCCTGCACGATGGTAACGCGCTGGATGTTGGGCTTGAACTTACGGTTGACCGTGCGGTGGGAGTGGCTGATGGAACGGCCGGCAACGGCGTGCTTGCCGCAGATTTCACAAACCTTAGACATGACTCAGACCTCCATAGGGCGGGCGGGACCGCGCCCGCAATTTCTACAAGCTGTACGAATATATCACAGCGTCACGAGCTTGCAAGTGCAAACCACGACTTGTTGTGGTGGGTTTGTGGCGCAGCGCCACCTGTGGTGGGTCGCATCCCTCGCCGCAGGGCCCGATTGCTGTCCGGTTAGGGTAGCACAATACCCTCAACAAACGAGGGGAGAGGTCATGGAGCGCGTGCTGTGGGTGCATTCGGCGTATCAGTATCTGAAGAAGGCGGCCGCCCTTACCCCGAAGGCCATCGTCGTGTGCTGCCACGTGTGCCTGGCGTTTCTGACGGTGGATTTGGTGTGGGTGGGACTCATCAACCAAGGGGTGCGCTCGGCGGTTCCGGGCATCGTCCGCGCCGAGGCCCTCGCGCGCTTCGAGGAGGGGATGTCACCAGCAGACGTGGCGCTCGCCGAGTCATGCTATTCGGCGCCCAACGCGTCGGGCATCCGCCGCTTCGTGGGCGATCCCAACCAGCTTCATCCGTTCTCACGGCTCTCCCGTGCGCTGTCGCGCACGGCGTCGGGCGCGGGCCTCGGGCCGCGCGCAGGCGTCAAGCGGGTTCATGACGAGTACCAGAAGCTCGGCATACCCCTCACGGTCACGCGCTCGGCCTACGTCATCAGGTCGGTCCACGACCTCCTTTGTTGCCTCACGGTCCTTCTGGTCATGAAAAACCGTCAAGAAGTCTTGAGCTACCTGTATCAATTCGTCACATCGTGTGCGCCACGGGATTGACGTGCGGTATACTCCTTTGTATTCGTGCGTCGGCTGTCCAAAGTGGGCTGCCGCGCCCTGTGAGAGGAGTAGTCATGACCCAGGCCGTCACCGGAACCCTCAGGGTTTCCAACGACTGCATCGCCGACCTCGCGGGCTATGCCGCGCTTGAGTGCTATGGCGTTGTCGGTATGGCAATGTCCGACGCCGAGAACGGCGTCACGCGTTTGCTGCCCTTCAACCGTCTGCGCAACGGCATCGACGTTGCCGTGGAGAATGGTCGCATCGTGGTTGATATCCACGTTGTGCTGGAGCATGGCGTGAACATGTCGTCCGTGGTCGCCAACTTGGTGAGCTCGGTCAAGTTCATCCTGAAGCAGATCGCCGAGCTCGACGACGTCGAGGTCCGCGTCCATATCGAGGGAATCCGCACCCGCTAGGGCGCGACCGTCCGGCTCAACACGAATCCAGAGGTTTCCATACCATGATTGCATCTACCATCCGCGCGTGCTTCCCCGCTGCTGCCAAGGTCGTCGCCGACAAGGCAGACGAGATCAACAAGCTCAACGTCTTTCCCGTACCTGACGGCGACACCGGCACCAACATGTCGCTCACGCTGCAGACCGTCGTGGGTGAGGTCGAGGCACTCCCGCAGGACGCCACCACCGCCGACATCGCACATGCCATCACGCATGGCTCGTTGATGGGCGCACGCGGTAACTCAGGCGTCATCACCAGCCAGATTCTTCGTGGCGTCGCTGAGGGGCTCGCTCAGTCGAAGAACGACCCAGCCACCGTCGCCGATGTCGCGGCAGCCCTGCGCAACGGCGTGAAGGTTGCCTTCAAGGCCGTGCGTAAGCCCGTGGAAGGCACCATCCTCACCGTCCTGCGTGACGTCTCTGCCCGCGCTGACCAGCTCGAGAAGCAGAAGGTCAGCATGGACGAGCTGCTCGACGCGCTCGTGGTTGAGGCGTACGAGTCGGTTGCCCGCACGCCCGACCTGCTGCCCGTCCTCAAGGAGAACGGCGTGGTGGACTCCGGCGCCTTTGGCCTGGCCACCTTCATCGAGGGCTTCGTCAACGCCTATGAGGGCCGTGCCGGTGAGGTCTCCGACTTCAAGACCACCGTCACCACCGACGATGCCAAGCAGGCCGTCGTCAACGTCGTGGACATCGAGATCAACGACAGCTGGGAGGGCTCGAAGTATCGCTACTGCACCGAGTTCCTCTTCCATGCCGATAGCCCTGATCTTGATGAGGATGAGAACCTTCGCTACCTCGCGAGCATGGGTGACTGCGAGCTTATGGTAGGCGCCAACCCTGACTACAAGATTCACGTTCACACCAATCGTCCTGACCGCGTGCTTCGTCACATGCTGCACCGTGGCCAGATCTTCAACGTGTTCGTGCACAACATGGACCTCGAGGCGCAGGAGCGCACTGAGGGCATTCGTGCTGACAAGGAGTCGGAGGAGAGCAGTGGCGCCCACTTCGCGCCGCGCAAGAAGCTCGGCTTTGTGGCCGTTGCGGCCGGCTCTGGCCAGGCCGAGATCCTCAGCTCTCTGGGCGTCGATGTCGTCGTCTCTGGCGGCCAGACCATGAACCCGTCCACGGCTGACATCCTCAAGGCCATCGAGGAGTGCAATGCCGAGCAGGTCATCGTGCTCCCCAACAACGGTAACATCCGCATGGCCGCCGAGGCCGCAGTCGAGGCATGCGACAGCTGCGAGGCCGCAGTCGTCGTCACCAAGACCGTGCTGCAGGCCTTCACCGCCATGTTCTCCGCCAACCTCGAGGGTGACCTCGACGACAACGTGGAAGCCATGAGCGAGGCTATCGAGGACGTTCGTGGTGGAGAGGTCACCACCGCAGTGCGCGACTCCCAGGCCGCTGACGGCAGCCCCATCCACGCGGGCGACGTCATGGGCATCCAGGACGACGCCATTACGGTGGTGGGCTCTGACGTGCAGCAGGTGACGCTTGACGTCATCGAGCGCATGCAGGACGAGGAGGAGGGCGACACGCTCACCATCCTTGCCGGTGCCGACCTCGATGACGATGCGTTTAACGAGCTGATCGAGGCAATCGAGGAGGCCCAGCCTGACCTTGAGGTCGATGCGCACCGCGGCGAGCAGCCCCTGTATCCCGTCATCTTCTCCATCGAGTAATCAACCGAATGTCTGGTGGCGCGACCATCGCCGAGGCAGCCGAGCGTGTCTCGAGGACCTGCTCGCTTGCCGACGATGCGTCGCGCCTGCGTTTTGTATCTGGCGCGCGGCGCGAGGCACTTGAGCGCCTCGGCATCTGTCGCGTCCGCGACGTGCTGCTGCATGTCCCTCGGCGCTACCTTGACTTCACCAACGTGCTGAAGGTTGCCCAGGCCGACGTGGGCTCGGACGCCACCGTGGTGGTGACCGTTGACCGCGTGCGCCTGAAGCGGCCCAAGCCACGCATGCAGATCGTTGAGGTCGACGCCATGGACGAGACTGGTGTCATCCAGGCCACCTTCTTTCGTCAGCCATGGATTGCCGACCAACTGCATCAGGGCGATGTGGTGGCGCTCTCGGGCAAGGTGACGTTTGGCTACGGCTTCAAGCAGATGAAGTCGCCCTTCCACGAGGTCTTGTCCTCAGCGGGCGAGAAGAGCGGGTATGCGCGCGTGCTGCCGGTGCATCCGGTGGGCGAGGGCATCACCGCGTCATGGATGCGGCGCATCGTGGCGGCCGCCCTCGAGGACGTTGGCGACGTATGCGATGCTCTGCCCGCACGGCTGGTGGCGCGCCGTGGCCTGATGAGCGAGGCACGAGCGTTGCGCGCCGTCCATTATCCCGCGACAGTCGCGGAGGCGGAGGAGGCGCGCCGACGCCTTGCCTATGACGAGCTCCTGTGTCTGCAGCTCGCGCTGCTTACGCGGCAGCGCATCGAGCTCTCGGGCGTCGAGCCCTTCCGGCATGTGACCTCGGGCCCCCATATGGACGCGCTGCTTGCCGCCCTGCCCTTCACGTTGACGGACGAGCAGCGCCAAGCCGCGGACGAGATCCTGGATGACATGGCCCGGCCCCGCGTGATGAACCGCCTGCTTCTGGGCGACGTGGGCACGGGCAAGACGGCCGTTGCGGCCGTGGCCCTTGCGGCTGTGGCCGACTCGGGCATGCAAGCGGCCGTCATGGCCCCCACCTCGGTCTTGGCACGGCAGTATGCGGAAAAGCTCGGCCCGCTGCTCGACCGAGCGGGCATCACGTGGGCGCTCATCACGGGCTCCACACCTGCGGCGGAGCGCGAGCAGCTTGTGGCGGGCATCGCCTCCGGCCGCGTCTGCGCCACCTTTGGCACCACGGCCATCCTCTCGGACGACGTGGCGTTCGCGCAGCTCTCGCTGGTGGTGATCGACGAGCAGCATCGCTTTGGCGTCAACCAGCGCGTGGCGCTCCGCGCCAAGGGCCTTGGGGCCGACCTGCTCACCATGACGGCGACGCCCATTCCGCGCACGCTCGCCCTTTCCCTGTACGGCGATGTGGACTGTTCGCGCATCACGAAGCGCCCGAAGGCGGGCGCTGGCGTGACCACCAAGGCCCTCACGCCCGAGAACCTCGACGTGGCGTACGGCGCCATTCGGGACGCCGTCGCGGCAGGCCACCAGGCCTATGTGGTCTGTCCGCTCGTGGACGACAGCGATGATGGCTCGGAGCTTGACGACGTCCCCGAGGCCTCACGCTCAAATGCCGCCCAGCTGCACTCCGCCACGGCTACGGCCGAGATGCTCGCGCGGTCGGTCTTCCCCGACCTGCGCATCGGCATTCTGACCGGTCCGATGTCTCCTGCTGACAAGGATGCGGCCATGTCCGCGTTCCGGGCGGGGGAGACCGACGTCTTGGTATCGACCACCGTGATCGAGGTGGGCGTGGACGTCCCCAACGCCACTGTGATGCTCGTCTACGACGCCGACCGGTTTGGCCTGGCGACCTTGCACCAGCTGCGCGGCCGCGTCGGACGTGGCGACTATCCTGGCCAGGTCTTCCTTGCCTGCGCCGCGAAGAAGGGCACCCCGGCGCGCCAGCGCCTCGACGCGCTGGAGGCCACCTCTGACGGCTTCGAGCTCGCTGAGCTTGACCTGCGGCTTCGCCACGAGGGCGAGGTGTTGGGATATCGTCAGCATGGTGGCGTGTCGCTGCAGATCTGTGACCTTGCCGAGGACGCTGACCTTGTGGAATGGGCGCACATCGATGCGCTCTCCCTTGCTGATCGTGACCCGGCGTTGGCTGCGCCCGCGCACCGAACGCTGGCGCTTGAGATGCGCGACCGCTTTGGCGCGTACTTTGAGGAGGTGGAGCGCTGATGAGGATCGTTGGCGGCATGTGGCGCGGACGGCCGCTCGAGGCGCCTGACGGACGCGACGTGACGCGTCCCACCACAGACCGGACGCGCGAGCAGATGGCCTCCATGGTGCTCTCGGCGTTTGACCTTGACCTTTCCGACGTGCGCATCCTCGATGCGTTCGCGGGCAGCGGGGCCATCGGCCTGGAGTTGCTGTCGCGCGGTGCGGCTCACTGCACGTTTGTGGACGCAGACCGCAAAGCGGTGGCGCGCATCAAGAGAAATGTGTCCTCGCTGGGGGCATCTCGTGCGCAGTATGATGTAATGGGTGGCGATGTCGCCAAGCTCGTGTCGCGCGGCAAGCTTCCGGGGGCGCCGTTCTCGCTCGTGGTGCTCGACCCGCCCTACGCGATGCCCGCCTGTGACGTCACCAAGCTGGTGGAGGCGCTTGCGGCGGGCGGCATGCTCGAAGCCGACGCGCTCGTGCTCTACGAGCGTGCGTCATCGGGCGCGCAGCTCTCGCTGGCTGGCGCCACGCAACTGAAGTCAAAGTCGCACGGCACGACTGCCGTCGACCTGCTACGTATGGGAGATACCGATGAGTGAGCTCAACCCCGTCCAGCATGTGGTGGTGCCTGGCACCTTTGACCCCATCACGTATGGCCACCTCGACGTGATCTGCCGCGCGCGCCGCCTGTTTCCCAAGGTGACGGTGGCCGTGGCGGCCTCGTTGGGGAAGAACGGCACCGGCCCGGTCTTCTCGCTTGACGAGCGCGTCCAGATGATTCGCGACACACTCGTCGAGAACAAGATCACTGAGGGCATTGAGGTGCTGCCGTTCACGGGGCTTCTCATGGACTTCTGCCAGGAGATTGGCGCGGGCGGCGTGGTGAAGGGCCTGCGCGCCATGACCGACTTTGAGTACGAACTCCAGCAGGCCGACCTCAACTATCGTCTGCGCCCCGGAATCGAGTCGGTCTTCGTCATGGGAAGCCCCGAGTTTGGCTACGTGTCGTCATCCATCGTCCGCGAGCTTGCGAATCTGGGCTCTGACGTCAGCTTCCTCGTGCCGTCGGTGGTGGAGCGTCGCCTGCGCGAACGCTTTGGGGAGCCGCGCCGCTAGCCTTCCGTCCGTCCATCCCGTGTGGCTCCGCACGTGGGATGGACGGTAAAAAAACGTACCGCATCGTGCATATTTGCCGAAAAACGGCGATATTGGCCCATAGATGGGCAATTCTGCTATTCTTTCAACTAATTGTGGCAAATGAGAAGCAGCGCAGGCCACGATAGCTTTCCTATCACCGCGCGAAAGGAGTCCTGGGATGCAGCCAGGTGAGGAGATCGAGAGCTTGGTCAATGAGCTCGAGCAAATGGTGAGCGAAGCCAAGTCACCCCTGACCGGTGGCCCCAATCGCAAGATCATCGACGCACAGGATGTGTACGAGATTCTTGACGAGATTCGCCGTCTGTTCCCGCAGGAGTTCACCGAGGCGCGTCGCATCGTCCGCGAGGAGCACGAGCGCCTCGAGCATGCGCAGCAGCAGGCTGACGCCATCGTGGCCGATGCTCAGCAGCAGGCAATGGTGCTTGCCGGTGACCAGGAGGTCGTGCGTCTTGCGCAGATGCAGGCCGAGCAGATTCGCGACAACGCCCAGCAGTACGAGCGTGACACTCGCTACAACGCGGAGGAGTACGCCGACACGGTGCTCGCACACCTTGAGGACAACCTCAAGTCCATCACCAACTCGGTCACGCGTGTCCGCCAGACGCTCAACGAGAACGCCGGTCCGCGCAACACCTCCAACAACGTGGCCTGGTAGCGTTTGATGGAACAGGTCATCGCGGTGCTCGACGAGCGCCTCGCCAATCCTGGGGACACCCTTCCGGTGGCGGGGCACCTGGATGAGCCTTCTTACAGCTTGGGCAATCACGACTTTACGCTGCCCCAAGGAATCGATTACGACCTCATGCTCACCAATGCCGGCGAGGGCATCTTGGCGACGGGCATCTTGCGCGCGCACGTCGAGGGCGTGTGTGACCGCTGCCTCGACCCAGCCTCGTTTGACGTGGCGGGCGAGGTCGACGAGTACTATCTCTTCGAGGAGCCTGACGAGGCGGCCTATCTCGATGACGAGGATGAGGAGATGGACTTCTCCCTGGTGGGGGATGACAACACCGTCGACCTGACCGACGCGCTCTTCTCGGCGCTTCTGATGGAGACCCCGTATGTGGTGCTGTGCCGTGAGGACTGCAAGGGCCTTTGCCCGGTGTGCGGCGCAAACCTCAACGAGGAGGACTGTGGCCACGCCGCGCAGATCGAGGCCGAGCGCGAGCAGGCGCGTCTCGAGGCAAGCCCCTTCGCCGCGCTGAAGAACCTGAAGCTGGACGAGTAGCGCTTGCGTGAGACTTTTATCTGGCGTCCTGTGGGGTAATCGTGATGGGTGCCACATGGGCATTTCTGTGGTATAGTGCTTTCTTGCGTGTCTAGAAGGCAAGACCGCCTGCGCTTGTCGTAGGCGTGAGTTGATGGTTAAGAGAGGTTCAAGATGGCAGTTCCTAAGCAAAAGAAGGGCCGCGGCGCCACGCACACCCGTCGTTCGGCCAACAGCAAGCTCGCCGCTCCCGCGCGCTCCACGTGCCCGCAGTGCGGTGCCCCCAAGCTTCCGCATCACGTGTGCCCCAACTGCGGTTTCTACAAGGACCGCGAGGTTGTCGTCACCGACTAACGGTTGACGTTCCGTTGATAAGAATGGACAGGAGGTCGACCCGCAAGGGTCGGCCTTTTCCACGTTAGGGAGGTCACATGGTTACCATCTGCGTTGACGCCATGGGAGGCGATTCGGGCACCGAGGTCGTGCTTGAGGGCATTGCCCAGGCGCTCGAGGCGGACGACCAGCTTCAGGTGCTGGTCGCTGGCGACGAGGCCGTGATCACCGCTTTCTGTGAGGAGCACGAGCGTGCGCTACCGCTCGTCACCACCGAGGTCATCGGTATGGGCGAGCATCCTGCGACGGCCGTGCGTGCCAAGAAGGACTCGAGCATCGTGCAGGGCTGCCTCGCGGTGCGCCACGGCGAGGCCGATGGCTTCTTCTCCGCGGGCTCGACCGGTGCCATTCTGGTTGCCGCGTCGTTGAACGTGGGCCGTGTGCAGGGCATCAAGCGTGCGGCGCTCGCTACGGCCATTCCGGGTGCCACGGGACATCGCACCGTGATGATTGACATGGGCGCCAACGCCGACACGAACGAAGACATGATCGTGCAGTTCGCTCACATGGGGCGAGCCTATGCGAAGGTGACGCTCGGCGTCGCCGAGCCGACGGTCGCCCTGCTCTCCAACGGTGAGGAAGAAACCAAGGGCTCTGAGCAGGCAATTGCCTTCCATCAGGCGCTCAAGGCGGCGGGTGGCGACAGCTGGTTTGCCGGCAATGCCGAGGGAACCGATCTGCTGGCTGGCCGCTACGACGTCATCGTGAGTGACGGCTTCACGGGAAACGTCGCCCTGAAGACGCTCGAGGGTACCGCCAAGTACATCGTGGGCTGCATCAAGGCGGCCACCAAGAAGTCCCCGCTCATGGCCATCGGCGCCCTTCTGCTGAAGCCGGCCATCAAGGCCGTGGCGGCCGACCTCTCGGGTGACGAGTACGGCGGCGCCGTGCTCCTGGGCCTGAAGGCTCCCGTCATCATCGGTCACGGCGCTACGAGTGCCCTGGCCGTGAAGAACGGCGCGCTCGTCTGCGCCAAGGCCGTGCGCGAGGGCCTCGTGGACAAGATCGCCGCCGACGTCGCCGCCGAAGAGTGAGTGACCTTTGGGGGTAGCCCCTTTCGGTCACTGAGTGACCGAAAGGGGCTACCCCCAAAGGTCACTCTGTCGTACCTGCTGTTTCTGTCGCGTTGGAGTGCAAGACTTCACATTTACCGCGTGGATGCTCACAATAAATCTGTTAGACCGTGTCAATAGTGCCCGACCGGGCTTGACCCAAGGAGACTCCCATGGACCGCTCCGAGATCTTCAACAAGGTTATCGAGGTTACGAGCGATTCGCTGGACGTTGATGCCAGCGAGCTCAACGAGCAGACTGACTTCAAGCAGCTTGGTGCCGATTCCTTCGACCTGCTTGAGCTCGTCACCGCCTTTGAGGACGAGTTTGGTGCCACGATGGATGACGAGAAGCTCGCCACCATCACCACGATTGGCGACGCCGTCGATGCTATCGAGCAGGCCCTGTAGGAGGCTGGCTCTTGAAGCTCCACCGTCGCGTCAAGGCCGTTGAGGAGATCATCGGCTACGAATTCCAGAACAAGGACCTCATCGCCTCGGCCGTGACGCATCCGTCAGCGGCCGAGGGGATGCCTGTCTCGGCATCCTACGAGCGACTCGAGTTCTTGGGTGACGCCGTGCTGGGCGCCATGGTCGCGCGTGAGGTGTTCGAGCGCTTCCCGGGCATGGACGAGGGCCAGCTCACGGACCTCAAGATCGCGCTCGTCTCGGGCAAGATGCTCTCGAGCGTCTCTGAGGAGCTTGGTCTCTCGGAGTACATCCTCTTTGGCGTGTCCGAGCTGGGCACCAACACGCGTGGCATGAAGTCCGCGCTCGAGGACGTGTTCGAGGCCATCGTGGGCGCCCTCTACATCGACGGAGGCTACGACGCCGCGCATGACTTCGTTATGCGCATGCTGGGCGAGTACATGATCCCTGAGACCATCCGCCGCTTCATGAACCCCAAGACGCACCTACAAGAGATTGTGCAGGGCGGAAACATCAGGAAGACTCCCAGCTACAAGCTCGAGTCAACCTCGGGGCCGGCCCATGCGCAGCGCTTCACGTCGGTGGTGCTCATCGACGGACGGCGCATCGGGCGCGGAACGGGCAGTTCCAAGAAGGAGTCTGAGAACGCCGCAGCGGCCGATGCCATTCGCCGCATCGAGGAAGATCCCCACAACGTGTGGGCTGACATGGAATAGCGGGGAAGGCTGGCCGTGTACCTCAAGTCGCTCACGCTCAAGGGATTCAAGTCGTTCGCCGACAAGACGACGATGGTCTTCGACCCAGGCCTCACCGTGGTGGTGGGTCCTAACGGGTCGGGCAAGTCGAACATCTCCGACGCCATCCTGTGGGTCTTGGGCGAGCAGAGCGCGAAGATGCTGCGCGGCCAGGCCATGGAGGATGTCATCTTCTCAGGCTCCTCCGCGCGCCAGCCCGTGGGCGTTGCCGAGGTCACGCTCGTGCTCGACAATTCCGACCACACCCTCGCCATCGACTTCTCCGAGGTGGCGATCACGCGCCGCATGTTCCGTTCGGGGGAGTCCGAGTACCTCATCAACAACGCGCCGTCGCGCCTGATGGACATCACCGACATCCTGCATGACTCGGGACTCGGCAAGGAGACACACTCCATCATCAGCCAGGGCAAGCTTGACTCCATCCTGGCGAGCCGTCCCGAGGACCGCCGCGAGCTCATCGAGGAGGCCGCGGGCATCGCCAAGCACCGCCGCCGCAAGGAGCGCTCGGAGCGCAAGCTTCGTAGCATGGAGGAGCACCTGACCCGCGCGAAGGACATCTCGCGCGAGATCAACCGCCAGCTGGGGCCGCTCGAGCGTCAGGTGAACAAGGCGAAGCGCCACCACGACCTCAAGACGCAGCTCGCGGACCTCTCCACCACGCTTGCCGTGGATGACCTGCGCCAGCTGCAGGCTCGCTACAACCAGCTGACGGCGCGTCAGCGCGAGGCCGACGCAGCCGTGGAGCTCGCGCAGCTCCGCCTGGACGAGAAGTCCGCCGACCTCGAGCGTTACCAATCCCTTCTCGAGCAGAAGGGCATCTTTGTGGGCGACCTTGGCGAGCAGCGTCGCCGCATGCAGGACATCTTGGGCCGCATGGACTCTGACATGCGCCTGCTGGAGGAGAAGGGGAAGAACATGGTGGCGCGTCTCTCCGAGATGCGCATGACCCTCTCGTCCAGCAAGAAGCAGCGCGCCGAGGCCGCGGCCGAGCACGAGCGCGTGAGCGCCGAGTACGCGGACGCCAAGGTGCGCGCCCGCGAGCTGCAGGACCGCCTCGACGAGCTGGTTCCCGAAGCAAAGCGTGCCACCGAGCTCAGGCGCTCCCTGGGCGCCAAGCAGGCGCAGCTCACCGCAGACCAGCGTGCGGCGCAGCGTGAGGCCGATGCCGAGACGCTCGCCTACGCGAAGCTGCGCGACCAGATCGCAAGTGCCGAGACGCAGGACCAGATGTTTGCGAGCCGTCTTGCGCAGATCTCGGAACAGATTGAGACCGCTAACGAGGCCCTGGTAGAGCGGGGTGAGCGCAAGGCTGAGGTCACCGCGGGCCTCGAGGCGGCCACCGCTGCCGCGGACGCCGCGGGAGCCGCCATCCATAGCGCGCAGGACGCAGTCGCCGCGGCGCGCAAGGAGGAGGGCACCGCTCGCTTGCGCCTGCAGGAGGCCCGCGCCACGCTCTCCGCTCTGGAGAAGGTCGACGAGCAGAGCGCGAACGCAAGCGCCCTCACGGCGGCCTTGGCATCGCGTTCACAAGGGCTTGTCGAGTGCCGCCTGGCAGACCTCATCGAGGCTCCGGCCGAGCTTGAGTCGCTGGTGGAGCGCCTTCTGGGCGACGATTTGGCCGCCTTCGTGGTTGCTGACTCGGCGTCTGCCGCCTCGCTGGCCGAGACGGCCGAGGGGCTCTCGGGTACAGCAGGACGCGCGACGATTGTCTCGCATCGGGCTGAGACGGCACCCGTGGGCGTCGATGCACCCGGCGAGTCGCTGCTCGCTCAGCTGAGCATTCCTGCCGCGGCCGAGGGCATCGCTGCGGCACTTCTTGGTGACGTTCGCCTGGTGGCTGACGCAACGGCGGCCGTGCGCGCCCATGACGAGGCGCCTGCCTTCACGTATGTGACGCCCACGGGTGTCACGGTGTTGGCGGACGGTCGCATCGTGGTGGGAGGAACCGCTGGCGCGGAGAGTGGCGCGCTCGAGCGTAAGCGCCGCATGCGCGCGCTGCGCGAGAGCCTCGACGGCCTTGAGACGGGTCTGCGTGACGCATCGAGACGCGTGGCCGAGGCCGAGACCGCGCTTGCGGAGGCGCGTGACCGCAGCGCCCATGCGAAGGGCGACGTGGCGCGCCTGCGCGGCGAGCTCTCATCCGTGACTGCCGAGATTGGTCGCCTCGAGGCGCAGCGCAACCAGGCCACCTCTGAGCAGGCGCAGGTCTCGAAGCGCCGTGCTGTGGCCTCCGAGAAGGCCGACGAGGCACGTCCCCAGATCGAGCGTCACAAGGCCGCTGCCGACGCTGCCGAGGCACGCGCCACCGAGCTGGGCCGTCAACTGGTCGAGGTCTCCGAGGAGCGAAGCCAGGCATCGCGTGCCGAGAACGACGCGAGCGCGCGGGTCGCCGATGCGCGTCTGCATCTCGCCACCATCGTCGAGCGCCGCAACCACCTCGCCGTGCGCGAGGAGGAGCTGGCCAACACGGTGGCCGCCATCGACCGCCGCGTGGAGACCACGACGCGCACCGCGCGCTCTCTTGATGTGCTGCGCCTGCGCGTTGACCCCCTGCACGAGCGCTATGTGGCCGTGCACGACCGAGCCCTTGCCTGGGATGCCCGCTTGCGCGACCGCGCCTCGCTTGCCGAGGCAGACTCTGACTCGCTGAAGACGACCATCGCCGAGGCACGCGAGGCCGTGAACGAAGCCTCACAGCAGCTTGAGCGTGCCAAGAGCATCGCGAACGACCTCAGGGTTGACCTCGGCCGTATCGAGGTGCAGGTCGAGGGTGCCCTCAAGGACATCACGGCGTACGGCTGGATTCTGGAGGACGCGCTCGCGCTGCCTGAGCCGGATAATCGCGAGGTCATGGAGCGTACGGTGGAGAAGCTGCGTCGGCAGCTCGACAGCATCGGTCCGGTCAACGAGGTCGCCATGGACGAGTACCTGCGCCTGAAGCAGCGCGCGGACTACATCGCCGAGCAGGTGGCCGACCTCGAGAGCGCCAAGAAGTCGCTCGCAAAGATCACGAGCGCCATCGAGCGTAAGATGCGCCGTCAGTTCTTGGTGGTGTTTGACCAGGTAAACGCCAACTTTGCCGAGGTCTTTGGGATGCTCTTCCCAGGCGGTCACGCCCACATCGAGCTGACGGACCCCGATCACATCACCGAGACGGGCATCGAGATCGTGGCGCAGCCGCGCGGAAAGAAGATCCAGAAGATGATGCTGATGAGCGGCGGCGAGAAGTCTTTGACCGCTCTGGCATTACTCTTTGCCGTGTACCGCACGCGTACGGTACCATTCTATGTGTTCGACGAGGTCGAGGCCGCGCTGGACGACTCGAACCTCTCCAAGCTGCTCGATGCCATCGAGCAGCTCAAGACGGTCACGCAGCTTATCGTGATCAGTCACCAGCGGCGTACGATGGAGCAGGCGGACGTGCTGTATGGCGTGTCGATGCAGGCCGACGGCGTGAGTCACGTGGTCAGCCAGCGCCTGGACAAGGTGACAGGAAAGGTGGTGGAGAGCTGATGGGTCTGCGTGAATCCCTGATGAGGGGCCTCTCGCGTTCTCGCGAGGCGATCTCCGAGATCTTCTATATGGGTGGCGAGGTAGACGAGACCTTCTGGGAGGACCTCGAGGACACCCTCGTCATGGCCGACATGGGTGCCGAGGTCGCCATGCGGGTGACCGACGACCTGCGCGAGCAGGCGGCTCGCGAGGGCCTGCGCACGGCGCGCCAGCTGCGCGAGGCGCTTGCGCAGCGACTCTCCAAGGAGCTCACGCCCGCAAAGCGCGACCCCTTCCGCGCACTGCCTTCGTGCGTGCTCTTTGTGGGCATCAATGGTGCCGGCAAGACCACCACGGTGGGCAAGCTGGCCAACGAGGCCCTGAGCCTGGGCATCAAGCCGCTCATCGGCGCGGGCGACACCTTCCGTGCCGCCGCCATCGAGCAGCTGCAGGTGTGGGGCGAGCGCTCGGGCGTCGAGGTCATCACGCGCGAGCGTGGCGCGGACCCGGCCAGCGTCTGCTACGAAGTGATTGACGAGGCGGAGAAGCGTGGCTCTGAGCTCGTGCTCATCGACACGGCAGGCCGCCTGCATACCTCTCCGGAGCTCATGCGCGAGCTCGCCAAGGTGGTCAACGTCACGCGCAAGCGCGCCAAGATGCCCGTGTGGGTGGTGCTGGTCGTGGATGCCACCACGGGTCAGAATGGCCTCAACCAGGCCCGCGAGTTCAACCAGGCGCTTGACCTCGACGGTCTCATCGTCACTAAGCTGGACGGCACGGCCAAGGGCGGCATCGTGGTTGCCATCAGCCACGAGCTGCAGTTGCCCATCTGGCGTATCGGCGTGGGCGAGGGCATCGACGACCTGCAGCCGTTCGACGCGCTCGAGTTTGCCCGCGCGCTGGTGGGGGAGACCGAGGGCCTCTAGGCCAAGCACCAAGAAAGCAACCAACCGCACCACAAGGGTACGACCCTTGTGGTGCATTGCGACAGACGGGCCTCGTTGGTGGGCACAATGGGGTATCCTCTTAGGATGAAGAGCACAGCTACGGCATAGGAGAAGCATCACATGGCAGTCTTCAGCAGCCTTTCCGACCGACTCCAAGACACCTTTGACCGCCTGCGCGGCAAGGGGCGTCTCACTGAGGATGACATCAATGCCGCGATGCGCGAGATCCGCATGGCGCTCCTCGAGGCGGACGTCAACTATCGCGTCGTGAAGAACTTCGTCTCCGCATGCAAGGAGAAGTGCATGACGGCAGACGTGCTGGACTCCCTGACGCCGGCACAGAACGTCGTGCGTATCGTACTTGACCAGCTCACCCAGCTGCTCGGCTCCACCGAGTCCAAGCTGGTGCTTGCCCAGAACCGCACGCCCAACGTGATCATGCTCGTCGGCCTGCAGGGCTCCGGTAAGACCACGGCAGCGGCCAAACTGGCCTACCTGCTCAAGGGCCAGGGGCGCAGCCCCCTTCTGGCAGCCTGCGACGTGCACCGTCCCGCGGCTGCGGACCAGCTGGCCACGCTCGGTAGCGAGATCGGCGTACCGGTCTATCGAGGCGATGGCGTGGACGCGGTCAAGATCGCGAACGAGTCCATCCGCTACGCCGTCGATCACCTGAACGACGTGGTCATCGTCGACACCGCAGGCCGCCTGCAGATCGACGAAGAGATGATGGCGGAGGCCGTCGACATCAAGAACGCCGTGAAGCCCGACCAGATCCTCATGGTGGTCGACGCCATGACCGGCCAGGACATCGTCAACGTGGTGCGCACCTTCGCGGAACGCGTCGACTTTGACGGCGTCATCATGTCCAAGCTCGACGGCGACGCCCGTGGTGGCGGCGCGCTCTCCGTGCGTGAGGTGACGGGCAAGCCCATCAAGTTCGTGAGCCAAGGCGAGAAGCCCGACTCGCTCGAGGTCTTCCACCCTGACCGCATGGCCAAGCGTATCCTGGGCATGGGTGACGTGGTGGGCATCATCGAGCAGGCCCAGAAGGTTGCCGACGAGCAGGACGTCATCAACGCGGAGCGCATGCTGCGCGAGGGCTTCACGATGGACGACATGCTCGACCAGATGAACCAGATCCGCAAGATGGGCGGCCTCTCGAAGCTCATCGGCATGATTCCGGGTGGCGACCGCGCGTTGGCGCAGATGGGCGGCAATCTGGACGAGAGCCAGATCACGCGCATCGAAGCCATGATTCGCTCGATGACGCCGGAGGAGCGTCGTCAGCCCAAGAAGATCAACGGCCAGCGTCGCAAGCGCATCGCCGCAGGTTCCGGCCGCTCCATTCAGGAAGTCAACCAGCTCATGAAGCAGTGGAGCGAGATGAACAAGATGATGGGCAAGATGAAGGCCATGGCCAACGACATGGGCGGCAAGGGCGGCGGCTCCCGCAAAGCCCGTCGCCAGATGCAATCCATGATGCGCAACATGGGCATGGGCGGGAACCCGGGCCGCGGCAACTTCCCGTTCTAAGCCGCCCGGCGCCTTTCCGTTCCTCCACGCTCAGACAGTCCTCGAAAGCCCTCCTTCGCTGGCGCGAAGGAGGGCTTTCTGCGGAACTCGCGTGGAGGAACGGAAAGGCGGCTCCGATTACAAGGTCTGTGGTCGCGGCGTCCCGCCCATGCCCCGTGATTGCTGAAACCACATGTGAGAGTAGGGGTGCCATTCTAGGAAGGTGTTCCTTCCTGTAAGTCGCAGTTGGTAGAACGTGAGACTCGCAGGTTGTTTGTGATTTGGGGGATGAGGAGCTCCCTTTGCCTGATGTGGCATGTGCGTCCCGCCTACGAGTCAGAGGCTTTGTCCCAGAGGCGCCCGGCCTTCCCTCCACGCGAGTTCCGCAGAAGCCCCCGGTTCGCGCCAGCGAACCGGGGGCTCCGAGGACTGTCTGAGCGTGGAGGGAAGGCCGGGCGCCCAGGCAACCTCACTAGTAGTGCGTGATGACGACGTCCCCAACCTCAGTCAGGCCATAGAGCTCCTCAGCCTTGTCGTAGGGGAGGTTGACGCAGCCGTGGCTGCCGTCGGTTTGGTAGATGGTGCCGCCGAAGGAGTAGCGCCAGGTGGCGTCGTGCATGGCGACGGCGTTCCAGACGAAGGGCATCCAGTAGGTCACGTAGCTCACGTACTCGGGCTCGCCAGTGCGCTTGTCCTCGGGGCCCTCGAGACGCACGCTGCCGGACTCCTTGTTGCTGTTCAGCTGCCAGACGCCCTCGGGGGTGTCATGCCCCTCGCTTGAGTTGCCGGTGACGCAGTCGCTCTCCCAGATGAGGTTGCTGCTGCTGTCGTACATGCGCACGTGCTGCTCGGAGATGTCGATGTCGATGTAGCGGTTGCCCCACTCCTGGCCGCCGGGGTTCCAGGAGCCAGCCGTCTGCATCATGGGGATGTCGATGGTCGCGGCGGTGCCAGCCTTCACGTTGTCGCAGATCTGCTGTGCGAGCTCGGCGCCGTCGATGGTCCACCCATACTCGCCGCCGGTCACGGTGACGTTCTTGCCGTCCGGACGCGTGTAGCTGCGGGTCTTGCCCACAGTGTCCAGCTCGTCAGAGAGCGGGCCACGTGCCCAGGTGGTGATGGCCTCCTGGTCCACGGTGACCTCGAGCTTGTCCGAGACCTTGGTCCATCCCGCGATGAGCTCGGCTCCAACCTCAAAGACCTCGTTGTCGCCCACGGTAAGCTTCTGGGTGGCGGAGAGCTTGGCGTTGACGTCTGCCACGCTCTTGTTGAGCTGCTCGTCGTCAGAGAGCACGGCGGGCTGCACCAAGAGGTCCTCGCCGAGCTCGACGGAGGGGGCAAGCTCGTCAACGGCGGCAACCGTCAGCTTGACGACCTCCTCGGTGACCAGCGCGGTGCCAGCCTCCTCGGGAACCACCTCGTAGAGATGCTTCTTGTCGTCGTAGCGATAGGTGGCGTCCTTAGGCTGCTTCGCCGTCTTGTTGAATTCGTCGACCGCATCGGTCACGGCCTTGGTCACCTTTTTCTCGTCAAAGGTGATGGACTTGTCCGCCGTCAGATCGTGGGTCTCCAAAATCTGGAGCGGCCACTTCCAGGGGTCGAGGGACGAGAGCGCGTCCTTCACGTACGCATCGCCATCGGAGCGCAGGTCGACGTCGGCCGCGGTGAGGGTGAGGTCGATGCCCTGGCCCGTCACGGCCACCTGATAGCCGCTGGTAGACTCGCTGTGGCGTGCCGCAACCTCCTCGATGGGCTGCAGCGAGACGTCCTCTCCGTTGATGGTGGTATTGGGCATGAAGTAGCGCTGCGACGCCCACACGCCGCCTCCATACGCTCCGCACACGAGTGCGATAAGGAGCAGGAAAAGCACGATGCCGAGCTTGCTGCGCTTCTTTTTCTTGGGCTCCTCGAAGGACGCATGCTTCGGTCCGTCCGAGGCAGAGATCTTCGCGATGGGCTCTGGCGCGGATGCGGGCTCGGAAGGCTCGTCTGTGGTCGGCGTGGCCTCATTGGGTGACCCCTCGTCGCCAGCATGCGGCGCCACCTGGGTGGCGTCGAGCACCGTGGGCAAGGTGTCGAAGGAGGGGGTCACGCGTACCGTGTCCGCATCGGCCTGTGGCAGAGCCACCGTCTCGGCCGGGACGGAGACTGCTGGTTGCTCGCTCACGGCCTGCGGCGTTTCGGCGGGTGTTGCCGAGGCCTCACCGTTGACCCGAGCCAGAATCTCTCCCAAGATGGCGTCGATGGCGTCGTCCACGGACGGCTCGGCTGTCGCGGGCTCCGTTGCCGGCTCATCCAGCTGAGCCTCGCTCGGTTGCGCCTCGTCCGCCTGCGCCTCGGCCTGCTCATCCTGCTCGATGACTGGCTCATCTTCCGTTGTGTTGGTAAGGAGCTCTTCTCCGGACTCGTCGTTCTTGGCGAAGTGGGCTCCCATATGCTTTTCTGTGTTCACGAGCATCCTCGTAGTTCGTGTCTTGGCTGCGATGTTGTGCGTCTCTCGTGTGAGATGCTACAGCGGTTACGCTATGGTACCTCAGGTGAGGGGAGCACGGGGCCAAGGAGGGCAAAGCATGCCGACCATTCACGTTACTGACCTCTCAGACGGTCGTTTGGACGTGTACGCACGTCTGACCGACCACCAATTGCGCAATGTGCTTGAGCCAGAGCAGGCAGTCATGGTGGTCGAATCGCCCTTTGCCTTGGAGGTCGCTCTCGCCGAGGGCCTCGAGCCGCTGTCGCTGCTCCTCGATGAGCGGCATGCCGAGCAGGTGTGGCCTTTGGTGGGGCGGCTGGACCCGTCCGTTCCGGTGTTCCTCGCCCCGCGCGAGGTGATGAGCGAGCTTGTGGGCTTCAAGGTGACGCGCGGCGTGATGGGTGCGTTTCGCCGTCCTCGGCCGCGAACGGTGACGGAGGTGCTTTCTGGGGCTCGGCGCGTCGCGGTGCTCGAGGGGCTCGTAGACGTGTCCAACGTGGGTGCCCTCTTCCGTTCCGCCGCAGCTCTTGGCGTTGACGCTGTGCTGCTTGACCCGCGCTGCGCAGACCCGCTGACGCGCCGGGCGCTCCGCGTGTCCATGGGCACGGTGCTGCAGGTGCCCTGGGCCGTCTTTCCCTCGGAAGGCGAGGACAGCTGGCCTGAGGGAGCGCTTGCGACGCTCCATGCGCAGGGCTTCCACGTGGCTGCCATGGCCCTCGTGGATGGTGCGACCCCGCTTGACAGCCCCGAGCTTGGGGCACATGAGCGCCTCGCGCTCGTCTTCGGAAGCGAGGGCTGGGGGATCTCGCAACGTGCGCTTGCGGTGTGCGACGAGGCCGTCATCATCCCCATGGCTCATGGCGTGGACTCCCTCAATGTGGCCGCGTCATCGGCCGTCGCCTTCTGGCAGCTCTGCCGTACCCGCGCATGAGACGCTGCCTAGCGATGAATCTCGCCCTCGATCTCACCATGTGGCGCAGCTTTGGTGTAAGGCAACGAAACTGCGTCTTGTGAGGCCGTTGGTTGGGTATGACTGTACAAGATGTATTGGCTGGGTGGCCCAGCCTGGAAAAGGAGAAGACTTACAGACATGGAGATGAACGACAAGAAGAAGCGCCAGTCGATGTTCCTCTACATCCTCATCGGCCTCGTCGTGTTCTCGCTGCTGCGTTCGTTCGTGTATCCCAACATCATGAACGGTGCCGTCAAAGAGGCAAGCTACAGCGAGTTCTTGGCGATGGTTGACCAGGGCGAGGTAGAGGAAGTCGATCTTGATCGCGACAACGGCGAGATTACCTTCACCACGGGCGAGGGCGAGTCACGGCAGATCTACAAGACCACACTGTTCCCCAATGACGCGACGCTCGTGGAGCGCCTGCAGGATGCAGACGTCAAGTTCTCGGCGCACATCCACGACGAAACCGCATCGCTGTTCCTATACCTGCTCATCAACCTTCTGCCGCTTGCCATCTTTATCGGAGGCGGCTGGTTCCTCAACCGTCAGCTTCGCAAGCAGATGGGTGACGACAACAACATGTCCTTCGGTGGCGGCTTTGGGCTCGGTGGGGGACTCGGCCGTTCTGGTGCCAAGGAGGTAAAGGGCGAGGAGACTGGCGTCACCTTCCGTGACGTGGCAGGCCAGGACGAGGCAAAGGAATCCCTGCAAGAGATCGTTGGCTTCCTGAAGGACCCGGGCCGTTACGCGGCGATTGGCGCAAAGCTGCCGCACGGCGCGCTCTTGGTAGGCCCTCCGGGAACGGGCAAGACGCTTCTGGCCAAGGCCTGTGCAGGCGAGGCCAACGTCCCGTTCTTCTCCATCTCGGGCTCCGAGTTCGTGGAGATGTTCGTGGGCCGCGGTGCCGCCAAGGTGCGTGACCTCTTCAAGCAGGCCAACGAGAAGGCTCCGTGCATCGTCTTCATCGACGAGATCGATGCCGTGGGCAAGCGTCGCGATGCCGGCCTGACCTCGAACGACGAGCGCGAGCAGACCTTGAACCAGCTGCTTGCCGAGATGGATGGCTTTGACAACCACAAGGGCATCGTGGTCTTTGCGGCCACCAACCGCCCGGAGTCGCTTGACCCCGCCCTGACGCGCCCCGGCCGCTTTGACCGCCGCGTTCCGGTGGAGCTTCCCGACCTCGCCGGCCGCGAGGCCATCCTGAAGCTGCACGCGGGTGACGTGCGGATGGAGCCTGGCATCGACTTCGGTCTCATCGCGCGCATGACGCCGGGCGCCTCAGGCGCAGACCTTGCCAACATGATCAACGAGGCAGCCCTTCGCGCAGTGCGTATGGGCCGCAACCGCGTGTCGCAGAACGACATCCTCGAGTCCATCGACGTGGTTGTCGCGGGCGAGAAGAAGAAGTCCACCGTCCTGTCGGAGCACGAGAAGGAAGTCGTCTCGTATCACGAGACGGGCCACGCCATCGTCGCGGCCGTCCAAGACGGCAAGGCGCCGGTCTCGAAGATCACCATCGTGCCTCGTACATCGGGTGCCTTGGGCTTCACCATGCAGGCTGAGGAGGACGAGCGCTACCTCACCACGCGCGAGGAGTACAAGCAGAAGATCGCCGTGCTCTGCGGTGGCCGTGCGGCCGAGGAGCTCATCTTTGGCCAGATGACGAGCGGTGCCGCCAACGACATCGAGCGTGCCACGCGCATTGCCCGTGCGATGGTGACCCAGCTGGGCATGTCCGACCGCTTCGGCATGATGGCCTTGGGGCAGACGCGCAACCAGTATCTGGGCGGCGATGCCACGCTGACCTGCTCTGAGGGCACGGCACAGGAGATTGACGCCGAGGTGCAGCGCCTCGTCGAGGAGGGCCACCAGACGGCGCTTGAAACCCTGCGCCAGAACCGCTTCAAGCTGCACGAGATCGCGCATTACCTGCAGAAGAAGGAGACCATCACGGGCGAGGAGTTCATGCGCATCCTGACGCGCGACGACGGCTTCGCCCCGCGGATTGCCGCTGCGACCGAGAACTAACGACAGCCATTGTTGACAGCGGGAGGCCCCCGCACGTCAACATCAGCTTAAGGTTCTTGCTGATGTTGACGTGCGGGGGCCTCCCGCTGTCAACAATCAACGACGCCCACGATGTCCTCAGCAGAGCAGCCACGGGAGAGGTCGTTGACCGGCTTGGCGATGCCCTGCAGCACGGGGCCGTAAGCCTCGGCTTTGGCAAAGCGCTGGACGAGCTTGTAGCCGATGTTGCCAGCGGCGAGGTCGGGGAAGACGAGGATGTTGGCGTTGCCCGGAACCTTGGAGTTGGGGGCCTTCAGCAGGCCGACGCTCGCCTCGAGGGCTGCGTCAAGCTGCAGGTCGCCGTCGAGCGCGAGCTCGGGAGCCTTCTCCTTGGCCAGGCGGGTGGCCTCCTGGACCTTCTCGGCGGTGTCGCCACCGGCGGAGCCCATGGTGGAGTAGGAGAGCATGGCGACGACCGGCTCGTCGCTCATCAGGGACTTCCAGGTGGCGGCAGAGGAGATGGCGATCTCGGAGAGCTGGTCGGCATCCGGGGCAATGTTCAGGCCGCAGTCGGCAAACAGCAGCGTGCCGTTCTCGCCGTACTCGGTGGCGGGGGTGCACATGATGAAGAAGGAGCTCACGAGCTTGGTGCCCGGGGCGGTCTTCAGGATCTGCAGCGCGGGGCGCAGGGTGTTGGCGGTGGAGTGGCAAGCGCCAGAGACCAGGCCGTCAGCGTCGCCCAGCTTGACCATCATGGTGCCGTAGTAGGTGTTGTCCGCAACCTGCTCGTAGGCCTGCTCGGGGGTCATGCCCTTGGCCTTGCGCAGCTCGTACAGGGCGTCAGCGTAGGCCTGGCGCTTGTCGGAGGTCGCCGGATCGATCACGACGGCGCCGGGAGCGTCGATCTCTGCGGGGTTGCCCAGGATGACCAGGTTGGCAAGGTCCTCCTCGACGATGATCTTGGCGGCGTCGATGGTGCGCTGATCCTCGCCCTCGGGAAGGACAATGGTCTTCTTGTCGCCCTTGGCAAGGGACTTCATGCGGTCAAGAAACTCGCTCATGGTGCTCTCCTTTGTGGGTTGGCGGTACTTCGCTGACATGATGGTAACGCTAATTATGCGCGTGCGCTGGGTATTTGGTGGGCAATAGGTTCCATCTGCACGCCCATGATAAAATCTTACGCGCACTTTATAAGACAAGCCAGCAAATTGCCTGTTGGCGTGTGGAGTCGATACCGACCAGACCGAGAGGAACGCAATGAGCATCGCGAGCGGCCTTCCGCAAAACTTCAACCCCGCTACGTACGACGTCCTCATCGTGGGTGCCGGATACGCCGGTGCCACCTGCGCCCGCCGTCTGGCCGAGGCGTGTGGCTATAAGGTGGCCATCCTGGAGCGTCGTCCGCACATCGCGGGAAACGCTTACGACCGCCTCGATGACGCTGGCATCCTGATTCACGAGTACGGCCCGCACATCTACCACACCACCGATGACCGCGTGCACCAGTTCCTGTCCCGCTTCACCGAGTGGACCGACTATCAGCACAAGGTGCTTGCCAACATCAAGGGCCAGCTCATGCCGGTTCCGTTCAACCACGCCTCGCTCAAGCTCGCGTTTGGCGACGAGAAGGGCGAGCGTCTCTATCAGAAGCTCGTGGCCACCTTCGGCGAGAACAAGAAGGTGCCCATCATGGAGCTGCGTGAGCAGAACGATCCCGAGCTCACCGAGGTGGCAGACTACGTCTACGAGAACGTCTTCCTCTACTACACCATGAAGCAGTGGGGCAAGACGCCCGACCAGATTGACCCGTCCATCACGGGGCGCGTCCCCGTGTTCGTGGGCGACGATGACCGCTACTTCCCGGCCGCACCGCATCAGGGCATGCCGGCGGAGGGCTACACGCGTCTCTTCGAGCGCCTGCTCGACCATGACCTCATCGACGTCTTCCTGGGCGTGGATGCGCGCGACGTGCTGTCGGTGACGCCCGACGCCGTCCTCGCCTGCGGCGAGCCCTTTGGCGGCGACGTGGTCTACACCGGCCCGCTCGACGAGCTCTTCGGCTCTGATCTTGGCGCGCTTCCGTATCGCACGCTCGACATGGTCTTCGAGACGCTCGATCAGGACCAGTTCCAGCCAGTTGGTACCGTCAACTACACCACCTCCGAAGACTTCACGCGCATCACTGAGTTCAAGAACATGACGGGTCAGGTTGTCCCTGGCAAGACGACCATCATGCGCGAGTACTCCAAGGCCTTTGAGCCGGGTAGCGGGCAGACGCCGTACTACGCGATTCTTGAGGACGAGAGCCGAAAGCTCTACCAGGCCTACCGTGACCGTGTACTTCCGCTGGTCAACTTCTGGGTGGTCGGTCGCCTCGCGGAGTATCGCTACTATGACATGGACGGAGTGGTGGCTTCCGCACTTGCGATGTCGGACGAAATCATTGAGGCGAACCACTAGGAGCGACCCCACACAAAACATTAATGTGCGCTTCAGGTGTACTCCATCTTTCTAGCGCATCATAGATGGTGGCATTGCCGCGAAAAGCAGCAAGAAAGGCGTTTCATGAGCAAAATTCTCTCCTTCGGCATTCCGTGCTACAACTCTGCCGAATACATGGACCACTGCGTGGAGTCGATCCTGTCAGGCAGTGGCTATGCGGATGACATCGAGATCATCATCGTGGACGATGGGTCCACCAAAGACAACACGTACGAGAAGGCCTTGGATTGGCAGGATCGCTATCCCGAAATCATCAAGGCCGTGCATCAGGAGAACGGCGGCCATGGCATGGCCGTTCTCGCTGGCCTCGAGAATGCCACGGGCACCTACTACAAGGTCGTTGACTCAGATGACTGGATTGACGGGCCCGCTCTGCAGGAGCTCCTCACCACGCTGCGCGACTTCGAGAAGACGGGCACGCGCGTCGACCTCGTGATTACCAATTACGTGTACGAGCATGTCGAGGACGGCAAGACCCGCACCATCGACTACCTCTTCGCGCTGCCCAAGCGCCGCGTGATGGGCTGGAAGGACATCGGCCACTTCTACATCTGGCAGAACCTGCTCATGCACTCGCTGTGCTACCGCACCGACGTCCTGCGCGACGGGGGCGTCCCCATGCCGGCGCACACCTTCTACGTCGACAACATCTACGCCTACGTGCCCCTGCCGCGCTGCAAGACCCTGTACTACCTGGACGTCGACCTGTACCGCTACTTCATCGGCCGCGAGGACCAGTCCGTCAACGAGCAGGTCATGGCCGCCCGCATCGACCAGCAGCTGCGCGTCACGCGCGTCATGATGAAGAGCTACCACCTGTACAAGGACGTGTGGCCGGTTCAGCTGCGCAGCTACATGGTTGGCTACTTCACCATTATGATGGCCGTGTGCTCCATCTTCTCCAAGCTGAGCGAGCAGCCTGACGCCGTGGAGAAGGCCGAGGAGCTGTGGGAGGAGCTGCACAGCTACGACCGCCGCATGTGGAGGCGCTGCCGCCTGGGCGTGATCGGCCTGTTCACCAACCTTCCCACGAAGGTGGGCGAGAAGACCACCCTGGGCATCTACCACATCGCGCAGAAGCTCGTGAAGTTCAACTAGCTAGAGCGAATGTTGACATACGGGGACGGTTCTCCGTCAACAACAGCAGGGAGAGCGGTTCAAGCTGCTCTCCCTGCTGTTGTTGACGGAGAACCGTCCCCGTATGTCAACATTCGTTAATGCCACTTTGGTGTTGCGTATACAGGCACTATTGTGTACAACATTTATGTGCGTTCGGGTGGGGACCCGGACCAACCCGAGCTTGCGCATCGCGCATTGGAGAGGAGTGGCCATGAGGGCTACTGTCAACGATGAGTGCATCGGCTGCGGCCTGTGCGAAGGTACCGCCGGCGACGTGTTCGAGGTTGGCGACGAGGGTGTCGCCGAGGTCATCATCGATGACGAGGTTCCGGAGGAGCTTGAGGACGACGTCCAAGACGCCGCCGACAACTGCCCCGTGGGCGCCATCGAGCTCGAGTAGTGTCTGTGCCACAACGTGGCGTGCAGCGTTAGAATGTACGGGAGCCGCTTGCGAGCGGCTCCCGTTTTGTATGGAGGTTGGACATGATACTGGCATCGGCGTCACCGAGACGCCTCGAGCTGCTCGCGGCCTGTGGGCTCGACATAGAGGTGCGGCCTGCCGACATCAACGAGCAGCGTCTTCCCGACGAGCATCCCCGCGACCTGGTGCGCCGTTTGGCCGAGGGCAAGGCACAAGCTGCCTACGACGCGCTCGACGTGCCCTTAGATGACGTGCTCGTGGCGGCAGACACCATCGTCTGGGACGATAACGGCGACGTGCTGGGAAAGCCTGCTGACGCGGCCGATGCTGCCCACATGCTCGGGCTGCTCTCGGGCAAGACGCACCATGTCTCCACGGGCGTCTGCATCATAGTGCCAGACGCTGAGAGCACGCGTAGGGCCTCGTTTGTCGAGACGACGGACGTGAGCTTCTGTACGCTCTCTGAGGACGAAATTGGGGCTTACGTGGCGTCGGGCGAGCCGATGGACAAAGCAGGTGCCTACGGCATACAAGGGTTAGGAAGGATGCTGGTGAGCGGCATCAACGGCGACTACCTCAACGTGGTGGGCCTGCCGGTGAACCGCACCCTTCGCGAGATCGACCGCCTGGTGGGCGGGGAAGCATACGTGACACGAGCTTTGGGAGGCATTCATGAGTGAGTACCGCAGCATCACGGACATTGACGGCATCTATGCGGCCAACGCGACCAATGTCGACGGAGCGACGGGCTGCACCGTGATTGTGTGCCCTGCCGGCGCGACGGTGGGCGTTGACGTGCGCGGTGGCGCACCCGCCACGCGCGAGACTGACCTGCTGCGTCCTGAGGAGACGGTGCAGGAAGTGCATGCCGTGGTCCTGAGCGGAGGCAGTGCGTACGGTCTGGCCGCTTCGACGGGCGTCATGGAGGAGCTCGAGCGCCGCGACATCGGCCTGGACGTGGGCGTGGGCAAGGTGCCCATCGTGACGGGCGCCTGCCTGTTCGACCTCGCATGCGGGCGTCCCGACGTGCGACCCACGGCGGCTGATGGCGCTGCTGCGGTGACGGCCGCGCTTGACGGTGAGAAGCTCCCGCTGGGAGTGGGCAACGTAGGCGCGGGCACGGGCTGCACGGTGGGGAAGCTCGGTGGCCCCGCGCGTTCGATGAAGACGGGCCTCGGCGAGTCTGTGCAGACGTGCGGCCCGCTGGTGTGCGGCGCGGTTGCCGCCGTCAACGCGGTGGGTGACGTAGTTGACCCGGTGAGCGGCGATGGCATTGCCGGCCTTCTGGACGAGGTGGGGGAGCACATCCTCAACAGCCGTGACGCACTGCTGTCGCTTGCCGCAACGATGCCCCTCGAGCGGACCAACACCACCATCTCGTGCGTCGTCACCAACGCCAAGCTGACCAAGGCAATGGCAACCAAGGTCGCGCAGATGGCGGCCGACGCCTATGCGCACGCCATCAGGCCTACGCACACGTCAAACGACGGTGACAGCATCTTTGTGATGGCCACGGGCGAGGTCGAGATGCCCATCGATGTGGTGGGTGTGCTCGCCACCAAGGCGCTTGAGGGCGCCATCGTGGACGCCGCGCTCTCCGCAAAGGGTGCCTACGGCCTCAAGGCGGCGTGCGACCTGTAGGGGACTCTCATAACGATGGGGTAGTCGCGTGGGACGAGGGTTCGGAACCCTTGTCCCACGCAGCATGAGGCCTGCCGCTTCGGTCCAGACTCGCCCGCTGACGTCCGAAACGGCAGGCCACCCGCCTAGAGCGCGAGGTAGTACACTAAGGTGATGATCGCGTAGAACGCCACCATGCCGCCGATGATGGCGGCCTGCTTCAGCCGGTGGTCGGCCAGGATGCCCACGAACTCGCGCACGTCGGCGTTGGGCCAGAAGTACCACTTGGTCTTGGCGCCCATGCCCTGGGCGCGCAGCTTGACGCGTCTGGCCATGATGCCGGCGCGAAAGACGTGGTAGTTGGTGGTGGAGAAGGCCACCTTGCCGGGCCGTCCCGTCGCCTCGATGACCTCCTTGGAGAAGCGCATGTTCTCGTAGGTGCTGGTCGAGCGGCTCTCCATCAGGATGTGCTCTGCCGGCACGCCCTGCGCCACGAGGTAGTTCCGCATGGACTCGGCCTCGGAGATGACCTCGTCGGGCCCTTGGCCTCCCGACGGGACGAAGACGGGCGCCTTGCCGGTCTGCTCGAGCTGCTTTCGGTAGAAGGCAAGCGCGCGGTCCACGCGTCCTGCCAGAAGCGGCATGGGCGTGCCGTCGTCTCGGATGCCGCAGCCCAGGATGATGAGGTAGTCCCGGTCAAGGTCGGGCTCGCGGCCCACCACCACGAGGTTGGCGATGATGGTGCCGATGAGCATGCACTCCACGTAGAGGTAGAGCGCCGCGAAGGTGTTGGTGAAGAGGTCGTGGGCGATGATGTCGTAGAGGGAGCCCGAGGCGTACATGTCGCTGAAGAAGAGGAAGAGCTCGCCGCCCACCATGCAGACGGAGAGCAGGATGCCGAGCACGTTGACGAAGCGGAAGCCCTCATGACGGATGAGCGAGATGTTCGAGACGCACAGCGCCGCCGAGAAGAGCAGGATGAACGGCGCCGAGAACAGCATGTAGAGCTTCGCCGAGCTCATGAGGCCACCGATCGCCGCGAACACCATGGGCTGGCCGGTCATGCCGTCACGGGTGTAGAGGTAGATGGTGCTCGCCTGCGTGATGGCCTGGGAAAGCGCGAGCAGGGCGAAGGCGCTGTGGTAGATGGTGTTGTAGGAGTACGGGTTGTACTCGACCTGCCTCACGAAGGCTACGCAGAGGAGGATGACGGCCGCGATCGAGTAGGCGCAGAGGATTCCCGCGATGAGGACGGGGGAGATGTGCGCGACCAGCATGACCGCGACGATCGCTATGGTGACGGCCGAGACCACGGCCAGGCCCCAGAGGCTGGGCTTCTGGTCCCTCGTGTCAAAGCGCAGGTGCTTGAACATGCGTGCTCGCTCTCGGTAGGCTGTGCGTGACTCGTTGCCATTGTGGCGCAGCCAGGGGCATATGTCCAACTCGCGTTGGCCATGGCGGATCGGGAAGCCGGCGCCGATGCCCGACGGGACGAGGCTGCTAGCTCCTTGTCAGCAGGCAGATGTTCTCCACGTGCCTGGAGACGATGACTTGAATGTCAACAGTACAACCGAAATTACCAACCTGAGCGCGTTCAACCGAACAAGTCTACTGTTTTTCGTCGGCTGAACACCTCTACATACTGGAATTTGCCGTAATTTGTTTCCTATGCCCAGATTGCCATCGCCAAAGTGCCGACAACGATCAGAATCAACCCGGCAAGCGCCTTTCTGCTCAACTTTTCTTTGAATACGAA
>OMWB01000041.1 GCA_900314645.1 uncultured Actinomycetes bacterium
GACACCCAGCCCGGAGGTTTCTGTCCCACTTGGTGGGACAGAAACCTCCGGGCTGGGTGTCCCGTCGTTAGGAGAGGAGGGTGCCGAGGAGCTCCTCCACCTTATCAATGTCGAGCGGCTTGGAGAGATGCGCGTCCATACCCGCGTTGAGAGCAGCCTGCACATCCTCGACAAACGCATTGGCCGTCACGGCCACGATGGGCACCTGCGAGCGTGCGTCAGACAAACTGCGAATACGCCGCGCAGCGCCATAGCCGTCGAGCACCGGCATCTGCACGTCCATGAGGATCGCGTCATAGTAGCCCGCCTCAACGGACGAAACGCGTTCCACGGCGACCTGCCCGTTCTCTGCCTCGTCTACCTCAAGCCCCAGGTCCTCAAGGAGCGCGCAGGCAATCTCGCGGTTGATTTCGTTGTCCTCGACCACCAAGACGCGCCGCCCCTCAAGGCTCACCGGTTCAACAGAATCGTCAGTCGTCTTACGAACTTGGATGGGCATTCCGTCATCCACCAAGGCGAGCGGCAGCAGCACCACAAACTCGCTGCCTGCCCCTTGCTGCGAGCTGACGTGAATCTCACCACCCATATGTTCCACGATGCTCTTTGTGATGGACATGCCCAGTCCCGTGCCCTGGATGCCGCTCACCGTCGAGGTCTGCTCGCGTTCAAACGGCTCGAAAATCCTAGCCTGAAACTCCTCGCTCATCCCGATGCCCGTATCGCGCACGCATAGCTCGTACGCCACCACGCCGGGCGCCGCGTCGCCAAGCTCAGCAAGCGAGACGCTGACCTGTCCGCCTGCAGGCGTGAACTTCAAGGCATTGCTCAGAAGGTTCAGCATCACGCTGTTCAGCCGGTCACGATCGCATAACACGCGCGTCCGCGTAAGGTGGCTTGTGTCGCAGGTGAAGGAGACGCCCTTCTCCTGCATCTGGCCCTCGAAGACATACGTCACGTCGGCCATAAGCTCGCGAAGGTCAGTCTCCACCGGCGTGAGCTGCATGCGCCCGCTCTCGATGCGACCCATCTCAAGCACGTCGTTTACAAGCGACAGCATGTAGGCACTCGCTCCGTCAATCTTGTCCAGGAAGGCGCGGGTCTCCTCAAGTGTGAGGCCCTCCTTTTTGGCCATGCGCGTGTAGCCCACAATGGCATTCATGGGCGTGCGAAGGTCATGCGAGACGTTGCTGAGAAACATCGTCTTGGCGCGGCCCGCCTCCTCCGCAGCGAGACGCTCCGCCTCCAGCTCCGTCTGGCGCTTGCCCATCAGCGTGTAGATGTTGAACATGATGGTGAGACCAAACGCGATGAGCCCCATCTGGAGCAGGCTGTTGTTGAGCAGGCTCGAGCGGAGCACCTTTGTCTCCTCAGCAACAAACTTCGACTCCTCCTCGCGCTCCGCCGGCGTGATCGGCACCCCGTGGTTCACATGCTGATTCTCGTGGTGCACGCCCATTTCCACCACCACGTTTCTTGCCGTGACCTCGGTTGCCTGGCGCATCCACATGGTTGAAGAGAAGAAGATGAGGAACAGCAGCGCAATCCATACCACTGTGGACTTGCCGAAGCGTCCGCTCCGGTCACGGCGGAACACGAGCCAGAAGAGCAACAGGCCCAGTACCGCCCACGCCGACAGTATCAGGTACGACTCCGGGGCCAGTGCGTTGACCGACCAGAAGTTGGGCACCAGTGGGAAGACGAACCACACCACAGAGATGGCGATACCGAGGTGCGCCACGGCAATCATGCGCTGGTCAGACCGCTCGTTGGCAAGCTTGCTCGCACAGGCGCACACGTACAAGTACGCAATGGCGGCACTGATCGAGGTGACGTCGACGATCCACCCGATGGCCGCACGGCCCGCGAACGGCACAAAGACCGAGATGGCCATGACGAGGAGCACGCCATTGCGCGGGGTGCCGTGAGCGTCCAGAGCCGCAAAGCGCGGGCGCAATATGCCCTCGCGAGCCATCCCGTAGATGAGACGGCTTGTGGCGCGGTACAGGCCAAGGAGGCTGCTGGAGATGGCCCCGAGCACCGTGACGTACAGAGCGGCGAGGCCTGCGTCTCCTCCCGCGGCAGCCACCGCGTGGAACACGGGCAGCGCCTGGTAGCCCTTAAGCGAGCCCAGGTCCGCGAAGTAGTCCACCCATCCTTCGTAGCTCTCCGGAACAACCAGCACCGAAATGAGCGTCGTAGCCGCGTACACCACAAACCCCGACACCAGACCAAGCATCATCAGACGGAAGAGTCCGCGTCGGTTAGCCTTCAGCTCTTCGGTAGCGTGAGAGACCGACTCAAACCCCACATATGCCCACGGTGCCAGCACCGCCACGTTGAGCACGCCGAGCGCGGCATGGTTTCCTTCGGAGGCGTAGGCAGGGGAGAACGATGCCTCCCCAAGCCCAAACCGAGCGAATACCAGTGCCGCACAGCCAACGGCGCCGCCCAAAAGCAGGACCGCACAGAATGTGGAGAGAAGCCGTGTGAACTGTGGCGGAAGACAGCTCACAAGGGCAAATCCGACGATGAGCGCATTGGTGACGGCAATCTCTCCAAGGTAGACATCATAGCCCGCAATGGTCCAACAATAGCCCACCTGAAAGAGCGGACCTGCCACAAAGCGCGCGATCAGTACCACCGAAGTCGCGTTGGCCCACATGACCGCGATGTACGCGAGCGCGACGGTCCATCCGCAGAGAAACGCGTGGTCGTGGCCAAAGGTGCGCGCTGTGTAAGAGAGGGCACCGCCAGCGTCCGGATAGCGCTGCGCAAGGTAGGCATAGCACGAGGCGATGATCACCATGGCAAGGGCACCGACACCCAGAGCCACGACGGTGCCCACCGGTCCCGCGAGCGGGATGAGCGTCGAGGCAGGCATAACGAAGGCGCCCCAACCAACCGCACAGCCCAGCGCAAGCGCCCAGATATCAAGCCCTGAGAGATGCGCCACCAGCGAAGCGTCGCGTCCCTCCGTACCGTTCGCAACTCCTGACATGGCAGACTCCCTGCGCACCGGCGCCGTCAGAGCGACGCGACGTAACGTGCAATCTCCGATACGGTGGCCGCATGCTCCTCACGCAACAGCTCCACGAGCCCATCCACCTCAGCCTGACCGAGGCTTTCCGACTCCGGCCTCAGCGCCTCGCACACCGCGCTTGCGCGCTCCTGCAGCCGAATGAGGTACAAGTTAGAGCACACACCCTTCGCCTCATGGGCGGCCTCAAACGCAGCATGCGTGTCGCCGGCCTCCCAGGCCGAGATAGCGCGCTCGCAGGACGTATCATTCGGGAACTTTTTCACCATGCGGCTTACGAGCCGCTCAGACCGCAGACGCCCAACCGCGTCGTCATATGATCCCCCGAGGGCATCGTAGAGCTCTCGAAGCGTCACTTAGGCCCCCTGTCTGGCCAGATAGGCCTCAAACTCGCTCTGCTCAAGCGGCCACGAGTAATAGATACCTTGGATGAGGTCGCACCCCATGCCACGCAGGCGGTCGAGCTCCTCGGCCGTCTCAACGCCCTCGACAACCGTCTCAAGCCCCAAGAACTGGGCGATCTGGATAGCCGACTCGATGATGCGGAAGTCACCGAGCTTGGTGGCCTGCCTGATCATGGATCCGTCCAGCTTCAGAATGTCCAGCGGCAACATGTTGAGCGATGCCAAGGATGAGTAGCCCGAGCCAAAGTCGTCCAGCTCGATGTGGAACCCATAGGAGCGCAGCTCCTTCAGGGCGGTGACCACTGCGTCAGGATCCTCGGAGTATGCGGTCTCGGTCAGCTCGATATGCAGCAAGTTGCGGTCGATATCGTAGCGGTCAGCCATGTGTGCCACGTGCGCCGCAAGGTCGTGGTCATCAAAGTCAAGGCGCGAGAGGTTGATGGAGATGGGCACCGTCGGAAGCCCCAGGTCCACACAACGGCGAATCTCGCGGCAGACCTCCTCGCACACGTAGCGGTCCATCGCCGTGATGAGGCCGTTCCGCTCGAAGATGCCGATGAAGAGGTCAGGACGAATGAGGCCCAGCTCCGGATGGTTCCAGCGCAGCAGGGCCTCAGCACCGGCGATGCTGCCGTTGTGCACGTCGTGCTTGGGCTGGTAGTAGATCATGAACTGCCGCTCGCGCAGGGCGCTCGACATGCTCTCGATGATAATCTGCTCGGTGATCTGCTGTTGACGAAGCTCCTCGTCATAGAAGGCCACGCCCGCGCCGGTAGACCCGCGCAGATGCTGCATCGCCATGGCGGCACGGTCGCACAGCTGCGATGCGGGCAGGGAATGGTCGACGTCCTCCACGATGCCAAACTTCACGTAGAAGTTGACCGTGGTCATGTCCTCGATGGTCGGCCCCAGCACGCCCGTCCAGTCTTCCTCCTGATGGTCGATAAGGAAGGCAAACGAGTCTCCGCTGATGCGGCCGCCGGCAGCCAACCCCGGGATGACCGCCATCAGGCGGTTGGCAAGCTCGTGGAGCAGATGGTTGCAGCGCTCACGACCATAGCGGTCGTTCAAGGTCTTGAAGTTCTTGATATCGCTGCAGACGATGTCAAAGCTCCGGTCGGGATAGGTCTCCAAGAGCTCCTCCACGCGATGGAAGAAGAACTCCTCACGGTAGAGGTTGGTGATGCTGTCCCATGTCAGTTGGTTGACGATTGAGGCCGTCTCGCGCAACTTGATGGTGTTGCGAATGCGGTTGAGGATGATCTCGACGTCATAGGGCTTGACCACGAAGTCATTCGATCCCAGCTTGAGGCACTCGATCTCGTCGTCAAGGGAGTCGCTCACCGTGGTCACGATGACGGGCACGTTGCTGTAGCGGTCGTCCGTCTGGCGGAAGCGCAGGAAGTCGAAGCCGTCGCACTCGGGCATATACACGTCCAGAAGCACGAGCGACAAGATGTCATAGTGTCGCTTGAGAAGCTCGATGCCCTCGCGACCGTCCTTGGCCTGCATGACCTCGAAGTCATCCTCAAGAAGGGAACAGAGCATCTCACGATTGATGTCGTTGTCCTCGACCACCAGGATGGTGCGCAACGAAGCGGGAAGGGCAGTCTCCTCGATTGGAGTCACGGTACGCGACCTTTCACTAGGCAGTCATGTACGCATGACATTCTACTTTACTTTTGCTTCTTATGCCGTACGGCGGCAGATGAATGCTGCCTGAGGGGCAGCGTACACGTGCCCCTCGCGGTGCCGTACAATGAAACCGCTGTACCTATCAGCCACAGCATCTACGTGAGGCACCACGAGAGGGGAGTAACCTATGGCATTCAGCAAGGACTTCTTCTGGGGCGGCGCAACCGCGTCCAACCAATACGAGGGCGGCGTCTTTGAGGGCGGGGCTGGCCTCTCGACCGCTGACGTCATGACGAACGGCGCTCATAAGGTGCCTCGCCAAGTCACGTACCGCATGCCCGATGGCTCATGGGGCAAGGCCCCGCTGTGCTTCCACAGCGACCTTCGCCACCTTCCCGAGGGCGCGCAGGCGTGCCTCGTGGACGACCCCGACATCTATTATCCCAGCCACATCGCCTCTGACTTCTACCATCACTACAAGGAGGACATCCGCCTCTGCGCCGAGGAGGGCTTCAACTGCCTGCGCTTCTCGCTCAAGTGGAGCCGCCTCTTCCCGAACGGTGACGATCCCGAGCCCAACCAGGCCGGCATCGACTACTACCGCGACATCTTCAAGACGTGCAAGGACTACGGCATCGAGCCGCTCGTCACGCTCGATCACTACGAGAACCCGCTCTCCCTTGCCAACCGCTTCAACGGCTGGGATAGCCGTTACCTCGTTGACCAGTTCGTGAAGTATGCCACCACGTGCTTCGAGGCCTTTGACGGGCTGGTGAAGTACTACCTCACCTTCAACGAGATCAACTGCATCGAGTGGGCGCCGTTCGTGACCGCCGGCCTCATCCACGCCGACCCGCAGAACATCGCCAACGCGACGTTCCACCAGTTCCTGGCTTCGGCAAAGACTGTCATCGCCGCACACGACTACTGGCCTGAGCTCTCTATCGGCATGATGCTTGCCTACGGTCCGGTCTACGGCTACACCTCTGACCCAGCCGATCAGCTCGCTGCCATGAAGATGCAGGATCAGAAGCTGTTCTACTCTGACGTGCAGATGCTGGGCGAGTATCCCGTGTGGAAGCTTGCCGAATACGAGCGCGACGGCATTAAGATTCCTGCGCTTCCTGGTGACTGGGACATCCTGGCCGACGGCGTCTGCGACTTCCTGTCCTTCTCGCTCTACGGCAGCGGTACCGTGACGACGCACACCGACGACCTCGAGGCAGGCGAGGGCAATGGTGGCGCGGCAGGCATGGTGGCCAACCCCTACCTCAAGACCAACGCATGGGGCTGGGCGACCGACCCCGACTGCCAGCGCATCACGCTGAACACCCTGTACAACCGCTATCGCTGCGACCTGTGGTGCGTCGAGAGCGGCATCGGCTGGAACGACGAGTTCGTTGACGGCACGGTCCACGACGACTACCGCATCGACTACATGCGCGCCAACATCAAGAGCATGAAGGACGCCGTGGAGCTCGACGGTATCCCCCTGATGGGCTACCTGTACTGGGGCTGCGTGGACATGGTCTCCAACGGCGAGGGCGAGATGAAGAAGCGCTACGGCCAGATCTACGTCGACGCAAACGACTACGGCCAGGGCACCTTCAAGCGCTCGCTCCGGCGAGGACCTCGCATAGCATTCACCCATACCTATACAAAGGGGACAGGCACCGTAGTTCGGATTTCCGCACTACGGCGCCTGTCCCCTTTGTATAGGTATCTATTCTTAGTTCAGACGGTCCTCAATGAACTGCTGGCCCTCGACGCTGAGCGCGAAGGTCTTACGGCTCTGCATGGAACCACCGGACTTCTCCAGTACCACGGTAAGCGGAGAAGGCTTCTTGGCATCGATGGCGAGCGTTCCAGACACCGAGGTCACCTTGACGCCGATGGACTTGAGGAGCTTGTTGACCTCAAAGGACTTCCAGGATTCCTTGCCCTCCTGCGTCTCCAGCCAGTAAGCGGCCGTCACGATCTTCTGGATGGCTGTCTTGGGAGCAACCTGACCATAGAAGGACTCGAAGGTGAGGGGAGCGGCCTCCTCGGCGACAGGCTCCTCATACTCCACCTCGGCCTCAGCTTCAGCCTCGGGCTCTTCCTCTACCTCTTCGGAAACGATGGTAACAACGGCCTCGGGCGCGTCAACAATCTCGCTGAGATCCTCTGCCAGCACCAGTTCCTCACCGTACACATTGAAGTAGTCCGAGAGCCACTCAATGACGCGGCGACGCTCGTCACGACGCAGAGGAGCCATTATCTCTGCAACCGTACTCATAACATGAAGCTCGTTCAGCAATTCTGCCATTTTCTGCCCCTTCCTTGATATGTGATTGCGTACTCTCGCAATACGAATAATCACATTATGGCATGCATTACGAGTATATCGAAACAGCAAATCCATACAAAGGCAGGGGAGACACTCGCATCACTAAAAATGCATTATTATGCATATAACCTATTATAATCACTTGCAGAATGCCGCATCTGCTGTCGTCTTCGAAAGCAACTAATGATGGCAAAGGACAGTATTACACTCGCAATTAAAGTACAGGCCAGAGCTCAATGGCTCTGGCCTGCTTATTG
>OMWB01000042.1 GCA_900314645.1 uncultured Actinomycetes bacterium
GCCCGAGCCCGAGCCGGAGCCCGCACCCGAGCCGGAGCCGGAGCCCGAGCCCGAGCCGGAGCCCGCACCCGAGCCGGAGCCGGAGCCCGAGCCCGAGCCCGAGCCGGAGCCCGAGCCGGAGCCCGAGCCGGAACCCGAGCCGGAACCCGAGCCGGAACCCGAGCCCGAGCCGGAGCCCGAGCCCGCGCCGGAGCCGGAGCCGGAGCCGGAGCCCGCACCGCTCCCGGAGCCGCGCCGCAGCGTGGCCTTCATCGGCTCTGAGTGCTTCCCGTTCGTGAAGACCGGTGGTCTCGGCGACGTCATGTACGCCCTGCCCAAGGCACTCGTCAAGCTCAACTGCGACGTCAAGGTCATCATCCCCAACTACGGCTGCATCAAGCCGCAGTTCAAGGAGAAGATGAACTACGTCGGCTCCTTCTACATGGACCTCACCTCCGACGGCCGCCAGTTCTACGTGGGCATCCTTGAGTACGAGTGGGACGGCGTCGTGTATGACTTCATCGACAACGAGGAGTTCTTCACGCGCGGCAACCCCTACACCAACCTCGTCGACGACATCCCCGTGTTCTCGTTCTTCGGCAAGGCGGCGCTCGCGGCGCTCAACTACCTCAACTGGATCCCCGACGTCATCCACTGCCACGACTGGCAGGCTGGCCTCGTGCCCATCTATCTGCGCACGATGTTCGCGAGCACCCCGCTCTCGCACGCCAAGGTCGTCACCACCATCCACAACCTGCGCTTCCAGGGCAAGTACAACATCCCCACCATCAAGTACTGGTCCAACCTGCCCGACAGCGCCTTCAACATGGGCGCCCTGCAGGAGGCCTGGACCGAGGCCAACATGCTCAAGGGTGGCCTTGCCTACTCCGACGCCATCACCACGGTGTCCAACACCTACGCGGGCGAGATTCAGACCGCTGAGTACGGCGAGGGCCTTGAGAACCACCTGCAGTTCCACTCCTACAAGCTGCGTGGCATCGTCAACGGCATCGACGTGGACATCTGGAACCCGGCCACCGACAAGCTGCTTGTGGCTCCCTATGGCGTCGAGAACGCCATCGAGGCCAAGAAGGCCAACAAGCTCGCGCTGCAGAAGGCGCTCGGCCTTGAGCAGGACGAGAACAAGTTCGTCATCGGCCTCATCAGCCGTCTGACCAACCAGAAGGGCCTTGACCTGGTCAGCGCTGTGGTCCCGGGCCTGATTGACGGTTTCACGCAGGTCGTCATCCTCGGCACCGGCGATCCCGAGTTCGAGGACTCCTTCCGTTACTACGAGAACGAGTACAAGGGCACCGTCTGCGCGTACATCGCCTACGACGAGGCGCTGTCTCACCAGATCTACGCCGCCAGTGACGTGCTGCTCGTTCCGTCCAAGTTCGAGCCCTGCGGCCTCACGCAGCTCATCGCCATGCGCTACGGCACCGCGCCGGTGGTCCGCGAGACCGGCGGCCTGAAGGACACCGTCGAGCCGTACAACATGTTCGAGAACACCGGCAACGGCTTCACGTTCGACCGCTACGACGCCGGTCTGCTGTACGACGCCATCAACCGCGCCAAGACCCTGTACTTCGAGGATCGCGAGGACTGGGACAAGATGGTCATTCGCGACATGGAGAAGGACGTCTCGTGGGAGAAGTCCGCTGAGCAGTATCGCCAGCTGTATGTGGAGCTGACCGCATAACAAATCGCAGGTCAGAGCTCTGTGACTAAGGGGCCCGGACGGCAAAGCGCCGCCCGGGCCCTCTCCGTTATGCGAATGTTGACCTAATGGGCCCGGTTTCTGTCAACATTCGCTATGTTGGGCGGGGGATTGTGTTCCTTGCGCCTTCACGCTATGATGGCCGCAGAAACCGCCGCCGGAGCCTTTGGCAAGCGCTGGCAAGAGAAGGGAAAGCGTGCATGAAGAACTAGCGATGCTCCCATTCACCCGACCATGTTTTTCCAGTTGGAGCCATGCATCGACGGGTGCAGCATCGCATGTCCATGCCGTTTTTGAGCCACACATCGCAGTTCTCATATCGCTGAACGACGCCTTGCCGCACCGCATGGCTTCCGCGCAAACGGAGGCGCCATGCAGCTGAACCTTTCAAACATCTCGTACACCTACCCTGGCGCGGTCGAGCCCGCGCTGAAAGACGTGACCGCTACCTTTCCGCAGGGGTGGACCGGCATCGTGGGCGACAACGGAGGCGGCAAGACCACGCTGGCGCTTGTGGCCTGCGGGCTGGTGCGCCCCAGTTCGGGGAGCGTCTCGGCTGGCTTGGTCTCGCGCTACTGTGCGCAAGACGCGACGACGGCACCCGAAAACCTTGAGGAGTTTGCTCAGGCGTATGACAGCCTGGCCCTTCGCCTAGCCCGTGACCTGCAGATTATTGACGATTGGTACTGGCGCTACGACACGCTTTCCGGTGGCCAGCAAAAGCGTGTGCAGGTGGCGTGCGCGCTCTGGTCCGAGCCCGACGTGCTAGTGATGGACGAGCCGACCAACCACGTGGATGCGACGACGCGCGAGGCCATCGCCGCGGCGCTGCGATCGTTCAGAGGGGTGGGACTCCTCATCTCGCACGACCGCGCGCTGCTTGACGAGCTGTGCACGCAGTGCCTCTTCGTCACAAACGGCCGGGCCGTCATGCGGCCAGGCGGGTACACGCAGGCATCCGGCCAGGCGAGCCTCGAGCGCGCCACGACCGTCACCGCGCGCGAGAAGGCCAAGCGCGAGAAGGCGCGGCTCGAGCGCGAGGCGGAGCGCCGCCGCGAGGTGGCGGCTCGCAAGGAGTCGAAGCGCAGCCTGCAAGGCATTGCCAAGCACGACAGCGACGCGCGGTACCGCAAGCGTGCCGCGGTGGTCTCGGGCACCGACGGCATCGCGGCGCGCGAGTCTTCGCGGATGAACGACCGCGCGGCCCGTGCGGCAGAGACGCTGAACACCCTGCGTGTGGAGCGCCGCTACGATGCGGACATCTGGCTTGAAGCGCGCCCCAGCCGTCGCAAGGTGCTCCTGCGCATGGAGGAGACCGCCATCGCGATGGGGGAGGACGTCACACTGCAGGTGCCCGCGCTCTATCTGGGCAACACGGACCACGTGGGCCTTACGGGCGACAACGGCAGCGGCAAGACCACGCTCGTCAAGCGGATGATGGCGGAGCTGCCCGATGGCATCCGCGCGCTGTACATTCCCCAAGAACCGACGGAGGCCCAGCGCCTCACGGCGATGAACACCCTCCGTGAGCTGGGAAGCTTTGACCGTGGACGAGTGCTCTCCATCGTGGCGCAGCTCAACTCGGATCCCGACCGCGTCCTCGAGGGGGATACCATCAGCCCGGGGGAGATGCGCAAGCTCATGCTCGCGCTGGGAATGCTCAACAGCCCCGAGCTCATCGTGATGGACGAGCCCACCAACCACCTCGACCTTGGTTCCACGCTCGCGCTGGAGCGCGTGCTGCGTGCGTATCCCGGCGCGCTGGTACTGGTATCGCACGATGCCGCGCTGGTGGCGGCTACCACGGACATCACGTGGCGGATTGCTGGTGCGGGCGGTAGCTACCAGCTGACGGTGGTATGAGCCGCGCCAGTGCCCGCAGAAGTCGACGCTAAGGGGCCGAAACACGTCCGTTAACGTCGCAAACTGCGAGCGCCATCGAGTATCCTTAACAAGTTATGCCATCAGCGCCAAGGAGGCAACGATGTCTGAAGAGAACGAGATGGTAGTGCGTCCCGCATGGAAGGCGTGGGCCGCGTTGGCGCTCGCGTTTGCGTTGGGCCTGTGCGTGGCGTTCTTGGTGATGCGCTCCCAGAACGCAAATAAACCGCAGGTCACGGCTACCGCTCCTGCTGTCCCGGCCGTTGAGGCGGAGCCAGCAGCGACGGATCCCGTCGCCGTCGAGCCCCTCGACATAGCCGCAACCTTCCCCTCGTGGGACCCGGCAAGCCCCGCCCTCGCCGAGCTCACGGCCTTCGTCGCCGACGTGTGCGACCCGGCAAGCCCCAACTACCGCGAGCCGGCCGACCGCATCGCCACCTTTGACATGGACGGCACCATCATCTCTGAGAAGGCGCCCTACTACATCGACTACATGATGCTGCTCTACCGCGTGCTGGACGACCCAACCTACGAGGCCGACCCCAATGACGTGGCCATCTGCGAGGAGATCAAAACCTACGCAAACCGCGGCACCAAGAACTCCGACCTCAGCCCTGAGCGCCACCGCATGACGGCGTCTACCTTCGAAGGCATGAAGCCCGAGGACCTGCGCGTGTGGATCAACAGCTTCCTCGACACCGTGCCGGTTGTCGGCTTTGATGGCATGACCTACGGCGGCAGCTTCTACAAGCCCATGATTGAGGTCATCAACTACCTCAAGGCCAACGACTTCGACGTCTACATGGTCTCCGCGGGCGAGCGCGAGTTTGTGCGCGGCATCGTCGAGCGCCTGGGCATCGAGCCCAGCCACGTGGTTGCCTGCGACGTGACCTACATCACCACCGGCCAGGGCGACAAGGCCGCCAAGGACTACACCATGACGCAGGACGAGACCGTGGTGCTCTCCACGCCGCTCACCAAGGGCGTCGAAAAGAACGGCAAGGTCCTCGCCATCGCGCGCGAGATTGGCAAGGTGCCGGTGCTGGCCTTTGGCAACACCGCGGGCGACTACGCGATGCTCAACTACGCCGAGGCCAACGGTGGCATGGGCTGCTTCGTGGTGTGCGACGACGTCGAGCGCGAGTACGGCGACATGGCCTATGCCCAGGAGGGCTATGACCTGGTGGCCAAGGAGCAGTGGACGGCGTTCTCCATGGCTGAGGACTGGGCGACCATCTACGGCGAGAACGTGGTCAAAACCGAGCTGCCGGGCGCTGAGGCAGAGGAGCTCGCGGACGCTGCGTAGTACACTAGGAACGCGAGTTGGCGCTATAGGTTGAGGTCACAAGGAGCAAGAATGAGCGCGCGCAAGTCAGGCTACTCCCTTCTCTACATCTTTATGTCCTTTGTCGTGGGCTGCATCTTGGCAGGTATCGTTGCGGTGACGCTGTCCAAGCCGAGCCCGAAGACGCCGGCCGTGCCAGGCCAGACGTCAGATGCCGAAGCCACCGCCGAGGGCGAGGAAGACGTCATTGCTTTTGACCCAGCGCTCATGATGCCCTCGTGGAACGCCGACAGCCGCACGCTGGCCAAGCTCGTGGACTATGTCGAGGACGTGTGCAACCCGGTCAGCCGCAACTACGTCGAGCCAGCCGACCGCATCGCCACCTTTGACATGGACGGCACGGTCCTCTGCGAGAAGGCGCCCGTCTACGTGGACTACTGCATGCTCATGCACCGCGTGCTCGAGGACCCGTCCTACGAGGCCGACGCCGAGACCATTGCCGCGCTTCAGCAGATTCGCGCAAACGCCGACCAGGGCTTTGTCGACGGTGACCTCAACGACGCCAAGAATAGTGCGCTGGTCAAGGCCTTTGCGGGCATGACGCAGGCAGAGTTTGCCGACTACGTCACCAACTTCATCGACACGACCGAGGCGGAGGGCTTCTCGGGCATGGTGTACGGGCAGTCGTTCTACCACCCCATGGCGGAGGTCATCAACTACCTGCGCGCCCATGAGTTCAACGTGTACTTCGTCTCGGCAAGCGAGCGCGAGGTTGCGCGTGCCATCGTCGCGTACGGTCTGGGCTTTGAGCCTGACCACGTGATTGGCACCGACATCGTGTTTGCGGCGACGGGCCAGGGCGATGTGGCGCCCTCCGACTACACGGTTACGCAGGACGACGAGCTCGTGCTTACCGCCGAGATGCTTCCCGAGGTGGGCAAGGGCAACAAGGTGGTCTACATCCAGCGCGAGATTGGCAAGCGGCCCATCCTGGCCTTTGGCAACAGCTCCGGCGACTTCGCGATGCTGAACTATGCGCAGGGCAACCCCGAGCACAAGGGCATGGGCGTGCTCATCGTGGCCGATGACACCGTGCGCGAGTACGGCGAGGAGCGCAAGGCCGCCTCGATGCGCGAGGAGGCCGACGGCGAGGGTTGGCTGGCCGTCTCCATGCGTGACGACTGGGCAACCATCTACGGCGAGGGCGTTGAGAAGACGGCGCTGCCCGCCGACTTGGAGCTTGCCGACGCCGCATAACCAAGAGCGCATGTCCAGAATGCGCATGTTGACATCCGCGGGGCCCTTTGCGTCAGCAACAGCTGGGGCGGGAGGTTCACCCTCCCGCCCCAGCTGTTGCTGCCCCAAAGGGCCCCGCGGATGTCAACATGCGCCT
>OMWB01000001.1 GCA_900314645.1 uncultured Actinomycetes bacterium
GGCCGCCGGCGTCCCCTGCGACGTCATCCCGATGGCCGACTACGGCATGGTCAACGGCAAGAACGTCCTGGCCTTCGCCAAGAAGCTCATCGGCTGCTAAGTACCAACCCTGTAATACGCGCTCGTTTGTCTCGGGAAGGGACGGACGACTGCATGCGGGGCCTCCCCGCAAACACATCGACCGTATGACATACGTAAGGAGTGCACAATGACTGAGGAGCTCGAGCTCACACTGTTCCAGATCATCACTGCTGCTGGTGGCTGCAAGTCCAACTACATCGGCGCCATTCAGGAGGCCAAGGCCGGCAACATCGACGTTGCCAAGTCCCTCGTCAAGGACGGCGACGCGTTCCTGAGCCAGGCCCACGATCCTCACGCCAGCCTCCTCACCCAGGAGGCTCAGCTCGCGATGGAGGGCAAGAACTCTGCCGACCTCATCTGCCTGCTCCTCATCCACGCTGAGGACCAGATGATGAGCTGCGAGGTCTTCAAGCAGATGGCCGTCGAGTTCATCGAGCTCTATGAGAAGCTGAACGCCTAATCACTTGCATTGAGCATCTCAGAGGGGAGGGGGAAGCGATTCTCCCTCCCCACTTTGTTTAGCTAGGGTTCTGAGGCATTGCGGAAAGGACACTTCCATGGCAGTTCTCGGCGTATCCGTCTATCCCGACATCCGTCCGTTGAGCGAGATTCGCGAATATCTGAAGCTAGCGTCGAAGTATGGCTTTACCAGGGTGTTTACCAGCATGTTCTCTGTTGAGGGGACGCCTGACGAGGTGCTGGCGTACTTCCGTGACCTCGACGGCGCGTCGCACGAGTATGGTATGGAGATCTCTCTGGACATCAATCCAGAGTGCATGGCCCGGCTTGGGGCAACGCCGGGAGACCTCTCGGTCTTTGACGAGATCAAGGCCGATATCCTGCGCATGGATGGTGCCTACGGCGAGGAAGACAACTTCCTCATGCTGCAGAATCCTTACGGTATGAAGATTGAGTACAACGCGAGCGCGCTTGACCCCGCGGCGATTGAGGCGCTTGTCGCACGCGGCGTTGATAAGAATCGCATTCTCGCGTGCCACAACTTCTATCCGCAGCGCTATACCGGGTTCAGGTGGGACAAGTTCCGCGAGGTCAACGCCCGGTTGTCCAAGTTGGGCATTCGCATCGGAGCGTTTGTCGCTTCTCAGGCGCCGGGAACCCACGGCGTATGGGATGCCATCTGTGGCTTGCCGACGGTCGAGCGCCTGCGCGACTATCCGGCAGACCTGCAGGCGCGTATCCTTGCGGCTGCGGGTACGACGGACGTCTTCTTTGGGAACGCCTACGCCTCCGAGGAAGAGCTGGCGGCCGTCGCACAGGCTTTGGCGCCGGTTGAGCCGCACTATGTGAATCCGAAGGTGGAGTATGCCCTCGCGCACTCTGACTACTTCGACATGTCTGCGACTATGGCAAACCAGCGCAAGGTGCGCGTCGAGCCGCTCTATGACATCACGGACGTAGAGCGCGAGATCCTGCTTGACTTCTTCCCGCATCTTGACATGGGCGATAGCTCGGAGTGGATCTGGCGTACGCGCATGCCGCGCATGTTCTATCAGGACCAGGTTATCGCTCCGCGCCGCTATCCCGAGGCGGAGTTCCCCGTGGGTAGCGTTGTCATCGTGAATGACAACTACAAGCACTACGCCGGAGAGGTACAGGTGGTGCTTGAGCCCATCGTCAATGATGGCACGCGCAACCTTGTGGCACGCATCGACCGCGAAGAGATGACGATGTTTGACGTCATTGGGGACAACGATTTGGTCGTGTTCCTGCCTGCGCGATAACGTCTGCGTGAGTTGGTACGGGGACGCCATGGGGATTCACACCTACGTGACTGGAGACATTCACGGCAGCATCGATATTGGCAAGCTGATTCCGTATCGCTGGCCTGAAGGGCAGAAGCTGCGGCGCTGTGATTACCTGCTGATTTGCGGGGACTTTGGCTTGGTGTGGTCAGAGAATCCGCCCGTGGAGGATCGTTACTTTCTCGGCTGGCTGAACAGCCAGCCGTGGACCACGCTGTTCATTGACGGGAACCATGAGAATCATGACCTGCTGGACAGTTTTGAGGTCACACAGTGGCATGGCGGCAAGGTCCATGTGGTGCCAGAGTATCCCAATCTCATTCATTTGATGCGTGGTCAGGTCTTTGATATGGGCTACGACGGGCTGTGGTTCACTATGGGTGGAGGGTGGACTCGCGACTCAAGTTGGCGTATTCCCGGTGACGAGTGGTGGCCACGAGAGCTACCCAGCGAAGAGGAGTATGCAGAGGCGCGCGCGAACCTCGATGCGGTGGACTGGAGCGTGGACTACGTGATTACGCACGAGTGCCCGAGGTCTCGGCGTCCCTATGCCATGTATGACTGGTATCGCGAGGAATTCGATCCCGCAGACGAGCTGTCTGTGTTTTTGGACGAGGTGGACCAGCGCATCGATCACGAGCGCCTGAAGCGCTGGTACTCAGGTCATTATCATTCCGATCGCACGCTTGGTGACGATCAGCACGTGCTGCTCTACCGCCAGATCATCCCCCTCGGCACCCTCCCTGCCTAACCTCACTACAAACCACCCATCCCAAAGTGGGACACTCAGCCCGGAGGTTTCTGTCCCACTAAATGGGACAACAGGGACAGTGTTTGATGGGACACCTGGGACACCCAGCCCGGAGGTTTTTGTCCCACCAAATGGGACAACAGGGACAGTGTTTGATGGGACACCTGGGACACCCAGCCCGGAGGTTTCTGTCCCACCAAATGGGACAACAGGGACAGTGTTTAAGACGTCATATAGCTGGGTATCATCTCCTTCACCCGTCGACCGAGGGAGGGAACCCGTGCCTAGGACGCGCCGCATCCAAAGTGAGACTGACCTCTATCACATCATGTCGCGCGGAGTTGGGCGAAGCATCATCTATGAAGACGATGATGACAGGAACAAGTTCCTAGCGCTCTTGTCGTCGCTCCTGAAGAAATGTCGGGTAACGCTGCATGCGTGGTGTCTTATGGACAACCATTACCACTTGCTCGCAAAGGGCAAATTGAGCTCGATTTCAGAATTGATGCGGAAGCTCAACGCGGCCTATGCGCTCTATTTCAATGAACGACACGATCGTGTGGGTCATCTCTTCCAAGGAAGGTTCCGAAGTGAACCAGTTGAGGATGAGGACTATTACCTCACCGTGCTGCGATACATTCACCAAAACCCTGTCAAAGCGCTGATTACGCCTACGTGCAGTTATCCATGGAGCAGCTTCGACCATTACGTTGACGCGCCGCGTTTGGTGGACAATCGCATGGCACTGCAGCTGCTAGGACCCGAGGGATTCGCAGAGTTTCACGAATACGTAGACCTGGCGAGCGTGTGCCTTGATGTCGGTAGCGGACGTCGCGTGGTGCCAGATGAGGAGATGTACGCTGTCGCTCGCGCGGTTCTTCCTGACGTGCGAGTCGAAGAAATCGCAGGTCTCGAGCGTGGTCTTCGTGACGCCGTCCTCAGGACGCTCAAGTGCGCCAATCTTTCTACGCGTCAGATAGAACGAATGACTGGTATCCCAAAGAGTGTTGTTTCTCGCGCCTAGCTGCTGCTCGCCCATTCATCAGTGTCCCCGTTGTCCCGCCAAGTGGGACAGAAACCTCCGGGTTGGGTGTCCCACGCTTAACTGTTGTTCGTCCATTCATCAGTGTCCCCGTTGTCCCAGTAAGTGGGACAAAAACCTCCGGGCTGGGTGTCCCAAGTGGGACAAAAACCTCCGGGCTGGGTGTCCCACCGCCAAGTGGGACAAAAACCTCCGGGCTGGGTGTCCCGGGCAGAATCGTTGACTTCCTCGTATACTTGGGTTGTATGCACGTGTGTGCGTGGTTCTGACGAGGGGGAGGTTTCCATGAAAGACGGACTGAAGATCTGCACCATCGGTGGCGGCTCAAGCTATACGCCTGAGCTCATGAACGGCTTCATCAAGCGCTACGATCGCCTGCCAATCAAAGAAATCTGGCTCGTGGACGTTGAGCGCGGTCGCGAGAAGCTCGAGATCGTCGGCGCGCTTGCGCAGCGCATGTGGGACAAGGCGGGGCTCGACGTAAAGGTCCACCTGACGCTTGATCGCCGCGAGGCGCTCAAGGATGCTGACTTCGTCACCACGCAGTTCCGCGTGGGCCTGCTTGATGCGCGCATCAAGGACGAGCGCATCCCGTTCTCCTATGGCATGCTGGGCCAGGAGACCAATGGCGCGGGCGGCATGTTCAAGGCGCTGCGCACCATTCCCGTCATCCTGGACATCGTCGAGGAGATGAAAGAGCTCTGCCCCAACGCATGGCTTGTCAGCTTCACCAACCCCTCGGGCATGGTTACCGAGTCGGTCATCCGTTACGGCGGTTGGGATCGCTGCATCGGCCTGTGCAACGTGCCCATCGGTGCCATGCTCTCTGAGCCCGAGCTCATTGGCAAGACCCTTGATGATCTGGTGTACCGCTTTGCCGGTATCGACCACTTCCACTGGCACCGCGTCTTTGACGGGGCAACGGGCCGCGAGGTCACCATGGACATCATCGATGCCATGCTCGATCCAAATAAGGACTCGGGCATCCCGGCCAACATCCACAACATCCCGTTCGCGCGCGAGCAGCTTGATCACCTCAAGATGATTCCGTGCGGCTATCACCGCTACTACTACATCCAGACAGACATGCTGGCTGACGGTCTCAGGGAGTATGCCGATCCTGAGCTTGGTACCCGTGCGCAGCAGGTCAAGGAGGTCGAGGACCAGCTCTTCGAGCTCTACAAGGATCCCGAACTTGCCGAGATGCCCGAGCTCCTGTCCAAGCGTGGCGGCGCGCACTACTCCGATGTCGCGACCGAGTCTATCGCGGCCATCTACAACAACGCCAACGAGCACATCGTGTGCTCGACGCTGAACCGTGGTGCGATTCCTGACCTGCCGGCCGACGCCGTCGTGCAGGTGTCCAGCTACGTAGGTGGAGCGGGCGCGCAGCCTATCGCCTTCGGGCCGATGGCTCCGGCAGCTCGCGGCTACCTGCAGCTTATGTGGAACATGCAGCTACTGGTCGAGGAGGCTGCGGTCAAGGGCGACTACGGCGCGCTGCTCGAGGCCGTCGCGCTGAATCCGCAGATTCCTTCCGGCTCTGACGCCATGCACGTCATCGACGAGCTGCTCATTGCCCACAAGCAGTATCTGCCGCAGTTCGCTGACAAGATCGCCGAGCTCGAGGCGGCTGGCGTGACCATCAAGGACGACGTGGTTCGCGAGATGTGCGAGCAGGGACGTTAAGCCTCATTCCTCTTGACACCAAGGGGCACCCCTTTCGGATTCACGTGAATCCGAAAGGGGGTGCCCCTCTTTAGTCGCCTATCCTACAGCGTGAACTCTGCAAACTGGCTGCCTGCCTCGGGCTCTTCCGGATCTCCGGGCAGCGGCGCATGGCTCAAGGCGTCGGAGCCAAGCAACTCGGTCACCGTCAGCTGCGGGTTTTGGCACAGGATATCGAGCATCTCAATGAAGTCCCTGATGACCTCGCGAGGCGTGAGGTGCGTGTCAGACCCGACGCGTCCGTACTCAAGCTGGAGGAACGTGACAAGATCGGCCTCACCGAGCGTGCGTTGGTAGCCAAAGTATCCCGCATGAATGTCTGCGAGCTTCTCGATGAGCACCAGCAGCTCTTCGTAGGTAAGCGGCTCAAGCCTGATGACCGGCGCGAGCATGTCGAGAAGCCCCTCTTGGGCAAATCGTCCCTGCGTCAGACGAGAGCGCAGGGCCTCGTAGCTATAGATACCGCGACGGCGGTCTTCGATGGACTGCGGCGTGCCGCTCATAATGATGCCCAGATAGTGCGCACGGCCCTGAAGCGTGTCGTTGTACATGGTGAGAATCTTCTCGTAGTTGTACTGGCGCGACACGGCGTTGGGAATCTTGTAGAGGTTGACCAGCTCATCCACCAGCACAACAAGCCCCTGGTAGCCGGCCTGAACCAAGAACTCCGCGAAGAGCTTGAGGTAGTCGTACCAATCGTCGTCGCTGATGATGATGTTTATGCCAAGTTCCTCACGCGCCTCGCTCTTGGTGCGGTACTCGCCGCGGAACCACTTGGTGACGTTGGCCTTGGTCTCATCGTCGCTCTCAAGGTGCGAGCGATAGTACAGGGTGAGCAAGCGCGCAAAGTCATAGCCGTGCACAAGTTCCTGCAGCTGTTGGATAGTGGCCATGATGCGGTGCTCTACCTCAGTGGCGAAAGCAGGGTCAGCTTGATCAAGACCCGTGGCAAGCGCGACCTCCTGTTGTACGCCGCTAATCCAGCGATCAAGGATGAGCGTCAGCGCACCGCCATCAGGCCGCGTTTTGGTGGAAAGGTTGCGGATGAGCTCGCGATAGGTGGCAAGTCCCTGCCCCTTGCTACCCTGCAGACGGCGCTCGGGGGAGAGGTCCGCGTCGCACACCACAAAGCTGCGTCCCATGGCATGGTTGCGGATGGTTTGGAGCAAGAAGCTCTTTCCGCTGCCGTAGCGTCCGACCAAGAAGCGGAACGAGGCGCCGCCGTCTGCCACAAGGTCGAGGTCATGGAGAAGCGCCTGAATCTCGCGCTCGCGACCCACCGTGACATACGGCAGCCCCACGCGAGGAACTACGCCGCCCTTGAGCGAGTTGATAATGACCGCAGCAATACGTTTAGGTATCTTGACCTGCTGTTCGTTCGTCATAGACCCAGTATCTCCCTCACGTCTTGCTCGTAGTCTTCAATCAACACGGGGGTGTCCCCATCAAACTCGATAACCGCGTCCCCCACGATATCAAACAGCTTCTCGTTAATGCTATCAATAACAAGAGACAACAATTGTCCTTCAGGGTTAGGGGGAGCTGCTTCCCCGTCTAACAGCGCGCGCACAACTATGATTTCAGCTGATGACAGGGGAGAGTCGACCGAGCCCGGCGATGCCGAGGGTGCGGGCTCCTCCGTAAGAGGTGCCTCTTCAGGCGCGTCGAAGGCGTGCGGCATCTCGTCGGAGGTACCCGCACCCTCGGCATCGCCGGGCTCGTCGCCACGCTCTTCATCAGTCAGCAGTGCCTCTTGTGTAACTGCGGCAGCTGCACGTATCTGTCCCAGTTGAGAGAGATCAATTGTGATGCGACGCTTTTCTGCCTCCGCTTGCTCCGCCAGCAGCTCGTCGATAGCCTTGTCTATGATCTTCTTAACATACGCGGCGACCGGACGCTCCTTCAGCGGGTACGCGTAGTCAAGCTTGTCCCTGAGCTGCTTGTCGACAGCGTGCAGAATGGTGCCCAGCTCACTGCTTCTGCCGGTGGCGCTGCAGAGCAGATAGCGTCGCCAGCGGCCGTCACGGCACACGAGCGTCTCAACGGGGCTCAGCGCAACCGAGACATCTGCATGGGGCTCTGGGTCGTAGAACACAGCAGAGGCAAACATGGTGTAGGGCTCGCTGTACGAGCCGCCAAAGAGGCCTTCGACAAAGTCGGTCTTGCGTCTGCGCGCGCAGTGCAAAACCAGTGCTCGGAAGGTGTCGCTGGCAATGCGGCGCAGCTCATCAGGCTTGTCTCTAGAGAGTCGCGCACCACAAATCTGGTAACTCGAGCATTCGTTGAGCGCCGCCAAGAGCTGTTCGTCCGTCACCGGCGGCAGGCCGAGTGCGTTCCCGTCCAGCTTCCCCTCCTTGCGCGTGAGCTTGTTGGCCGCAAGCGTCTCTTCCTCAGCACGGAGAAGCGTAAACACCTGTGCCTGCATGCCTTGTGCGGCCTCGGGAAGGACCGCTGGGTCAAGCCCGTGGTATGCCACGTAGTCGCGCAACCAACGGCGAAGGTACGAGGAGAACGTAGAGCCCTGTGCCGCATCAGTCTGCGAGAACGCGTCACGGAACGCGACAAGATCAATAAAGCCCTGCTCACCGGGCGTGGTGCCAATGCCACAGAGCAGCTCGTACACATGCAGAAACGCGAACGAGAGCGGCGCCTCGGGCATCTGCCCAGAGCGCACCTGTGTGCGCCACGAGAAGTATCCTCTCAGCTGCGAAAGCGTCATGGAGCTGTAGGTGGGGAAGTACTGAGAGTATGTGCCATGGAACTCGTACTCGTCCTCAAAGTCTTCCATGAAGCGCGCCTGCTCAAAGAACAGACGATTGGCGGAGCGTGACCCATAGGCAAGTGAGCCCCTGAACGACGAGGAACCAGGAGTGGGCTGGTCAGTGGCCATGGCGCGGAGCTGGTAATAGCGCTCAGGGACGGTTTGGCCGGCAACGCTCTGCGGTGCAGCCTGCTCAAGCGAGAGCTGTCGGGGCGCCGCAGACGCTTGCGTCTGCGGTCGCGCCGCTCCCGCTGTTGAAGGACGCCAAGGCTGGTTGGGCGTGTAGTCAGTGTGCGGCAGCGAGCTCACCTTTTGGCGGTTGCGTTCGTTGCGCTCGCGCATCTGTTTGCCCGTTTGGAGGATGGGCTGGTCACTGTAGGTGCGTGAGGTGAAGGTGGCGCTTTCCGTCAACCGACGATTGGCCAGGAGCTCTCGTAAGATTCTTTCGATATCGGGCATGCGCACCTCCCTCCGCACAGTGTTGACCCTCTATTGTACAACGAACATTTGTTTGTGTCAGGTGCCATTCTCGCACGAAAGTAACTATTAGTTGACATGTGTTTGAGGACAATTGATACTATTCTTATCTATGCCGTGAACGCCCCTTCGAGCGGAAGCGCGACGCCCGTCCGTTTCCTCGATGCCAAATGAGCACGGTGGCTCAAGCAAGTAAGAGCACGTAGAGGGGGCTAGATGACACCGCCAGCGGGAACCTCCCACGTTGTGGAGACCAGAGCGACCGGCTCATATGACTTGCGTGACGGCCTGACAGGCGTGCGTGGCCGCTACACGTTATATAACGAGATAGAGCAGCTGATCGGCCAAACGCTGTACGTGATTCTTGCGGATGTGGACAACTTCCGCCTGATTAACGATGCCTACGGCGAGAACGTGGGCAATCTGCTGCTTCAGCAGATTGGCCAGGCGGTGCAGCGTCAGTTTGGCGACGAGCACACCTTCCGCTATGGCAGCGACGAGTTTGTCATCGTCCGTCATTTTGAGAGCGAAGATGACCTGCTGAAGCAGCTTCAGGCGCTACGCCACTGCATCGCCTCCATTGACTATCACGGCACGCCGCTCAACCTCACCTGTAGCTTTGGCTACGTCTATGGCAAGCTCGAGGAGTCTGACGACCTTCACGAGGCCATCCGGTTTGCCGATCGCAAGATGTACGAGGCCAAGCGTCAGGGCAAAGACCGTGCGGTGGGCGCTCCTCTCAAGGGAGACCCGTTCATGCGCGCGAGCCACCTGCATGCACGCACGTACAAGTCGTATGAAGAGGACGAGCTCACGGGTCTGGCAAACCGCGTGCACTTCCGCAACGAGCTGGCCATCATGCTCGATGCCCACGCCAACGACGAAGATGACCCGCTCACGGTGGTCTACTTCAATGTGCAGAACTTCAAGAGCTACAACGAGCAGTTTGGTTACACGGCAGGTGACGAGCTGCTGGTGTTGATCGGCCGCGCCATTGAGAACGCCTACCCCGGATGCGTCGCCTCGCGTTGGAGTGCCGACCAGTTTATGGTTGCTACCACGCGCTCTGCCGCACTGCCGGGCGTCAAGAAGGTGCGCGAGGAGTTTCGCAAGCACCTCAAGGACTCCTCCATCTGGCTGAAGGCTGGCATCTGCACGCCAGATGGCTCCGTGGAAGAGGCGGGCGTCATCTGCGACCGCGCTAAGCTGGCATGCGACACCATCAAGGGCCGCAAGGACGTGTACTTCCGCGAGTACGACGAGGAGCTCAAGCGGCAGATCGCCACCCGCCAGTACGTGCTCGACCACTTCGACGAGGCCATTGAGAAGGGCTACATCAAGGTGTACTACCAGCCCATCGTGCACGTTGCGACGGGCGAGGTCTGTGACGAGGAGACCCTCTCTCGCTGGGAAGACCCACAGCGTGGCTCCATCTACCCCAACGAGTTCATTCCGGTGCTTGAAGAGGCGCGCCTCATCCATAAGCTTGACCTGCAGGTTGTTCGCTGTGCATGCCGCGACATGCGTCGCAGGATGGACGCGCATAGGGAGTTTGCCACGGTCTCCATCAACCTGTCGCGCCTCGACTTCGAGCTGTGCGACGTGGTGAGCGAGATTGAGGCGATCCTCGACGAGTATCGTGTTCCGCGCAAGTACGTGTCCGTGGAGGTTACCGAGAGCGCCCTCACCGGCAACCAGGAGTTCCTCAAGGACGAGATCGACCGCTTCCGCTCTGACGGCTTTGAAGTGTGGATGGATGACTTCGGCAGCGGGTACTCCTCGCTCAACCTTCTGAAGGAGTACTCGTTTGACCTCGTCAAGATTGACATGGGCTTCCTGCGCGGCTTTGAGGCGGGCGACGACTCGCGCGTGCTTCTGGCCAATGTCATCAACCTTGCCAAGGAGCTCAACCTCAAGACGCTCGTTGAGGGTGTGGAGACGGCCGAGCAGCTGCAGTTCCTGAAGAGCGTGGGCTGCGGCCGCGCACAGGGCTACCTCTTTGCGCGTCCCCAGTCGTTCCAGTCGGTTGAAGCGTGCATAGCTGCCGGAAACTATCCGCCCATCGAGCCCGCTGCCATGCGTGGTTTCTACAGCAAGATTGCCCACGTCAACCTGCAGCGCCCCATTCCTGCGGGCCAGGTGAATGGCCATTATGTGCCGAGCGACATGCCCGTGGCGCTCATGATGCGCCGGAAGGGTGTGTATCGCTACCTCAACGCGACGGACGTGTGCCTCAAGGTGCTGGAGATGATCGGCGCCGATTCCCTGGAAGCCAGCGAACGCCGCCTCAATGACCTCGCGCGCGTCGAGCACAACCGCTTTGACGAGTGCTTCGAGGTCTCCATCGAGGCGGATGACTGGGCGTGGACCAACTACTTTGAGAGCGGCAAGTACGTGACGCTGAGCATGCGCGTGGTGGCGCAGGACGCCGAGACTGACTCCGTGGCCGCGCTGGTGGTCTTCTCCAATGTGGAGGAGGGCCACAACGCCGCGCGCGTCGGTTTCACCGGCATTATGCACCTGTAGCCCCGTATCCCAACCTACGCGGGACAAGGGCTCCGAACCCCATCGCAAATGGGACAAGGGTTGTAAGCCCTTGTCCCTCACTCATTTGTACGCGACGTTTCTTTAGCGTGGGGAACTTGCGGAAGCAGCGGCTTGCCAAAGGCCAAACAGTATCATTGAAGTGTTGTGACATATGTGTAGCGAAAGGTGGCCTTACATGGTCTTCCGCGTTTATGTAGAGAAGAAGCCCGGCTTTGACGTCGAGGCCCGCCAGCTTCTTGCAGAGCTGCAGGACATTCTCGGCATCCCGGCCCTTACCAACCTTCGCCTTATCAACCGCTATGACGTGGAGGGCATCTCGCGCGAGCTCTTTGAGCAGTGCGTCCCGACGGTCTTCTCGGAGCCGCAGTCTGACAATGCGAGCGAGTCCATGCCCGATGCCAACGGTGCCCAGGTGTTTGCGGTGGAGTTCCTCCCTGGCCAGTTTGACCAGCGCGCAGACTCCGCAAGCGAGTGCATCCAGCTGATTAGCCAGGGCGAGCGTCCAGCGGTGCTCTCCGCAAAGGTGTACTACCTCGAGGGCGCTCTCTCCGACGCCGACGTAGCCTCCATCAAGCACTACGTCATCAACCCGGTTGAGGCACGCGAGGCGTCTCTGGCCGAGCGCGACACGCTGAAGATGGAGTATCCCAAGCCCCCCATGGTCGAGACCTTGGATGGCTTCCTCGAGCTTGATCAGGCTGCCCTCGCCGCCTTCGTGGACGAGAAGGGCCTGGCTATGGACCTGGCTGACATTACGTTCTGCCAGGACTACTTCAAGACCGAGAAGCGTGATCCGACCATCACCGAGATCAGGATGATCGACACCTATTGGTCTGACCACTGCCGTCACACCACGTTCGGCACGGTGCTTGAGGACGTTACGATTGACGACGAAGTCGTGAAGCAGGCATTTGCCCGCTATCTGGCCATGCGCGACGAGCTCGGCCGTTCTGAGCGCCCCGTCACTCTGATGGACATGGGCACCTTGGGCGCTAAGTGGCTCACGCACACGGGCCAGATGAAGAACCTGGACGAGTCCGAAGAGATTAATGCCTGCACCGTCAAGGTGAAGGTGGACGTCAACGGCACGGATGAGGATTGGCTCTTCCTCTTCAAGAACGAGACCCACAACCACCCCACCGAGATCGAGCCCTTCGGCGGCGCTGCCACCTGCATCGGCGGAGCTATTCGCGACCCGCTGTCTGGCCGCAGCTATGTTTACCAGGCCATGCGCGTGACCGGCGCGTCTGATCCGCTGGTTCCGGTGTCCGAGACCATCCCGGGCAAGCTGCCGCAGCGCAAGCTCGTGACCACCGCTGCGGCTGGTTACTCTTCCTACGGCAACCAGATTGGCCTCGCAACCGGCCAGGTCAACGAGCTGTATCACCCTGGCTACATGGCCAAGCGCATGGAGATTGGTGCCGTGGTGGGCGCCACGCCCGCCAAGAACGTGCGTCGCGAGTGCCCCGCGCCGGGTGACGTCATCGTCCTGCTTGGTGGCCGCACCGGCCGCGACGGCATTGGCGGTGCGACGGGCAGCTCCAAGGCCCACAAGCTTGAGAGCCTCGAGACCTGCGGCGCAGAGGTGCAGAAGGGCAATGCGCCGGTCGAGCGCAAGCTGCAGCGCCTCTTCCGTCGTGAGGACGCCTGCCGTCTCATCAAGCGCTGTAACGACTTTGGCGCGGGCGGCGTGTCCGTGGCCATCGGTGAGCTGGCAGACGGCCTGTTCATCGACCTGAACAAGGTGCCCAAGAAGTACGAGGGTCTGGACGGTACCGAGCTGGCCATCTCTGAGAGCCAGGAGCGCATGGCTGTGGCACTGGCACCTGAGGATGTTGCCGAGTTCATCGGGTACGCCCACGAGGAGAACCTCGAGGCAACCGAGGTGGCAACCGTGACGGCCGAGCCGCGCCTGCGTATGGTGTGGGACGGCGAGACCATCGTGGACGTCAGCCGCGAGTTCCTGAACTCCAACGGCGCGCCCAAGCATCAGGCGGTGCACGTGGTGTCGCAGGGCACCTACACGGGCGTCGAGGTGGCTGGCACGACGTTTGCCGAGAAGATGGCAGCCCTCGTGACTGACATCAACGTCGCCTCCAACAAGGGCCTCTCTGAGCGCTTTGACTCCACCATTGGTGCCGCTACGGTGCTCATGCCGTTTGGCGGCCGTACGCAGCTCACGCCGTCGATGGCGATGGTCGCCAAGATGCCCGTTCTGGGCGAGACCACTACGTGCTCTGGCATGGCGTGGGGCTTCAACCCCTATCTCATGAGTGCCGACCAGTTCCATGGTGCGTACTGCTCGGTGGTGGAGAGCGTGGCGCGTCTCGTGGCTGCGGGCTTCCACCACAAGGATGCCTACCTCACCTTCCAGGAGTACTTCGAGCGCCTGCGCGACGTGCCTGAGCGTTGGGGCAAGCCCACCGCCGCGGTTCTTGGTGCGCTCATGGCTCAGGTCGACCTTGGCATCGGTGCCATTGGAGGCAAGGACTCCATGTCCGGCAGCTTCGAGGACCTCGACGTTCCGCCTACGCTCGTCTCGTTTGCCACGGCCGTGGGCAACGTCAACCGCGTGACCTCGCCGGAGTTCAAGGGCGCAGGCCATCGGGTGATTGCGCTCGTGCCGAAGTATCAGAGCGACGGCGTGACGCCAGAGCCCACTTCTTTCCTCGCTGTGTTGGATGCCGTCGAAGAGCTGATTGGCAGGGGCGTTGCCCTGTCCGTCTCCACGCCGGGTTACGGTGGCGCGGCTGAGGCGCTCTTCAAGATGTGCGTTGGCAACCAGCTGGGTCTTGAGCTGGAGTGGGACTTCACCGCGGAGGCGCTCATGAGTCCCGCCTACGGCAGCATGATCGTTGAGCTTTCGGACGATGCCGTTATCGATGCGTCCTCTGAGCTGGTCACCATTGCCATTCTTGGCGTTACGACCGAGGCTTACCAGTGGGTGTTCCGCGATGAGCCGATCGACCTTGCTCCGCTGCAGGAGGCGTGGGAGGCCAAGCTCGAGCCCGTCTTCCCGTATCGCCGCGCCGGCAAGACCGTTGACGCCCCCAGCTTCCGGATTGCCGAGAAGGGCATTGCGCGTGTTGCCCCCAAGATCGGCTTTGCCCGTCCGCGCGTCATCATTCCGGTCTTCCCGGGCAACAACTGCGAGTACGACTCCGCCCGCGCCTTTGAGCGCGCTGGCGCCGACGCGCACGTGCTGGTCATCAACAACCTGACTCCCGAGGCGGTTGCCGAGAGCACGGCTCAGCTGGTGGAAGAGATTCGCAAGTCTCAGATCGTCATGATCCCCGGGGGCTTCTCTGGCGGCGACGAGCCTGACGGATCGGCCAAGTTCATCACGGCCTTCTTCCGTGCACCGGCGGTGACCGAGGCAGTTCGTGACCTGCTGCAGGCGCGCGACGGCCTCATGCTGGGCATCTGCAACGGCTTCCAGGCGCTCATCAAGCTGGGCCTCGTGCCCTACGGCGACATCCGCGCCATGGACGACACCTGCCCCACCCTCACCTTCAACACCATCGGACGCCACCAGAGCCGTCTGGTCCGCACGCGTGTGGCCTCAGACCTCTCTCCGTGGTTGTCCCAGTGCTCGGTGGATGATATCCACACCATCGCGATCAGCCACGGCGAGGGTCGATTCGTGGCCTCCGACGAGCTGATTGCCAAGCTGGCGGCGTCGGGCCAGATAGCGACGCAGTACGTGGACGAGCAGGGCGTCCCCTCGCTTGACCTCAGCGTGAACCCCAACGGTTCGATGCTCGCCATCGAGGGCATTACGAGCCCCGACGGCCGTGTGCTGGGCAAGATGGGTCACACGGAGCGCTACAGCGCGGGTACGTTCAAGAACGTTCCGGGCAATCCGTACCAGCCGCTCTTCGCTGGCGGCGTGGCGTACTTCGCATAAGGTGTGCGTGTCGCCTGAGCACAAGAGATAAAGCAGGTTACGGGCCTTCCGAATATGCGGGAGGCCCGTATCATTTGCGTCCAACGTCTCGGTCAGCACTCTTGGGGAGTCCGCTGAGAAAACCAATCGACCGCAGGGATGCCACATGTTAGCGTGGTCTTGGGAGGTGGCAGAGCGCCCACTGTTCCAGAACGCAACTGTTTGAGATGGGAGGGCCAAACATGAAGAAACGTTTGCAGGTAGTTCTCGTAGCACTCGTATGTGCGTTTGCCATCGCCTTGGCAGCCTGCGGTGGCGGCAGCGGTGGAAGTGCCGGCGGGTCCGGGGGCGGTAGCGGCGACGCTGTGGTGCAAGTTGACCCGTCAGAGAAGTTCATCGGCACATGGAAGATTGCGGCCCTCAAGACACAGGGCATCACGATGGTCGGTAACTTCGCGGATATCCTCAACATCGCGGGTATGGCTTCTGAAGACATAGACACCAGCCAAATCGACACGTCAGAAGGCGTTCTCGCACTGACAATTGCCGAGGGTGGCACGGGCTCCATAAACTATCTGGGCAATACCGTTAACCTGACGTGGGAGCTCTCGAATGACGATACGCTCGTGGCGACACTGGAGCGGACAGACACATCTGAGTCAAGCGAAGCCCCGCTTGGTGATACGGACACGGTGTCTTTTGTCTATCAGGATGACGCGCTCGTAGCCACCTTGCCGATGGAAGAGCAAGAGGCAACGATGACCTTCACGGCTGACGGCAAGCTTGCTGATATCCAAGCGATTGACCTCAGCAAGGCGACCGCTGTTACGTCTGCTGACGAGCTGACGGGTACGTGGCAAATGGGCGCCCTGTGCATGATGGGCGTGACCGCATATGCCGACCCTGCTTCGCTTGCCCAGATGTATAGCGGCGGGGAATCCGATGTAGACATGTCGCTGGTCTTTGGCGATGACGGTTCGGTGACCTTTATGGGCACTGACGCTGCACTGGTGATTGATGACGACGGCGCCAAGATTGACATGACCTACTTGCAGCTGCCCATCAAGCAGATCGACGACATGCTGATTATTGACATGGGTGGCCTGTTTGGCGTCGACATGGCGTTTGGCTACACCAAGTAACACAGCTCTGGTGCCGGCCCTCGTCGCTGGCAACGTGGCGTACTTCGCGTAACGACCTTATAGACGGGCCCGGATGATTCCAGGCCCGTCTCATGTTGTAGGTTCTACTGCTTGTCAGAGTCAGAAACTGCCTGTACGAAGCGCTGGAAGTCGGCTTCGTTTTGGTCGGCATAGGCACGGGCGAACTTGACCATTGCGTGGTCGAATCCGCTCTTCTTTCCCAGATAGCCAGCGATGGCAAAGCGGTCGCCCGTGCGTGCGTGCGCGTGCGCGAGCGTCCATCCGCACATCGCGGCCAATCCGGCGAGGCGCTCCTCGCTTATGGTTGTAAGATCAAACGACCCTTTGCCGTTCCAAAGTTGTCGCACGTAGAAGTCACGTGGCTTGCCGTTCTCATCGGGCAGGGTGCACCATCCAAGCAACGCGTCGCTTACCGCCTGCAAGGCTTTCTGCCCCTCCACGACCCGGCGCCCGTGATGCTTCCGGTCATCTTGTTCACAGAAGCGTTCGAGCACGGACTCTCCCGCCTCCTTGAGCTGCAGCACCAACGGATCCTTGAGGCTTGCTCCCTCAAGCACCATCACGAGGGCTCGTGTACCCACGCTGCCGACGCCGACCACCTTGTGCGCGATGTCGCTGCCGTGATAAAGCCGCATCACCTGACGGGTCTCGGGACTGAGGGTGTCGCGGTATTCCGCCATCCCCAGTGTGAGCAGGCGCTCAGCACCTTCTGATCCCAAAAAGCTACCGAGGCTGGTGGATGACTCAATCTCGCGCCACGGAATCAGCGTCGGCGGGATGCTCTTGAAGCGCAGGTGCCCGTCGACCACCTCAGTGAACTTCTCAGCAGCGCGCAGGCTATTCTTGCCGCGCATCTTGTTGAGGGCGCGTTTGGCATCCTCTCGCTCATCCTTTGACGCATCCTCAGTAAGCAGGTCAAACAGCTCGTCGAGGTCGATGTGATCGTGCCAGACGTCGAGATGGCCCATCTTGGCGAAGCCGAGCATGCTCGTGCGATAGCTCTGTGCGCACATGCGCACGGCGGTCTTGCGGTCTTTGGCCGAGAAGCCGCGGTCCCGACCACAGATTTCGACGCTGGTGACCAGGCGCTTCAGGTCCCACTCCCAGGGGCCGGGTGCGGTCTCGTCAAAGTCGTTGATGTCGAAGACGGTGCGTCCCTCCGGCGAGCGGAACATGCCGAAGTTGGCGATATGCGCGTCGCCGCACGCTTGCACCATGAGGCCCGTCGAGGGTGTGTGAGAGAGATCTGACGCCATGACGAGCGCGGCTCCGCGATAGAACGTGAACGGAGAGACGGCCATGCGTTCGTGACGGAGGGACACCAACGACGGTACGCGCGTCTCGTCCTGCGAGAGCAGCAGCTCGACGGGGTCAGTGCGTGAGTCGGGCGCCAACCAGGCTGCGTGCGCCTCGAAGGGGACTTCCTCGCGGAGCTGCTTCCCGTGCTCCTTGCTTTCGGAAGGGGTTGGTCCCTCCTTTGAGGAGAGGACATCCTTGAGGATTCTCCCTACCCGCGCATGCCGCTCGAGCGCATCAGAGAGCATCGTTATCACCGTCCTGTGTGTCATACGGCCACGAAATGGCCGCTCTCAGCTTCCCTACCCGAGAGAGACTAGCACGACGGCGTAGGCAGCGGTCGCGAAAAGCGCCAGCCAGTCGCTGGCGTTCATGCGGAGAGGATGCCAGTGCCCGCGTGCGGCTCCACCCTCGTAGCAGCGGGCGTCGAGGGCGCGCGAGAGTCCGTTGGCATGTCTGAGGCTGCTTGCCAGAAGCGCCACGATGACGGGGACGACGGCCTTCACGCGCTGGATGGGGGAGCCTTCCGCAAGGGCGCCGCCGCGTGCGGTCTGCGCATCAAGAATGGCGGATGCCTCGTCTGCCAGTGTGGGAATGAACCGCAGCATGAGCGAGAAGACCATGGCGAGCTCGTGGCCCGGAAGGCCAACGCGCGAGAGCGGTGACAACGCTGCGTCGAAGGCGTCGGTGAGCTGCGTAGGCGTGGTGGTAAGGAGGAGTAGCGCCGCGGCGATGACGGCCGCCACCAAGCGCAACGAGTACAGAATTGCCGCCCAGATGCCGCCAGAGGTGATGACGAGCGGCCCGAGGGAGACAATCGTTTGCCCAGTGCGCACGAGCAGCAGGTTGCAGACTCCCAAGATCGTAAGCATGGCCACGACGGGACGTATGGATTGCAGCACCTTGACCACCGGCACGCGGGAGAGCGTGATGAGCGCGAGTGCCACCGTCCAGCTGAGGGCTAGTTGCGGGAACGAATGCACAAAGAAGACCGACACCATCAACGCAAGCATGCAGGCCACTTTGGCGCGCGGGTCCATGCGGTGCAAGAGCGACTGGCCAGGCCAATACTCGCCCATCGAGAGCTTAAACGCCATCAGCCCACCTCCTTGGCACGTGAGGTGGCACGGATGGTAACAAGGTCTTCTACCAGCTGCTCAATGGTGAGGGGAGCCGTGTCTAGGCCCAACGAGATGGCCCATCGCAACGGCTCGGGCAGCCCGAGGCCTGCGTCATGAAGTATCTGGCTATTGGCCTCACAGAAAACCTCGTGAGGAGTTCCTGCCATGAGTGGTTTGGACTGCGAAAGTACGATGACCTGCTGCGCCTTTGCAGCGTCATCCATGGAATGCGTGACGCGGATGGTAGTGACGTCGTGGTCGTGGATGTCTTCCAGGATGCGCTCGAGTTGCGCTCGGCCGCGCGGGTCGAGCCCTGCCGTGGGCTCGTCAAGCACGAGGATGCCCGGCTCCATGGCAAAGACGCCGGCGATGGCGCATAGTCGCTGTTGCCCGCCGGACAGCTGGAATGGAGAAGCCTCTTCCTTACCGGTCAGGCCCACCAGCGAGAGGGCGTGCGCACAGCGCTTCTGCACCTCATCGGGAGACAGCCCCAGGTTGCGCGGTCCATAGGCAACATCCTCCAGCACGGTCTCGGCAAAGAGCTGACGCTCGGGATGCTGCATGACGTAACCCACCTTGCCATGAAGCTTGCGGCGCTCCTTACGGCTCTTGGTGTCAAGGCCATCAACCACAATGCGGCCCTGGTCAGGCACCTCAAGCGCGCAGAGCATGCGCACGAGCGTGGACTTGCCCGAGCCGGTCTGTCCCACGATGGCCACAGACGTCCCGGCCGCAACGTCAAACGAGACGTTGTCCAAGGCCTTGCGGCTGTCTGCATCTCGGTATGAGTATGAGACACGCTCCACGTGCACCGCGGTGGACTCCCCATTGGGGCCTGTCCCTAATGGGGACTCCCCATGGGGGACAGGCCCCAACGGGGAGTTGGATGCAAGTGCGGCGCGGAGAACCGCCTCGTCGCACGTCCATGGCACGTCAACGCCCCGGGCTCGCAGCGCGCCTGCCAGCTGTGCGGTGAAGGGAACCTCCAAGCCAAGGCCGGCGAGCCGCTCGCCGTGCGCAAAGACCTCCTGCGGCGTGCCGTCCAGCGCAACGCGCCCGTGGTCCATCACCACGACGCGGTCAGCGGCGAGCGCCTCGTCCATGAAGTGCGTGATGTGCACGATGGTGGTGCCGAGGCCGCGGAGCTCGGCCATCACGCGCATTATGCCGCGGCGTCCGCGTACGTCAAGGAGAGCGCCTGGCTCGTCGAGCACCAGCACGCGAGGTTCCATGGCAAGGGCACCCGCAATGGCCACACGCTGCTTCTGCCCGCCAGAAAGGTTGGAGGGGTTGCTGCGTGCGTAATCGGTCATGGCGACGCGCGCAAGCTCGCGCGCTACGCGCGTGCCAATCTCCTCGGGCTCAAGGCACAGATTCTCAGGACCAAACGCCACGTCCTCCTCAACAATGGAGGTGACGATCTGGTCGTCTGGGTTTTGGAACACGAGGCCCAGCTGTCGACGGGCTCGCTGGTAGGCCTCAAAGTCGACGCCGTCGGGGCCAAAGACGTCCTCGCCCACAAGTGTGACTGCGCCTTCGTCGGGGGCAAGCAGGCCGCAGATAACGGATGCCAAGGTGGATTTGCCTGATCCGTTGGCACCCAGTACGCAGACGCGCTCGCCTGGAGCCACGTCGAGGGTAACGTCATCCAGCGCCGTGACCACGCTCGGGCCGTCACCATAGCGCAGCGTGACATGGCTGAGGGACACGACAGGTTGCGTCGCGCCCCTCATGACCTGGTCTTTGTTGGCAGAGGCAGCCACTAGCTCTCAAGCGCCTTGGAGATGGGCTTATACACGAATGCGGTGATTACGCAGTTCAGCGCAATCTTAAGCACGTTGAACGGCAGCAGCGTGGGAACGATCATGGCAATCACGGCGTCGCGTGGGGCTCCCATGTAGATGGGGGTGATCACGATGTTGGCGAGGATGCAGCACGACAGACAGACCACGCCGCCCACCACGAGGCCCGTGATGGCGCCACGCATAGTGGTGTTGCGCTGGTAGATGAGCGAAGCAGGCAGCACGAGCGTAAGCGTCGCGATGATGGCCATGATCGTGCCGTAGATGCCGCTTTCCGTGGCGAGGTGCACGAGGTAGGGGAGCACCGATACCACGATGCCCGTTGCGGGGCCATAGGCGAAGCCGGCGATGAGCGCCGCGATGGCCGAGGGATCGTACTTAAGGAACGTGACACCCGGCAGAATGGGGAACTCGATGAAGAGCGTGCAGATGGCTGCGACCGCGCAGAACAGTGCCGTGACGGCGATGCGCTTCGTTGACCAGCCGCTGCTTGCGGTGGTGGAGTGGGTGTCGTGACGTGCGCTGGAATTGGTGGCCATGGTGGCGCCTCCGTTTCTTTCATCCGGACTATGACCGTTGGTCCTGGAATCTCACCAGATCGGCTGCTTGTGCGGCTCGCGGACTCTGGGCCGTGCCCATCACCGCCAGTGGGGAATCTCACCCCGCCCTGAAACTGTATGCGGTTACGAGCATAGCCATTGTGTTTGCTGCACGCAACTAGGCACCTACAGGTGCGTATCGTCAGGCACCCACGGAAGTGCTGAGGTTGCGGCATGGTGTGGGTTGGGCTTTCTCGTGGGCTCGTGACCGCCATCTGTGGCGGGCGCCTGAGAGCAGTTACACTCTTTATCGTATTCACTACGACGGAGTATTCATGGGTAGCAGAAAGCCATCGGCAAAGAAGCGCCAGGTTGAGGCATTCAGGTCTCAGCTGGGTGGGTACGACGCTGCCTACGAGCGCATCAAGCGCGACCGCGCGAAGCTCGACGAACGCCGCGAGGCTGGATATCGCGCGAAGTCCTGCGAGTCCAAGAATCGCTACGCCACCAGCTGGGATGCGCAAGAGGCCATCGCCACGTGCGCCGCGCACGGGCGGACGGGCCTCACCAGTTACCGCTGCGAGTTCTGTGGGGGCTGGCACCTTACCTCACATCCCCGGTGATCCCGCGCTAAACCCGCTCATCCATCTGCGCCATTCCAATGCATTTCAAGGAGAGAAACATGTCCAATACCGGCTATGACAAGACGGGGCTTGCCCATCGACTCGTCCAGATCGTGGGTGAAGACAACGTATTGGTTGACGAGCCCATGAGCGAGCACACCACCTTTAAGATTGGTGGCCCGGCAGACCTCTTTGTGACGCCCGATGACGTGGACGAGATTGCCGAGGTGCTTGAGGTGTGTCGTGCGGCAGAGGTGCCGTTCTTTGTGCTCGGCTGTGGCTCTGACCTGCTCGTTTCTGATGATGGCTATCGCGGCGTGATCATCTCGCTGACCGAGGGCCTGGTTGGTGTGTCGGTCGACGGCGAGGAGATGAGCTGCCAGGCGGGCGTTGGCCTGCGCGAGGCCTCCAAGATGGCGTGTGAACAGGGGCTCTCTGGCCTTGAGTTTGCGTGTGGCATTCCGGGGTCAATTGGCGGCGCATGCTTCATGAACGCCGGCGCGTATGGCGGATGCATGGCTGACGTGCTGAAGAGCGTGTGCGTCTTGCGTGCGGACGGCCAGATGGACACGCTCAGCGTAGACGAGCTCAACCTGGGGTATCGCCAGAGCCGCATCGCGGACGAGGGCATGGTGGTGCTGAGCGCGACGTTTGCGCTGAAGAAGGGCGAGCCTGAAGACATCCGTGCCACCATGGACGAGTTGACGCGTCAGCGCGAGGAGAAGCAGCCGCTTGAGCTGCCGAGTGCCGGCTCTACCTTCAAGCGTCCCGAGGGCTATTTCGCGGGAAAGCTCATCTCTGATGCCGGGCTCAAGGGCTGGCAGTCGGGCGGCGCGGCCGTGTCGAAGAAGCACGCGGGCTTCGTGGTCAACGTGGGCGGCGCGACGGCCGCCGACGTACATGCCGTGATTGAGCACGTGCAAGACGAGGTGGAGCGCCAGTTTGGCGTGCGCCTCCATCCCGAGGTGCGCTTCCTATAAGGCGCTTGTTGACGCTGCGGGGGCCGTTTCCCTTAAGGCGCTTGTTGACGCTGCGGGGGCCGTCCCGGTCAACATCGGCTTGAGAGATGCCTGTATCTCTCAAGCCGATGTTGACCGGGACGGCCCCCGCAGCGTCAACAAGCGCAACCCGCGCTAGTTCTTCAGCGAGTTGAGCGGTGCGGGGAAGCGTCCGCCGCGGCGTGCGAGCACGCTGCCCGCAAACTGGTTGATGGGCATGACGGGCGCCGTTCCCAAAAGGCCGCCAAACACGAGCGTATCGCCCACCTCGTGCCCGATGGCGGGGATGACGCGCACGGCGGTGGTCTTGGTGTTGATGACGCCAATGGCCATCTCGTCGGCGATCAGGCCAGCGATGGTCTCGGCCGTCGTGTCGCCTGGCACGGCAATCATGTCGAGGCCAACGGAGCAGACGCTCGTCATGGCCTCAAGCTTCTCCAGAGTCAGCGCCCCCTCCTCGGTTGCGCGAATCATGCCGGCATCCTCCGACACGGGAATGAACGCGCCGGAGAGGCCGCCCACTGACGAGCTCGCCATGACACCGCCCTTCTTGACAGCGTCATTGAGCAGAGCCAGCGCGCAGGTGGTGCCAGGACCGCCGGTGCGGCCCACGCCGATGATCTCGAGAATCTCTGCAACAGAGTCACCAGCTGCGGGGGTCGGTGCCAGTGAAAGGTCAACGATGCCCTTCTCGACGCCGAGGCGACGTGACGCCTCGCGGCTCATCAGCTCGCCCGCACGCGTGATCTTGAACGCGGTCTCCTTGATCTTCTCAGCCACATCCATGAGGCTTGCGCTCTGGGGGAGCTGGCGAAGCGCTGCAGCCATGACGCCCGGTCCACTGACGCCCACGTTGATGACGGCGTCAGCCTCGCCAGAACCATGAATAGCACCCGCCATGAACGGCGAGTCCTCCACCATGTTGGCAAAGACTACCAGCTTGGCGGCACCGCAGCAGTCACGTACCGTGGTCGCGGTTGCCGTCTCGACGATGGTCTGGGCCATCAGCAGCACGGCGTCCATGTTGATGCCGGCGCGCGTGGAGGCAACGTTCACGCTGCTGCAGACGCGTTCGGTGGTGGCAAGCGCGGTGGGGATGGAGGCGATGAGACGCCGGTCAGCGTTGCCCATGCCCTTCTGTACCAGCGCGGAGAAGCCACCAAGGAAGTCGATGCCCAGCGTCTCCGCCGCGTGGTCAAGCGTAACGGCAAGTGGGGAGAGATCCTGATTGGGACAAGCTGCCGCAATCTGCGCGATAGGCGTCACGGAAACGCGCTTGTTTGCGATGGGAATACCGTACTCGCGCTCGAGGGCGTCAGCGGTCTCTACCAGATGTTCGGCCGTATGGGTGATGCGGTCATACACCTTGGTGCGCATGCGTCCCATGTCCTCGTCCGCGCAGCCCATCAGCGAGATGCCCATGGTGATGGTGCGCAGGTCAAGGTTCTGCTGGGAGACCATGGCCATGGTCTCGGCGACTTCTTGCGGGGTGATGTCCATACCGACTCCTATCTGCGATGCAATGCTCCCATTATAGGGAAGCAACCACTGACCCTTGCCGAGTTCCCCATTAGTGCCTGACCCCAATGGGGAATCCATGGGTGTATACAATGGCGGTGTGGGCGTTGAAGGAGGGGCAATGAGCAAGGGCATGGCAATCTACGCGGGCCGTCTGTTTGGAGAGCGAGCGCTCGGGCTTGCATTGTTCCTGCTTGCAACGGGCGGGCAGCTGGGCTTGCGCGCGTGCATCTGGTTTGCCATTTACTTCGCCTCGGTGATCTCTGCCCTTTGGCTGTATCGCACCAGCGCGGAAACGCTCGAGCGCCGCGCAGACATCGCCTCGACCAAAGACGTCACGCCCACGTGGGACAAGGTCATCCTCGCGCTGTTCTGGCTGCTTGGCTACTTTGTCATCTATTACGTCGCGGGTGCCACTGCTGACCTCGGCAAGCCCATTGACGTGCTCTTTATTGGTGGACTCATCCTCTACGGCATGTCCACGGCGCTGACGACGTGGGCCCTTCAGACGAATGCCTACGCGGAATCGGTCTCGCGCGTGCAGAGCGATCGAGACCAGCAGGTATGCAGCAGCGGCCCGTATGCCTGCGTGCGTCACCCCATGTACTCCGCCATTCTCATGTGGTGCGTTGCCATCGTGGCAGTGTTCCCCACACGGGGCGTCGCGCTCGTCTCGCTGGCGGTGGCGGCACTTATCGTGCTCCGCACGCTCTTGGAAGACAACATGCTCGCCGAGGGCTTGCCTGGGTATGAGCAGTACCGTCGTACGGTCCGCTGGCGCTTGATTCCAAAGCTGTTCTGACGAATGTGACGCCGCTTACGTCAACAATCGCAGGATGCTCGATCAGAGCGTGGAGAAGGCGAAGACCGCGGTTTGGGAGAAGGGGCGCTCGGGGCCGTAGATGACGCTTGGCCAATCTGCGTGGTGGAGCGTGTCGGGCCAGTGCTGCGTTTCAAGTGCTACGCCGCCAAACTGGCCGTATGCGGCCCCGTCCTTCTCAGCAGGGCGGTCAAGCCATCCGGCCATATATACCTGCAGGCCAGGCGCATCGGTGAGCAGGTCAAGGGCGATGCCCGAGTTCCCGCCAACCAGACGTGCAGCATGCACGAGCGGGCCATCGTCGTCCGTACGTAGGCAGAAGTTGTGGTCAAGGCCGTAGGGAAGGTCGCGAACAACATCTGACAGGACGCGTGCCTCCCGTAGGTCAAACGGAGTGCCCTCCACCGGCGTCGGTCCTGCGGTGGGGATGTTCTCATCGTTGACGGGCAGGTAGCATGCGGCGTCAATCGACAGGCTGTGCTCCAGCGTGCTGCCCGATGCGTGACCGTCAAGGTTCCAGTAGGTGTGGTTAGTCACGTTGATGGGCGTACGGGCCTCAGGAGTCGCCTCGTGACGAACAATCAGCTGGTTGTCGTCGGTCAGCTCATACGTTACGCGCATCGTGACTTCGCCAGGAAAGCCCTGGTCGCCGTCAGGGGAGTGCAGCGCAAACGTCACGTGGCTATTGCCCGTGTCGGCAAGTTCCCAAAAGCGTCCGCTCCACATGTCAGGTCCGCTGTGGTTGTTGTTGGCGTTCTCGTTGACGGCAAGCTGATATTCACACCCGTCGAGGGTGAAACGCGCCTCTGCCGTGCGATTGGCGACGCGTCCCACGGTGGCACCAATGAGTGCATGAGCGCGCTCATAGGCACGGGCGCTGGCGTGACCAAGGGCAACATCCAGCAGTTCGCCGCGTGCGCTGGGCACCCGTACGCCGACGACACTTGCGCCAACCTCGGTTACAGCTACGGTCATGCCGCTCGCATTGGACAGCACGTAGAGGTGGGCTTCTCGCCCATCCGTGGTAAGACCAAAAGGAAGCATGCAGAGTTCCACAGCAATCCCTCCAAAAAGTTAACCGAGGTTGAAGTTAGACGGAGTATACTCTTCTGGTTGGTATATGCGTCCGCTGGTATGACAGTATCCACCAGCGCAAACGTGATGCCAAGCATCGTATCGACAAGGGGAGAGGACCATACCATGATCAAGAATCGCATCATCATTGCCGCAGGCTCCTTCCTGCTGGGCACCGTCGCGCCCGCCATCCTTACCAGCGAGCCAGTCCACAAGGCGTGCGTCGCTACCGTTGCGGCCGGGATGCGCGCCAACGCCCGTTACGAGAACGTCGTTGAGGAGGCACGTGCGCAGGTTGGCGACATCGTTGCTGAGGCTACCTTCGTCAATACCGCTGACGCTGAGTAGGCGAGCATCCTCCTGTCATGAGGTATCGGATCGAGCATGAGGTGCCCGGACGCATTCGCGTGTGTCTCGATGGTGCCGTTCCAGAGTGTGACGTCGATGCGCTTTCGCAAGCCGTGCTCGGCTGCGCGGCGATACATAAGGTGACCATCTTCCCACGTATTGGTTCGCTGGCCGTCTGCTATAGCGATGCCAGCTGTCGCGCTGAGGTTCTTCGTCACCTTGGACGCATAGACGAAGACATGATGGCTGCCACGCGTGCTGAATGCTCGGTTGCGCTGGCTCCGCGCACACATTCCCTCCTGCTCGATATCGCAGACCTCGTTGGCGGCTTTTATCTGCGCAAATGGTTTCTGCCCAGCATCCTGCGCACCATATGGACGCTCTGGCACTACCGTCGTTACCTCTGGGCGGCGCTCCGCTCGCTTGCACATCCGCGGCTTGATGTGCCAGTGCTGGATGCCTCGGCCATTGGAGTCTCACTTGTTCAGGCAGATCCCGCAACGGCTGCCGAGACGATGTTCTTGCTTGACTTTGAAGAGACGCTCGAAGACTACACGCGCGCCCGCTCGCAAAACGAGTTGATATACTCGCTGCTCACGGTCCCGGAATCAGCGCAGCTTGTCAGGCATGGACAAGAGGAGGCAGTGCCCGCACGTGATCTTGCGGAAGGCGACCTCATCGTGCTGCGCACGGGCATGCCGGTGCCCATTGACGGCACCGTCGAGCGCGGTGTTGCCATGGTGAACCAGGCGGCATTGACGGGCGAACCACTCGCTGTTGAACGTACCGTTGGAGACGACGTCTTCGCTGGCACTGCCGTTGAGGAGGGCGAGGTCTTTGTGCGGGTGCGCGCCACCACGGGCAAGACCAAGCTTCGGGCAATCGTTACGATGGTGGAGCAATCCTCGGCTCTTCGCTCGTATCGTCAGGAGCGCCGTGATCGTCTCGCGGATGCCATCGTCCCTTGGAACTTCCTTTTGGCTGCCCTCGTAGGTGTGGCGACGCGCGATATCACCAAGGTCGCAGCTTCGCTGATGGTTGACTACTCGTGCGCGCTCAAGCTGACAGGGTCCATCTCGGTCTTGGCGGCCATGAGCGAGAGCGCTCGCCTAGGCTTTACGGTCAAGGGGTCCAAGCACTTTGAGCGCGTCGCTGCGGCAGACACCATCGTGTTTGACAAAACGGGCACCCTTACCGAGGCAACGCCACAGGTCACCAAGGTGATGGGCTTCAACGGCTGGAGCCGCACGCGCGTTTTGAGGCTGGCTGCCTGCTTAGAGGAGCACTATCCGCATCCCGTGGCCCGTGCGGTGGTGAATGCCGCCTCCGAGGCAAACCTCAAGCATCGTGAGCGTCACGCCGACGTGGAGTACATCGTTGCGCACGGCCTCGCATCGTCAGTGGGTGGGGTCCGCGTGGTTATCGGGTCGCGCCATTTTGTGGTGGAAGATGAGCACGTCGAGGTTTTGCCAGAGGTTCGTCAGCGCATCATGGACGAAATGGGCGGCCTCTCGGTGCTCTATCTAGCGTATGACGGGCAGCTCGTGGGAGCTCTCGGTATCGAAGACCCGCTCAAACCCGGTGCCGCCGAAGCGGTGGCCGACCTGCAGCGTCTTGGGTTCAAGCACGTCATCATGCTGACGGGTGACAACTTGGCCGCGGCTCGGCGCGTTGCCCATGCGGCAGGCATCACCGAGTTCCAGGCAAACATGCTGCCCGAAGACAAGCACGCCTTCGTGGAACGTCTACAACGCGAGGGAAGACATGTCGTCATGGTGGGAGACGGCGTCAACGACTCGCCTGCGCTCTCGGCGGCCGACGTGGGTGTGGCCATGGCGGCCGGAACCGCCATCGCGCGTGAGGTGGCGGACATCACGCTGACGGATTCTGACCTACAGTCGCTTGTGAGGCTCAGGAGGATTAGCCAAGGCCTTGACCGGCGCTTTGATCAGTCGTTCAGAACCATCATGGGCTTCAACTCACTCCTGCTTGCGCTGGGCATTGCGGGTGTCATTACGCCGCAAACCTCGTCGCTTCTGCATAACGGGTCGACGGTACTTTTGGGAACGACGGCAACGCGAAGCTATCTGTAACTGCAACAGATGAGATACGCAACGAAGTGCGAGAAAGCTGCGTGGCAGTTTCGTGGTGGAAACTCATTCGTGACCTATTTTACTCACGGTGTGCAATACTGCTCAGGCTGTGAAGAATTGCACAGAGTGAGAAAGGTTCCTATGCCGACTATTGCTCAAGAAAAGGCAACGGCGCCGGGCATCAACCGACGCAGCCGGCGTACGCGCATTGCGCTGCGCGATGCTTTGGCGGCTGAGATTCAGGCGACTGGAGACCTCAGCCAAGTAACGGTGACGGCGGTGACTGACCGCGCTGACGTGACGCGCCGTACGTTTTACTCCCACTACCGTGACATCCCCGATCTCGTGCGCTGCATTGAGGACGAGGCTCTTGAGGAGATGCGCCCCTATGTCGCGCGCATCTCAGAGACGACGCTTGACCAGCTCAAGGTTGCGCTCGACAAGTTCCAGCCATGCCCGGGCGCGACGGAATTCCTGACGTACTTCAAGAAGAACGGATCGTATCTGGCCGCGCTTCTAGGTGACGGGGGAGACCCTGGCTTCTCGAAGCGCCTGAGCGAAATGGTGCGCGAGCAGGCACATGATCGTGTTGCGGAGGGCTTTATCGTTCCGCACGCAAACGTCTTGATTGACTACTATCTCACCTTTGTCATTTCGGCCGAAGTGGGTGTACTGGTCCGCTGGCTCTCCACAGGCATGCGCGAGCCGGTGGGCATCGTTGCTCGCATGATGACCGCAATGCTGTTCGTACGTCCCGGCGACCTCTATGGTCGCCCCATCGGTTTCGATATTCCTTCGATTGCCCCCCAGTTTGTCTCACGGAGGAAGGAGCTCCTCAATGGTTCGGACAACTGATTCCCACCGTGCGCAGAGCGCCGCACGCTATGCCATGCCGCTGCGTCAGGATGGCGCCGAGCTCAGCCCGGCAAATCCCGTCGATTTCAGGCATGCCAACCTTCGTCTGGGCATTGATGTGGGCTCCACCACGGTGAAGCTGGCCGTCATCGATGCCAACGACAACCTGGTATATGCCAACTACGAGCGTCACCACACGGACATCCGTGCCACGGCACGCCAGCTGTTCGAGCGCGCCCAGCGCGTGCTGGGCGGTGCACGCATGCGTGTGTCCATTACGGGTTCTGGTGGCATGCTGCTTGCCAAATGGCTTGACCTCGAGTTTGTTCAGGAGGTTATCGCCTCGAAACGTGCCGTCGAGACGCTCATTCCTCAGACCGACGTCGCCATCGAGCTCGGTGGCGAGGACGCTAAGATCATCTACTTCGACAATGGCATCGAGCAGCGCATGAACGGCACCTGTGCCGGTGGCACCGGTGCGTTCATCGACCAGATGGCGTCGCTGCTTGAGACCGATGCTCCCGGCTTGAACGAGCTTGCCAAGGGGGCAACGCACATCTATCCCATCGCAAGCCGTTGCGGCGTCTTCGCCAAGTCTGACGTTCAGCCGCTGCTCAACGAGGGCGCAGCACCGGCCGACGTTGCCTGCTCTGTGCTGCAGGCGGTGGCCAACCAGACGGTCTCTGGCCTGGCATGTGGTCACCCCATTCGTGGCTACGTCGCCTTCCTCGGTGGTCCGTTGCAGTACCTGTCGGAGCTGCGCAAGCGCTTCTACGAGACGCTTGACCTCGACGAGGAGCATCGTATCGTTCCCAAGAACGCGCACCTGTTTGTGGCTACTGGTGCAGCGCTTGCTGGCGAGACGGAGAAGACCGTCACCTTTGCGCAGGTCATCGACGCGCTTGCCAACCTCAAGGATACGCAGGGCTCAGAGGTCGCGCGTCTTGACCCGCTCTTTGCCACTGACGAGGACTACTACGCCTTCAAGCGTCGTCATGACAAGGAGGTCGTCCCGCGCGGCAACCTCGGTGACTATCGCGGCCGTGTGTTCATCGGCCTCGATGCGGGTTCTACAACCATGAAGGCCGCGGTGGTGGGCGAGCACGGCGAGCTCCTGTACACTTGGTACGGCAACAACAACGGTGACGTGCTGGGTACCGCGCGCAAGATCATGGATGACATCTATCGGAGCCTGCCTGAGGGCGTGACCATCGGCCATGTGACTACGACGGGCTATGGCGAGGGCATCCTCATCGAGGCGCTCCGTGCCGACAGCGGTGAGATCGAGACGGTCGCGCACCTGCGTGGTGCGCAGGCCTTCGTCCCCGATGTCGAGTTCATCTTGGACATCGGTGGCCAGGACATGAAGTGCCTGCAGGTGGGCGAGGGCATCATCGAGCATATCTCGCTCAACGAGGCCTGCTCTTCGGGCTGCGGATCGTTCATTGCGAGCTTCGCGGACTCGATGGGCATGAGCGTGCAGGACTTTGCCGCTACGGCCCTGCACGGCAAGCAGCCGGTGGACCTCGGCAGCCGCTGCACGGTGTTCATGAACAGCCGCGTCAAGCAGGCCCAGAAGGAAGGCGCAACCATCGGCGACGTGGCCGCGGGCCTCAGCTACTCCGTCATCAAGAACGCCCTCTTCAAGGTCATCAAGCTGCGCGATTACGAGCAGATTGGCAAGTACGTGGTGGTGCAGGGCGGAACCTTCATGTCTGACGCCACGCTGCGTGCGTTCGAGCTGCTCACGGGCCGTGAGGTCATCCGTCCTGACATCGCGGGTACGATGGGTGCCTACGGTGCGGCGCTGCTCGCGCGTGAACGTGCGGGCGAGGATGGCGTCTCCACCCTGCTTTCCAAGGACGAGATTGACCATCTGCAAGTTAAGCATTCCAAGGTTCATTGTGGTCGCTGCTCCAATAACTGCCTGCTCACCATCAACGACTTTGGTGGTGGCCACCGCTTCATCACGGGCAACCGTTGCGAGAAGGGCGCTGGCAGCAAGCGCAACAAGGTCGAGGCACCCAATCTCTTCAAGTACAAGAACGAGCTGCTCTTCAACCGTCCGTGTCTCTCGCCTGACGAGGCTCCGCGCGGTACGGTGGGCATCCCTCGCGCGCTCAACATGTACGAGAACTACCCGTTCTGGCATGCCTTCTTTACCAAGCTGGGCTTTGCGGTGGTGCTCTCAGACCAGACCACCAAGAAGACCTACGAAGCGGGCATCGAGTCGATGCCGTCGGAGTCCGTCTGCTACCCCGCAAAGCTGAGCCACGGCCACATCATGAACCTCCTGGGCAAGAACCCGGACTTCATCTGGATGCCGTGCGTGCGCTGGGAGCGTCAGGAGGACGACACCGCCACCAACCACTACAACTGCCCCATCGTCATGAGCTATCCCCAGGCGCTGGAGTTGAACGTTGACGAGTTGGCCGCGCCGGACATCGAGTACCTCTGCCCGTTCCTCCCGTACGACAATAAACACGAGCTCAAGCGCCGTCTGTACGAGGTGGTCAGCCAGCAGCGCGAGGCCGATGCCAAGGTGGGCAAGGGCCGCTTCTGCGGCAAGCACATCACCCGCGCCGAGATCGACGAGGCCGTCAACGAGGCATGGGAGGCAGACCTCCAGTTCAAGGAGGACATCCGTCGTGCTGGTGACAACGCGCTCGCCTGGATCGAGGAGCATGACGGCCACGGCATCGTGCTTGCGGGCCGTCCGTATCACAACGACCCAGAGATCAACCACGCCATCCCTGAGCTCGTCAACGGGTTTGGCTTTGCGGTGCTCACCGAGGACTCGGTGGCTCACAAGATGCAGCCCGAGCGTCCCATCCGCGTGGTTGACCAGTGGATGTACCACAGCCGCCTGTACCGTGCCGCACGCTTCGTGGCCAGCAGGAACGACCTCGACCTCATCCAGCTCAACAGCTTTGGCTGCGGCCTTGATGCGCTGACCACCGACGAGGTGCAGGAGATCCTCGAGGCCAGCGGCAAGATCTACACCGTGCTCAAGATTGACGAGGTCTCTAACCTGGGCGCCGCGCGCATCCGTGTGCGCTCGCTCATGGCGGCTCTCAAGGAGCAGCGCGAGGAGCTCGAGCGTCAGGTTGCCGCGGGCACCTATGAGGTTGTCGACCCCGAGGACGAGGTGCGCACCAGCGTCGTGCCAGCTGACGGAACCGTGCGTGTGCCCATCCATCGTCGCGCGGCGTCTGCCGCCTTCCCCAAGGTGCGCTACACCAAGGAGATGCAGGACGCAGGCTATACCATCCTCTGCCCCATGATGTCCCCCGTGCACTTCGACCTTGCCGAGGCAATATTGCGCTCGGTGGGCTACAACCTCGTGCTGCTGCCCCCGGTTGATCACGGCGCGGTTGAGGCGGGTCTGAAGTACGTCAACAACGACATCTGCTACCCGTCCATCCTCGTGTGCGGACAGATCATGAACGCCATCGAAAGTGGCAAGTACGACCTGTCACGTACGGCCGTCATCATCTCGCAGACTGGCGGTGGCTGCCGTGCCACCAACTACATCGCACTGATCCGCAAGGCGCTCAAGGATGCGGGCCATCCCGAGATTCCGGTCATCTCGCTCTCCACGGCAAGCAACCTCGACGAAGAGAACTCGGGCTTCAGCATCAAGGATCCGGCGCTGCTCATGCACGCGGTATACGCCATTCTGTACGGCGACCTCATCATGCAGTGCCTCTATCGCGTCCGCCCCTACGAGGCGGAGCCAGGCTCGGCCGACCGTCTGTACGACTCGTTCATGTCACGTGCGTGCATACAGGTACCCCGTGCCAACAGGCGTTCGTTCTACAGGCTGTGCGAAGACACCGTCAAGGCCTTCGACGCGCTGCCGTTGGTCAATGACCGCTCCAAGCCCCGCGTAGGCGTGGTGGGCGAGATTCTCGTCAAGTACCATCCCACGGCCAACAACCAGGTGGTGCGCGTCATCGAGAGCGAAGGCTGCGAGGCAAACGTGCCGGGCCTGATGGACTTCTTCCTGTTTGGCCTTGCCAACCAGCGCAGCATGCGCAAGGAGATCGGCGCGAGTGCCAAGAAGTACTTCACGCATTGGATGGGCATCTCGTTCATTCATAGCTTGCGTGAGCCCATCAACGAGATGCTGCGTGCGTCCGAGCGATTCGAGCCGTATGGTTCCATCTACGACCTGCAGGAGAAGGCGTCGGAGGTGCTGTCGCTGTGCAACACGATGGGCGAAGGCTGGCTCTTGACGGCCGAGATGCTCGAGCTGGTTGAGACGGGCACGCCCAACATCGTGTGCTGCTCGCCGTTTGCGTGCCTGCCCAACCACGTGGTGGGCAAGTCCGTCATCAAGCGCATCAGGCAGATGTACCCGGAGTCGAACATCGTCGCGGTTGACTATGACCCCGGCGCGTCCGAGGTCAACCAGCTCAACCGTATCAAGCTCATGATCTCGGTTGCCAAGGAGAACTGGAAGCAGGGCAAGGGCTTCGACTTCGAGACCAAAGGCGATGAGCTGTCCGACAACCCCATTCGTCTGTCTCCCGAGCAGGTCTTAGAGCTTGAGAGGCTGAAGGAGACGGTCGTTCGCTAAGATATGGGGCGCACGGAGCATAGGTTCCGTGCGCCTCATTCGTTTTCAGGGGAGTTGACCATGGCAAAGAAGCGCAAGAAGCAGCAGGTTCGCAAGCAGCAACCGGCGGCAAAGCGGCAGGTGGTTGAGGAGGCGGAGGTCGCGTCCCAGCCCAAAACGTGGGGCGACCGCATGGTTGAGCAGCTCAATGCCTGGCCGCTGATGACGCGCATCCTGGCGTTCATCATCGACTTCATATGCGGTGCCGTGGCGACGGTGGCCGTCATCGCTTTGCCGTACTACTTCATGACGGGCGGAAAGACGGTCAGCACGCTCTCTGACTATCTTGAGGCCGGCGTCTCCATGCCTGTTGTCGTCCTGCTCGTGCTGGTGGCGCTCTTCTTCAGCTGGTGCTACTACGTGCTGATTCCTACACGTGTATGGCCTGGCCAAACGCTGGGCAAGCATCTGGGCGGGCTCGAGATGGTCATGACGGACGGCAGCGCAGCGACTATAGATACCCTTACGGCGCGCTGGTTCGTCATGCTTATCGCAGAGACGCCGTTCATGGCAGTGACCTCCTACGTGATGCAGCTGGTGGGCCTGGCGGCGGGAAACACCGTGCTGAGCGCGTGGCAGATGGTCGGCATTGCAGGCTCGCTCATCTCGCTCGTCATGATGATTCGGAGCAAGGATCACCGTGCCTTGCACGACCGCGTGGCTGGCACGTGGGTGTATTCGGACAACTGAGGCGGATGTTGACGCTGCGGGGACGGTCTTGGTCAACAACAGCTGGGCGCGGGTCTTGAAACCCGCGCCCAGCTGTTGTTGACCAAGACCGTCCCCGCAGCGTCAACATCCGCAAGGGAGCACTGCTAGTAATGAAACGCCTGGTAGGTGATGTCGTTACGGTCCATCGCAACGAGGACTGAACCTATTCCGCCCTCATCGATGGCGTTGGCGAGCGCCTCAAAGAGGGAGGTCGCGGGATCCAGGATCTCGTTAAGCCGCTTGGCGTAGCACGCTGGGAAGACGTAGTGCTTGTCCGATGCGGTCTCGATGTCCAGCGAGAGCTTTTGCCATTGCCCGCTTTCGTCGTAAAAGACCGAAAGAAAGTAATAGCGCTGTTCATCCAGCGGGATGCGCTTGCGCCACGTCGGCGGGTTGAGTGCGGCATCAAAGTGGTCCATCGAGTCATCAAGAAGCGCCAAGGCCATCTGGTACTTCACATAGCGGCGACGATCTTTGGGAGTCATGGTATCAAGGCGCGACAGGTTAGAGTTGTGCCTCAGGTCCGCGATCTTGACGGCACGAGCCAGCGGTTTGTCTCTCAGGCCAAGCACATAATCGAGGTACGGCGTCCGGCTGTCATGGGTGAGCGCGAGGACCGCCTCGATTACCTCGTCAGGCATACCGGCATCCTTGAGGGTTTGCGGCGTGTAGCCCGCGTCCTCGATGGTGTCGTGCAGCAGCGCGACGCACGCTTCGGCCTCCGTGCGCATCTGGTCAGCCAGATGGAAGGGGTGGTACACGTACGGAAGACCTGACTTGTCTCGCTGATTCTTGTGTGCCTTAAAGGAGAGTACAAGCGCCCGCTTGGTGAGCGGTGTGTACGGCATGCCCTGATCAGTCGGCGGCCAAAAGACTTGTTTGTGCCCATCTACCTGCGGTGGATTGATGAATGAATAGCTCACTGCGCCACCTCCTTTGGCTCGTAGTCTAGCAGGCTGTCAGCAACCTTTATGATGAGCGCGGGCTCCTCCAGCTGCGTGAGGTCGAAGGCTTCCTCAAGCGCGGCACGCCCGACCAGCGCTCCGAGGATGTTTCCTGCGATGGCGCCCGTTGAGTCGGAGTCTCCCTTGTGATTGACGGCCGCGCGCAGCGCGGCGGCGATGTCATCGGCATGTGTGAGCGTAGCATAGAGGGCAATTGCCAACGCCTCCTCGCCGACCCAGCCCTCACCCAGTTCGTGAATGCGCCAAAGATCGCCCTGCGGGTCCGTTTGCTCTTGCTCGGCTAGGCGCAGCGCGTCTGTTACCAAGACGCTGAGCGCATCGACCTGATACACATCGGAAAAACGCTCCTCAATCTCAGTGAGTGTATCCATGATTGCGGCCTTGAGCTGCGACGCATTGCCTTCGGCGCTGTTGCTCGCATCCGTCAGGACCAGTCGCTCGACGAGTGATGCCAAGAAGGCTGCGGGGAGCCAGCCCAAGGGGTGACCATGCGTGAGCGCGGCTGCCTCTGCACCAAGGCGCAGTGCGTCGACGTCGTCACGCACGGATGCCAGAAGGCCAATGGGGGCAACGCGCATCACGCCGCCACATCCTTTGGAGCCATTGATGCGTCTCTCCGGAGTACCGCCCTTGCGACTTGTCCGTAAAGAGCCGAGGCAGGTGCCGCCGGGAGCCCTCAGGGCGTGCAGCGACGGCTCGCCATAGAGCCACATCTTGGGGTGGACTGGGTCGTCCATGCGGGACTCGTCGCCTTGCGTGCCCAGCCACTCCTGATACGCGAGCCAAATGTCCTGCGCCTGCGGAGCAGCTCCCGTCCGTTGCATGCCGTAGGCGAGCCCGTTCGCGGTGAAGAGCGTCATCTGCGTGTCGTCAGAAAAATGTGCGACAGAACTCCGCGATACCGCGGCTGCCTGTTCAAGCGTCTGGATGCCGCCCTTGCCAAACCTGCCGAAGATCTCCCCCTCGCCCCAAAACTCGATGGCATACCCCAAGGCGTCACCAGCGGCTCCTGCCAACAGGCATCCCTCAAAACGGTCGCGCAACTTGCTTGTGTCTCGCTCCATGTGTCTTCCCTTCCTCCGTGGTGTTCACCCATATAGTACGCTCGCCAACAAACCCGTGGTCAACTGGCAGGCGACAACGGGATGGGGCTACAATTTGATGTGTTGAGCCGGCGGCTGGCCCGCCACGAGAAGAGGAGAAGCAATGGCTAACAAGCTCACCATCATGCAGACAGTCGAGGGCATGCTCAAGCTTACGGCTGAGGGCAAGCCGTCAACACTCATCGGCATCGGCCCCATGTCGTCCAACCTGCTGCAGGCAACCTTCGAGCTTGCCCGTGACTTCGACTTCCCGCCCATGTTCATCGCCAGCCGCAATCAGGTTGACTCTGACGAGTTTGGTGCCGGCTACGTCAACGGATGGGACCAGTTCCGCTTTGCCGCAGACATCAAGGCGGCTGCCGATGCGGTGGGCTATACCGGTGACTACTACCTGTGCCGTGACCACGGCGGCCCGTGGCAGCGCGACGAGGAGCGCAACGCCCATCTGCCCGAGGAAGAGGCCATGGACATCGCGCGCCGCAGCTATCAGGCAGACCTTGAGGCGGGCTTTGACCTGCTGATGATTGATCCCACCAAGGACCCGTTCGAGATTGGCAAAGTTATTCCGCTTGACACCGTGCTGACCCGAACGGTTGAGCTCATCGAGTGGTGCGAGAACAAGCGCAAGGAGCTTGGCCTTGCTCCGGTGGGCTACGAGGTGGGTACCGAGGAGACCAACGGCGGCCTCACCACTACCGACAAGTACCAGGAGTTTATTGAGCGCCTGAAGGTTGAGCTCGAGGCGCGCGGCCTGCCGATGCCCACCTTCATCGTGGGACAGACGGGCACGTTGGTGCGCATGACTGACCAGGTGGGAACCTACGACTTCGAGAACGCGGTTGACCTTGCCAAGATGGCCGCAAGCTATGGCGTGGGCCTCAAGGAGCACAACTGCGACTACCTGGATGACGAGACCATGCTGGTGCATCAGGCGGCTGGCGTGACGGCCTCTAACGTTGCCCCGCAGTTTGGTACCGAGGAGACTCGTGCTCTGTTGCGCCTTGCGCACCTTGAGCAGACGCTGGTGGAAAAGGGTCTCATCAAGGCTGAGGATGCCTCCAACTTGCGTGATGTCCTGCTTGACCATGCTATCCGCACCGAGCGCTGGCGCAAGTGGATGGTGGGTGATGACACCAAGCTGACTGTCGAGCAAATCTTTGCGGACAACGAGAAGGCGCTCGTCATTCTGGACATCGCGGGCCACTACACCTTCAACGAGCCCGAGGTCAAGGCCGAGGTTGCCAAGAACGCGGCCAACCTTGCGGCGTGCCACATTGACGCTCAGCGCTATTGCGTCAATTGCGTCAAGCGCTCGATCCAGCAGTTTGTTGAGGGCTATGCCATGACGGGCGTCACTACCCGCATCAAGGAGGCTTTGGGAGCCTAAGCGGACGCACGGGCTGACACATGGCGGTCTTTCTCACGGGAGATACCCACGGCAGCATTGACGTGGGCAAGGTGAAGGCGTTTGCGCGCGTGGCCGAGGGCAGGCTATGCCGCGACGACTACCTCATCATCCTCGGTGACTTTGGGGTCATCTGGCACGACCCGCCCTCTCAGGCAGAGACTGACCTGCTTGCGTGGTACGAGGCAGCGCCGTGGACGACGCTCTTCATCGATGGCAATCATGAGAACTTCGACCTGCTTGATGCCCTGCCCGTCGAGCATTGGCACGGCGGGCGAGTCCATCGCGTGAGGAACCATCTCCTCCACTTGATGCGAGGAGAGCATTACGAGATTGGTGGGCACAGCTTCTTTGTGGCTGGCGGTGGTCACTCTATTGATGCCGAGTGGCGCATCCCGCATGAGAGCTGGTGGCCTCAGGAGTCACCCAGCGAGGAAGAGCGTGCCTATATGGCCAAACAAGCCCGTGAGCTGGGCTCGGTTGACTTTGTGCTCACGCACGTTCCTCCGACGGGGTGCTATGAGCACTACCGCAAGCGTTGGAAGGGCTTTTGGGGTCCGTCCGATGAGTACACCGACTGGCTCGAGGAGCATATCGAAGGCACCATCGCGTATCGGCGCTGGTTCTTTGGGCACCTGCACTTCGACCTGCCGCTTGACGAGCCTCACACGCTACTCTTCAACGAGGTGTTCGACCTCGACGGCACAGGCCTGACAACCTATGGTGACCGATAGGGGCTACCCCTTTCGGTCACTCGCGCGCTACAGCACGACGTAGCCAGCGGAAGCTACGGCCTCGCGCATGGCGATGTAGTCGGGCTCTTCCTTGGTTCTCACTACCGCCTGCTTTGACCCAATGCTCACGGTAGCCCACGTGTCGGGTAGCTCGTTGAGGGCATTCTCGACCTTGATGGCACAGTGCTCGCAGGTCATGCCGCCAATTGAGAGCGTGATCTGATGGTGATAGTGACGCTTGTCGCGGTCCTTGACCTGAACGCGCTCAGGAGCCTGAGCGATGTCCCCACAACACTCGCTCCCCTTGGTGAAGCGACGGCGCGCAACGACCACCGCGATTGTGAGAACCGCTCCCAGCAAGGCAATAACGACGAGGTCAGACATGGTGATCCTCACAATGGTTGGAAGGCGCGCCAGCATGTCCGCAGCTGCCTGCATAGGGGCATCCGCCACAGCCACCGCTCTTACGCTGACGAATCATGGACCGTATGGCCAGCGCCACGGCTGCCGCGATCAACAGGCTTAGTATGACATCCCAGGCATTCATGAGCGCTCGTTATGCCATCCCGAGGAGGCGGCCAACCACGCACACTAGAAACGCTGCGACCCACGCCACGGCACACTGGAACACGACCATGCTGGCCGCCCAGTCCGCGCCAAGCTCGCGCTTGACCGAGGCAATTGCGGCCACGCATGGTGTGTACAGCAGCGAGAACACCAGCATGGACATGGCGCCGAGTGGCGAGAGCGCGGCCGTCACACCACCCGAGCTGGCAAACAGCTCCTGCATGACCGAGACAACGCTCTCCTTGGCCATAAAGCCGCTGATGAGTGAGGTGGCGATGCGCCAGTTGCCCAGCTGGATGGGGCGCAGCAGTGGAACGAGCCAGTTTGCCATCATGGCGAGCACACTCAGCTCCTCGTCCTCCACCATGTTGAGGCGAAGGTCAAAGTGCGACAGGAACCACACTACGACGGTGGCGACCAGAATGACCGAGAATGCCTTCTGCAAGAAGTCCTTTGCCTTTTCCCACAGCAGCTGCGCCACGCTCTTGGGGCTGGGCATGCGGTAGTTGGGCAGCTCAAGCACCAGAGGCACTGCATCGCCGGTGAAGATGAAGCGGTTGTAGGCCGCCGCGGCGATGATGCCGCAGACGATACCCAGCACATACAGGGCAACCGTGATGAGTCCGGCACGCTCGGGGAAGAACGCGTTTACGAAGAATGCGTAGATGGGCAGCTTGGCCGTGCAGCTCATGAAGGGCGTGAGCAGCACCGTCATCTTGCGGTCACGGTCGGAAGGCAGCGTGCGCGTAGACATGACGGCCGGAACGGAGCAGCCAAATCCGATGAGCATCGGCACGATGGAGCGCCCCGAAAGGCCAATCTTACGCAGGAGCTTGTCCATAAAGAAGGCCACGCGCGCGAGGTAGCCGGAGTCTTCCAGAAGCGACAGGAAGAAGAACATCGTCACGATGATGGGCAGAAACGACAGCACCGAGCCGACGCCCTCAAAGATGCCATCGATGACGAGGCCATGAATTGCCTCGTTGACGCCCGCGTTGGTGAGCGTGAGGTCAACGAAAGCCGTAAGTGCCACGATGCCCCCCTCAAGCAACCCCTGAAGCCATGCTCCAACGACGTTGAAGGTCAAGTGGAACACGAGCGCCATGATGGCGATGAACATGGGGATGGCGGTCCACTTGCCCGTGAGGATGCGGTCGATGGCCTCGCTGCGCTCGCGCTCCTTGCTTTGCCGCGGCTTGATGACGCACGCGTCGCAAACGTGGAAGATGAACGAGAAGCGCATGTCTGCGATCGCGGCGCTGGCGTCAAGGCCGCCCTCGGCTTCCATCTGCGAGACGATGTGCTGTACCGTCGCGAGCTCGTTTTGGTCCAGCGCAAGCTGAGCGATGATGAGCTCGTCACCCTCGACGACCTTGCTGGCGGCAAAGCGCGTGGGAAGGCCCGCACGCTGGGCGTGGTCCTCGATGAGGTGGGCAACCGCGTGGACCGCACGGTGCACGGCGCCTCCGTGGTCTTCCGGCGAGCAGAAGTCCTGACGAAGCGGCCGCTCTTGGTAACGGGCGATGTGCAGCGCGTGACGTACGAGCTCGTCTACGCCCTCGCCCGTAGCCGCGCAGATGGGGACCACTGGCACACCCAGCATGGATTCCAGCCGGTTGACGTCAACCGATCCGCCATTGCCCCTCAGCTCGTCCATCATGTTGAGCGCGACCACCATGGGGCAATCCATCTCGAGGCACTGCATGGTGAGGTAGAGGTTGCGCTCGATGTTGGTCGCATCCACGATGTTGATGATGGCGTGTGGGTGCTCCATCAGCACATGGTTGCGAGAGACCAGCTCCTCAGGTGAATAGGGCGAGAGCGAGTAGATGCCGGGAAGGTCGGTCACGAGGGTCTTCGGATGGCCCTTGATGACGCCGTCCTTGCGGTCAACCGTGACGCCAGGGAAGTTGCCTACGTGCTGGTTTGCGCCGGTCAGCTGGTTGAAGAGTGTGGTCTTGCCACAGTTCTGATTGCCCACGAGCGCAAAGGTGAGGGTCGTGTCGTCGGGCAAGGGGTTGCCGGTGCCCTTGGGGTGGAACTTGCCCTCCTCGCCGAGGCCTGGGTGGGCGGTCCGCTTCTTGGGTGCCGGTGCGGTTGCCGCTGGTGCCTCTTCAACGCTCGGCTTGACGGCAATCTGGGCCGCGTCGTCCAGGCGAAGCGTGAGCGAGTATCCGTGGATGAGAAGCTCCATAGGGTCACCCATGGGAGCGTACTTCACGAGGGTAACGCGGGCGCCAGGGATGACACCCATATCAAGAAAGTGCTGGCGCAGGGCACCCTCGCCGCCCACGCTCGTGACAACGCAACTCTCGCCGATCCCGAGCTGGGCCAGCGTCATGCCGTCTTGGTTCATGTGCCTCTCCAAAAGCTGTGCGTCTTCCGTCCCCCACGGAAGACGACTTGCACAGATAAGTGTACAACCAGGGTGAACTCTGGGATACGACGAACAGGCTCCAGCTCATAAACCGGACCAAAAGGTCCAACCCTCTGGTCCCGCACAGAATAAAGGGGCCGCCGCGTTTCCGCGACGACCCCTCCGAGTCGATATGCCAAGCAGCAAGCGATGCTTACTTCTTGAGGGCCTCCTCGACGGCCACGGCGCACGCCACGGTGCAGCCGACCATCGGGTTGTTGCCCATGCCGATGAGGCCCATCATGTCGACGTGCGCAGGCACGGACGAGGAGCCAGCGAACTGGGCGGAGCTGTGCATACGGCCCATGGTGTCGGTCATGCCGTAGGAGGCGGGACCAGCATGCATGTTGTCCGGATGCAGGGTACGGCCAGTGCCGCCACCGGAAGCGACGGAGAAGTACTTCTTGCCAGCCAGCGTGCGCTCCTTGAAGTAGGTGCCCGCAACCGGGTGCTGGAAGCGCGTCGGGTTGGTGGAGTTGCCGGTAATGGAGATGTCAGCGTTCTCATGCCACATGATGGCAACGCCCTCGCGGACGTCGTCGGCGCCGTAGCAGTTAACGGCAGCGCGCGGGCCCTCGGAGTAGGCGATCTTCTGGACGACCTCAAGCTCGCCCGTGAAGTAATCGAACTTGGTCTGGACATAGGTGAAGCCATTGATGCGGGCGATGATCTGGGCGGCGTCCTTGCCGAGGCCGTTCAGGATAACGCGCAGCGGCTTCTTGCGGGCCTTGTTGGCGTTGTTGGCGATGCCGATGGCGCCCTCAGCGGCGGCGAAGGACTCGTGGCCAGCGAGGAACGCGAAGCACTCGGTGTCCTCACCGAGCAGCATGGCGCCCAGGTTACCATGGCCGAGGCCGACCTTGCGGTCCTCAGCGACGGAGCCAGGAACGCAGAAGGCCTGCAGGCCGATGCCGATAGCGGCGGCGGCGTCAGAAGCGGTGGTGCAGCCCTTCTTGACGGCGATAGCGCAACCAAGCACATAAGCCCACTTGGCGTTCTCAAACGCGATGGACTGGATGTCCTCGGTAATCTCATAGGGGTTGAAGCCAAGATCGGTGCAGATCTTCAGGGCTTCCTCGAGGTCAGCGATGCCATACTCAGCAAGCGTCTTGTTGATCTTGTCAATGCGGCGCTCATAGCCTTCGAACGAAACTGCCATGTGTATCACTCCCTTCCTTTTCTACTCTTTGCGCGGATCGATGGTCTTGGCAGGAGCGTCCCACTGGCCATAGCGGCCCTTGGCGGCCTCGAGCGCCTTGTTGGCGTCGGTGCCCTTCTTGACGTCGTCCATGAACTTGCCAAGGTTGATGAACTCAAAGCCGATGATCTCGTTGTTCTCGTTGAGGGCAAGGCGGGTGATGTAGCCCTGGGCGAGCTCGAGGTAACGGGCGCCCTTAGCGGCGGTGCCATAGGTGGTGCCGACCATGGAGCGGAGGCCCTTGCCGAGGTCGTCGAGGCCAGCACCGATGGGCAGGCCATCCTCGGAGAAAGCGGTCTGGGTGCGGCCGTAGACGATCTGCAGGAACAGCTCGCGCATGGCAACGTTGATGGCGTCGCACACGAGGTCGGTGTTCAGAGCCTCAAGAATGGTCTTCTTGGGGAGGATCTCGGCGGCCATAGCGGCGGAGTGGGTCATGCCCGAGCAACCGATGGTCTCGACGAGGGCCTCCTCGATGATGCCCTTCTTGACGTTCAGGCTGAGCTTGCAGCCACCCTGCTGGGGGGCGCACCAACCGATGCCGTGGGTGTAGCCAGAGATGTCCTCAAGCTGCTTGGCCTGGACCCATGCACCCTCCTCGGGAATGGGCGCAGGCCCGTGGTATGCACCCTTGGTCACGGGGCACATACGCTCGACGTCTGCTGAGTACTGCATGTATTGCTCCTCTCCAAAACTCGGTGCACCGGCGTCTTGTCGGTGTCACATTGCGCAGCCACTACGCTGCGATTTCCCAAACGGACGTTTAGGAGTCCGTCACCTTTGGCAACGTGTCAGCGCATAAAAACAGACGCTTTGCGCAGCCTACGGCCACGGTTTCCCATAACTCGGTCAAGTCTACTCCATGTGATGTAGTGCTAAGGGGCCTCGCCATTCGGCAATCGGGCGAGTGGAGGATACAATGTGCTGAGTCGACGCATTTTGAGGGGGACACATGAGTTATCTGTATGAGCTTGACTGGGTTCGTCTTCCGCTTGAAGGGGCGCACAACGTTCGCGAGCTTGGCGGATATCCGGTGAGCGGGGGAGGCCAGACGCGTTACCATCGCTTCTTGCGCTCTGATGGGCTAAGCGCCCTGACGCCTTCCGATGTCGAGTTTCTGCATGCGTATGGCGTGCGTCTCGTGCTCGACCTGCGCGACCCCGACGAGGCCGCCTTGAACCCCGACGTCTCGTTGGGCGACGACGTGACGGTCGTCAACGTGCCGCTGCTGGCGTTTGACATCTCTGACAAGGAGGCGCTGGAGAAGCGCTTTGCCTCAGAGGTGCCAACCTATGAGTTCTTCTACGATTTGATGCTCTCAAAGAAACCCCAGTTGGCGCAGTGCTTCCGGCTGATTGCGCAGGCTTCGAAGGATGCGTGTGTGCTCTTCCATTGTGCGGTGGGCAAAGACCGCACCGGCATTCTGGCCATGCTCTTGATGGCGCTTGCCGGCTGCGACAAGTGGGATTGCGTGAGCAACTACATTCAAACACGGGTCAACCTCATGCGCCACGACTGGTACGTGGCGTACTGGGGGCGAGACGACCCGCAAAATCCGCTCAACGATTCACCGGCCTCTGCCATGGAGTTCACCTGGGATCAGGTTGAGCGGGCGGGAGGTGCCGAGGCCTTCTTGCGCGACTGCGGGGTGACGGATGCGGAGCTTGCGGCCGTGCGGGAGCGCCTTCTCTCATGAAGTGAGGCACCACGTGCCACTCACGGCATACCACTGGGAAGCCACTGAGCGCTTTTGCGCAGAGTCGCGGCGTGCCGCTTCTTGGCGATTGCTTAGAATGAGACCAACATGACTCCGTGCCGAAGGCACCGTTAGAGGAGGTCACCATGGCCAACACCGATATCGCGTCAACGCTCGTCCAGTTCCTCGCAGCCAATCCCCAGCTCATCACGCAGTTCCTGAACCACCCCTACAGCACGACGCAGCAGGCTACAGGCTCTGACGTGCAGCTCTCCCAGACCGACATGAGCGAGGTCGTGACGGCCGCCGCCGCCATGTCTACCGGCAACAACGTTGACTTCACCAATCTCTCGACCGTTGCTGCTCAGCTGTTGGCCCAGAACGGCAACAGCGTCCACACGCTGACCAACACCCTGTTTGGCACCGCCGCCCAGGCCCAGGCTGCGCAGCAGGCGGCTCCCCAGACCACGGCGCAAGCGTCTGGCATCAACCTCGGCACGCTGGTGAACCTTGCCGGCGCACTGATGGGTGGATCGTCTTCTGCTCCCAAGCCGCAGCCCACGGGTGCGAGCCTCATCGATCTCTCCGATGGCTTTGACGTCAAGGACGCCATCGGTCTGGCGAGCCTCTTCCTGGCCAACAAGAAGTAGGCATTTCCGCAGTACGCTGAGGCGGGGCTGGCTTCGGCCGGCCCCGCTTTCCATACGCGGGTTTGGAGGCGGACATGGGGCTTATCAGCTTCCTCAAGGAGTTCTTCTCCACACCGGTTCGGTATCGCTCGCGTCCGGACGGATTGCGCATCTTAGACGTGCCCTCGGGGGAGAACGTGCGCGAGCTGGGCGGCTACCGCGCGCTGGGTGGTATGACGCGCAGCAATCGGTACGTGCGATCAGGCTCTACTGACTACCTGCTTGAGAAGGATATGCGAGCTCTTGAACATCACGGCGTGACGCACGTGCTCGATTTGCGGGGCAACTTCGAACGTCCGGCACAGACCTGTCACTTTGCCCATCGAGCAGGCGTTCGTTGGGTCAACGTGCCGCTCTTTGGTTACGACATCTCAGACCCAAAGCTCCGCCATTCGTCTCATGACGAGTTTGAGGACTACCTGGTCGAGAGCTACCTCACGATGCTTGCCAACCACACCGCCATTCGCAACATCATCGAGTTCCTTGCCAACGTCCCTGAGGGGCAGTGTGCGCTCTTTCACTGTGCGGCGGGCATGGACCGCACGGGCATTACGGCCATGCTGCTTCTGGGGGCGGTGGGTGTGGGCCGCACGCAGATCATCTGTGACTACGCATATTCGTTTGGGACGATTGCCGAGGTAGACCGCGCAGCCATTGACCCTGACTACGATGGTGAGAGCACGTGGAACAGCATCAAGTCGCGTATGGACACCATGGCGACGGTGTACGACACGCTGGTTTCGGGCTATGGCTCGGTGTACGACTACCTGCTGGCGTGTGGCGTGTCGGCAGAGACGCTCGAGACGTTGCGCGAGCGCTTCGTGGAACCCGCGTCGGCGCCGGACACGGTGGCTGAGGCATAGCTACTGCTCAGAGCCACCCCAGAAGGCCTCGTCCTGCGCTGCGGAGATGCGGGTGCGCTGTACGGCAAGCACAAACATGACGAGGGTAAAGATGAGGCCGCCGAGGGTCACGATGGGGTCATCAAGCGAAAGGCACACGTCGTAGATGCCGTGGATGAGCATGGGCACCAGAAGCGAGAGTAGCAGGTAGAGGACCTTCGTCTCCTCATGGCCGAGCTTGCCGTTGCGATGGGCGAGTCCGTAGTAATAGCCCATGAACACGCCGCAGACACAGTGAAGCGGCACCGAGAGGATCGCACGCGTGAAGGCGACACCAAAGCTGCCGCTCACGAACACGTAGAGGATGTTTTCGACGGTGGCAAAGCCGAGCGACGCCATAACACCGTAGACGATGCCGTCGAACGTGTAGTTGAACGCGGGCTCGTTGCGCACGGTGTTCAGGGCGAAGAACTTGCAGCCTTCCTCAACGAGAGGCACCATCACGAAGAACATGGCGACGCTGTAGGCGGTGGGGGAAAGATCCTCGGGGATGATGCTCTCGCCCGCGGCCTCGAGGATGGAGGCTGGCACGCAACTGAGGCATCCCAGCAGGAAGACTTTCCAGAGGAGTCCAGCGGGCTCGCTCTCGACCTTGTCGAGGTTGAGGATGCGTTTGCAAAGGATTCCGGAGGGCAGGATGGCTGCCCAAAGAAGCGCTCTGAACATTTCGGTTCCCAACTGACGATGAAATGATGAAGCAAAGGGTAGCAGATTGTGGGCATTGTTTCGTTCTCGCAACCCTTTTAGCAGGTCAGGGGCGCATGTGCCATAGTGACATGCACATTGACGAGGCGTCTGCACCCAAGGCGCCAACCTGAGAGGATTTCACTATGAGCCGCAAGATCGCCATCTTCGATACCACGCTTCGCGACGGGGAGCAGTCTCCCGGCGCCTCTATGAACACCGAGGAGAAGCTTATTGTGGCCCGTCAGCTTATCCGTCTGGGCGTTGACGTCATCGAGGCGGGCTTCCCCATCTCGAGCCCCGGTGACTTCCGCTCGGTGCAGGAGATTGGCCAGCTCGCTGGCGAGTCGTGCGTGGTCGCAGCCTTCTGCCGTGCGCGCGACGAGGATATCGCCCGCGCCGCCGAGGCGCTGGTGACCGCCAAGCGTCCGCGTATCGTGACGGGTTTGGGCGTCTCTCCCATCCATATGAAGGACAAGCTGCGCATCACCGAGGACGAGTGCGTGGAGCGCGCTGCCCATAGCGTTGCGTACGCAAAGTCGTTCGTCGATGACGTCGAGTTCTATGCCGAGGATGCCGGGCGTGCGGATGTCGACTTCCTGATCCGTGTGGTGCAGGCCGTCGTGGATGCCGGCGCAACCGTCGTCAACATTGCTGACACCACGGGATACTGCCTGGTTGAGGAGTACGGCACGAGGGTCAAGGCCGTGGCTGACCGCGTCAAGGGCATCGAGAACGTGACGCTTTCCGTCCACACTCATGACGACCTTGGTCTGGCAACCGCACTTGCGCTCGTTGGCGTGCGCTGCGGTGCCACGCAGGTTGAGTGCACCATCAACGGCCTGGGTGAGCGTGCTGGCAACGCTTCGCTGGAAGAGGTCGTCATGGCCATCAAGATGCATGGTGACCAGCTCGACGCTCACACCGACATCAAGACGACCGAGATCATGCGCACGAGCCGTCTGGTCAGCCGCGTGACAGGCATGACTGTCCAAGCAAACAAGGCCATTGTTGGCGCCAATGCATTTGCGCATTCTTCCGGCATCCATCAGGACGGTGTCCTGAAGGCGCGTGCGACGTACGAGATCATGGACCCGGCGTCCGTCGGTGCCGTGGGCTCCGAGATCATCCTGTCTGCCCGTTCTGGCCGTGCGGCGCTGAGGCATCGCCTGGAGGACTTGGGTTACACCTTCGAGGACAAGGACTTCGAGGAGATCTACGACCTCTTCCTTGAGATGGCAGACCAGAAGAAGGAAGTCTACGACGAGGACCTCGAGTCCATCATCCAGGAGCGTCAGCGCGACGTCGATGCCGTCTACACCCTTAACGCGCTGCAGATTCAGTGCGGTGACCCGCTGGTTCCGACCGCCGTGGCGACCATCACCGACGCGGTTGGCGTCAAGCACGTGGTGAGCGCGACGGGCACCGGTCCCGTTGACGCCGCTTACAAGGCCATCGACCGCGTGGTTGCCGTCCATGGCGACCTGGCCGAGTTTGCGGTCAAGGCCATCACGCGCGGCATCGACGCTATCGGCGAGGTTACCGTGCGCGTTACCGCTGACGACGGCATGATCTACACCGGCCGCGGTGCGGACAACGACATCATCGTGTCCTCCGCAAAGGCGTACGTGAACGCGATCAACCGCATGATCCAGACCTCCCGCTCGCGCGACGGACGATAGTGACGCCCGAGGATTTGTCTGACGCTCGGAAGTTACGTGCCTTGAACGGATGGATGATGAGGCATTTTGTTCGTAACGTGGCCTTGGCATGCCTGCTGGTATTGGGCCTGCCTCGTGTTGCTCTTGCACGTTCTCTTGACGTGACTGCCGTACAGATTGAGGCAACGGTTAAAGAAGATGGCTCGCTCGCTGTGGTCGAACAGCGCACCTACGATGCCTCGGGCAGCTACAGCGGCATCCTCTGGGATGTGCACGAGGGTGTCTATGAGGGGCGTCGCGTGGAGGCAGAGGTCACGCGAGTGGAGGCCATCCTGGGAGGGCAACGGACGCTGCTTTCAGAGGAGGAGACGGGTGCGAACGGCACCTATGAGCTCACTGACCTTGATGACTACCAACAGCTCAAGATCTTCTGGCCAGCCAAGGACGAGACGGTCACTTTTTTGGTGGGCTATACGGTAAGTGGCATCACGTCGCGCTGGGCAGATACGGGAGAACTCTACTGGCAGTATGTGCCGGCAGACCCTGGCTCACAAGGCGAGTGGCATAACGTGACTTGTACGGTGGAGCTACCTGTTGCTGACGGGGCGGTAGTTATTCCCGGTGACAACGTGCATGCATGGGGACATGGGCCCATTGACGGTGAAGTGGACTTTGAGGGTGACGCCGTGCGCTTCTTCTCCCCGGGAGTGGGGGCTGACGAGTTTCTTGAAGCGCGCATCGCCTTCCCTGCAGAGTGGCTCGACAAGCAGCCGGCCGCAAACGAGGTGCGTCTGGATTCTATTCTTGCCGAGGAAGACCAATGGGCAAAAGAAGCGAACGCTCGACGCTGGATGGCGCGGGCGGTCGTCTTTGGGATTCCCGGTGCGATGGTCCTCATGGGGCTGGGGAGCGTTGCGGTTACGTTTTGGACCAAGCGGCGAGAGGCCGGTGGCATCTTTCCCAAGGCGCAGTTTTCGGATACATATTTCCGTGACGTGCCGACTGATGACCACCCAGCTGTGCTGGGCATGCTGTATCGGAATGGCGCGTTGGGCACCGCTGACTATACGGCCACAATCATGCGGCTCGCAAATCAGGGAAGGGTGCTGCTCGATCGGGTGAAGACCCAACAAAAGGGTGCGTTCGGGCGGACGAATACCTCGACGCAGTGGCGTCTTCTGCTGCGGCAAGATGCGCAGCACGCCACTAAGAGCCCCGAATACCGAAACATCGATGACTGGGGCTACCAGTTTCTTGATGCTATCGCCGACCCAAGGTGGCATGAGGAGCCTATGGATCCCAGTCTGTACGGCCCTAACGGTGAACTATACCTACTGCCGTCCTTCTTTGACGAGGTGGCGGCAAAGTGGCCGAGGGTGTATAACAACAACTACTACTTTTGGTCGAGCTCGGTGGAGCAGGCGTTTCGCGATCGCTGCTTTGAGGTGCGACGGAAGGACGCGAGCTCCCTGCCCATGACGCTTGGCATCGCAAGCGTTGTTGTGGCTGCTGTCCTTGCTGTTGTCGGTGCATTCAACAGGGTGCCTGTCATCCCTCTTGTCGTGTGCTTTGTCGTATGCCTCGTCTCGGGCATCGTGTGCCTGTTTAACTACAAGGACACCTATGTGAGCGTCTATTCTCAGGAAGCGGCAGAGATTCGCGCAAAGCTCGAGGCATTGAAGCGCTGGCTGAGTGACTTCACGCGCCTGGAGGAGGCCATCCCGACAGATGTAATCCTTTGGAACCGCCTGCTCGTCATGGCAAGCGCGCTTGGGGTTGCAGAACGAGTCATGGAGCAGCTGAAGGTGCGCCTGCCGCAGGTGGTTGCTGATCCTGCGTTCGTTGCGGCCACGTGGTATGCAGAAGGACTCGGCAACGATAATGTCGCGCTTCCTCCCGCCGCCTTCTTTGAGAGGGTCATTGCAGACGGGAGGAGCGAATCGTTGGCGAAGGTGCAGCCGGCAGCTCCTTCGCATCATGAGACCTCGACGTCCTCGGTTGCGAGCTCTCGCGACAGCTCGTCGAGCGGAAGTGGAGGCGGCTTCTCTTCTGGTGGTGGTGGAGGATTCTCCGGTGGCGGCGGTCGCGGAGGCGGGTTCTGATCTGCGCTGCAAAGCTGGTACTCTGTACGTAACCCCCGTATCTCATGTGCTCTGGAGGTTGCCGTGAAGAGGTTCTTCCGCATCGTCTTTCTTGCGCTCTTTGCGCTGATATGTTGCCCCGTCTCTGCGCTTGCACGTGAGATGAACGTCGATGCGGTTCAGATCGACGCGCGGGTCGGGACGGACGGGTCCCTATCTGTGACGGAGCGGCGAACTATCAACGTGCGGGGCAGCTACAACGGCCTGTACTGGGACGTTCATGAGGGCTCCTACCAGGGAAGAGAGATTCGAGCCACGCTTGGCGAGGTGTTGGCCATCACGGGTGGCGAGCAGGTTCTGCTCGAAGAGGGCCAGGATGGCGCGGCGGGAACCTACGAGCTCACCGATATGGGCGACTACCTGCGCCTCAAGATCTTCTGGCCTGCGGAGGACGAGACCGTGGTCTTTCAGGTCTCCTACGACCTAGCGAACCTCCCGACCCGTTGGGCAGATGTTGGCGAGTTGTACTGGCAGTATGTTCCCGCAGACCTCGAGTCAGAAGGGGAATGGCAGAACATCACCTGCACGGTGCACCTGCCCGTACCTGACGGGACGGTGGTGACGCCGGGTTTGAACGTGCGCGCGTGGGGTCACGGACCGTTGGATAGCGCGTTGAGCTTTGAGGGGGATTCCGTCAGGTTTTACTCTCCCGGTGTCGGCGCGCGGGAGTTTCTTGAGGCGCGCATCGTCTTCCCGCAGGAGTGGTTGAGCGAGGCGCTGGAATACGACGAGGCCCAACTGAAGAGCATCCTCGCCGAGGAAGAGCAGTGGGCCAAGGATGCCAACGCCCAGCGGCGCAGGGCGCGACTGATTGTCTATGGCATCCCTGGCGGGATGTGCGCGGTGGGCATCCTCAGCATCATTGTCATGAAGTGGTTCCAGAAGCGGCGCTTCAAGAAGATGCCCAAGGCTCAATTCACGGGGAAGTACTTCCGTGACGTTCCGACAAACGACCACCCAGCTGTGTTGGGCATGCTCTACCGCGAGGGCCGAATTGACAGCAAGGACTTCTCTGCCACGCTGATGCAGCTCGTTGACCAGGGCAGAATTGGGCTGGATAGCGTGCAGGTTGACCGGAAGACCAAACGCGGTGGCACCAAGCAGCAGCGTGAATGGCGCCTGTTGCTTCACGACGAGACGCGGTCGTCGGGGTCGGCCACGCGCACGCGCGGCAGGAAGATTGACGAGGCTGCGTACAACTTCCTGCATGACGTGATTGCAGACAAGCAGACGGGCGTTGTCAGCGATGCGCTGAAGGTTCCGGTGGGAGAACCGTACGTGCTGCTGGGTTCGTTTGACGAGGTGGCGCAGGCCTGGCCCGAGGAGTACGCCAAAGGCTACGACGGCTGGGATGGCGCGGTGCGCAGGGCCTACGCAGGACGCGAGTTTGAGAAAGAGCTGCCTGGCTCTGAGGTGTTTCCTGGCATCCTTGGGTTGGGAGACTTTGCCATTGCGGTGGTTGTGGGTGTTGCGGGCATGTTCCTTGGGGTGCCGAACCTCTGGCTTTGCATTGGCATCATCGTGTGCTTTGGCTGCGGCATCTTCACCGTGCTGGCCGACGAGGACACGCCAACCATCGTACCCACCCAGGAGGCCGTTGACATACGAGCGCAGCTTGAGGGGCTGAAGAACTGGCTGCTAGACTTCACGCGCCTCGAGGAGGCCATCCCCACCGACGTGGTGCTGTGGAATCGGCTTCTGGTGATGGCGACGGAGCTGGGCGTCGCCGACAAGGTGGTTCAGCAGCTGAAGGTATTTGCGCCTGACCTGTTGACGAGATCGCCTCTCCTTGCATGGGTCGGAAGTGATACGAAGGATGTCGAGATGCCTATAGCGGCGATAGGGCGCTCTGCTGCCGCCGGCCGCGGGAAGGCGTCAAGTGGCCTGTATCACGAGACGTCGACGTCTGACATCGCAAGCTCTCACGACAGCTCGTCGCGTGGTAGTGGCGGCGGTTTCTCCAGTGGTGGCGGTGGTGGCTTCTCGGGCGGCGGCGGCCGCGGCGGCGGGTTCTAAAATCCCAATCGCCCTTTGGACGCCATTTTTGCAAAACGAGCTGCGCGTTTTGCAAAAATGGCGTCCAAAGGGCGATTGGGTTGGTACAAACTGCGCTTCTCATGGGGAAATGCTCCGTTCACCTTGCAGAAACGACCGCTTGCCTATACTTGGACGCATACGTTCGTCGTCCTGCCTAAGGAGACCCCATGGACTTCACTTCTAATCACCGTCCCGACGATATGGCTCGTATCAACACCCCCGAGCTCGCCCAGGCCTTCATTAAAGAGGCCGTTGCCTACACGCGCGAGCAGGTTGGTGACGGCAAGGTCCTCCTTGCCCTTTCTGGTGGCGTCGACTCTTCCGTCGTTGCCGCGCTGCTCATCAAGGCGCTTGGCAAGCAGCTCGTGTGCGTGCACGTGAATCACGGCCTCATGCGCAAGGGCGAGTCCGAGCAGGTCATCGACGTGTTCCGCAATCAGCTCGGCGCTGAGCTCATCTATGTTGACGCCACCGACCGCTTCCTCGACCTGCTGGCTGGCGAGGCTGATCCCGAGGCCAAGCGTCACATCATCGGCGAGGAGTTCATCAAGGTCTTTGACGAAGAGGCTGCCAAGCTTGAGGGCATCGGCTTCCTTGGCCAGGGCACCATTTATCCCGACATCCTTGAGTCCGAGGCCGGCGTCAAGGCTCACCACAACGTGGGTGGCCTGCCCGAGGAGCTCAACTGGGAGCTCGTCGAGCCCGTCAAGCTGCTCTTCAAGGACGAGGTCCGCGTGGTTGGCCGCGAGCTTGGCCTGCCTGACAGTATGGTTGACCGTCAGCCGTTCCCCGGCCCCGGCCTGGGCGTGCGCTGCACCGGCGCCATCACCCGCGATCGTCTGAACGCTCTGCGCGAGGCCGACGCCATCGTGCGCGAGGAGATTGACGCCGCTTCCGCCGCTGGCCAGATGGATCGTCCGTGGCAGTACTTCTGCGTGGTGCCTGACTACCGTGCGACCGGCGTGCGCGACGGCAAGCGCGCCTTCGACTGGCCCTGCATCATCCGCTGCATCAATACGGTCGACGTCATGACCGCCGAGGTTCCCGAGCTTGACTGGGCGCTCCTCAAGAAGATGACCTCCCGCATCCTTGACGAGGTTCCCGGCATCTGCCGTGTGGCCTACGAGCTCTCCCCGAAGCCCATCGCGACTGTCGAGTGGGAGTAGCGGGTTACCATATCTACCTGCGTAAATGCGAGGCGCCTCGGAAGAATCCGGGGCGCCTTTATGATGCCTCTTGGGGACTCGTGTGCCTGTTAGCCTAACACGAGGTGGAGTATCGGCTTTGGGGTGTCTACAGTCTTTCTTTCCGAATAACTGTGTGCGCACACGTTCGTCCGGGATACTCCCGGTTCACGCACCAATAGGGGCGAAGAGGCAGAGCGTGACCAAGGTGCACACCAGTACCCGCATGATCTCGAATTCCTTGAGGGTGAATTCCGAGAAGGTCCGCGCGCGTCGGTTTGGGCGACCACGGTCTATTTGATGATATAATTCAGATAGTATTTGCCAGAAGGAGGTAACGATGCAGATCATGCCGGTGTCAGAGCTGCGCAACCACTACGCCGCGGTCGAGGAGGCAGTGGCCACAGGCGGGCCGGTCTTTCTCACCAAGAACGGATACGGCTCGATGGTCGTGATGAACATGGAGCAGTACGAGAGCCTCACGGGCAACGTCGAAGCGATGCTGGACGCGGCGGACCGTCAAGCGGCGTCCACCACGATGCGTTACTCCCACGACGAGGTGTTTGGTGCTCTGAGGGAGGAGCTGCATCGTGCCGACGCAGTATAGGTTGCAGTACCTGCCGCTCTTCTGGGACGACCTTGAGCAGGCCGTGTTCTACGTCCGTGACGTGCTCAAGAACCCCGCTGCGGCAGAGCGTCTGCTCGACCGAACCGAGGCGGCCATTCTCGAGCACGCCAAGGCACCAACCATGGCGCAGGTCTACAAGACGACGCGGAACAGACCGGTGCCGTACTACTGGTTCGCGGTGGGCAATCATATGGTGTTCTATGTGGTCGTGGGCGATGTCATGGAGGTCCGTCGCTTCATATACGGCGCCCGGGACCTCACCAAGATGCTGCCCTGACGTGCTGGGCCCAACAGACGTATGATGGCGTTTTCCTTAAACCATTGAAGGGAAGAACAGTCTCGCTACCAGCGCAAACGCAGTCGGGTGACGTCATGACGTCGCCTGACTGCGAGTGGGGTGACGTCACGGGCGCGGAAAAGGTGTCCGTGACGTCGCTTTGACGTCCGCAGGGAGGACAGCCGAAGCCACGGTGGAGACGGGGGATACGACGGAGCGTCTCGAACCACCTCAAGCCACAACGGCCACGTTTCCCTGATTGAGTGGGAGTAGGACCGCTACATAATTGTGCGATTCTCCAGACGCTCCGGACGTGGTTCCGGGGCGCCTTTTTGGTGCTTCTTGGGGACTCGTGTGCCTGTTAGCCTAACGCAATCACAAAAACGTCAGTTACCAAGCCCACCGAGTTACGTCATGCCACCCATGATGGAGCCTTGGTTTTCATAATGTCCCTTAGGCTCACGCGCTCGCCCAAGGTTTCTGGAAACGATTTCTCTTTTGGATATGTCGCACCTCGGCGTGTGCAATACGGTAAGGCAATCGGATGCCTCCTACTGACTGGGAGGATTAGCCATGAGCCTCTCAGTGAAAGCGGCTTGCAAAGCGGAATGTCGTGTTATATACGTCATCCGCATGTGCTCGTGCCACCTAGGCTTTCCCGTCGTTTCTTGGCAAAGCCTACGATGCCATTGCGAAGTTCTCTCCTGCTGCAATGCGTGACGGACGGAGCCGACTGGGCGTAGAATCGACGGCGACCGTTATGCAAGGGCAAAGCGAAAGGATGCCTCATGAACTTCGAAGACCTGAAGGACCCCGAGTTCCAGGAGAAACTGAAGGGAGCCAAGACCCCCGAGGAGCTGCTCGAGCTCGCCAAGGAGGAGGGAGTTGAGCTTACCAATGAGGAGCTGGATGGCGTTGCCGGCGGAAGCTTTTGGGACAGCGATAACTTCTGCACCGACTATCGCGGCAATGAGCTCGACTCGGAGCCCGGTTGGAACTAGTGGACGTGAGCATCTCCTCGGTCGGCGCTACGCGGGTGAAGTCGCCTTCTGCTCATACTGGGTGATCAGAGCCCCGATTTGGTCGTTCATTGCCTGCCGTTGAGGGGCAAGAGCAGTCAGGTGACTAGTCCTCGGGCCACCGCCATGCCTTTCTGATAGAGTGGGAGTGACGAATTAGCTCATTTACCTGCGAAAACATGGCGTCTCGGAAGAATCCGGGGCGCCTTTTTGTGGCTTTGTGAGGACTCGTATACCTGTAAGCCTAACGCGTGATGCGCTTGTGGTATGTTTGCTTCCGCGCGGTGCGCTGGTACGCCGCCGCGCGACGAGGCCGAGGCGCTCTGGCACGACTTCAACACCGCAAGGCCGGGGTGCGACATGCAGCTGGGCGCCCTGAGAGAGCTGCTCGGCACCGACCTGCCGGAGGAGCTGACAGTGCTCTCACCCGTCTACTTCGACTATGGGAGCAAGACGTCGTTCGGAGACGGCTGTTTCGTGAACCACGGCTGTTACTTCATGGACGGCGGGTCGATAACCTTCGGGGACCGCGTCTTCATCGGCCCGTTCCGCGGCTTTTACACGGCTACCCACCCAGCTCGAAACGAGGCGACGTCACGGGCGCGGAAGCGAATTTGGGCCGCGCGTCTCTGACTGATTGGGCATCGTTCCCCAATGTGCTGGAAGAACCCCTAGGCAAGCTGGCCTTTGGCTGCTGGCCTTGCACCTAAGATGAAGGTGGGGGTGTAGCCCAGCTGTTCGCCTGGCCGGGATTCGGGAAGACGAGGGCATGAGAGTGCGGGATAGGCAATGAACAAGATTGCCTGCAGCCGCCTGCGCGTGAAGATGGGAGGCAAGATGGGCATGGCGAACGCACTCAGCGTGCTGCGGATCATCCTGAGCGTGGCCCTGCTTGCGCCACCGGCGCTCTCGCCGACCTTTCTGGCGCTTTACGCCACTGCCGGCCTGACAGACATGCTTGATGGCTTTGTCGCGAGACAGACCAAGACGGAAAGCGAGTTCGGTGCCAAGCTCGACAGCGCTGCGGACCTTATCTTCACGGTCGTCAGCCTCGCAAAGATCTTACCGACTGTGGCTGCGCCCGCATGGCTCTGGGCGTGGGTTGCGGTTATAGCCGTCGTGAAGGTGGCGAATGTGGTAAGTGGACTCGTGATGAGGAAGCGTTTGATTATGCCCCACACCACTGCAAACAAGGCAGCCGGCTTCGTCGTGTTCCTCGTCCCCTTTGCCATTCCGACGTTCGGTGTCGTCGCGCCCTCCATCCCGGCATGCGTCGTGGCGACGTTCGCGGCCATCCAGGAAGGCCATCTCATTAGAATGGGCCGGAGTTGAGTGCCGCCGATTCGCTGTGCCGAGCTCGGCGCATAACCTAGGGGTGAAACAAAGACGACGAGTTTGCCCCTGTGATTACTCGGGCTGTTCTGAGGCCTTGATTTCCTTCACCTTGGCCATCAGCATTTCGTTGAACATCATATACATCATGTTGTCAATGATGGCGATGCGCTCACTGCCGACGCTGTCCGTTGACGGCAATACGATGACGCTGTCGCAGTAGGACCTCAGCACATGCTTAGGGTTCATGGTGACGAGTGCGACGAAGGGCCGTTCCGTCTCCGCCTGCTTTGACAAGTTCTTGAGGAACTCTCGATATTGCTCTCCAGACCGCACAGAAAAGAGAATGATGAGCTCATCACTGCGATACTGGCGCATGACGTAGTCGTATTCGGGGTTCTCGGTGGGGATGCCATGCAGTGCTCGCAATCCCACGCTGAGGAAGCGTGCAGGAAGGTTTGAGAGGTAGAACCCCATACAGTAGGCCCTGCTTGCCATAGCTGTTTGTCGCGCGAGCCTCTCGAGCTCCTCCTGGTCAATTGACCGCTCTTCTTGGACGAGGTAATCGCCGTAGGTTTCCCCGATGGTCTTGTCGCGGGAAGAGCGAGCGCGGTCCTCCAAGTCAATCCCAAGCTGGTACTGAAGGCTTGCATAGCCCGTGTAGCCAAGCTTTTTGGCAAACCGGATCAGCGAAGAAGGGGAGATGCCGAGGTCGTTGACGAGCTCGTCATAGCTCTTGTGGGCAAACCCCTCAGGGTCAGCCTTCAGATACTCATAGATGGCAAGGTCGGTCTTGGTGAAGGCCGAGACCTTCGTTTCCAGTAGCTCGAGTACGTCCATGGTCGTTGCTCCTATGGCGGGCACTTGTGTTCACGGATAGTGTATCAGGCAAATGTCAAAACCATTCGATTCACTACAGAAAAAATTTTTCCCAGAATAAGACTTGCAATTAGGAAAAAAGTTTTTATGATGGTGTTAGTGCATAGGAGACGGGCGAGAAGCACGTCGCCTCGCGAATCTCGCGTTCCAGAGAAAGGAAGGAAACATGGAAGGTTTAACTAACTGGATGCAGGAGCATATCGCTCCGCTGGCCACCAAGCTGGGCCAGAACAAGTACATTCAGGCGATCTCGGGCGGTATGATGCACACCATGCCGCTGACCCTCGGCGTGGCGCTCATTGCCATCCTTATCAACCTGCCCATTCCGGGCGTGTCCGACTTCCTCGCCTCGAGCGGCCTGACTGCTGCAGGCAATGAGGTCATCGGCGCCACCATGTCACTCCTCGCCATCTACGTGTCGTTCCTCATCGCCTACCAGTACGCCAAGGATGACGGGATGAATCCCCTCACCGCCGGCGTCCTGTCCATGGGCGCGTTCCTCATTTTGGTGCCCTCCACCATCGACATGGGCGAGGCTGGCACCATTACCGCCTTCAAGTCCAACTACCTGGGCAGCGACGGCATCTTCGTCGCCATCTTCCTGTCCATCCTGGTGGCCATGGCTTATGGCTGGCTGACCCGCAAGAACATCAAGGTAACCCTGCCTGATTCCGTGCCGCCCATGGTTTCCGATTCCCTGAGCCCAGTCTTCACCGCCATGATCATCTTCTTCGTTGTCTACCTCGTTAAGTGGGGCTTTACCTTCACCCCGTGGGGCAACATCTTCGACTTCATCATGCAGAACGTGGGCACCCCGCTCATGAAGCTTGGCGCTACTCCGTGGTCCGTCATCATCGTGTACACGGTGGGCAACATCTTCTGGTTCTTCGGCATCCACCCCAACGCCGTCATGGGCATCTTCTATCCCATGATGCTGCTCCCGGCCCTCATGGCCAACCAGCAGGCCTATCTCAACGGCGAGCCCCTTCCCTTCCTGATGTTTGCTCTTATCGGCAGCTGCTGCTACTTCGGTGGCCAGGGCAACACCATCGGCCTGTGCTTCGACATGTTTACCGCCAAGTCCGAGAAGTTCAAGGCCATGCGCAACCTCATGACCATCCCCAACATCTTCAACATCAACGAGCCGGTCATCTTCGGTGTCCCCGTGATGCTCAACCCCGTCTTCTTCATCCCCATGGTGCTCTCGTCCATCGTTCCCGGCCTCATCGGCCTGGCCCTGTGCACCATCCTGCCCATTCCCTACAACCCCACCATCCAGCTGCCTTGGGCCATGCCCATGTTCATCGCAGCGCTGCTGACTGGTGGCCCGCTGTACATGGGCGTCGTGCTCATCTGCATGGCCGTGAGCGCCGTCCTGTACTACCCCTTCTTCAAGATCGCCGACAAGCAGGCGTACGAGGAGGAGCAGGCTCTGGCAGCCGAGCAGGCTCAGCAGTAGGGCAGAGGCCACATTACCACCGGCCCTTCCTTCCCGGCGGGACTAGGGCACATGCCTTAGTCCCGCCTCCTTTATAAGAAGCGACAGGGCCAACACCCACTCAAAGACGGGAAAGAGAACACAACGCTTTCCGAATACAGAAAGCAGCAATTGACGAGGAGGGCTCATGCTTCTTGCAATCGATATCGGCGGAACCTTCATCAAGTGGGCGGTGTCCCAGGAGTATTCCCTGACGGACGCCCGCGGTAAGGTGCCCACCCCGCAGGATTCGTTTGATTCGCTGGTAGAGGCAATTGCGCAGATTGCGGAGGCCATCCCAGAGCAGGTAGAGGGCGTTGCAGTCAGCCTTCCGGGAACTGTGGACGCAGCGACGGGGCTCATCGTGCAGGGGGGTGCCCTGCAGTACGCGAACGGCCACAATCTGGTTGATGCGCTCCGTGACCGTCTGAACCTTCCATCATCCATCCAAAACGACGCACGTTGCGCTGCCCTAGCCGAGGTCGCACTCGGCGAGCTCAAGGGCTGCACTGATGGCGTCATGGTGGTTATCGGCACGGGCGTCGGGGGAGCTGTGGTGAGTGGTGGCCGGCTCGTGACAGGTGCATCTGGTGCTGCAGGCGAGCTCTCCATGCTTGCCGTTCGCCCTCTGCGCCAGGAGGGCATGGCTGGTCTTCTGGGAAACCGTTCGGGAATGCGCGGCCTTCTTGCTCATGCCGCTGAGGTCCTGGGACGCGATGGACTGACGGGTGAGGAGCTGATCGCCCTGGTGGAGTCCGGGGACGAAAAGGCGACGGAGGCACTCGATGAGGCGCTGGCAGACCTCGCAGACGCCCTGCTCTCGCTGCAGTTCCTGCTTGACCCGCAGCGCTTTGTCATCGGTGGCGGCATCTCAGCAGATGCGACGTACATGGCGCATCTCGTCAAGGCGTATGAGAACGCCTTTGCCACGTTGCCGTTCCAGGCGCCTCACGCCGAGGTCGTGGCCGCGCGCTTCCGCAACGACGCCAATCTGCTGGGCGCCGTCGTCCATTACGGCACAGCTTCCCGATAGAAACAAACGAAAGCGTCCGCGCGGCGCAAGAAGGGGGTTACACCATGTCAGAACTCACCGATGATATTCGCAGGGTCTTCAAAGAGGGCGACGATATCCGTGACGAGGGCCTTACCACGCCTGCGGGCGTGATTCGCCACGATGACATTGCCTACGGCCCCGACACGGCATGGCAGGTCATGGATCTCTATCTGCCGGAGGATGCCGAAGGTCCGCTTCCGGTAATCGTTTCGGTCCACGGCGGAGCATGGGTGTATGGCGACAAGGAGCGCTACCAGTGGTATTGCATGGACCTGGCGCTCCGCGGCTTTGCGGTGGTGAACTTCACATACCGTCTCGCGCCGGAGTTCAAGTTCCCCTCGAGCTTGGAAGACGCTTGCCTTGTGTTCTCGTGGGTGCTTGACCACGCGCAGGAGTACGGGCTTGACGCGAATCATGTCTTTGCCGTGGGTGACTCGGCCGGAGCTCACCTGCTGGGACTGTTTTCCAACCTGTGCACCAACCCCGCCTACGCGCAAAAGTTGCCCGTTAAGGCGCCGGCCGGCTTTGCCCCGAAGGCTGTCGCGCTCAACTGTGGCCAATACCACACCGAGCTGAATGACCCGGAGGAGCTGACGGCAAAGCTCATGGCCGAGTACCTGCCTGAGCATGGTACCGACGAGGAGCTGGACCTTATTGAGGTCGTGGGCTACGCAACGGAGTCCTTCCCGCCTTCGTATGTCATGACCTGCGAGGCTGACTTCCTGCACGATCAGGCCGCACCGCTTGCGCAGCGGCTGCGTGAGCTCGAGGTGTCCCATGAGCTACACATCTACTGTGGTGTGGGGGATAAGCTGGGCCATGTGTTCCACCTCAACATGAAGAGCGCGGACGCCCGTCGCTGCAACGATGACGAGTGCTACTTCTTTAGGCGCTTTCTTTAGCGTTTGATGTGGGCATGCGTGGGCGAGAGGAGTATGGCGATGGCTGGCGGATTTGCGAAGGACTTCATCTGGGGCGCCTCGACGGCGGCAAACCAGTACGAGGGTGGTTACAACGAGGGAGGCAAGGGCCTCTCCGTCCAGGACGTATTGGCCACCACCCCCGGTGGGCATCGCGCAGAGACCAAGGAGATAGAGCCCGGCCGCTACTATCCCAGCCATGTGGGCTCTGACGGTTATCACCACATGGAGGAGGATGTCGAGCTGTTGGCAGGCCTGGGTATCAACGGCTACCGCATGTCGCTTGCGTGGACGCGCATATTTCCCAACGGTGACGATTCCGAGCCCTGCGAGGAGGGTTTGGCCTACTATGACCGCCTCTTTGACCTGCTTCTGGAGCATGGCATTGAACCTATCGTGACCATGAGCCACTACGAGCCGCCCCTCAAGCTGGCCTACGACGGCGGTTGGTCCAATCCCACCACCATCGACCTCTTCGTGCGGTATGCCGAGACCATCATGCGTCGTTATCTGGGCAAGGTTCGCCGCTGGATTACCTTCAACGAGATTAACTGCACGCAGGTGCCCTTCGGCATCATGACCGGTGCAGGCATTGTCATGCCCATGTTTGGGCCAGATAACACTGAGCAGCTGCGTTACCGCTGCCTGCACAACCAGTTCTTGGCTTCTGCACGTGTAGTCCAGCTGGCCCACCAGATTGATCCCCGTCTTCAGGTGGGCTGTATGGTGGCCAGCATGTTCAACTACCCACTGACCTGCAATCCCGCTGACGTGCGCGCGGCTCAGGTACAAAACCAGATGAGCTTCCTCTTTGCCGGTGACGTCATGGTGCGCGGTAGCTACCCGGGCTACGCCAAGCGGTACTTCGCAGAGCATGACATCCAGCTTGAGGTGACGGCTGAGGACGAGGCCCTGCTGGCTTCGGGCACGGTGGACTTCTACAGCTTCAGTTACTACATGACCAATTGCGCCGGTACGGATCCCAACGCTGCGCAGACGGCAGGCAACCTGGTTACGGGTTTGAAGAACCCCTACCTCAAGGCAAGCGAGTATGGTTGGCAGATTGACCCCGAGGGCCTTCGTATTCTGCTTAACGAGCTTTGGGACCGCTACCAGATTCCTCTGATGATCGTTGAGAACGGTCTCGGCTGCCACGATGACCTTGTGGTGGACGCCGACGGTATGCGGCATGTGGATGACGATTACCGCATCGACTACCTTTCCCGTCATATCGAAGCCCTGCAGGAAGCTATTGCAGACGGTGTGGACGTGGTGGGATACCTTCCCTGGAGTGCCTTCGACCTCGTGGCCCTGTCAACAGGCAGCATGGCCAAGCGCTACGGTTTTGTGTATGTTGACCTTGACGACGAAGGCCATGGCACGCTGGATCGTACATCCAAGAAGAGCTACTTCTGGTACCGAGATTTCATCGCACATAAGCGGGCGGAGAACAACCAAGCATAAGACAGCTCATGAGAGCTAAGTGAAAGGAGACAGACATGGGTTTTGACAAGGACTTCCTTTGGGGTGGCGCCACGGCAGCCAACCAGTACGAGGGTGGCGTCTTCGAAGGTGGCGCTGGCCTCTCCACCGCTGACGTCATGACCAACGGAGCTCACAGGGTCCCGCGTCAGGTCACCTTCCGCATGCCCGATGGCAGCTGGGACAAGCTTCCCCTGTGCTTTGGCAGCCCTGTGAAGCACCTGCCCGAAGGTGCGGTGGCTTGCACGGTCGACGATCCCGACATCTACTATCCCACGCACATCGCGAGTGACTTCTATCACCACTACAAGGAGGACATCCGCCTCTGCGCCGAGGAGGGCTTCAAGTGCCTGCGCCTCTCCATCAAGTGGAGCCGCATCTTCCCCAACGGTGACGATGAGGAGCCCAACGAGGCCGGCCTCGCCTTCTATGAGGATGTCTTCAAGACGTGCCGCGAGTACGGTATCGAGCCGCTGGTCACGCTCGAGCACTACGAGAATCCGCTCTCGCTGGCCAACCGCTTCAATGGCTGGGACAGCCGCTATCTGGTGGACATCTTCGTGAAGTACGCCACCACGTGCTTCGCGCGCTTCGACGGCCTCGTGAAGTACTACCTCACCTTCAATGAGATCAACTGCATCGAGGTGGCCCCGTACGTGACTGCCGGCCTCATCCACGCCGACCCGCAGAATATCGCGAATGCCGCGTACCACCAGTTCCTCGCCTCTGCGAAGACGGTCATTGCGGCTCACGACAAGTGGCCCGAGCTCAAGATCGGCATGATGCTGGCTTACGGTCCCATGTATGCCATGACCTGCGACCCTGACGACCAGCTGTTGGTGATGAAGGCTGACAACGACGGCCTCTTCTTCGCCGACGTGCAGATGCTGGGTGAGTATCCCGCTTACAAGCTCATCCAGTACAAGAACGAGGGCATCACGCTGCCCATCCAGGACGGCGACCTCGAGACGCTCAAGGCCGGTACCTGCGACTTCCTCTCCTTCTCGCTGTATGGCAGCCATACGGTGACCGTGCACAAGGAGGGCATGGCCAAGGGCGAGGGCAACGGCGCCTTTGACTTCGTGGTGGCCAACCCCTACCTCAAGACCAACGCATGGGGCTGGGCGACCGACCCCAACTGCCAGCGCATCACGCTGAACACGCTGTACCATCGCTACCGCTGCCCGCTGTGGTGCGTGGAGAGCGGCATCGGCTGGAACGACGAGTTCGTTGACGGCACGGTGCACGACGACTACCGCATCGACTACATGCGCGCCAACATCAAGTCGATGCGCGACGCGGTCGAGCTGGACGGCATCCCCCTGATGGGCTACCTGTACTGGGGCTGCGTCGACATGGTCTCCAACGGCGAGGGCGAGATGAAGAAGCGCTACGGCCAGATCTACGTCGACGCAAACGACTACGGCCAGGGCACCTTCAAGCGCTCGCTCACGTCACGAAGCTTCTCGTAAAATGGCGTCACGGGCGTGAAGACGATGCCCGTGACGCCTTTCGTGTTTGCGGGAGATGCCCGATTCCTTCCTAAAGCGACGCACCCAACAACTCTACTAGCTGAGCTAGACCGCATTGTCGTCCACAGCGGAGATATAAAAGGTTATCGCTATCAGAGCAAACACATATACCTATAATCAGACGAAAAGAGTCGCCCGAAAGCAGAGGAGGACTGCAATGACGACCGATGACATCAAGCAGAACCCCACCGAAGAAGTTGAGCCCGAGAACGAGGCTGAGCTCGACAAAGAGAGTCTTGAGGGGATAGACGGCGGGATCGGGATAGGCCCGTTCAGAGAGTTGATTAATCGCCCCGTGCCGGAGCAACCCGATGAGCACAAGGACGGTGGCGCCACTGGGTCGTGGTAATCATCGGCTCAGCCATGCTATGATTCTCACAACGCATGGGGCATGGGGCCTCAGGCGACGGCCATCCAAGGGGATGTCTTTTTGGTCATTGTTCTGTAGGGAACGCTAGAACCTAACACTTCGAAAAGGGCACGTTGGCTGCCCTCGGTTCGTTGCGTTCCGAATCCCTTCTGACGTAACGGATTCACACAGAACAGGACACAATCATGAACTTCCCGAAGGCAAACACCTTCCCACCATCAACCATGCGCGAGCGCAGCATGGGACCAAACCCGCTCAAGCTCTGTGAGGAGCTTCTGAGCTGCGCAGATATCCCGGCAGGGTCCGTCGTGCTCGACCTCGGAAGCGGTGCCGGGCTCACGAGCGCCCTCATGGCGCGTGAGTACGGCTTCGTCGTATATGCTGCTGACCTTTGGAGCAACCCGTCCGACAACATGCGCTTCTTTGAGGAGTGCGGCCTCACCAATCGGCAGATCATTCCGCTCAAGGCCGACGCGACCGCGCTGCCCTTCGCCGAGGGATTCTTCGATGCCGTCGTGAGCGTCGACTCCTACAACTACTTCGGCCGCGACCCCAAGTATCTGGGCGAGCACCTGCTGCCGCTCGTCAAGCGGAGCGGCGAGCTTCTCTTTGCTATCCCTGGTATGGTTCACGACTGCCATGATGACCTGCCTGCCTGCCTGCTCGCGTCCTGGACCCCAGAGCAGCTCGACTACATGCACGACATCGACTGGTGGCGAGCGAATTTCGAGCAGACCGAGGAAGCTGAGATCGTGGACATGCACGAGATGGAATGCACGCGCGAGGCGTGGGCTGACTGGATTGCTTGCGACAACGAATACGCCGCAGGTGACCGCGCTGCCGTCGAGGCAGGTGCGCTTGACTATCTGAACACCATTGCGGTGAGACTCAAGCGAACTGCCCGAAAGCCTAAGAAAAAAGACTATGGGAGAGCCAGGTGTTGATGTGTTGAGAGTTAAGAGGGCTTTGGTATGGAGTACGTAAAGGTCACAAAGGACAACATCGAGAGAGAGCACATCTGCTGTGCGATTTCGAGCAACAAGGATCAACAGGTTATATCGAAAAAGGCATGGCTCGCGGAGCGTCTTGATGAGGGTCTGGTCTTCTTGAAGAGCGTTGAGCGCGGCAAGTGCTTCATCGAGTATCTCCCGGCTGAGGCCGCGTGGAACCCACTTGAGGCGGATGGATACATGTACATCGACTGCCTATGGGTGTCTGGCTCCTTCAAGGGGCATGGGTACTCGAACGACCTGCTTACCGCATGTCTGGAAGACAGCATGGGCAAGAGCAAGAAGGGCCTCTGCATCCTCAGTGCCGCAAAGAAGAAGCCCTTTCTGGCTGACCCGAAGTTCTTGAAGCACAAGGGCTTCTCCGTATGTGATGAGTCGGACAATGGCATCCAGCTCTGGTATCTGCCGTTCAATCCAGATGCCGCGCCGCCCAAGTTCAAAGCATGCGCCAAGCATCCCCATGTGGACGAGCAAGGATACGTTTTGTTCTACACGAACCAGTGCCCGTTCAACGCAAAGTACGTACCCGTCGTTGAGCAGGCTGCTGCGGACCGCGGCATTCCGTTCAAGTCAATCCATATCGAGAGCAGGGAGGCGGCACAGAACGCTCCAACGCCCATCACGACGTACGCGCTGTTCCATGACGGGGAGTATCTGACAAACGAGCAGATGAACGAGAAGAAGTTCGTCAAGCTGGTATCTGGCAACTAACCGCAACGACATCATCAAGACCGAACATGTTTCACCTCGCGTCTTGACTGAGAAGCACGCAGCTCCACTCACGAGCAGCTCAAGAAATCGGGGCTGCGCCTCCTGTGGCGTAGCCCCGATTTCTGATTAGTTCCTTGCACTACACGCGCTCTTCGCTATAGAACGACTCAATGGCGTCACCCACGGCCTCAAGGTCATAGAGGCCGCTGTAGTCGCGCGTTCCATCGTCGTTGGTCTTCACGAGCTCGATGTCAACGGGAACGCCACCGTCAATGTTCTCCCAGGTGTCGCTCGTCACCTGTGTGTTGCATGACATGGTGTAGCGCCAGCCATCGGCCGTCGTGCCAAACTCCACGGCGCAGGGACCGCCACCCGAGCGCTCGCCAATCACTGCTATGCCCCGCTCATGAAGTAGCTGCGGCAAGAGGTTGGCCGACGAGTAGGACGATCCGCAGGTGAGTACGGCAAAGTTCAGGTCAAACGATACGTCATCATCGGCGGCATCAATCGTGCCGTCCGTATTGCGGTCGGCCTTGAAGGAAACCGTCGTGCGCTGGCCCGTCAGGGTGTCCTCGGAGTGGAAGGCGCTGTCGCAACACAGAAGCGCGCGGATGCCTGCCACGGCATCTGCCTCGCCTCCCGAGTTGGTGGTCAGGTCGATGACGAAGTTCTTAATCTCGGGGTTCTCATCGGCCTTGCGGACGGCATCGACGAGCGCGGCGTACGAGTCGTTCTCTACAGGCATGCCAGCCTTGCCTGCGTAGTAGTCCTCCCAGCCATCGGAGTTCGTCTTGAACGTTTGGAACGAGAACAGCGCGGTGTCGCCCTCCTCGGTATAGAACGTGCCGAACTGGGCATCTGCGCCAAATGCCTCCTCCTTGGCCGCCCTTGTCCCACGGGAAGCCTCCTTGAACGCCACGGATGCAGGCGCTGTCTCCATGCCATACTCCGGCTCCAGCTCGAGGACCGATGCCGCAAACGTGTCGTCAGGATTCATGACGAAAAACATGTAGTCTTCGAAATCGGTGTGCGACTTGTCGTCAAGGTCGTGCCCGAGCAAGCGATTGAGCCCCCACACGTACGACACCTTGTCTGCAGAGAGCAGCAGCTCGCGCGTCTCCGGATCGTTCTGCTTGAGTGCCTCGTCCAAGCCTTGGGTGGCTACCGCATCGTTGAGCGGGGCCGAGCCCGGCAACCCATAGAAGGTGTCAATCTTGAAGCACATCTCGTTGTAGGCAAAGTCAATCATGTCGGCCGGGCGCTCCGTCTCTGCCGTGAGGCCCTTCAGATAAGCCTCCTCATCGGCTATAGGCTCGGTGCGCCGATAGGTGTTGTTTGGGTCGAGTACGTAGGCGTAGATCGTGGAGCCATCCCAGGACACGCGGAAGCTCTTGCTCGTTTCGAAGATGTCGTTTGCCGTGGCGAGCGGCAGGTACAGCGTCTCTTCCTCTGCGCGCAGGTCTATGCCAAAGTGGGCGAAGTCGATGCTCACGGGGCTTGCGGCACGCTCCGTCGTTTCCTCGTCAAGTGCGAGGAACGGTGCGAGGCTCGTTGCAAGCGTGCTGGCACCATTGCCCTTGAGGAGCGGTTGCGAAACGAAGGCGGTGAAATCATCTGCCGAGAAGGTATCTGCGCTCGCATCCACAGTGGCCGTTGTCTCGTCTTCCACCGTAAGCGTGAAGGTGCCATTCTCGCCTGCGACTACGCCCATCTTCCCATGAAGAAATGTCTGGTAGAAGTCGTCAACGCGGATATAGGGAACCGATGGCATGTCGTCGAAGAATGCAAGGGTTACCTGCTGCGGCTCAGCATCGGCGTCAAAGTAGGTCGGGACATCAGTCGTGTGCATGGCAATGTCTGGCTGTGCTGGTTGAGCTGGCGTGGCGCTCGTGGAGCATCCAACTAGGTGCATGCTTGCGACAAGCGCGAATGCGGCGACGATAGACAGCGCCGCGCACCGCCCGAAGCCTTTCGTAGCAGCAGTCTTCATGGTGTTCCTCACATTGGCCGAGAATTCCGCGAGAGCATGACGAGCATGGTCTGCCATATACTTCATTGTCAATATATGCTTTGCCGTAGAGAAGCAGGAATATGGTAGCTGCAGACGTTGGCGTTCGATTGGTTTCAGGGGGTCTGGCATGAGAAGGTGCTCTGGCAGATGGGTGTCGGTCGGCGGTGTCTTTGCGACGGCGCTCCTCGTGTTGTCGTTGGTGGCGTGCGCGGGTAGTCAGGCGCCAACGCCCCAACAGTCATTCGAACAGCCGTCTGAGGAGATGGTTGAGGCGGTTGACCAGGCAGTCATTGCTGCTCCTGGCGACACGTCGGGTGGCTCGCCGTGGATTGACTCCAACCTCAAGGCAAACATCAAGCCCGGCATGGAAATCTCTCCCAAAGATGACTTCTACCTGTATACCAATTACGACTGGCTGCTCAACGCAGAGATACCTGCTGGTGACAGAGTTGCAGCCGTTGAGCTCGGTAACAAAGGTCGCGAGCATGCCATGGCAGCTGTTTCAGGGGAGGACCTCACCAATCACGATGCGCGCCAGGCGCAGCTGCTCTACCGTGTTGCGGCAGATGCGGAAGCGCGTGATGCTGCGGGCGTAGAGCCCGCACGGGCGACCATTGATGACATCCGCTCGCTTGCGACCATCGAAGACGTTACCGCGTTTCTGCTCGATTCCGAGCGTAGTGCGGGGGCACCCTCGCTCGTACAGGTGCGCAACAGGAGGGACCCTGATGACGACACTTGCTATGTCGCACGCGTGAACCTCTCGCCGGCAACTATCGGGAGCTCCATGGGAACCATAGGTATGGATGCCACGATGGTGACCCCCGATGATCCGCTCTATCAGGCACGTCTTGCGTGTGCAAGCGCGGTGCTCACCCGCGCTGGCCTTACCGAGGAGGAGGCAAAGACGGTCTTCGAGAATCGCATGGAACTTGAAAGGCGCATCGTCCAGGATGCGGCCAAGCTCGAGGAAGGTATGGACGAGGAGGCAGAAAGCCCAAGACTCAAGCTTGAAGAGCTGGATGCATTTACCGGCACGTTCCCGCTTCGCGCACTCGTTGAGGCGCAGGGCTATGGCGCGGCAAACGAGTTCCTCATTGACGAAGAAGCCGGCATACGTGCTGCCTGTGCGCTCTTCACGCAGGACAACATCGAGCTCATCCGCGACTATCTCCTCGGTGGCTACGCACTTGAGGTGTCGGGCTGGCTTGATACTCAGACATTTGAGGCATGGCGCAAGGATTACGCTGCGCTCGGGTACTACGACCAGCTTGCGAGTAGCATTGCGACTCCTGAAGAGACGGCGTTCGACCTTACGTGCGCCGTGCTACCCACACCCGTGGGCCGCGCATACGTCGAGGCATACAATCTCGAACACACCAAGGAGTATGTGGAAAGCCTCTGCAAGGAGGCCATCGAAGCGCACAAGGAATGCATTAACGCGAGCGAGTGGCTTTCGGACGCCTCTAAAGAGCATCTTACTGAGAAGCTTGACAGCATTACGATTCACGCGGTCTATCCAGAGGTTTGGGAGGATTACTCTGGGCTCAATCTCGATGGCCTGAGCTACTATGAGGCCCGTCGTGCCGTGTGGCTCTATGACATCGAACGCAATGCGGCATATACGAACCAACCCATGGACGCCCGTCTGTGGAACGATCCTTCCCTCATCAATTCGGTGGCTCGGTACAATGGGAGTGCGAACGAATTCGTCGTTGCTGCGGGCGCCGTCGATGGCCCTGTTGCCAGCTATGAGGCAGGGGAGATATCGCTTGGTGAGCTCATAGGCAGCCCTGCTGGCTACTGCATCTTCCACGAGATTGGGCACTCGCTTGACTCGATAGACCTTTCGATTGATAAGGACGGGAACCCCATAGAGGGGTCGCTCCTGGATCCCGCCGATCTCGAGGAGTATGAGCAGCGCATTCAGAAGGCGCTGGACTACTACGATTCCATCGTCGCGTTTACGGGACAAAACGTGGTGGGCAAAGTGTGCCTGAACGAGGGACTCACCGAGGTTAGCGGCCTGCAAGCAGCGCTCAAGTATGCGGCGCATCAGGAGAATTTCGACTACGAAGGCCTCTTCAGGAACCGTGCCTTGATGCGCTGCGGTCTACGCACGCCCGAGTTTGAGCTGCAGTGCATACTGGGCGGCGACAGCCATCCGTCCGCATACCTTGACGTCAACGGCTCCGCTCAGCAGTTCGAGGAATTCTACGAGACCTATGACGTGCAGGAGGGTGACGGAATGTACCTCGCGCAGGAAGACCGTATAGCCATCTGGTAGCGAGGAGACCCACGTACTGCTGAGGCCGCCGCTGCAATTGTTTGCAGCGGCGGCCTGCGTCATGCCGTCAGTTTCTCAAGACGTGTCCATGGAATCTGTCGTATTCTTGATGTGCTATAAGGCGGTACCAATTGATCAGAAGGAGGACGTCATGGCAGAAGAGATTCAGGAGCTGAACAACGAAGATCTGGAAGGCGTCGCTGGTGGCAAGGTTACGATCAGGGTTCCCTTTTCGACGACGCGGCTCCGCCAATTGATTGCAGATGCGGAGAATAACGGAGAGTCGCTCGACTGGGTACTCCAGCAGATCGACGCAGATGACGAGCGTAAGTGGGTGCGTAGGGAGTGGGAGAAGACTCACAGGGGCTAATTGCACCATTGCACTGAGCATACGTTCTTGAGCAACAGGCTGGCCTCTCCGCGCGTCAATGCGGGGAGGCCCTTCTTGTTGGAGGTGAGGCGTTTCACCTACAGCATTGTTCTTACGAAGATGCTAGCTTGATTCGAAGGCTCTCTCGCCCTTACAATTTGCCCAGTTCACCGGGGGAATGGGGGCCACCGTGAAGCTTGCTCTTTCCTTTGCACTTGCCGTGAGTCTGTCTCTGGGTCTTGGTGCCTGCGCTTCGGCCAGCGACCCTGCAGAGAATGCGACCGTTAACGAGGAGTTGGCAAACAGCCAGAACGAGACGGACGAAAGCGTCTCCACAGACGAGTCCTCTTCGTCTGAGACAGAGCAGGCTGATGACGGCAAGCTTGAATCCAGGGACATCATGCATGCCGCTTTTGAGGAGTCTCCCATTCCTGCGCGATTGGCGTTCAACATTCTGGTGGGGCTCGAACAAGACGGTGTTCGCCCCGTGACCTTTGACACGGAGCTTGGTCAGTTTTGCTATTACGTCGATGTCTATACAGGAGAAGTCGTCGATCGGATTGAACCTGAGTACACCGAGGAAGACCTTGCGAACAGCGAGATCATCGACAGCGCGGCGGCCAAGAACGCCGTCTTTGCCGTATGCCCAATACCTTCAAAGCTGGCGTATGGAATGAAGATCTCACTGAAGCTCCCAACGTGGGTGGTCACGTTTGACTCGATGTACGGACACTTCTCCTATGTCGTCGACGCAAAGACGGGCGAGGTCCTTGAAAAGGACGAGCCCGAGCTGCCCGAAGTCATCGAAGACCCCTTTGACCTCGCGCACGACGCCTGTCTTGCCATGCTCGACGGCTATGACGGTACGGCCGAGAGTATGACTCTGCGCATGCGAGGCCAGCAACAGGCGATCATAGAGGTCGAATTTGACTGGAAGGGTGACCACTACTCCATGGAATACGACATTAACTCCAAGACCGTTACAATCAAGTAGGCCGCTTCAATCTGCGATGACGCCCTGACGGCGGAGGTGCTCATGAGCCGACCAAATGAGACAGAATACGACGTCTTTATCAGCTACCGCAGGGACGGTGGCGCAGAGACGGCCAAGCATCTGAGGGATGTGTTGACTGAGCGAGGCTATCGCGTCTTCTTTGATACTGACAGCCTGAGGAGCGGTGACTTCAATCGCAAGCTCTTTGACGTGATAGATGGCTGCAAGGACTTTCTCCTCATCCTGTCTCCCGGCGCACTCGACCGATGCGAGAATGAGGGGGACTGGGTTCGCCTGGAGCTTGCCCATGCGCTCGAGCTGAAAAAGAACGTGGTTCCCGTCATGAGTGGGTCCTTTGTGTTTCCCGAGACCCTTCCCGCGGACATCGACGCCGTGCGTTGGCAAAACGGCGTGAGCGTCAACATCGAGTTCTTTGACGCCATGATCGACAAGCTCGTCTCGTTCTTGGAGAGCAAACCCGTCAGGCAAAAGAAGAAGATGGTCGTCGTTGCCGCCCTGGCCGTGGCTGCCGCTTTGGCGGTGGGGGCGCTCATCTTTTCCATGGTAGGGGGCGGGGGTGGCTCCACAAGCTCATCAGGCTCGGGACAGAAGGCTTCTCCTGCCGAGGCTTCCAGCACCTCAAGCGATAGCGGAAAGACGGACACGCCAACGCAGAAGGCGCACGAGACGTACGCGATTGGCGATATCGTCGAGGTCTTTGGGACTAAGTCTCACAAGCATGAGTACGACATCTCGGTTGACGGCATTCACCTGCTCCCCGAGTCGATGAAGTACAACATGTGGGAGTCCTACGATGACGAGACGACCGATCTCATCGGCGTGCAGTGCTCGATTGACAACTATGGTTACGCGCGCGGAACAGATGGTCAGGTCCAGCTTTACCAAATTGCGCAGGACAACACCGTGGTGGTCAAAGATGCTGATGGATACATGCTCACGTGTGTGACGGAGATGTACCACGGCTCAGATGGTCCCTATACCTGCGAGAGCACCACCGCGATACCGTCGGGCGCTAAGGGCAGGTTCTGCCTCATCTTCTATGTGGAGAAGGGCACTACAGACGTGACGCTGTCCATAGACGACCACAACAGTACCGTCTTTGAGGTTCCCATAACGCTCGAGAAGAGCGACGAGGCCTGATCGGCTTTCCAACGCCTTGGTGCCAGCTATAATACCCGCCGATACTTGCCGTCCTCACGGGTCATGAGGTGCTCATCCACCATCTCGCGCCGTAGGGTGCAGAAGTCGTCGTGGAAGTCCGCAATGACAAGGTTCACCTCGCGCTCTGAGTACGTGCGTCCTTGCTCAAAGGCTTCGGCAATGCGCTCCAGCACGATGAGGCGCTTCTTGCGCTGTGCGGGGATGGTGCGCAGGCGGCCGTCCTCATCGAAGAAAGACCGGAGCACCTTCTCGCGCCACAGGCGTTCGCGCTCGTCTTGTGCGGCCGCCTCGTCGGACTCCTGCTGCAGGATCGAGAGCACGGTGGTGTCGAACAGCGCACGATTGAGCGTGTACATCGTGTAGTACTGCGACTTGCTTGAGCTGACAGCCCCGACATCGGCGAGCTTCTTGAGGTGGAACGAGATGGTGGAGGGCGCCATGCCGAGGCGCTCGGAGAGCAGCTCCACGTAGGCATCCTCGCGCGCGAGGGTACGTAGAATCTGGAGTCTGGTACGGTCCGCCAAACACTTGAACAGAGCAACAGTCTCCTGCTCTGTCATCGCTAGGCCTTCCAGAGCTCACGGAATGCCTGCCATACCTCGTCGATGGCGGCAAGCTTCACGTCCTCCTGCACGAGACGCACGGTATCCCCGCGCTCTTCAGCTTTCTGGCGAGCGATGCGCCATCCCGAAGGGATGCGCTCGAGGTTGTTCTCGAAGAACGTGCGTCGAGTGGCCTCGTCCGTAGATTGCTTCTCGGCGGCCTGAAGCACGGATACGAAGATGCCGTACACGTTGCCGCGTATCTTCTCCAGGTTCGCGTCATCTCTGCGGTCCTCTGCTGCGAGAGCCTCCGCGCTTTGTGCGGCCTCGGCAACCTTAGCCTGGAGTTCCTGTTTGAGATCGTCCATAGGTATCCTTTCGCAAAAGTGATTCGATATATATCGAAGTATATTGATGATAGCTAAATTTGCAATACTAGAATTAAAAGTTGAGGTCCTCTTTTCGAAGAGGTCTTCCAAACGGGTTTCAGGAGGAGTGGGCTCCACATGGTGGCTTTGGCGTAAAGTGGAGGGGAGAAGGCGAACGGGGAGCAAGACATGGCGGACCAAGGGCACAAGGACGGCGAAGCGTCACTGCTCGCAGACGAGCGCATCTCTTGGAAGGTGCCGGTGCTGCTGAACAATGACTGGATTGCCTTGCGGCTGGCCAAGGCGCTGAATCCCCTGTTGCCGAAGCCGCTTTTCGAGAGCGTGTACGGTTGTCCACCCTGCGCTTGGGCGGGAGGCCGCCCTTCCAAGGTGCGCAGGACGCTCGAGGAGTCTGAGCTGCGCCGTTACTTCGAAGCGTATGCCGAGGTTGGGGCGTCATGTGCCCTGACGCTCTCGCGTCCTGATGCATGCGAAGAGCTTCATGACCCCTATTGCAACATGCTGCTTCAGCTTCTTGATGAGTCGAGCGGCTCGCTCGCCACATCCGCTCGACGCATCCCGACATCAAGCTGGTTGCGTCAAACAACCGTGTGTTCCTTGACTACAACAGTGGGTTCCTCGGGCTATCGGAAGAACGTTACTATCGTCAGCTGCTCGAGCTGTACGACGTCGTCGTGGTGCGTAGCGAGGCTTTGCTTGCGGGAGGCATCGCAGAGGATCTCGTAGACATCGCGAGCCGCGTTGAGCTCATCGTGAACCAGCGCTGTATCCCCAACTGCCCTGTTGCCGCCTGGCATATCCAGGCGGGTGCCGAGGTGGTGAAGGATCGGCTTGCAGGTGGTGACGCAGTCTGGCCTCACTGCAAATACCCAGACAGGACCGAGACGATCGTCGTCCCCGCGGAGCGACGCGGCGAGCTCGTGCAGATGGGGTTCTGTGACTTTAAGCTCCAGGGCAGAAACCGAAAGCCGCATCATGTGGTCGCGTACCTTGTTGACAGCATCCTCAGTAAACAGGGAATAGAGGCCCTCAAGGATACGTTGCGCCCCATCATGCAGGAGGCGTTCTTCCTCGGGCTGTTCGACGCGTCAGTTGACACGCTCATCAGCATTCCCTAATGCTCGTTTCCACCTCCGACTCTTTCTGACGGGAGCACATCATGACACTTAACGACCTTCACGACTGCCTTCGCAAGCAATACGGAGCTGAGGGCACCAAGGAGTACCGGGAGGGTCCGGGAATCCTCGTGTTTGCACGGCCCGATAACGGCAAGTGGTTTGCGGCAACAAAGAACATCAGATGCAGTTCGGTGGATGTCGCGGGCGATGGCCGCATCGATATCCTCAACGTGCGGCTTGACCCGCGTGTCGTGGCGTCGCTTCGCAAACGCGAGGGCTTCCGCCCTGCGTGGCATATGAACCGCAACAAGTGGGTCACCGTGCTGCTTGATGGCTCCGTCACTGACGACGAGATACGCGACCTCGTTGACAAGGCCTTCAAGTACATGCGCTAAGAACACGGGACAGTTACGATGCGGCAGCATCAGGCGGACGGAGAGAACACCATGTCGGAGCACCATCACGGACATCATCACGAGCATGCACATGACCACGAGCATGAGGAACCGATGACCCAAGAGGAGGTCGTGAGCTCTCTGCTCGTGCTGGGCGAGGTTGCGCTTGGCGCGCACGATTACGAGTCGGCATTCGATGCCTACGCGAGCGTCCTCAAGCTCGAGCAGAACGAGACCGCCCTCTACAACCTCGGCAGCTTGTACGCGCGCGGGGTTGGAGTCCGGAGAAACTACGCCGAGGCCGCGCACCTGTTCCATCAGGCGGAACTCATGGGCAACGAGCAGGCGGGCAAGCTCTGCGGCAAGTGCATGTTTGACTTCGTCCACGAAGGCTTCGACAGCAAGACGCCGGCAGAGCTGTATGCCGCGATGGTCGTGTTCGTGTTGAAGGTGTACCCCGAGGCCGCCGACCAGAAGGCGGAGGTCAAGCGCGGCCTCTTTGTCATTGCCGCCACGCACTACAACAAGGGAGAGTATGCCGAGGCGGCAAAGGTCTTTCGGGCGGCTGCCGAGTTCGGCAACGATGGCTATGCGCAGTACTACCTTGCACAGCTCTACAACAACGGGGCTGGCGTGGCTCAGAACGATCTCGTCAGCCTGTATTGGCTCGATTGCGCGGTGGATAACGGTGCTGCGGAAGTTGCACTGGACGATCGTGATGGCATGCTCGAGGCGTTTCATCAGAGCCTGACGGCTTTAGAGTTTCGCGCTGCGATGGAAGAGTTGGCCACATGGTGCGAGACGGGCACGCCTGATGTGCCGGCCAACGCAGACAAGGCCGTGCGTTGGCATGGGGTTTCGCAGGCGTAATCAGGGCCTTCTTGCGTCGTTCGTTTGAGGCGACGTTTATGGCAAGGTCAGCGCCCTTGGTAGGCGTAGGAGAAGTCGATGGGCGGAGCCGTTACCGAAAGGTAGACAAACTCCTCCTCGCTTGTGTTGTGCAGACCATGTACATCGCCGTCTTCAAAGCGAACGACATCTCCAGCTGAGAAACCTTGCTCAGCATCGTTGGCCAGCAGAAGTATGCCCTCACCCTTGAGGGCATACCAGATCTGCTCTGAGGCCGTATGGGTGTGTCGCGGCTGGGATGCTCCCGGCTCAAGATGCACCTCGGTGATGGTGACACGTCGGCTGGTGGAATTGCCAGGCGCGAGCAGCTGTCGTGAGATAACGCCGGGATTATGAAGAGAACGAATGCCGCAGGCGGGAATGTACTCCATGATGCCCCCCTTCCGCAGCCTTATCAGCGATATCATGGTTCAAATTGTATCGCGACGAGAGGATGGACGCATGGCTGACGCTGGCTCGTCAATTTTCAACGAGCAGGCGCGTAATCGTCTGCAAAGCCCCGACGACCTCGACAGATATATCCGGGTGACCAGCCCAAGCGTCTGGGTGATGCTCGGCGCGGTGGTTGCGCTCGTACTGGGCCTGCTTGCCTGGGGCATCTTTGGTTCAGTTGCCACAACCGTTACCGCGATGGCTGTGCGCGTGAACAACGGGTGCATCTGCTTCCTCGAGCCAGAGCAGGCAGAACAGGTTGAGGTAGGTAATCAGGTCCTCATTGATGGTCAGAGCACGGTGGTGGACTCGATAACTCGCTATCCGCTTTCTCGTGAGGAGCTTGCCGACTTTGTGCCAAGCGACTACCTGGCCGAGACGGTGATTCCCGGCAAGTGGGCGTATGTGGCGGTTCTCAAGGACGATCTCGATTCGGAGATGGAAGTGCCCCTCGTCGCGGTCATCACCACAGATCGTGTCGCCCCGATATCACTGGTCTTGGGGCAGTAGCATGGCTGACAAGGTGATAAGGGTCCCGCAAGTCATGCAGATGGAGGCGCTTGAGTGTGGCGCCGCCTGTCTGGACATGATTCTTGCGTACTACGGACGATGGGTCCCGCTTGAGGTGGTTCGTGCCGACTGCGGTGTTTCGCGTGACGGCAGCAAGGCCAGCAACATCCTCAAGGCCGCGCGGAGCTACGGCCTTACGGCAAAAGGCATGAGCTACTCAACCAAGTCTCTGCGCGAAAAGGGGCCCTTGCCGTGCATCCTCTTTTGGAACTTCAACCACTTTGTGGTGCTTCGTGGTTTCCGTGGCAAGTACGCCTACCTCAATGACCCAGCCCGTGGCCAGGTGAAGGTCCCGCTTGACGAGTTTGAGAAGTCGTTCACGGGCGTGACGCTCGTCTTTGAGAAGACTGACGCCTTTGAACCGGGCGGCGTGCCGCCGTCGGCCTATAAGGCCGCGATCGCACGACTTAAGGGCCTCGAAATGGCCATCGCCTTCGTGATGGTGACGGCAGCTGTCTCGTCGTTGCTGGGCATCTTCAATACGTCACTCAACCGCGTCTTCCTTGATCGCGTGCTTTCGGGAAACAATCCTGACTGGTTGGTGCCCCTCACGACCATCATGCTGCTTATTGCTATCCTGCTTGGCATCGTGAACATCCTCAATGCCATCTACCTCGCGCGCATCCAGGGAAAGATCGCCGTGGTCTCGTCGTTGCGGTTCATGCAGCATCTGCTTCACCTTCCCGTGGAGTTCTACTCGCAGCGTATGGTGGGCGACATCCAACAGCGTCAGTCAACCAACGAGAGCATCGCCTTTGTGCTGGTGGGGCAGCTTGCCCCCGTACTCATCAACGTGGTCATGTTGGTGCTGTACCTTGCCATCATGCTGCGCTACAGCGTGATCCTCACGCTGGTAGGACTCGTCACGGTAGTGCTGAATGCCGTGGTTGCGCGCGTCATCTCGAATCAGCGCATCAACGTGTCGCGCTCCATGGTTACCGAGGCAGGCAAGCTCTATGCCACCACGGTAAGTGGCGTCGATATGATCGAGACCATTAAGGCCGCTGGTGCGGAGAACGGCTACTTCCAGCGTTGGGCCGGCTACCAGGCAAACGTCTCTGACGGCACGTCGCGCATGTCCGTGATCAACGAGTATCTCGGTGCGGTGCCGTCGCTGCTCGTCTCGCTGGGAAACATCACGGTGCTCCTTTTGGGCATCTGGCTCATTGTGAAAGAGGGCTTTACGGCTGGCGCGCTGCTTGCCTTCCAGGGCTTCCTGGGGGCGTTCATGGCCCCCATGAACAGCCTCATTAGCCTGGGGCAGTCCATGCAGGAGATGCAGACCCAGCTGGAGCGCGTCGAGGATGTCATGCACTACGAATGCGACACACCCGAGGATCCGAAGGATGCGCTGATGGATGCCACAGCGGCGACGCGCGACAAACTCTCGGGCAAAGTCGATGTCGAGGGCCTGTCGTTTGGCTACTCGCGGCTTGGGCAGCCAGTTATCGAGAATTTCGAACTGCACATGGAGCCAGGCAAGTGGGTTGCTTTGGTTGGCGGATCGGGGAGCGGCAAGTCCACCATCGCAAAGCTTATCGCGGGCCTGTATAAGCCGTGGTCAGGCGAAGTTCGTTTTGATGACACGCCGATCAGCGAGATACCGCTTCCGCTGTTGCGCGGCTCGCTTGCCGTGGTTGACCAGGATATCGTCACCTTTGATGGCACGGTAAACGAAAACGTCAAGCTCTGGGATTCCACCATCGAAGACTATGACGTGATCATGGCGTGCCGTGACTCGGATATCCACCAGGTGATCAGCGAGCGCGATGGCGGTTACTCAAGCCGCATCGCCCCGGGTGGCAGGAACTACTCGGGTGGACAGCTGCAGCGCCTTGAGATTGCGCGCGTGCTGGCGCAGGACCCCACCATCATTATCTTGGACGAGGCTACCAGTGCGCTTGACGCGCAGAGCGAGGCACAGGTCATCCAGCATATCCGCGACCGTGAGGTCTCGTGCATCGTGGTGGCTCACCGCCTCTCGACCATCCGTGACTGCGACGAGATTGTCGTGCTCGACCACGGTAAGGTCGTGGAACGTGGTACCCATGACGAGTTGCTGGCAAAGGGCGGAAGATACGCCGAGCTGGTAAGGAGCGATTAGCATGGCCAAATTGCTCGAATCACAGATCGAGGCTCGTCAACGCCTTGATACGGAGGTGCTCAGTCGAAGCTATGGTCAGCTTGCGGTAAGTGTCACCGGCGAGCATGATGCTCCAAGCTTCCGTCTCAGTGACCTTCTGATGGAGGATGGGGCCATCCTGACGTGCCTGCGCCACTGCGGCGTTCATCCGGGAGATGTTCCTGAAACCCTGAAGGGCTTTGAGGCCAGGCTCGACTGGCTCTGCCGCCCATCCGGCACGATGCACCGAGACATCCGTCTCACTGGAACGTGGTATCACGACGCTTACGGGGCCATGCTCGGTTGGCTTGATACGGGGGAGCCTATCGCACTTCTCCCGGGTGTGCTTGGCGGGTACTACTACCACGAGCCAGGCAGCGGCCGCAAGGTGCGGGTAACCGCCAATGTCGCGTCCCATATCCAAGAGAAGGGCGTGTGCTTCTATCGTGCGCTCCCGCAGGGCGAGCTCGACATTCGTGACCTGCTTCTCTTCATCATTCGCGTGTTTGACCGCAGCGACTACCTGTTCATCTTGATCGTGGCGCTCGCAACCACGTTGGTTGGATTGCTACCAGCATGGGCAAACCAGCTTGCGTTTGGCACGGTTGCGCCTAGCCACCAGGCAAACCTCATTGCGCCCATCGGCGCGCTCTTGGTGGGTGTAAGCGTCTCGAACCTGCTCTTTGGCATTTGCCGAAACATCGTGATGGCACGTGTGACCACCAAGCTGAGGATTGCAGCCGAGGCTGCCACGTTCTCGCGCATCCTGCTGCTGCCGACCTCGTTCTTTAGGCAGTACGAGTCAGGTAGCTTGGCAAGCCGCGTGTCGCAGGTCACGTCGCTCATGCAGCAGCTTACCTCCATGGTCTTTGGTAGCGGTCTGACTGCCCTCCTCTCACTTGTCTATGTGGGGCAAATTGCCGTGTTCGCACCAGTCTTGGTGGTGCCCGCGCTCGTCATCACCGTCTTGCAGGCCTCTCTCACGGCAGCAGTCACCATCATCTCCTCGCGCCGCCTGCGTGCAGCAATGGAGTCTCAGAGCGAGCTCTCTGGTTTGGTGACCGCACTGCTCAACGGTATCCAGAAGATCAAGCTTGCGGGCGCTGAGAACCGGGCGTTTGGCAAGTGGGCTCAGGCCTATGCGTCCTATGCGCGCTCTATGTACAACCGTCCCACGGTGGAGCGTGCACTCCCAGCCATCGTGGGGCTCGTTGGTACCGTCGGAACCATCGTCATCTATTACCTGGCGGGAAGCTCGCACCTGAGCGTGGCCGACTACATTGCGTTTAACGTTGCCTACGGACAGGTCACGGGCGCCATCATGGCCGTGTCGTCCGTGGCGTCACAGGTTGCGCAGATTGGACCCATGCTGAATATGGTGAAGCCCATTCTTGAGGCGTCTCCCGAGATTGCGGAGGACAAGCCGAGTGTGGAGCGCCTCTCCGGCGGCATCGAGGTCTCAAACGTGACGTTCCGCTACGAGGAGTCCAGCCCCTACGTGCTAAAGAACCTCTCCTTCAAGATCGAGCCTGGCGAGTACGTGGCCTTGGTGGGCAAGAGCGGCTGCGGAAAGTCCACCATCCTACGTCTGCTCCTCGGCTTTGAAAAGCCGCTACGCGGCACCATCCTGTACGGCCAGCACGACGTGAGCAAGGTCGAGCTGCGTTCGCTGCGACAGGCGATTGGCGTGGTCATGCAGGACGGCAAGCTTTTCATGGGTGATATTGCGTCCAACATCACCATCGCATCGCCAGGCGCAACGCTTGACGACGCGTGGGAAGCGGCCGAGATCGCGGGCATCGCCGACGATATCCGCCGCATGCCCATGGGCATGCAGACCCTGCTGACCGAGGGCGCATCGGGCATCTCGGGCGGGCAGCGGCAGCGCATCATGATCGCGCGCGCGGTGTGCGGCAAGCGCCGCATCCTCATGCTGGACGAGGCCACGAGCGCGCTGGATAACGTGACGCAAAAGCACGTCAGCGACTCGCTTGATCAGCTGAAGTGCACGCGCGTGGTGGTGGCCCACCGACTCTCCACCGTGCGTCACTGCGATCGCATCATGGTGGTCGACGGCGGCCGCATTGCCGAGCAGGGCACCTACGACGAGCTTATCGCTAAGAACGGCCTGTTCGCAGACCTCGTTGCTCGTCAGCGCCTGGAGTAGTGCGTCCTGGGGGTAGCCCCCAGGACGCACTCAGTAGGTGAGCAGTGGGTGCCGTTTGAGGTGCAGCAGAAACTCAAAGGGGGCGTCCGCCTCCTGCGCCCCGACCATCTGGGCTATCTTCGTGAGGGTTGCGAACACTTCCGCTGAGACCTCGTTGATACGGCTGAGCTGCTCCTCATTGAGGTACTCGCTGAGCCTTCCGCCATCAAACCCATCGCTCGTCACCCCAAGAAAACGCGCCGCGAGGTCAGCGTCATAGCGTCCCGTCGCGCAGAGCAGGCCAGTGACGTCGGCCGTAATCTCGTCCCAGACAGGCAGGATGTCATCGGGCATCGTTCTGCGACACACGACGTGCGCGCACTCGTGGTGCAAACGGATCTCACGTGAGATGCCAAGCCATTCCTCTTCGCCGTAGGGCGTCTGGAAGGCGGCGATGTTGCTGTACGGACCCTCAGAGATGACGATGAGCTCGGCACGAAAGGCGCCTGGCTGCTTCGCAAGGCGCGTAAACTCGGCGGGCCAATCGTCGCCTCCCTGAGCGACGTATTCCTCGTGAGCACGTGCGACGGCCGCCCAGTCGGCAAGCCCGCGGTACGTGATGGCGCCCACCGTCCGTGCGATGGGAACAGGCTGCGACTTGTGGCCAATGATCTGCAGGAAGGTCTCAAAGTCTTGCCGCTGGGCAAGGAACACGACTTCAACAGGGCCAGCTGGCGTATCAACAACGCGCAGCTCGTCACGCTCGCTGGTCACAAAGTGAGAGAGGTTGGCATCTGCGGGAGCTCCGCCCCGTCCTGCGGCGAGTCGGTGCAGCTGCAGCGTATCCTCGCCCTCGGCAGGCGCGATGTAGAGCTGCGGAAAGCGCTCCGCCAAACACGCGATGACACGCTCTCCTGTGATTGAGCTCTCTCCCATGCTGCTCCTTCGGACCGCGCGAGCCTTGCGCATGCGTCAGTGGACGGTGCGTGCAACACGATACGCGATGTTTCGCCACAGGGTGCCGAGGATGCCAAAGTCGGTGGAGAGCACCTGCGGGAGCGAAGGTACGCGGTCATACAGGATCTGGAAGTATTCAAGCTCGGACGCACCGTAATCAAGTATCTCAAACGTGTGGACCGAGGTTTTGCCTGAACGAGACTGAACGAGTCCGATGACTGCGCCGTCGAGCTCGGCATGGTACGTCCCATCGTCAACTACTACGTGCACTGGTTCTCCCAGTCCCAGGTCGTCGGCGAAGTCGAGGAAGACGCGCATGCTGTGCTCGTTGAGCTGTGTGGCAACGCCCTCGTACGTCGAGAGGGTGCCGTCTCGGTGCTCAGCCGTTACCATGACGGGTTCGGCGCCGTACACCTTGACGGGTTCGCCGTCGCTGTCGCGGCCATCCACCAAGAAGACGGACATCAGCAGGTAGTAGGCGTTACGAACCAGCCAGAACAACAGCACCAGCAGGCCCACGGCGGTGGGGTTTCGCACCATGAGCCAGATGACGCGCACAATGCCAAACGCCGAGAGTGCCAAGAGCGCAAGGAACGGTGCCATCAGTCGCATGTCAACCGTATGGCCAGTGGCCTTTTCAGACTTGTCCGTGACCTTGAATGCGGAGAGGGTGATGCCCATGGATTCCTTGATGATGGGGAGAAGCAGTCCAGGCATGACGCTTGTCTCGTGGATGCCGCTCCACTGCTGCGAGATGGCATTTCCCGAGACTACGCGCAGGCAGAGTGTCTGCGCGGCAAACATGGGCAGCCAGAATACCAGGAGGTCAAGCCAACTGCAGGCAAAGACAGGCAGGCCAAACACCGCAAAGAGCAGGGGCGAAAGCACGTAGACAAGGTTCTTGATGGGGGAGTACCAATAGGTGATGGAACTCCAGTAGCTCAGGCGCTGCTCAAGCGAGAGGCCCGGCCGCGTGAACAAATGAAGCTTGCGGCCAGAGACAATGACGCCGCGACCCCAGCGAACGCGTTGCAGGACGTGGTCTTTGAACTCGTATGGGGTGCGTCCACTCGCAAGGGGCTCGCCAAGGCCAAGGCTCACAAAGCCAGCCGACTCGATGAGCAGACCAGTGGCGAAGTCCTCGGTGATGGACTCGGTGAAGAAGCCGCCCACGGCGTTCAGCGCCTTGCGCGAGAGCACCGTGTTAGACCCGCCGTAGATGACGCTGTTGGTGGACGTTCGCGCCACCTCGATGGTGCGGTAGAAGAAGTCCTGCTCGTTGGTGGTGCGGTTCTCGGAGTAGAGGGCGTGTTGGAAAACGTCGGGCTCGTAGAATGCCTGCGGCGTCTGCAGAAGTCCAAGCTCGATTCGCTGGTCAGCGGGAAGGCCTGCGTTGCGCTGCTCGTTGTCCACAAAGTAAGGGATCGTCTTGAGCAAGAAGTCGCTGCGAACCAGCATGTCGGCGTCAAGCGTCACCACGTACGGCGCGCTCGTCAGCCCCATGGCGTGGTTGAGGTTGCCCGCCTTGGCGCCCTTGTTGTCCGGACGGTCAAAGTAGCCCACGCCCATGCTCTCGGCAAGTGCGCGCATGGAGGGGCGACGGTTGTCGTCGCACACCCAGACGTGCACCTTGGCAGGGTCAGGGTAGCGCAGGTGCTTGCAGGCATTGATGGTGCGGCGCAGCAGGCTTTCAGGCTCGTTGTAAGTAGCGATGAAGATGTCCACATCGGGGTAGTCTTCGTCTGCGATGCGGGGAAGCGGATGCTCGCGGATGCCTGCCATGCTCTGGTAGTGGATGAGCGATTCAACGAAGCCGAATGCCTCGACAACGAGCAGTACCAGGTTTCCTGCGATGGCCAGCCATCCGTGCTCAGCGGGAATCGAGAAGAAGACGCGCCAACACAGGTAGATGAGGGTGAAGAACGTGCTCGCAAGGATAGCTGCCCAGACGAGGAGAGGGCCCCTGCTCGTGCGCCTTGTTGTCGCTGAGCGACGCGGGTCGGTGTCGATGGCCTCGTCGTAGGTGTGGTACTTCAGACGAGCGCGCCTTGTGTAGAGACGCCATGCGAGCCCACCCGCGACAACGAGCGCGAATGACCCAAGGGCGAACCAGCGCCACGCCCGCGCCGAGCGGATGTCGCGGCTGGTCAACGTGGTCATCCACACGGGGGTGTCGTCCACAAGCTGACCGCCGTCGACGTTGGGGACGGGAATCTGGGCGGGGTCGGTGCCCTGGATGAGGGAGCGCACCCAGAGGCCGACGGGCGTGAGGTCGCTATCCTCTAGGTGGGTGGTCGCATCCGAGTTGGGTCGTATGAATGCCGAGGTCTCGGCCTTGTTGGAAAGGCTCCAGATGGTGTAGCTCAGGTCATGCTTGTCGAGCAACTGGTACCACGTGACGGCAGAATCGAAGTCAACGTTGCCGTCGCCGGAAGCTTCTGAGAGACCAGACTCAGTGATAAACACTGGCAGGCCAGCGTCGAGCGCGGCCTCAAGCTCGCCCTGCAGGTCGGCGTAGTGCGAAGCCACGTAAAAGTGCAGCGTATACATGACGTTGTCAAAGGCGAGCGGGTCGCGTGATGCCATGACCAGCTCGCGGTCATAGACTGGAGTTCCCACGATGATGACAGCCTCGGGGCTGTGCGCCCTGATGACGGGGATGACCTCGTTGGCATAGGTGCGGACGTCTGCCCAAGAGGTCTCCCCGTTGGGCTCGTTGCAGATCTCGTAGATGATGTTGGGCACACCTGCGTATTCGGTGCTGATGAGCTCAAAGAAGGCTAAGGCCTGCTCTTTGTTGATATTGGGGTCGTTGTCTTCTAGGATGTGCCAGTCAACCAGCACGTACAGGTCGTTCGCGATGCAGGCGTCGATGCCGCGGCGCAGCACTGCGAGGCTCTCCTCTTGGTTGCCATGGCAATAGTCTTCCGAGTACAGAGCCAGGCGGATCAGATTGCAGTTCCACTCCCGGGCAAGCTGCCCAAAGAGCTCGTCGTTGACATACTGGGGGAACCACTGGAGTCCGTGGGTGCTAATGCCGCGCAGAACTACGGGAGTTCCGTTTGCGTCGGTGAGCTTGGTGCCCGTGACCATAAGCTGTCCGGTGGATGAGGGGCGAGCAGTCTGGATTCGCTCGTTGCCCTCAGCGAGAGCGCGTGTCTGGAGAAGCCAAACACAAAGGAAGAGCGCTAGGACTGTGGTGATGAGCAAGCAAAGGGCTTTGCGTGCGCGCATGAGCGACCTCCCGTGGCGTACCGCCGTGATTGCCTTATCTTACGTTGTATTAACCTGCCTGCATGTCAGGACTTACAAGGCAATCGGATGAGAGACGCGGTGTTGTACTATTACGTGGATGGTCTTGCTCACCGGACATCATGCCAAGGACGGGAGCTTCTTCATGAGGACAATGAGACGCATATGCGCAGCGATTCTGGTGGCGTTGCTCGCCCTGGTCATCCTTGCGCCCGCTGCCGCGTGGGCCGATGACGGAGACGTCACTACGGTACGTGTTGGCTATTACGAGAACGAGGTCTTTGAAGAGGGTGCCCAAGAGGGGGCCGTCAAGACCGGCTATGCCTACGAGTACTATCGAAAGCTCTCGGAGTACACCGGCTGGAACTATGAGTATGTCTATGGTGGCTATGGGGACCTCTACCAGATGCTGCTCGATGGCGATGTTGACCTTCTGGCGGGTCTCGCGTTTCGCGAGGAGCGCGTCGGGCTCATTTCCTACCCCGAGGCTCCTATGGGCAACGAGGTCTATAGCCTGGTAAAGCACGACGATGACGACAGCATCACGGCGGAGCCGTCCACCCTTTCCGGCAAGCGCATCGGCGTGCTGGAAAGCGCCATGGTAGGGGTGCTCAACACGTTTCTTGCGGAGCATGACGTCACGGCCAACGTGGTTACCTACGCTGACTCTGCAGAGCTCCTGAGCGCGTTTGATAACGGCGAGCTGGATGTGCTAGCCGCCGAAGGAGACGGGGCGTACGGGCGTGACAATGCCGAGGTTGTTGGATCGTTCGGATCATCCGACTACTACCTGTGCGTAAACGTGTCACGCCCTGACCTGCTGGCAGAGCTTAACGCGGCGCAGGCAGAGCTCGCCGCAAACGAGCCAAACTATCTGGCTGCCTTGCGAGCCAAGTATTACCAAGTGAGCATGTCGGGCAGGTCTTTCTCGGTAGCGGAGAAGCAGTGGCTGGCCGATCACGACACCTTGCGTGTGGGATATCTCAACACCTATCTGCCGTACAGCGATACGGACGAGTCGGGCAACGTGACCGGCATCGTCAAGGACCTCGTTCCCAAGATGCTGGCGGACATGGGCGTCACGAGACTGAGCGTCTCATACGTCAGCTATGAGAACTACGACGACATGATTGCGCATCTCGAGGACGGCACGATCGACCTCGCGTTTCCTGTCGGCGGCGGGCTGTACTACTCCGAGGAGAACGGCATTCACCAGTCAAATGCCGTGACTTCGGTGGCAAGCGAGCTGGTGTACAAAGGTGAGTTCCACGAGGTGTCCACCGAGCGCTTCTCGGTCAACGAGAACAACCGCATGCAGTACTACTACGTGCGCAGGACCTTCCCCGAGGCAGAAATCGTCCTGTACCCCTCTGTTGACGCCTGTCTCGACGCCGTGGTCTCGGGGGAAGTCGATTACACCACCCTTAACGGTCTGCGTGCGAGTGACCTGCTCAAGAACAGCAGGTACCACGAGCTCTCGATGCGGCAGACGGCGCTCGATGACCGCTCGTTTGGTGTGAAGATTGGCAATGAAGGCCTGCTCAAGCTGGTTAACCGCGGCATCAGCGTGGTTGGCCATGACTACGCGCAGAACCTCGCGAACCGCTATGCCGACGAGCTCTTTACCTACGGGACGCTTGATGCCGTGCGGGATAACTTCGCCATCATCCTGCCCGTCGTGCTGGCGGTGGCTGGGGCCCTCATATACCTGCTTGCCCGCGATTCCCGTCGTTCCCGGCAGCAAGTGCTGCAAGAGGAGGGGGCGCGCCATACGCTAGAGGCCAAGAACCTCGAGCTTGCGGAGAGCAAGGATGCCCTTGCGAGTGCGCTCGATGCCGCTCAGACTGCCAATCGGGCAAAGACCGCGTTCCTCAACAACATGAGTCACGACATTCGAACGCCCATGAACGCCATCGTGGGCTTCACGACGCTCGCCCAGTCTCACATCGAGAGCCGTGAGCTGGTTTCGGACTATCTGGCAAAGATAGATGTCTCGAGCCAGCACCTGCTCTCGCTCATCAATGACGTGCTGGATATGAGCCGTATCGAGAGCGGCAAGCTGACGATGGAGGCCTCCGAGGTCAACATCCCTCGCCTCGTTGGCAGCATCGAGACCATCGCGCATGCTGACACGCAGACCAAGAACCAAGAGCTGACTGTGGAGCTGCGGGACATCACCAGCGAAAACGTGATTACCGACAAGCTGCGTCTCGAGCAGGTCTTGCTCAACATCCTCTCCAACGCCATCAAGTTCACTCCTGCGGGAGGCCATATTGCCCTGACGGTCACAGAATTCCCCGCAGAGGCAGAGGGCATGGTCGATGTGGAGCTGCGCATTGCCGATGACGGCATTGGCATGAGCCCCGAGTTCCAAGAGCACATCTTTGAGGCGTTCTCCCGCGAGCGCACGAGTACCGTGAGCGGCATCCAGGGCACCGGTTTGGGCATGGCCATCACCAAGCGCATCGTTGACCTCCTGGGCGGAACCATCTCAGTGACCAGCGAGGAAGGCAAGGGCACCGAGTTTGTGGTGCGTCTGACCTGCGAGGTTTGCGAAGAGCCTGCCGCCCAAGCGGAGAGCGTCGAGATGGCGAACTTCGAGGGTAAGCGCGTGTTGCTCGTGGAGGACAGCCTGGTGAATCAGGAGATCGCGACCATGATTCTGCGCGAAGCAGGCTTTGAGATTGATGTGGCAGACGATGGCTCGGTTGCTGTTGAGAAGGTGGCAAAGGCCCCGGCTGGCTATTACGACGTCGTGCTCATGGACATCCAGATGCCGCAGATGGACGGCTATGAGGCAACGCGCATCATTCGTACGATGGAGGATCCCAAGAAGGCGGCCGTGCCTATCATCGCGGTGACGGCCAACGCGTTTGTGGAGGATCGAGACAGCGCCCTTGGGGTAGGTATGGATGCTCATCTTGCCAAGCCGTACGACATTCCCAAAATGATGCAAACTATTGGCGAAGTGCTCGCGCGATAGGCTGGGAGAAGCATGAGACTGATGGGAACCGTGGCGCTGGTTGCCTTGCAAGAGGACGTGGGAACGTTAGCGGGTAACGTGCTCAAGGCATCGATGGTCATCCTCGTCGGTGTTTGCGTGTCGTATTACTTGACTAAGCTTCTCCGTGCGGCGTTGGGTAACTCGTCGGTGGGCGAAGTGTCCATCATCATCAACATCGTGCGTGCCATCGTTGCGTTTACGGTCGCCTACTTCATTGGCGAGAACTTCTTTGGCGTGCAACTCGACGGCATTGCCAGAGCGCTGGGCGTCACCACGCTGGTGGTTTCTCTTGGTCTGCAGGACCTCATCAAAAACGTGGTGGCAGGCATTGAGATTGTGGTCACGCGGCTTTTGTCGGTGGGTGACCATATCGAGGTGGGTGGCACGCGTGGTGAGGTTGCGGACGTGAATTGGCGCCAGACCACCATGCGCGACAAGGACAACAACTACCACGTGATTCCCAACTCTTCCCTCATGGGCGGGACGTACAAGCATCTACGTGGCAAGATGGCTCGCCGCTACGTGTTTGAGTGCGACATTAAGCCTGGGTTGGATCTGCAGCGCGTTGCGGGCGACATCGAATGCCTTGCAGACGAGGCGCTCAGCGATTGCGGCTGGCGATCTGAGGAACACACTGAGGTGCGCTTTACTGGCTCGACGGCAAACGGCGTACAGGCGTCTATCCGCATCTTCCTTACGGACATCGAGTACACCACCCGGGCGATGGATGTGGTGATGCGCGCCATTGGCCAGCGGGGCTACCTGGCGGACTGGACCAACGAGAACCCCGCCCAGGAGCAGTGGCGTTAGCCCTAGCCTCGAGCGAACCTGTAACGGTTGCGTGCAGGTCGCGTTTCTGAGGTACCCTAGAGGCATCAAAGTTTTTCAAGAAAGGATGTCTTATGGGAAAGGGAAGCAAGAAGAACAAAGCTCCCGAGGTGAAGATCGCGGTGCCTAAGGCGGCCTCCGCTTCCCTCGTATGGCGGGGAATTGCAGACGAGAAGCTCAACTATCGCGCTACGGCCTCGCACGTGGACGTACGTGCAGATGACGACAAGCTTCTGGGCAAGATGTTCAACATGGCGTTTGTTGCCTTGAGTGACGGCAAGCCTGACCCTGCGCGACCGGTGACCTTTGCCTTCAACGGCGGGCCGGGATGTGCGAGCGTGCCCATCGACTTTGGCGGCATCGGCCCCAAGCGCGTGCGTCCCAACGGCCTTGACCACATCCCCGCGACGGCCCCGCTTGAGGATAACCCGTACTCTATCCTCGCCAAGACGGACCTCGTCTTTCTTGACGCCCTGGGGACTGGTTGGTCGAAGGTGGCGTCGGGTGTTGAGGACAGCAAGGTCTTCGGCATTGATGCGGACGCCGACTGCTTCGCGCGTGCCATCTGCGCGTGGCTGCAGGACAACGGCCGCTGGGCGAGCCCCGTCTACCTGTTTGGCGAGTCATACGGTACGGTGCGCAACGCTGCGCTCATGCGCCTTCTGGGCGAGCGCTCCGTCAAGCTGACCGGTGTGGTCATGCTCTCCGCCATCTTTGACTGGGTGCAGACGCAGCCCGGTGCGGACAGCTACTACCTGGGCATGATGCCCACCTACGCTGCGACCGCTCAGCACTTTGGTCGCGCCGGCGCAGGCGTAGACGTCGACACGTGGTTTGACCAGGCCATGGATTTCACCGAGGACGTGCTGGCTCCGGCGATTCTGAAGGGCGATCGCCTCTCTGCTCAGGCAGAGCGAGAGGTCGCGGAGCAGCTCGCTGCGTTCATCGGCATCCCCGTTGAGCACATCCTGGCCAAGCACCTGCGCGTGGATCTTACGGACTTCCGTGCGACGTTGCTTGCCGACGAGGGCAAGGCGTGTGGCCGGCTGGATACCCGCTTCGTTTCTGACGCGCCCTCGTACGTGCAGACGTCCAACGAGTGGCTTGCTGCCGAAGATGCGGCGGATGACGCGGTTGACGGCGTCTGGGTGAGCGCGTTCCGCGCGTTCTGTTCCGACGTGCTGGGCTATCAGGGACCGGCGCGCTACCTCAGCAGCAACTACTGGAAGATCGGCCCGGCGTGGCAGTGGAAGCACACGATGCAAGGCGCTGAGGAAGACGCCCAGGCTCCCAACATGGCCTTGGACATTGCCATCGCGATGCGCCGCGATCCCACGCTGAAGCTGGCCATCATTGGCGGTCGCTATGACGCGGCAACCACGTGGTGGAACGTTGCCCACGACATGAGCTGCCAGTACCTCTCTGACGAGCTCAAGACGCGCGTGCGCTGGTATCGCTATGGGTGCGGGCACATGGCCTACGTGGACGAGGAGACCAATCGCGCCATGGGCACTGACATGCGCGCGTTCTACGACATGGCGTAGGCGACCGCTTTACCGTACTCAATACGTGCAGCCCATCGGTTTTTGCCGGTGGGCTGCAGTACTATGGTCGCAGGGGCAATTGAAGTTAGAGGAGGAAGCTATGGCAATTCATGATGCAAAGCCTGCGGGCAACGGCGGTACGTATATTCCGTTCGATCAGCGTGATGGCGGAACGTCCGTCGTGTTCTTTACGCGCGACCTCTCTGCTGAAGGCCTGCGTAAGACCTTTGCGAAGGTGGCCGACAAGCTCGACGGCAAGGTGGCAATCAAGCTGCATACGGGCGAGCAGCACGGCCCCAACATCATCCCGCGCGAGTGGGTGGCGGAGCTCATCGACAAGGACCTGCCCGAGGCAACCATCATCGAGACCAACACCTACTATGTGGGCGACCGCGACACCACCGAGAAGCATCTCAAGACGCTTGAGGTCAACGGTTGGACGTTCTGCCCGGTGGACATTACCGATGACGAGGGCTACGTTGAGTGGCCCGTTGAGGGCGGCAAGTGGTTTGACACCATGGCCGTGGGCTCTCACCTGCCTGCGTACGATTCCATGCTCACGCTGACGCACTTCAAGGGCCACATGATGGGTGGCTTTGGAGGCTCCAACAAGAACATCGGTATCGGCTGTGCAAGCGGCAAGGAGGGCAAGAAGTGGATTCATGCCCAGACGCACGATAACGGGCAGAGCTGGGGTGGCCAGTGGTCCGTGGCTCAGGAAGAGCTGATGGAGAAGATCACGGAGTCCACCAAGGCCACCATCGACCACTTTGGCGAGAAGGTCGTCTACGTCAACGTGATGCGTAACATGTCTGTGAGCTGCGACTGCGAGGGCGTTTCCGCCGCGCCGGTCGTCACGCCCAACGTGGGCATCCTTGCCTCACTGGACATCTGCGCGATCGATACCGCCTGCGTTGACCTGGTCTACGCCATGACCAACGCTGGCCTTGTTCACAACCACGACCTGGTGGAGCGCATCGAGACGCGCCACGGTCTCCGTCAGCTTGAGTACATGCACGAGCTGGGCATGGGCAACTGGAAGTACCAGCTCATCGACCTGGACAACGGCGAGGTCGAGATCAGCCCCGCCGACGCTGTAGCCAACGTAGTCCCCTTTGAGGGATAGAGCTGTTTATTGAGAGTCGGTCCCGCAGCAAGGGCGAGGGCCCCTTTCCACAGGCTCAGGCACTTCGTGCGCTTCGCATTCGCCTGTGGAAAGGGGCCCTCGCCCTTGCTGCGGGACCTCCATCAATGGAGCACGTATGCCCAGGAATCATTTGTCGATTTTGACTCATCCAGGGCGTAGGCTCGTTCGGTGTAGTGACAGAAATCTTTGATTTCTTCCACTTTGTTCTCGCAGCACCATCTTACGAAGGTGCCTCTGGCGGCTTTGGCTTCGGTGGATCTTTGGACGTACTTGCCGTTGATCATTTGGCCGAAGAGGCAGGTGATGACTTTGATGCCTAGCTCCTGTGCGTAGGGCGTTATCGCTTTGGCGTATTCAACGGAGGCCAGGTTAACGATGGTGTCGGTCTCCTCGGCAAGTGCTTCTGCGAGGCTCTTGCCCCAGTACTCGTAGAGGTTGCGCGCTCCGTCGACAGCGAGCTTTGCTTGCATCTCAAGGCGATAGGGGACTACGCCGTCAAACGGACGGAGCACCCCATAGAAGCCTGACAGGATGCGAAGGCGGGTGTCCAGAAACGCCAACTCAGATTCGCTCATGACTTGCGGGGCGAGGTGCTGGTACTGGATGCCTTCGTAGGCGATGGCTGCTGCCGTCACGTTGTGGGCGAGATCCATGTTGCGGAACCGGTCATAGTTGAGTCTGGCGAGCTTGTCACTGCAGGCCCACAGCGCCTTTGCGTCCTCATAGTCCAGCGCTTGTACGGCATGCATGAGCCGTTCCGTCCGGTCGATGAAACGGGGCGTTCCCGTCACATACGGTGGTCCTTCCACGACATTCATCTTCTTGGCTGGCGAGATGATCATGACGTAGGACATGTGGTGCTCCTTTAACCTGTCACTACAGCGCGAAGCTCTTCGTCGCTGAGCTCCCAACGGTACGGCACGCCGGATTCGGGAAGTGACGAGAAGTCAGGAGTGATGATCTCGGTGCAAGAGAAGACGCTGTTGTCCCATTCGTAGACGTAGGCCATGCAGTTGGTGTTCTCGACAAACGTCGCGCAGGAGGTCTCGAGATGCTTCATAAAGAAGCGGCGAAGCGCTCCACCCGAGCTCACCACGAATGCATTCTGCGTATCAGGATCGGCCATGATGGACGCAAGGCAAGCCTCTACGCGCTCGATAATCTCTTCGTTGGACTCGCCGCCACCCGCCTTCATGATGGCCCCACGCAGCTCACTGAACTTCGGCTCGCAGAAATCATCCTTACCCTCAAAGATGCCAAACCCGCACTCCCGCAGGCCCTTGAGACGCCTATAGGGCTTGACCTCGCCAAACGCCGCCTGGCAGACGAGCTCCATGGTGTCGCAGCAGCGTTCTGAGGTGCTGGAATAGAAGTGGTCAAACGCGATGCTCCGCTGCGCGATCAGCTCGCCTACGATTCTGCACTGCTCCACGCCGCGCGGTGTGATGGGAGAGTCGCACCACCCTTGGGTCTTGTGCTGAACGTTGAAGAGCGTCTCGCAATGACACATAGCATACAGAAGCTTCTTTGGCATGAAAACTCGCTTTCTTGGGTGTCGCCGCCCCATCATATCAGGCTGAAGTGTGCGTGGATGGGTCGGCGCGCATTAACTTACAACGGAAAACAGGCGAAAAGAGACACAAGACCTATGGGGGCGTTTTGGGCCAAAAACGCCTGCACGTTAACGTTCAGCACCCTCTCGAGCGAGCAAAACTACATGACTGCGCGCCCGTGAACGCGTTTCAGGCTTGCATCGGTACAAGGAATACCAGAGTTGCCCGGCAGAGCATCCGTATAATGTTTCAGTCCGCGTTCCAAAGCATGGGAGCTGTCATGTACGAACTGGTGCAGATTGCCGAACACACCTATTACGTTGAGAGCCCTGCCAAGGTGGGCGTGGTTGAGGTGTCGCCAGGCGAGGTCGTGCTCATTGATTCGGGCGGCGATCGAAGCGCGGCAAAAAAGGTACGCAATCACCTCGATGCGCGCGGTTGGCGCCTGCGGGCCATCTATCTCACACACTCGCATGCGGATCACACGGGCGGGTGTCATTACCTGCAAAGCGCGACTGGTTGTGCGGTGTACGCACCAGGAGCCGAACGGGCCTTTTCCACGTGGACGTGGTTGGAGCCCACATATCTCTATGGTGGTTATCCGCCTGCTGAGCTCCGTCACAAGTTCTTGGTTGCCCAGCCATGTGAGGCACAGCCCCTGACCAAAGAGGCGCTCCCCACTGGTTGGGAAATCATCGAGCTTCCCGGCCACTTCTTCCATATGGTGGGGTATCGTACCCCTGATGACGTGGTGTTTATTGCTGACTGTCTTGCAAGTGAGGCAACGCTTGAGAAGTATCGTGTGAGCTTTCTTTATGATGTGGCGGGCTACCTTGAGACCCTCAACCAGGTGATGCAAATGCAGGCGCGCGCTTTCGTTCCCGCGCATGCGGCGGCGACGGAAGACATTACGCCGCTTGCTCGCATCAATATCGAAGCGACGCATCGCGTTGCGGATGATATATGCGCGTGGTGCGCGCAGCCCATCTGCTTCGATGATCTGCTCGCCGAGGTATTCAGTCGCTATGACCTGCGGATGAATTACGAGCAGCATGCCCTTGTGGGAAGTACGGTGCGCTCGTATCTCTCATATCTTTCCGGTGAGGGACGTCTCAAGGCCGTGATTCAGGATAACCGCTGGCTTTGGATGCGGTAAACGAAGAATTCGGGATCATCCAAGCGGTTGCTCAAGAAGGAGTTCTCGAGCGCGCTCTAGGGCTTGGATGCCCAAGGGAGCTAAGACCTCGTTTGAGAGTGCGTAAGGCGCTAATCCAGCTTGCCACGCCCGCGGGGTGATTTCATCAACCAAGCCAAACGCGTTGGCTTGTATAAGCATGCTCGGTAAGAGAATGGACGAGATTTCTGGCGTCTCTCCACGCATGAGGTACGCATAGGCAAGCTCTCCCAGCCCGCCTGCCACCATCATGACCCTGTCTGGAATCTCTGGCTGTATGTGCTCGTCAACAGAGAAGGTTCGATGCGCAAGCTGGTAGTTCTGGATGATGAGCTGTTGGGTGATGTCGCGGTCACGCAACGCATCGAGAAGGAACCTGCGTGCGCCTTCATGGAGGAAGAGAGCCGCCAAGAGCACTTGCCCGGTGGCATAGGCTGATCCAACTTGATTGATTGCTTGATGTAGCTCAGAACGAGCAACGAGGTGTGAGGCAATGACGACCGCTTTGCCAAATGCCACTGCAAGCAGGTCTTTTTTTGGATAGTAGTACTGCACGAGTGACCGAGACACGCCAGAACGCTCAGCAAGGTCGGTGTACGAAGTGTCCTGAAAACCTTTCTCCATAAAGAGGTCCCATGCCGCAGCCAAGATAGACCGCTCGACGATTACGTTGCGTCGCTTAGACATGCAAACCTCCTGCTCGTACGGTTCCCTGTACTTCCCATGCTAGTATGCGAATCAAGGACTGTACGCATATAGTTCGTAGGCTGAAACATGTGGCCAGTTCTGAAAGCGGGCATTGAACGCGCAAGCCCGAAGGCCCCATTGCGGGCATGAGATGAAAAGGCAGGGGCGCCTGGTAGTTTCCCCGCTGCCGCGCTCGTCTAGCCGTGGGCGGGACCCTCCCCTGGGGTCCCGCCCTTCCTTATGCAGCGCCCCGTGGGACACCTAGCCCGGAGGTTTGTGTCCCACCAAGTGGGACACAAACCTCCGGGCTAGGTGTCCCACGGGGAGAGCACAACGGTTCGCTATAACACACTTGACCTGCTATTTGTACCTCGTCACCTAGTAATGAGACGAGACTCTCTCGTATCTCGGTACACTCTGTGCAGAGGAGTTCAAACCGGAGGAAAGGGGAAGACATGGCATTTCCGGAAGGATTCTTGTGGGGTGGCGCAATTGCGGCAAACCAGTACGAGGGTGCATGGCTGGAGGACGGCAAGCAGCCCAACGTGACCGACGTGCTCGTGGGCATCATGAACCGCGACCCTGGCATCGCATGGAACGAAGAGACAGGCAAGTACGAGCTCAAACTCAACCCAAACAAGGCGTACCTGTCGCACACGGCGGTCGATGGTTACCATCGCTATCGCGAGGACCTCAAGCTCATGGCGGGCATGGGCTTCAACTCGTTCCGCACGTCCATTGCGTGGGGTCGCATCTACCCGAACGGTGATGAGGAAGAGCCTAACCAGGCCGGCATCGACTTCTACAAGGACATGTTCAGCTGCATGCGCGAGCTGGGCATGGAGCCGGTCATCACGCTCAGCCACTACGAGACGCCGCTGCACCTGCTCACCGAGTACGGCGGCTGGTCCAACCCCAAGCTCATCGAGTTCTGGCGTCGCTACGTCACCACCTGCTTCACCGAGTTCAAGGGCCTCGTGAAGTACTACCTCACGTTCAACGAGGTTAACGCCCTGTTCCGCATGCCGTTCGTCGCCGGTGGTGTGCTGACCATCGACAATCCTGCTGACCCGACCAAGCCCGTGGACTCCACCACGCTGCAGGATCAGTGGGACGCCTACCACAACTTCCTTGTGGCCAACGCGCAGACGGTAAAGCTGGGCCACGAGCTCGACCCCGACTGCAAGGTGGGCTGCATGCTCACGTGCTCCGGCGTGGCAACCTACCCCAACAACTGCAACCCCGTCAACATCCGCGTGGCCATGGAGGCGCAGCGCAACAACGTCTTCTACTTCGGTGACCCCTTCTGCCTGGGCATCGTTCCGACCTACCTCAAGAAGCGCTGGCGCGAGGACGGCGTGAAGGTCGAGTTTACGGACGAAGAGCTCGAGCTTATCAAGAAGTACACGGTGGACTTCTTCTCGTTCTCGTACTACCGCTCGACAGTGGTCGAGGCCGGCGTAAACCTGGGTGGCGACACAAGCGGCCTGACCGGCATTGAGAACCCCTACCTGGTGGACAAGGCGCCGGAGCCCTGGAAGTGGCCGGTTGATCCAGACGGCCTGCGTTACACGCTCAACGTGCTCTACGACCGCTATCACCTGCCGCTGCTCATCGTGGAAAACGGCGTCGGACTTGACGAGAACCTGGACGAGAACGGCACCATCCAGGACGACTTCCGCGTGCACTACATCGAGGAGCACATCAAGAACGTCGCAGCCGCTATCGATGACGGCGTCGACTGCCGCGGCTATCTGTACTGGGGCCCCATCGACGTGGTGTCTGCCGGTACCGGCGAGATGAAGAAGCGCTACGGCTTCGTGTACGTTGACCGCTTCAACGACGGCCATGGCACCCTCGAGCGCGCCATCAAGCAGAGCTACTACCGCTACAAGGAGATCATCGAGAGCAACGGCGCTTGTCTCGAATAAACCGCCGGTCAGTTAGTATGTCGACGAAACGGGAAACGATGGGAGATGATATGGCAGCCGGAATCAAGGCGATTCTGCTCGACGTGGACGGCACGTTGACCAACGACGCAAAAGACATAACGCCGCGCACGCGCGACGCGCTCCTCAAGTGTCAGGAGAAGGGCGTGGTGCTGGTGCTCGCCAGCGGGCGTACGGCCAACGGGCTTTCGCGTTATGCCGCAGAGCTGCAGATGGAGCGCCATGGCGGCGTGCTCGTGTGCTTCAACGGTGCAAAGTCGCTCAACTGCGAGACAGGTCAGGTGTACTTTGAGCAGTCCATGACCGTCGAGCAGGGCAAGCGCGTGCTCGAGCACATGAAGAAGTTCAACGTCGCTCCCGTAGTTGACCACGGCGAGTACATGTACGTCAACAACTGCTTCTTCACCATTACGCGGCCGGATGGCAGTACGTGGTACATCTTGGAGTACGAGGCGCATTCCAACAACTACAAGCTGTGCGAGAAGCATGATTTGGCCAAGTACGTTGACTGGCGCATCAACAAGATTCTAAATGCCGGCCAGCCCGAATACTTGCAGGAGGTTTGGCAAGACATGGCCGCGCCGTTCGAGGGCGAGCTCTCGGCCATGTTCACGGCGCCGCACTACTTCGAATTCACGCCGCTGGGCGTGGACAAGGTCCGCGCACTGCAGGATACCTTTGCGGTGCTAGGCATCACGCCAGACCAGGTCATCTCGTTTGGCGACGCGCAGAACGACCTCACGATGATCAAGTGGGCAAAGATTGGCGTGGCCATGGGCAACGCGGCTCCTGAGGTGCGCGAGCAGGCCGACTACGTGACGGGTTCCAACAACGAGGACGGTATCGCCGACGCGCTGGAGCATCTGGTGCCAGAGCTCCTGGCGTAAATGGTTGAAAGGTGTGGGACAAGGGTTCGGAACCCTTGTCCCACAGAGAAAAGAGAGTGGGGGAGGACAGTATGTCTCATTTTCCGAAGGACTTCCTGTGGGGCGGCGCCGTTGCGGCGCACCAGCTTGAGGGCGGCTGGGATCAGGGCGGCAAGGGCCCCTCGATCGCGGACGTCATGACGGCGGGCGGCAACGGCATCCCGCGCCGCATTACCGACGGCGTCATCGAGGGCGAAAACTACCCCAACCACGACGCAATCGACTTCTATACACACTATCGCGAGGACATCAAGCTCTTTGGTGAGATGGGCTTCAAGGCGTTCCGCACGTCCATCGCCTGGACGCGCATCTTCCCCAACGGCGACGACGCCGAGCCCAACGAGGAGGGCCTGGCCTTCTACGATGACATGTTCGACGCCTGCCACGAGTATGGCATTGAGCCGGTCATCACGCTGCAGCACTTCGAGATGCCGTACCACCTGGCCACTGAGTACAACGGCTTTGCCGACAAGCGTTGCATCGACTTCTTCGAGCGCTTTGCCCGCGTGTGCTTCGAGCGCTACAAGGGCAAGGTCAAGTATTGGATGACCTTCAACGAGATCAACAACCAGTCCGCTGCCCCCATTGCGCACCACATGCTGCAGGAGGGTGCCGTGCTGGACATTGGCGACTGCCCCGAGCAGCTCATGTATCAGGCTTCCGTCAACGAGCTCATCGCTAGCGCCAAGGCCGTGAAGGCTGGTCATGAGATTGACCCCGACGCCATGATCGGCTGCATGATTGCCTTCTGCCCGCTCTACGCGCACAGCTGCGATCCCAAGGACCAGATGGAGAAGACCTGGGCCGACCACAAGCGCTACTGGTATGCCGACGTCCACGCCAAGGGCCGCATCCCGCAGTACATGTTCCGTTACTGGGAGCGCATGGGCTTCGACATCGACCTCTCCGACGAGGAGATCGAGGTGCTCAAGCAGGGCATCGTTGACTACATTGGCTTCTCGTACTACATGAGCTTTGCCGTGGCAGCTCGCGACGACAACCCCGACTTCAACTTCTACGAGGCGGGCATCCCGGGCGTGGGCGACGCTGCCAACGACATGGTTCCCAACGAGTACCTCAAGCTGACCGATTGGGGCTGGCCGATTGACCCCGTGGGCCTGCGCTACGCCCTCAACTGGTTCTACGAGCGCTACGACCAGCCGCTCATGATTGTAGAGAACGGCTTCGGCGCGTATGACAAGGTCGGCGAGGACGGCATCGTGGATGACTCCTACCGCATCGACTATCTGCGCGAGCACATCAAGTGCATGATTGACGCAGTGGAGAAGGACGGCGTCAACCTGCTGGGCTACACCATGTGGGCGCCCATCGACATCGTCTCAGCGTCTTCTGGCGAGATGGACAAGCGCTACGGCTTCATCTATGTCGACAAGAACAACGCCGGCGAGGGCACGCTTGCTCGCAGCCGCAAGAAGAGCTTCTACTGGTACAAGAAGGTCATCGAGTCCAACGGCGCCGACCTCGGCTAACGCCTCTTCGTTCGTGTGAGAGTTACCCGTGCGCCTCGGGGGTAGCCCCCGGGGCGCACTCTTTTGCCGTCAATACATAACAAATGTTATAGTATGGTGAGTAGACGCAAAGGAGTTGCCATGTCCAGAACGCCGTCGACAACTAGAGAGCAGATGGTTGATGTCGCCTTCCAGCTGGTGCGCAGGGAGGGATACGCCTCCCTGACGGCACGAAGCCTTGCTGCGGAGCTGGGCTGCTCAACGCAGCCCATCATGTATCAGTTCCCAGAGCTCGCAAAGCTGAGAGAGCTGGTCTATCAGAAGGCGGACCAGTATCACACGGCATATCTCTTCTCAGCGGAAGACCTCTTGGGCATTGGCCTACGTTACGTGCAGTTTGCTGCTGAAGAGCCCAACTTGTTCCGCCTGCTCTTCCAATCTGGGCACTTTGACGGCGCGAGCCTGACGGACATGTTGGTCGCTCCAGAGGTCACCGAGATAGTTCAGGCGACGTCCTCAGAGCTGAACCTTTCAAAGGGGGATGCGCTGTCCGCCTTCGAGGCCTTGTACGTCGCCGTGCATGGCTACGCATCGCTCATTGCGAACAACGCCATGAAGTATGACCCAGCAACAATTGAGAAGACCCTGACGGCCATCGCCGAAGGGCTGTTGAAAGAAGAGAGCGAATCATGATCAAGCTGTACCAGAAGAACGAGCTGACGTTTGCCATCGCGTGCATCGTGGGATACGTGCTCATCGTTGGAAACCTGCGCAATTTGGGAGACGACAGCCCGGCCATGATGCTGGGGTTGCTTGTGATCTCGCTCATCCTGTTTCTGTTTGTCCAGAAGAACGGCCTGATGGAGAAGTATGGCCTAGCTGGATGGGCAAAGAACTCAAGGCAGATGCTGTACTTTATCCCGCTGTGGATTGTCTCGTCTGGAAACCTGTGGGGCGGGGTCTCAGCGCGCTATCACGGGCTTGGCCTCGTGTGCGCAATTGTCTCGTTTGCACTAGTCGGCTTTGTCGAAGAGCTGCTCTTCCGCGGCTTCCTCTTTAAGGCGATGCTGAAGGACGGCAACGTAAAGACAGCCATCATAATCTCGTCAGTCACCTTTGGCATGGGCCACATCGTGAACCTGCTTACTGGCCACGCACTCTTTGAGACGCTTGTCCAGATGGCGTTTGCGGTGGCAATCGGTTTCATCTTCACGATGGTGTACTACAAGTGCGGAAGTCTGCTCCCGCTGATCTTGGCGCACAGCGCCATTGACGTGCTCTCCGTCTTTGCCGTGGATAACGCAGTTGCCGACGGGCTCTTCATTGGGACAACCATCGTGACGGCCGTCCTCTATTGTTGGTACCTCTCGCGCTTGGAGACCCCTGAGGTCAATCGGTAGAGTCCCTGCCACTAGAAGCGGACAACTTTTGTTCCATGCACCTCGTGGACGCCGATCAGGCTTGCAACCTGGTCGGCGTTTTGCCAGGTGATGCCTCCGCCGGGAAGGATGATGAAGCGATTGTTAGCGTAGGCGACAAGGCCACGAAGCCGTTCGACGTTGTCAAGGATGGGCGTGCCAGCTGGTCCGCCGTGCGTGAGGATGCGCTCAACACCTAGTGATGCGAGCTCATCGATGGCGCTGAGCTGGGCTTCATTGCCCAACACATCAAATGCCATGTGGAAGGTGACCTGCAGGGGAGCGTCCTCAGACCGTTCTCCCTTGGCTGCATCGACAAGGGCTTTGACGAGCTCCGTGTCCAGCACGGTCTGGCCGTTAGCGTCAGTACGCACGCACCCAAAGACCACGCCGTCAACGCCGAGCGCGCGAGCACAGGCGATGTCATCCAGCATCATCGCCTGTTCCCACTTGTTATAGACAAAGTCACCACCGCGCGGACGAACCATAGCCATGACCTGCACGTTATTGTCCCGGGCGAAGCCAACGGCCGCCTTGATGACGCCGTATGAAGGGGATGTTCCACCCACGGCAAGGTTGTCGCACAGCTCGATACGACGAGCCCCCGCCGCGACCGCAGCGGGGACCAGCGTCAGATTCTCAGCGCAGAACTCTCTCAACAGCTCCACGGCGTGTCCTATCGTGTTCCTAAAGGCTACTCCAGCGTGGTGCGTCCGTAGGCCTTCTCCCAGTTTGCGGTGAACTCATCGACGGCGATGGCAGTGCCGGGGTGCCCCACCATGTCGCGGATCACCTCGGGCGCTACCGTGATGGCAGGCACGCCAGCAGCCAGCAGCTGATGCACCTGGTCGACGTTCTTGAAGCTCGCGGCGCACACCTTGGCCTCCATGCCGTACTGCGCCAACGTCTGCACGAGCTCCATGACCTGACCCACACCGTCGCCGTAGTTGCACATGCGGTTGACGTAGGGGGCCAGATAGTCCGCGCCGGCCTTGGCAGCCCAGAAGGCCTGGTCGGGGGAGTAGATGCCGGTGGCAAGCACGCTGATGCCCTTGGCCTTGACCACGGGGATGGCGCGAAGGCCCTCGCGGGTCACGGGGATCTTGACCACGATGTTCTTGCCGCCGCGGATGGAGGCGATCTTGTCGGCCTCGGCGAGCATGCCCTCGTAGTCGGTGGCAACGACCTGCGCAATGATCTTCTGGTCCTCGGTCAGCACCTCGCACAGCTCAGCAAAGACCTTCTCAGGAGCCTTGCCGCTCTTCGTGATGATGGTGGGGTTAGTAGTGACACCGTCGATAGGCAAAAACGAGCAAAGCTCACGAATAGCCTCGATATCAGCCGAATCAATAAAGAATTCCACAGCTAAGTCCTTCCTCTAAACGCGCCGCGCAGCGGCGCACTCAATTTGATGATTTTGCCTTATGTGTGTGGAGCTGCCGCGATGGCGTCTGGGGTTCTCTGCAGCGACATCCGCAGGCGCGCCCTTTGCGCCGAGGACAGGAGCGGAAGAGAACCCCAGACGCCCCCTACAGTACCTGTTCCGTCCGCCCGATGATATCGTCCTGCGTAGCCTTAGACAGCACGTTAAAGAACGCGGAGTACCCAGCCACGCGCACAATAAGGTCCTTGTGACGCTCCGGATGCGCCTGTGCGTCCAGCAGCGTTGCGCGGTCAACCACGTTGAACTGCACGTGGTACCCGTGCAGGCGGTTGAAGAACGTGCGAAGCATCATCTGCAGCTTGAGCTTGTTCTGCTCGCTGGCCAGCATGGTGGGCGTCACCTTCTGGTTGAGGAGCACGCCACCGGTGATCTTGTCGGTGGGAAGCTTGGAGACGGTCTTGAATACGGCCGTCGGGCCCTGCTTGTCGCAGTTGTGCGCGGGGCTGCAGCCCTCGGCAAGTGGCTCGTGGGCCTTGCGGCCGTCCGGCGTGGCCATGGTTCCCATGCCTTGGCCCACGTTGGCAGAAATCGAGCTCGTGCCGGCGTAGCGAATGCCGCCGATGGGGCCGCGGCCGTAGCGCGTGTTGGGGTACTTGGCCACCTCGTCGATATAGGGGGCGTAGCACTCAACGGCCAGCTGGTCTACGTAGTCGTCGTCATTGCCATACTTGGGGGCATCGTCGATGAGCATCTGCTGGATGCGGGCACCCTCCTCGCCCTCGAAGTCCGTGAGCAGCGCGTCCCAAAGCTGCTGGCGCGTGATCCTTTTCTCCTCGTAGACCAGCTTCTTGATGGCGGCAAGGCTGTCGGCCATGTTGGCAATGCCCACCTGCAGGCCGCTGATGAAGTCATAGACGGCGCCGCCCTCCTTGATGGTCTTGCCGCGTGCGATGCAGTCGTCGGTGAGGGCGGAGCACAGAACGTCGGGCACCTCGCGCTCGGATGCCTTGTCGATGGCGTTTTCCACCACCGCTGACCACTTGGTCATCTCGCGCAGGCTGGCGTCCCAGGCGGCCATGAGGTCGTCGAAGGTCTCCCACTCGAGGAAGGTCCCATGTCCCTCGACAAAGCGCTTGCCGGAGGTAAGGTCCACGCCGCCGTTCATGGCGCACAGCAGAAGGCGCGGGAAATTGATGTAGCTCATGCCGGTGCAGCGGTAGCCCCAGCGGCCGGGGACTGCGGTCTCCACGCAGCCGATGGCAGAGTAGTTGTACGCGTCGTACTCGCTGACACCCCAGGCGATGAAGCTGGGGATGATGATCTCGTCGTTGTTAAGAGCGGGCATGCCGAAGCCAAGGCGCATGACCTCGACGCACTCCGCGAAGAAAGCCGGATCGAGGTTGGCGTGGTAGCGCACGGTGAGGTTGGGCTGCGTGAGGCGAGTCTGTGCCACGGAGCGCAGGACGAGCCAGCTCATGGGGTTGACGGCATCCACGTGCGGGGACTCGGGCGTCTGGCCGCCGATGGTCACGTTCTGGTACATGGGGCTTCCTGCCGAGCTGTAGGTATGCGCCTGAGAGCGAATCTTCTGAACGGTGAGCGTCTTGATCCAGAGGTTGGTGAGGAGCTCGAGGGCTTCGTCTTCGGTGATCCGGCCTGCCTCGAGGTCTGCCTTGTAGTAGGGATACATGTATTGGTCAAAGCGGCCGAAGGAAAGGCTGTGGCCGTTGGACTCGATCTGCAGAAGCACCTGGGCGAACCATGCCACCTGAACCGCCTCGAAGAAGGTCTCAGCGGGCTCGTAGGGCACCTTGGCGCAGGCGGAAGCGATACGCTCGAGCTCAGCCTTTCGGGCGGAGTCAGTGCAGGCAGCGGCCTGATCGGTAGCCAGCTTGGAGTAGCGCAGAGCCCAGCGACGAACGGCGTCAATAACCACAAGCACAGCCTTGTAGAAGGCGTACTTGTTCACGGCCTCGGGGTCGGTGAGGTCGAGGTCCTCCTTGGCGGCACGGGTACGCTCCTCGTAACCCCTGAGGCCCTCCCTGAGCAGGCGAGCGTGGTTGATGGCCAGATGTGCATCGCCGGCGTTGAGCTTGCCCTCCATACCGAATACGCCAGTCTCCATGAAGGGGGCGAGCGCGTCGGGCAGCATCGCCAGGCCGTGGTCGCGTAGGGTGTTGCCCTCCCAGAACGGCGCGATGTCGCGGATGACCTGCTTGTCCTCCTCGGTCATGTAGAAGACGTCGCCGTCGCGCTTCTCAAACTTGTCGAGCTCGTCGATGACAAAACCGAGCGTGTACTCGGGGAAGACCGGGGCGTTGCCGTTCTTGGTGGCTTGGTTACCGGCAATGAGCGTCTTGTCCTCGATATAGATGGTCATGTTGTCCAGGATGTGGGCAAACGAGAGCGCACGGCGCATGACGGGTGGCTGGTCGAGCGTCTGACGGTAGCTCTCGGTGCAGAGCACGGCGCGCTCGGCATCGACGAAGGGCTTCTCGTCGAGCACCTCCTCGCGGAAGGCCTGCATGCGCTCGGTAAGTGCGCCAAAGTGCTCGCGGTTCTCCATGGATACGATCCCTTCTCGTGTGAAAGCATTGGAGCTTACGTTCGAAAGTATTCTACGATTCTAGGGGAGAATCTGTCAAGTCAAAAAGCAGATAGTCTTGTGGAAATAAGCACCTTGACTTACGAACGAAAGCCATTTACTATCTAAACGGTACCGAGAACCACGTGGAGGGCAGATGCAAACTGCGACGGTATTCAACATACAGAAGTTCAGCCTCAATGATGGGCCGGGCATCCGTACGGTGGTCTTCCTCAAGGGATGTCCCTTGCATTGTGCGTGGTGCTCCAACCCTGAAAGCCAACGGCGCGCGCCACAGCTGGAGTGGAAGGAGAGCGCCTGCGTGGGCTGCGGGGCTTGCTGTGCGGCAGCTCCAGACGCGGCCACCATTGAATACGCAGGCAAGCGGCATGTGGATGTGCGAAGCCTGCGCGGCGATACCGACCAGGCACGAGCTGCCGTGCATGCCTGCCCAGCGCATGCCCTTACCTGTACGGGAGAGACCAAGACGGTCGAAGAGGTGCTCAAGGTCTGCCTACAGGACCAGCCCTTTTACGAGGATTCAGGCGGAGGCGTCACGCTCAGCGGCGGCGAGGCGCTTACCTGGCCAGACTTCTGCGTGGAGCTGCTCACCCGTCTGCACGAGGAGGGCATCGACATCTGCATGGAGACTGAGGCGCACGTGTCCTCGGAGGTGTTCCAGCGAGTCGCGCCATTGCTCGATCACCTGCTGATGGACCTGAAGCACGTGGACCCCGTCCGCCTGAAGGCGCATACCGGCGTAGACGACCATCTCATGCTGGCTAACCTACGCTGGGCAATCGAGCAGGGCATGGATGTGCTGCCGCGCACTCCCGTAATCCCCGGCTTCAATGATAGCCTCGAGGACGCGCGTGCGATGGCCACATGGTTGCGGGAGGCCGGCGCGCACCGTGTCCAGCTGCTTCCGTTCCACAACTTTGGAGAGAGCAAGTACGTCCTGCTCGACATGCCGTATACGCTCCATGGCGTCAAGAACCTGCACCCTGAGGACCTTGAGGACTATAGGCAGATCTATCTGAACGAGGGCGTCGAGGCGTTCTTCTAAGCAGAAGGGGGGAGGCGAGCGTTTAGCGCTCGCCTTCCCATTCGGCGAGAAACTCGTCGAGGAAGGTGCGAAGGAAACGATCTCGTTCTTTGGCCATGCGTTTGCCTTCCCGTGTGACCATCATGTCCTTCAGCAACAGGAGCTTGTCGTAAAAGTGGGCAATGGTGGTCCCTCGGTCAATTCCGGTGGGATCATACAGAGAGCGTCCGCGCGAGCCGCCAAAGGCAAAGGTGCGTGCCACGCCAATGGCTCCGATGGCGTCCAGACGGTCGGCGTCGCGGACGCAAGCGGACTCCAGCGTGGAAGGGGCGGTGTCGCGGTTCTTTGAGAAGGACACCTCGCGAATGGCGGTGAGCACCGCCTGTGTCTCATCCGCATCAACGTCGTGCTCGGCAAGAAAGGCACGGGCGTTGCCGAGCGTCTCGGCGGTATCGGGCGAGAGCTTTGCGTCATCCACATCGTGCAGGATCGCAGCCAGACGGACGATGCCCTCGTCGGCACCTTCCTCCCGCGCGATGCGCTGCGCCGTACGCAGGACGCGCATAGTGTGCTCAACGTCGTGGCCCGAGGCATCTCCCTCAAAGATGCCTCGGGCGAAAACCTGTGCATCTACCAGCGTTTCGTTTGAAATCATGCTCGCTCACCTATCGCATCGACGTCCACTGGCCGATGTCGAGGCTATCGCACGAAGTTGGTGAAGATTCCCTCTTCGCGCTTGGGCAAGCCAAAGGCCTCTTTGCCGAGGGCGATGGACTTCATGAGGAATGCCATGTTGCGTGCGAGCGTGCGCATCTGCTGCAAGCCCTCGGCGTCCTCGTTTGCCTGGCCCGGCGCGGCACCGTGGATGCCGTTCCAGTATTGGCCACTCGCCACGGGCATGCCGCTGATGGTGAAGTACTTATTGAGCTCATCGAACGTTGCCGTAAGCCCGCCACGCCGTGCGCACGCCACGGCTGCGCCCACCTTCATGGTCTTGTCGAAGTGCGTGGAGTAGAAGAGGCGGTCAAGCACGGCCACCAGCGTGGCGTTGGCCGAGCCGTAGTACACAGGCGAGGCCACCACAAGGCCGCCTGCCTCCTCGAAGAGCGGCGCCAGCTGGTTTACGCAGTCATCATAGACGCAGCGCCCGAGCTTTGCGCAACCGTTGCACGCCACACAGCCGCGCACGACTTCGTGGCCAACCTGCACGCTCGTGACCTCGATGCCCTCCTCGGCGAACACGGCCTCCATCTGTGCCAGAGCGATTCCCGTGTTACCGTTCTTGCGCGGGCTTCCGTTGATGATCAGTACCTTCATGGGTGACTCCTCTCCTCGGCGTTAGCAACGTGAGTGTAGCGTGTCTCAGTCTGTACCGCAGTGCGTGCAGCCAGATTGGGAAGTGAGTTCCGAACTGTTCGGGGCTTAGCCTGAGAAACTCACACTCGCCTCTCAGGCAAATCGCCCTCTCGATAGGCTTCGAGCAGAGCTGTGAGCTCGGCGATGCGCTCACGCATCCGGATGCCTCGGTCGGTGTCGGCCACACGCACCGGATCTGCGCTCGTGTCGTCAATCACCTGCTCGTGCGCGCTCGCGATGTCGAAGTTCGACGTCAGCGCCTTATCGACCCCTGCAAAAGGACGGTGCGCCTTGAGGCGAAGGCCGCGCGCGTCGGCGATGAGCGTGTAGCCCGCGATGCCAGTCGTTTTGTGATAGGCATGGCAGAACCCGCCATCAATCACCAGCAGCTGTCCGTTTGCGCGCACCGGCGTGTCTCCATCGATCTCGTGCACCGGTGTGTGGCCGTTTACGATGTGGGCCCGTGGCCCCGTGAGGCCGAACTCTGCCAGTACGCGTGCCGCAACCTCGGGATCGCGCGTCAAGTCGAAGTAGGGATCCTGCGGTTCCTTCCACGCGGCCTCGTCGGCAACATAAGCTCGCTCGAAGGTCTTCATCACGCGGCCGGCGAGCGGAGAGTGCGAGCCGCACCAGAGGTACCACATCCAGTCGAGGGCGAGCTGGTCGCCCGTGGTCCAGGCGCGCCGCGCCATGCGGTCAACGTAGTCGAGGTATTCACGGCCACGAAGCTCATATCCGTCGCTCACTACGGTAGAGAAGCCGCCGTCCTCGTCAAGCGGAATGCAGCCATGGAAGAGCAGCCGTCCGTTGCATACCTTGTAGACTGAGCCGCTCTCAAAGAGGAAGCGCATGTGCCGACGCAGGCGGTCAGAGTCCGCAAAGGCAGCGGAGAGGCCGTCCATCACGGCACGCTCCCCCTCAGTAAGCTCGGAGGGATGTGCGGGGTCGAGCGTGGGGAAGTCGCGCGTGGAGAGGGGCCAGTCCTTACCGTCGATGCGTACCGTGCCCGCCTCGACGTTGACCGAGCCTAGGAGACACCGGTTCTGCATGCCCCAGTTGGGATGACGGGCAATGGCCTGCTCCATGAGCTTGAACAGGATCATGTTGATGGCCTTCTCGATGCGGTGCATCCGGTGAGTGCCCGGTTCGTGGTCATAGGTCGCGTCGGCAAAGAGTGCCAGTTGGCGCAGGGATATGCCGTACGAGCTCTCCAGTACCTCGAGCGTGTTGTAGTGCACGCACGTACGTACCACCTGGGCCATGCACACTTCGCTGCCAGCCGCGGCGCCCATCCACGCCACATCGTGGTTGCCCCACTGGACGTCCACGTTGCCATAGGTCATCAGCTCGTCCATGATGCGGTCGGCGCGTGGGCCGCGATCGTAGATGTCACCAACCACGTGAATACGGTCAACGGCCAACCGCTTGATGAGGTGAGCGATGGAACGGATGAAGTCCTCTGCCGCCCCTATCTCCACCACCGAGTGGACAATGTCCTCGTGGTAGGTGTGGTGCGCCGACTCCTCACCCAGGCTGACATGCAACAGCTCGTCAATTATGTAGCCGTAATCGGGCGGCAGCATCTTGCGTACGTGGCTTCTGGTGTAGCCGTCTGCGAGCTGACGCGCCAGATTGGTCAGGTGCACCAGCGTGTCGTAGAGCCTCTCGGGAGTCAGCTCTCCCTTTCTGCGCATGAGCGCGAGCTTCTCGTCGGGATAGTAGACGAGCGTGCACAGGTTTGCACGCGTGCGCTCGTCCAGCTCGTCGGAGAAGAGGGCGTTCATGCGTTCGCGGATGACGCCAGAGCAGTTGTTGAAGATGTGCGTGAACGCCTCGAGCTCTCCGTGGATGTCGCTTACGAAGTGTTCGGTGCCGCACGGGAGGTTGAGGATTGCCTTGAGGTTGACGATTTCGGTGTAGGCAGCGCGGAGGGTGGGGAACTGCTCTGAGAGCAGTTTGAGGTAATGCAGGTCGCTTCTGGCCATGGTTCTCTCCCGTCGTGACTAGGCAAGGGTTACGGCAACGCCTGAGCGCTCGAGGCTCTGGTACCACGTTTCTGGCACGTGCTCGTCGGTGATGACGCTTACACGCTTTCCCGGCAGGCGCATGGGGATAGCGCCGCGCTGGTCGAACTTCTCTGATTCGGTGAGCACGACAACTTCGGCCGCCGATTCTGCCATGGAACGCACCGCATCGGCCCGCATCTGGTCGGCGTTGGTGAAGCCCACGCCGTCAATCCATCCGTCCGCCCCGATAAAGAGGTGATCGACGTAGAACTCCTGCGCGCAGGTTCGGACGAGTGGGCCTACCATCACCTGTGAGTCGCGCTGGTAGGTGCCGCCCAGAAGCACGCAGCCCACCCGCGCGCTGTCGCGCACGTAGTTGGCGATAAAGGCGCTGTTGGTCACAACCGTCACGTTTTGCTTGGTGTCGGCAAGCACACGCACCAGAAGTGCGCAGCAGCTGCCGCTCTCCACCATGATGGTTGCCTCGTCTGGCACGAGCTCCGCCGCGCGACGGGCGATGAGCAGCTTCTCATCGTAGTGATATGCCAGGCGGCCGCTGACGTCATTGGGGTTGGCAAGCATCGCGTATCCGTGTTCGCGAATTATCAGTCCCTTTGCCTGAAGCGCATCGAGGTCCTTGCGGATGGTGACCGTAGATACACCGAGGCGCTCTGCGAGGCTTGCTACCTCTACTTTCTTTTCTGCGGTGACAATCTGCAGGATGATGCTGTCACGCTTAGCCATGCTGACTCCAGTGCTCTATGAGTTTCGATTTCCTAAAAAAACCTTGCGTTCGTAACTCATTCTAGCATGAGACGCTCCGCGAGGCGCTGGCTCGCGGGGGATTACGGCTTCACGGAGCGCATTGCGAGAAACGTCGGGATGTTCATCTCGTGCAGGCGACCCTCGCCGTTGGTGTCCTCGTAGAGCGCAAGCAGCGTGAAGCCAGCCTCAAGCTGGCCGCCGATCTGCTCCTCCAGCGAGTGCGAGAACTGGACGCCTGCGTCATCCTCCTCAAGTTGGCGCATCTGCTCGGGGTTCTTCAGCGGGTTGAAGGGGAGTGTGTTGACGATTCGCTCCTCCGCGGTGTCCACGAGGTAGTTCACGTAGTGGTCGGTCCCGGAGAGCAACGTTCCGCCGTGCTTCAAAACGCGGAAGCACTCGCGCCAGACGTGGTGCACATCCTCTATGTAGCAGTTCGAGACCGGGTGGAAGATGAGGTCAAACTCCTCGTCTTCAAAGGGCAGGCGTTTGGTCATGTCCGCGCGAATGATACGGATGTCGTAGCCCTCGCGCTCGGCAACAAGCCGTTCGCTTTCCAGCTGAAGCGGGGAGTAGTCAAGCACCGTGCAGACGGCGCCGAGAGCCGCAAAGATGGGCATCTGCTGTCCGCCTCCGCTCGCAAGGCCGAGAACCTTCTTGCCGCGCAAATCGCCAAACCACTCGTGAGGGACAGGCTTGGTAGGCGTCAGCAACACGTCCCAGTTCCCAATAAGTGCCTGCTCATAGGCCTCATGCGAGATGGGTTTGCCCCATTCCCAGCCTTCGCGAATCCATCGGTCAATGGTCTCAGCGTTGATGTCTTGGTATGACGTGGCGGCCATGGCGGCTCCCTCCCTTGGGCTTTCGACTTGATGATACTCTCCGAAGTCCTGTTCTCGCACTTCATGGTATTTGATACCGTGGGATGAGCTCGCGATGATTCAAGGCGAAAGGACCCCGCCATGCTGGCTGATTACCACGTGCACTGCATGTTCTCTGACGACTCTTGGTACATCCCTGCGAAGGTGTGCACGGACGCGTGGAAGAACAACCTCGACGAGATTTGCTTCACTGATCACGTGGACTACGGAATCAAGCCTGACTGGGACCAAGCGCTCACGGCCAAGGTGATGGAGGGCCAGCGCGTGGTGAACGTGGACTACGACGCGTACTTCCCTTGCATCGAGGCGCTGCGCGACGAGTGGGCAGGGCGCCTGACCATCAAGCGTGGTTTGGAGCTTGGCGTACAGACGCACACGATTCCGCAGTTCAATGCGCTGTGGGATAAGTGGCGGGACCATCTGGACTTCACGCTGCTGTCCATCCATCAGGTGGGCGACCTTGAGTTCTGGACGGGCGAGTTCCAGGAGGGACGAAGCCAGGAGGAATACAACCGTGCCTACTACCAGGAACTCTATGACGTGACGACGAGCTTTGAGCATTGGAGCGTGCTTGCGCATATCGATCTCATCAAGCGCTATGACCCAGCGGGCATTTTGGACTTCCCCGCAAATAAAGACCTGGTAGCGGCCACACTTGAGCATGTGATCAAGGTGGGGAAGGGCATCGAGCTTAACACCTCGTCCGTGCGCTACGGCCTTACGGACTCCCAGCCGGCGGAGGAGATCCTGCGGCTGTATAAGGACCTCGGCGGCAAGATCATTACGCTGGGGTCCGACTCACACGCACCTGAGCACCTTGGGGCATACATCCGCCACTTCCAGAAGTACCTGGCGAGCCTCGGCTTTGAGGGCTTCTACACCTACGACAAGATGGTGCCAACGTTCCACCCATTTGAGGCGTAAACAATGCGCACCAGAAGGCCGACCTTCTGGTTCGGTGTTTAGCGCATGAAGCTGGGCATGGCGCCCGTGGCGGCGGCATCGGCGATGTCGGCGAGCGCGTCTGCCACGGCATCGTTCGCGCAGGCTCCGATGTGCCAGTGTGAGGCGGCCTTCACCTCTGCCGTCGCGTTGGCGACCGCCACCGAGTGCGTGACCGCCCTCAGCATGGAGAGGTCGTTCTCCGAATCCCCGAAGGCCGCAATCTCGTCCAGGCCAATGCCCAGATGCTCAGCCAGGACCTCGACGCTCTTCCCCTTGCTCCAGCCAAGGGGAAGGATGTCGATGAAGATGCCGTTCGCGGCAGGGAACACATAGTCAAACTGGGGGAACCGTTCCCGCAGCAGGTCACGCATCTCAACCATCTGCTCCTGCGTGGCCGCGCAACGCACGTTTGCCTTGACGCATCGGTCCCAACGCAGATGCTTAATCGGCCGCGGGTCAGTACTGTATATCTCGGGATGCAGCGCCAGCTCAGCGGCATGTGCGCCAAGGTGGTACGCCGCTCCGTCTGAAGCATCAGAGATATCGTCCAGGTCATAGACCGACAGGGCAAATCCCGGATGGTCGTGCAGCATGTTGCCCAGCTCATCCAACACCTCGACGTCGAGCGTCTCCTCGTGCACGAGCTGGCCGTCAACGTAGACCATCTGCCCGTTCACGTACGCTCCCGTGCGTCCGCATGCCTCGTCGCCGGCAAACATCCAGCGCATGGCAGCTGGTACGCGGCCCGTGACGGGGCCAAAGTGCAGGCCCGCGTCCAGCATGTGATGGATTGCCGCAATCGTGCGCCTGCTGGCGCAGGGCGCGCCAGCAGGCATCAGTGTGTTGTCGAGATCGCTCAGCGCGAGCTTGATCATGCCGCCAACCTTCTAGTCGAGGTTCTCGCCGTTTGACGCAATGACCTTCTTATACCACCAGAAGGAGTCCTTCGGCGTGCGCGCGAAGGTGCCTTGGTAGCTGTCGTCGGCGTCCACGTAGATGAAGCCGTAGCGCTTGCGCATCTCGCCCGTGCCCGCGCTCACGATGTCGATGCAGCCCCACGTGGTGTAGCCACGCAGGTCAACGCCGTCGAGGTCAATGGCATCGCGCATGGCCTTGATGTGCTCGCGATGATAGTCAATGCGATACTGGTCATGGACGATGCCGTCCTCACCTGGCTCCTCGATTACGCCGAGGCCGTTCTCGACCACCATGAGCGGCAGCCCATAGCGGTCCCAGAAGAGGTTGAGCGTGTAGCGCAGGCCGACTGGATCGATGGTCCAGCCCCATTCGGTGGTCTTGAGGTAAGGATTGGAGTAGCCGGTCACAGGGCTTCCCGTGTCCACGGCAAACTTGGTGTCCTTGCCGGCCACCATCGAGAAGTAGTAGCTGTAGGTGAGGAAGTCCACCGTGCCGGCCTTGAGGATGTCCGCGTCGCCCTCCTGCACGGGCAGCACGATGCCCTGGCGCTCGTACTCCTTGAGCGCGCTTGCGGGATAGGCGCCACGGCACTGCACGTCCGGATACATGAAGCAGCCCTGCATGAACTTGTAGTTGCCCATGACGTCAGCGGGGTCGCAGCTGGCGGGATACGAGAAGATGCCGCCGTACATGGCACCTACCTGGTTCTCAGGGTCAATCTGGTGCGCAAGTTGCACGGCCAGCGCCGAGGCGATGAACTGGTGGTAGCTTGCCGTGGCCTTCTGCTGCGGCGTGGAGTGCGGGTCCATGCCGCCCGCCATGTAGCAGCTCATCATGCCCATGCCCATGGAATTGATTTCGTTGAAGGTGAGCCAGTAGTGCACCTTGCCCTTGTAGCGATGGAAGATGACGTCGCAATAGCGCAGGTAGAGGTCCACCACCTCGCGATTGTTCCAACTGCCGTACTTTGCCAGGCCCATGGGCGTCTCGTAGTGGCTGATAGTGACGAGCGGCTCGATGCCGTACTTGTGGCAGCAATCAAAGACCGCGTCGTAGTGCGCGAGGCCCGCCTCGTTGGGCTGCTCGTCGTCGCCGTTGGGGAAGATGCGGCTCCAGGCGATGGACATGCGATAGGTCTTGAAGCCCATCTCGCCAAAGAGGGCGATGTCCTCCTCAAAGCGGTGGTAGTGGTCGATGGCAATGTCGCCGGGGTATACCTTGCCCTCAATGCGCTCCGGGAAGGTGATCTCGCGCGCGTGGATGCGGTCACCTTGTGTCATGAAGTCTGCCGAGCACGGGCCCTTGCCATCTGCGTCCCACGCGCCCTCGCACTGGTTTGCGGCTGTGGCGCCGCCCCACAGGAAGCCTTTAGGAAATCCCATCATCAAATCCTTTCCATTGAGAGCCCGCTCATAGTAATAGTACGAAAAACCCGCCGTCGAGGAAGGTCGACAGCGGGCAAGGGAAGGACTTACGTGCTGTGCGGGACAAGGGGCTACTGAAGGATCAACTCTGGCGTGGACTGTCGGTAGGCGCGTGGCCCCTGACCTGTCATTTGTTTGAAGCGATAGCTGAAGTTGCTCTCGCTGGCGAAGCCGACGCGCTCGGCGATCACGGCGCTCGTGAGGGTGGTCTCGGCAAGCAGCTCCTTGGCGCGGCTGATGCGATAGCGCAGTAGGTAGTCATGCGGAGTGGTCTCCAGGTGACGCTTGAAGAGACGGATAAGATAGCTGGGGCTGACGGCAGCTGCACGCGCTAGGTCTTCAAGTGCGACCTTCTCGGCAAAGTGGCGCTCCACATACGCGCAGGCCAGGCGCACAGGGTCGTCCTCTGCAACAGGTACTGCCTCCTGCGCTGCAAGCGTCACCTCGGCGACCAACGCATGGACGGCAAGGCCAATACGTGTGGCATTGCCTGCGGTTTCGGTTCCCAAACGATCAAACAGGACATCGGCGTGTGGCTGCAGGCGCGAGAGCGGAACGCTCACTGGCGTCAGGCGCGGAAGCCCGAGCGTGCGCCCGGCGAGCTCCACTCCCGTCCCGTCGATGTGCGCCCACAGGTGGTACCAGTGCCCGTGACCGGGGGAGGTGCCGTAGCTTTGCGGCGTGCGACAGTCCATGAGGAGCGCCGTGCCTTTGGGCAGACGCACGGTCTGTCCGCCCTGGTGGACGGTGCCCTCACCTCCCAGCGTGTAGAACAGGATGAAGCTGTTCTTGTCGCTGCGCGCTGTGGCAAACCTGCTACGTGCATAGAAGTCGCCCACCTCGCTGCAGTAGTACGGCTGAGCGAGCTCGGCCGCGCTTGGCGTAGAGATGATCCATCGACTGCGGTCCTCGACATCCATCGTGTAGGTAAGCATGGGGCAGCCTCCTAACCCTGCTTGCGATACTCTTGCGGCGTGCAGCCTGCATATTCACGAAAACGCTGGTAGAAGCTTGTGAGGTTGGCGAGTCCCACCTCTTCGGCTATCTCGTAGATGGGGCGAGTGGTTCCGCGTAGCAGCAGCGCCGCCCGCCTCATGCGCTCGACGTTGACCAGCTGCTTGAAGGTCGAGCCGGTGGCTTGGCGAACGAACTTCGAGAGGTACGTACGCTCGTAACCGAGGTCCGCCGCCATCTGCTGAAGGTTTCCCTCCTGATAGTGCTGCGAGATGTACTGACGGATGGTGCCTGTGAGCTCTGCGCGCTCCCAGGCGACATCGTCCAGCTCTCCCTTCGGCTCGTAGGTTCGCAGCAGATGCGTGAGCAGAGCCGCGAGGAAGAAGTCCACGAGGTAGGGGCTCGTCATGTCGGGCTCAAGCCGCTCGCAGAGGATGCGCTCGATGCAGGTGCGGACAAACTCGTCGTCGACAGTGCGGTAGACGCGCCAGTGCTCGTGGTTCGCCCCCATGGTCATGAGCTCGGTCGCAAAGGGCGAGGCGAGGTCCGCCATGCCGTCGAGCAGATGCCCTTCGAAGAATTTTTCGGCAAGGATGAGGTTGACGTTGATGTCATCGGGGCCAGTGGGCTCAACGCTGTGGGGCACGTGGCGGTCCATGACGATGCAGTCGCCCGCATTGAGCACCACCTGCTCACCATCTACGACCATGTGGAATGACCCCTGGTAGCAGTACGTGATGATGACGTAGGAGTAGATGTGCTCGGGGACCGTGGCAGAGTTTCTGACGTGGAACGCCACGATATGGCGACGGTCGGCAAAGTCTCGGCCTCGGCCAAAGAGAAAGACCTCGCGCCCGTGGTAGGAGATGCGCGGATAGCGCTCGGCAATATGCTCGTAGATCTCCTCCTCAGAATGGTGCGTGGCAGAGGAGGCGGCGCGTGCGGCCGCAGGGAGCTGACTGACGTTCATGCAGGCCTCCACGAATTCACACTGATGATGGCACAAACTCATATTGTCGCAGGTCAACAACTCTAGCTAAAGTATAGCCGAAAGACTCAATACGATAGGGGAGGCAGTATGGCAGCGGCAAACGCTCAGGCTTGGTGGATATCGGGCCCAACGTACGAATACGGTGAGGATGATGCGGGCTACTACCAGCCACATCGCAATCATGTAGTGTCACGAACCTTTGAGATGAACGGTTTCAAGCGAGCGAGCCTCACCGTGTCTGTGCTGGGTTATGCACGAGTGACCATCAATGGCAAAGCGTTGGGCAACGTCGAGCTTTTAGGCGACTGGACAAACTTCACAAAGCAGGTCACCGCACGCACCTTTGACGTGACCGAGCTGCTGCGCCCGTGGGCCAACACCATTGAGGTTGAGCTCGGCAACGGCTGGTTTAATCCTTCGCCGCTCACCATGTTTGGCAAGTACAACCTGCGCAAGCGTCTCGCTGAGGTCGGAACGCCGGCCGTGCTCGTCACGTTGGTAGCTGACGGCCAGACAGTTCTGGTGAGCGATGACACGTGGAGTTGCCGCGAGGGACAGCTGCTCTTTAACAATGTCTATCTGGGCGAGACGCGTGACCTCTCAAGCGCCGGTGGCTCCGAGTTGCCTCTGGTGACGCAGAAAGACATGCGCAACCTCGAGCCCGCAGTGGTGGAGCCGTGCCGTCGCTTTGCGCCGGTGGCCGGCACCGACGTGCACGAGCTGGCCGACGGTTCGCTGGTGGTGGACTTCCACGAGCTCGATACCGGTATGATTGACCTGCAGTTCATTGCTCATGTGGGGCAAGAAGTGACGGTGCGTTATGCCGAGGAGCTCGATGCGAAAGGCGTTCCCTCCTACGAGTCGAGCCATGCGGGCCTGGTGGGGTGCCTGGTGCCCGAAGGGTTCCGCATCCCCGGTGGCCCTGGTGCGCCGGAGCGAGCCATCCAGACCGACCGAATCATATGCGCAGAAGGGGAGAACCACTTCACCAATCAGTTCACGGTGCACTCGTGTCGCTACGCGGTGATCGAGGGGCTTTCGCGTGAGCAGTTGCTCAGCATCGCGTTTGTCCCGGTGCACACGGACCTCTCGGCGTCAGGAACCATTGCCACGGGCAACGCGTTCTACGACAGCATGGTGGACGCTGCCGTGCGCACCAAGCTCAACAACGTGCATGGCCTCTGGGAGGACTGCGCGCGCGAGCGTCTTGGGTACGGAGGCGACATGGTGGCGCTTGCCGCTTCCAACCTCGTGGCCTTTGATTGCGAGGGGCTCATCCGCAAGACCGCGCGCGACTTCCGCAACGATCAGACGAGTGCGGGCGGCGTGCCTGAGACCGCGCCGTTCATGGGCATCGGCTCCAACGGCACGGCCTACGGTGAGGGACCGCTCTTGTGGCAGCTTGCGTATCCGCACCTGGTGCTGCGTGCCTACCAGTTCTACGGCAGTCGTGACTTGGTTGAGCAGGAGTGGCCACACGTCAAGAAGCTCGTAGACTACCTGCTTGCTTGGGACCCTGCAGAGCTCGCTACGCACTGCCTGGGTGACCATGGCTCGGTGGCCACGAGCGAGAGCTTCAAGACCGGTACGCCCGACAAGGAGCTGGTGGGCTGGTGCACCATCGCACGCTTTGCGCGTGCGGCGGCGCGCTTCGAGGACATTTTGGGTCTTCCTTCCTCGGGTTATGACGTGCGCTATGACAAGCTGCGCGAAGAGATCCGTACGCGTTTTGCGCATGATGACGGTACATGGGGTGACGGCACGCAGACGGGACTGGCCTTTGCGGCCGACCTGGGCCTTGCCGACGAGCGCGAGCTGGCTAATCGTCTCGTGGCGAAGATCGCCGAGGACCACGGCGTGCTCACCACGGGCATCTTTGGCACGACCATCGCCTTTGACCTGCTCAACCGCACCGGCCATTCCGATGTGGTGGAGGCCTGGCTTACCCGCGAGGAAGCTCCCAGCTACAAGGCCATGCTCGCGAGCGGCAACAAGGCGCTTGCCGAGCAATTCGAGATGTTCCTCTCGTCCTACAACCATGCGATGTTCAGTAGCTACCTGCAGTGGTTCTACCAGGGTCTCGGTGGTATCCGCATCGCTGATGACGCCTGTGGATGCGACCGTGTTGAGCTCAGGCCGTACTTCAGCCCACTGACCAATGAGGTGAGCTGCTCGCTGATGACGCCTCGTGGTGCGATTAGCACGACGTGGAAGCGCGACGACCAAGGCGTTGTCACCTTCTCGTATTCCGTGCCCGAAGGCGTAAGCGTCACGCAGCTCTGACGTGGTACGGAAGGGATACTCCCCTTTGTCCCATGGGACAAAGGGGAGTATCCCTTCCGTACCAAGATGTTCTTTAGAAAAATTGAACTTATGTGAGGACTCCAGCAACAACTCATAGTGAGGTAACCACAAAATAATATTGTCGCAGGTATACCACAGAAAATATAGTTATCACAGCATCTGATAGCAGAGGCAAACCACAGCCTCAAAGCAGGAAGGGAAGAAGATCATGGCAGATAACAAGCAGATCGCCACAGACGTGCTCGCAGCCGTCGGCGGCAAGGAGAACGTGAGCAAGGTCATCCATTGCATGACGCGCCTGCGCTTCAACCTGGTGGACGACACGATCCCCAACGACGAAGAGGTCAAGGCAATCAAGGGCGTCCTGGGCATCGCTCGGCAGGGCGGCATGTATCAGGTGATCATCGGCACCACCGTCCCCGAGGTGTACGACGAGCTGACCAAGATGGGCGTCGGTGGTGGCGGCTCCATCGACGAGAAGCTCGACGACGTGCCCACCAAGTTCGAGTGGACCCCCAAGAACGTCTTCGACACCGTTCTCAACTACCTCTCCGGCTCGGTCGTTCCGCTGGTCCCCGTCCTGATGACCGCCGGTCTCTTCAAGACCCTGGGCGCCGTCTTCGGCCCCACGTTCCTCAACATGGTGCCCGCCGACAGCCCGCTCGTCTTCCTCTGCGACATGCTCTACAACGCTGGCTTCTACTTCATGCCGATCCTCGCCGGCTTCACGGCTTCTCAAAAGCTTGGCGCCAACCCGTACCTCGGCGCAATGCTTGGCGCAATCCTCCTCGAGCCCAGCTTCGCGGCCATGGTGGGCACCGAGAACACCCTGTCCTTCTTTGGCGCCAACGTCCCCATGCCGCTCTTTGGCTATGGCCAGACGCTCATCCCCATCCTGCTGTGCATCCCCGTGTTCGCCTTCCTTGAGAAGAAGATCAACGGCTTCATGCCTGGCGCCATCCGCACCGTCTTCGGGCCCTTCCTCACCGTCCTCGTCATGATCCCGCTCGAGCTCTACATCCTGGCTCCCCTGGGCAGCCTGCTTGGCAACGCCGTTGCCACTCTCTTCGAGGTCATCGGCAACTCCCCGCTCGGCTTCCTTGCCATCGCGATCTTCGCGGCCACCTATCCCATGCTCGTCCTCACCGGCATGCACATCGGCATCATGGGCATCGCCATCGCCAACTTTGGCAACGTGGGCTACGACACCATGTTCCTCATGGCCTCCACCGTCCAGAACTTCACCGCTTCCGCCGTCGGCCTGGCCGTGGCCCTCAAGATGAAGGACCCCGAGAACAAGAGCCTGTGCTGGGGCTACTTCATGACCCAGTTCTTCGGTGGCGTGGGCGAGCCCCTGCTCTACGGTGTGTTCCTGCGCTATAAGCGCCCCTGGATCGGCACCCTCTGCGGTGGCGCGGCTGCAGGCCTCTATGCCGCCCTCACCCATGTGACCCTGTACACCATGGCTTCCGGCATCTTCTCGCCCCTCGCCTTCGCCGGCGGCAGCCAGGGCAACTTCATCAACGGCTGCATCGCCATGGCCATCGGCTTCGCCGTCTCCTTCGTGACCACCTGGCTCTTCGGTCTCACCAAGGAGCAGGCTGAGGGCAAGGAGTAACGCTTACCAAAAGCCCCTTCCTTTCACAGGCGGCCCGTCATCCAAAGGGATGGCGGGCCGCCTTCTTGTGGAGCAACCGAGCTGAGTATGCTGCTGAAACTCAGCAGGTAATGGCAAACGGCAGCACGGGAATCTCGGCGCCGTTGTAGAGATTGGTGCGGAACCAGTTGCTCCAGGCAAAGCGGACCTCGATCGGGTCGGAAGGGGTTCCCTCGAGCATGATGATCAGCTCGTCGCCTCGTGCGGCTGCCCTGAACGGCAGGTCTTTGCCATTGCAGATCACCTCGAGCGCGTTGACCTCAGCGCCTTCCAACAGCATGCCGCCCGCGGAGTTCTCGAAGTGGAGGATGACGAACGATCCCTTGCGCTCGGCTCCCTTGCAGCGCGGGGCATCTGCTGGTATGGGCATCCCCAACAGGTGGTTCATTGCCAGAAGCGCCAGACGCTCGCCGATGGGCTTCTTCTCCTTGGGGTGAATGTCGTGCTTGTCACCCATGTCGCTGGCCGAGCAGAGCCACACATGCTCGTCCTCGTCAGCTACCTTCTGCTGACAGGCGCGAATCGTCACGTAGTCATTCGGGCCGAGCCCCATCCAGTCACCAAAGCCTGGCAGCTGAACCACAAGGAAGGGCAGGTCGGGGCGTTGCCAAGCGTTACGCCAGTCGGCGATAACGGTGCGCAGCGCCTCCTCGTGGCGCCACTGGGCACCGTCAATCTCGTCGTCGCTCTCGCCCTGATACCACAGGACACCGCGCGTGGCAAAGCCAGCGAGGGGCTGCACCATGTAGGTGAAGAGTGCCCCTGGGGCCTCCTTGGTGGGGGTCATGAGCCCGGGATGGACCTGGGCACCAGACTTTGGCGCATCCTTCTCACCAAGTTCAAGCCCTCCCACATCCGCGGGGCCGGTTGCTTTCTGGGCCTCGGTCTCCATGAAGGACTTAACCTCGTCCATGGTCGGTGTCTTCGGCAAGAAGAACTCGTTCCACGCAGGCCAGATGGCGTAACCCTTGTCGTTCTTGGCCACGTTGAGGCGTCCATTTGCCAGGAGCTCCTCGTACGGCAGCCCTTGAAGCTTTGCGTCAAATGCGGCCGCTAGCTCGGGCTGCACGGCTCGCGCGTGCTCGGGCGTCATCCAGGCGGCGGAGGTGGTGCCGCCGTAGTTGCAGCCCACGATGCCTACGGGTACGTCGAGCACCATCTCCAAGCCGCGCGCGCAGTAGTAGCCCACGGCAGAGAAGTAGTCGAGGTCCTCCGGCGTGGCTTTGCGCCAGATGCCGACCTTGGAGTAGTCAAAGTCGTTCATCTGGCCTGGATAGGAGCACTTTGGCTGGTCGTAGAAGCGGATGCGCGGGTTGTCGCAGGTGGGACGGTATTCCTCAACCTCCTTGTCGTAGCGCATCCAGAACTCCATGTTGGACTGGCCGCCCGCGATGAAGACCTCGCCCACGGCCACGTCGGTAAGGGTGATGCGGCTATCGCCTGAGCTCACCTCGAGCGTTTCGGCATCAGAGGCGGTAAGCGGTGCAAGCTTGCAGCGCCAGCTGCCCTGGGCGTCTGCCACGCACGAGGCGGTCTGTCCCTGAATGCGCACGTCAATGTGGTCGCCAGGCTCCGCAGTGCCCCACACGCTCACCGGCAGCTCGCGCTGCAAGACCATGCCGCTGGCAAAGATGGGTGCAAGTGAGAGGCTCATGGGCGTTCCTTTCCGATGCGTCATTCAATTCTCTATCCGCGCAGTTCCCTAATGATATCGCGATATGCGTAGAAGCTGTCTTTAGGTACGCGGCGGCAGTCCTTCTCATCAAAGTCGGTGCGATCAACAAACACAAGGCCATAGCGCTTGTTGAACCCATCCGAGCTGGAGAGCAGGTCCACGAAGCTCCAGTGCTGATAGCCCACGAGGTCGATGCCGTCCTCCAATGCAAGTGCCATCTCGCGCACGTGGTCACGCAGGTAGTCGATGCGCTTCGGGTCATGCACGTGGCCGTCCGTGTCGAGCTCCTCGCGCTCGCTCCAGCCGTTTTCGCAGATCATGATGGGCTTGCGGAAACGCGCCCAGCACTCGTGAAGGGCAATGTGCAGACCGCTCGGATCATAGCTCCAGCCCCATTCGGTGTACTCGAGATACGGGTTGCGTGCACCCATCGCCGTACCCATGTTGAGGACGCTTCCTGATCCTGCGACGCTCACCACGTTGGTCTGATACCAGTTCACTCCCAAGAAATCGCAGGTACCGGCCTTGAGGATGGCGTCATCACCAGGCTCACGCGCGGGCATGGTGCCCGCCTTCTCCCACTTGTTGAGCAGCCACCGCGGGAACGTACCGTAGACATAGGTCTCCATCGGGGCGTAGGCGACCTCTTCCTCGATGTCGTAGGCGGCGCGTACATCTTCGGGAGCGCAGGTCATGGGGTAGAGCGTGGGGTACGACACGTCCGGCCCGATCTTGGCCTCCGGGCACAGTTTGTGACATGCGGCAACGGCGCGAGCGTTGGCAAGGTACATATGGTAGTTGGCCTGGACGCTCTTGCGAGCCAAATCTGGGTCATCATCTTTGAGGCCCAGCATCGATGTGGCAAAGCACATCACGCTCTGTTCGTTGATGGTGATCCACCAACGTACGAGGTGCCCAAAGCGCTCGAAGCACACGCGACAGTAGCGCTCGAAGGCGTCCACGGCACGGCGGTCCACGAATCCCTCGTAGCGCTCTACCAGCGCCCAAGGGATGTCGAAATGCAACAGCGTGACGACGGGCTCTATCTGCGCTTCGTTCAGCAACTGGAGAAGTCGCAGGTAGTAGGCAACGCCTTCCTCGTTCACAGCTCCGTCGCCGTCAGGAATGATGCGACTCCAGCAGATGGAGAATCGGTACGACGTGAGCCCCAACTCACGCATGAGGGCTACATCCTCCTCAAGATGGTGGTAGCCGTCGGCGGCTACGCTTGCGTCTGCTTGGTTGGCAGCACGTAAACGGCAGCGCTCGTCTGCGGTGTTCCAGCCTTTGCCGCCTTCAGTGGCGGCGCCCTCGTACTGAAACGCGCTCGTCGCGGCGCCCCACAGGAAGCTCTTAGGAAATGCTGACATGTCATGCCCCTTTTTCTCCCACCTACCGACCGTTTCCTCCCTACGGTACTACGTACGGCGGTGCGCTAACGTTGTCTTGATTTGCACGCGTTGCATAAACTGGCAACGCTGCTCGGCATCATGCCTACCGAGTCATATGGGCCATAAGGCATCACAACAGAGGCGTACGTGTCGTACGGCTGGTAGCATGTGGAGCCAGAATGGAGCCATTGCAACCGAGGACATCGCCATGAAGTCAGTCCACGACATGATTTCCTATCTGGATACCGAGGTCGAGCGTGACACACGCTACGAGGTGGTCTCCTATCTGCTTGCGCACCTGCGCGACCTCGATAGCCTTTCGCTTTCTGAAGTGGCGCGTCAGACCTACGTCTCGAAGTCGACGGTTTCGCGTGTGGTGCGGCGCTTTGGGTTTGATAGCTATGACGAGTTCTTGGCCATCACCCGTCGGCTTGTTGGCCAAGATCCTTCGGTCACCTTGCGCATTGCGCCAGATGAGCTTCGTGCGCTGCGTAGTGGCGATGAAAGCTACATCGAAAGCTATGTCGATGAGCTCTGTGCGGCCTTACAGGACTTGAAGAGTACGGTGAGCTCCGAGACCATTGACTCGCTCATCGAAGACATGATGACGCGAGAGACTGCGCTCTTTGCCACCGAGCAGCCGCTGATGATTGCGCGAGATGTCCAGGTAGCCTTCCTGGCTGCCGGTCACCTCATTCACGTTGGGGAGACTGGGAGCAAGAGACAACAGATTGCCCAGGAGCTCCCCAGTGGGTCGCTTGCTATTGTGCTTTCAAACTACGGACGCTACCTCGAGGACAATCGCGAGATGCTTGAGAGGCTCAAAAGTCGTGGTGTCGGACTCTACCTGGTGACCCTGTGCTATGACGGGCCAAGCTGTCTGCTGTTCGACCGCGTCATCAGGCTGTCTGCCCATGGATTCTCCGGTGTCGGTTCCTTCCCCATGAAGGCCTTTTTCAAGCTGGTCATTCGCCGACTGCTGGCTGGGGAGGCGGCTAAAGCGTAAAGACGTCTTTCAATGCACGTTGAGGCTCGCCGTTGCAGGTTTCTGCAACGGCGAGCCTTTATTGCAACATGCGGATTGACGTATAGCTGATAGCCTAAGAAGTGGCAAACACCAGATAACAAATTGCCGCAAATTTTGATAGCCAACGTCACATATATCGACATAGATTAGCTGTTTAGCACCATCTACATTTGATGGTAAGGAAGCGTGTAAACACACGGGAAAGGGAGAGAACCATGGCAGGGCGCATCAACATCAGCAGGAGGAACTTCGTGGCAGGACTGGGCTTCGTCTCTGCAGCCGTGCTTGCGGCGTGTGGCAACAAGGGAGGCGATACCGCAGTTCCCGTAGCCGAGGCTCCTTCAACCGAGCCCTTCACCAAGCTTGTCGAGGCAGATGGCAACTTTGCCTATAACGCCCTTGAGGACGGGGTGGAATACCACTACTCTAACGTGCTCTCTCCGGCTTACTACGTGTTTGCCGGCGCTAAGGATGCTGATGGCGCCGCCGAGCTGGTTGGCCAGCTGGGCCTCGCGCAGAGCATCGAGACCTACGTGGGTTCGGTTGTCGTGGTGAACCCTGTGGATGGCGCTGCGTACGGCGATGCTGACGTCGATGCCTTCGTCGCGCTTGCCGCCGCGGCTGGTCCCGCCAATAATGTCAAGGTCATCGGCGTTGACGAAGGTGCCGACTTCGTGCTTGGTGCACTTGCTCCCAAGCTGTACTTCGCGGCCGGTGTCATGACCTATGGCGGCAGTGCGGCCGACGCAGCCGGTGTGCCCTTCGTGCCGGCGTATCTGAGCAATGCTCCGCAGGCTGCCGTGGACGCAATCATCGCCGCCAATGGTGCCACACAGGTCAGCGAGGGTGTCTACGAGAACGCAGACGATTCGCTGAAGCGTGTGATTGTTGCCTCCGATGCTGATCTTGCCACTGCGGCTGCTAACGCTTGGGAGCAGGTCTTCTCCAAGAACTATCGCCAGCACAACGAGGTCACCGAGTTCTACATGGCAAGCATCGCGGACTTCACCGATCCGTACCCGCTGTACTCCATCCCTGACTTCACGCAGTTCAACTACGTGGAGAATTACAACGCAGCGGTTGATGGCCTCGAGGGAGAGTACACCTGGTTCGAGTATGTGCCCACGCGTCTGGCTGACGCCGCTGCCGGCAGTATTCCTGCTATCGTCACGCTGCATGGCAACCTCAACGACACGCGCGTCCAGGCCGAGTCTAGCGGCTGGCTTGAGCTTGCGTGCACCGAAGACCTTATCGTGCTCGCGCCGGAGTGGCAGGATGTGGTGTATGAGAGCGGTTCCGACGAGCCCCAGCCCAACTTCTTTGGCTGCGACGGTCTTCAGAACGACCGTATCGTCACCTGGCTTGACATGATGTTTGCCAAGTATCCGCAGATTGACACGCACCGTGTGTATGTGACCGGCCTCTCCGCGGGCTCCAGCGCCTCCGAGCTCTATGGCGTTAAGTACGCTGACACCTTTGCTGCTGTGGGCGGCGTCTCTGGCCCCGGCATCGACAAGGAGGAGATCGCCGCGCTGGCTGAGAATTGGGACGGCACGTTGGTGCCCTTCACCTACCTCTGCGGCGATCACGACTTCTTTGGCATGATTCCCGTGGATGGGTCGAGCCAGAACTCCTTCCCCGTGGCCGAGGACGGCACGAGGATTCAAGCCGTGGACCCGCGCGTTCCCATCTTCCCGATTATCCAGGCCTACCAGAAGGTCAACGGCCTTGAGGTCCAGGAGATGGACATGACCGCCAACGAGTGGTTTGGCATCAAGTTTGACCAGACTAACGACATCATGCTCGGCGAGAAGAGCGCTCAGGAGAACGTCCTCAACGGCGCCGACGGCCAGCCCATTATGAAGCTCGTGGCAATCAAGGATCAGGCCCACTGGAACTGGAAGCCCGAGGCTGCCTACCTCTGGGAGTTCTTCCAGAACTTCAGCCGCTAGGCGTCGCCGAGCACGAGTACTGATATAACGCTCTCTCCCTACCGCCCCGGGTGTGTGCCTGGGGCGGTTCTTGCTTTTGCAGATGACGATTCTGGTAGGCGCATATTTCGAAAGTGTGTGCGCAGCATGCGCATGGCTTATCAAATGCATGCCTAGTAAATTTGATTTAGCAAATGAAACAGCGCAAGCAAGAAACCGAAAGGGGAGGAAATGGGCGTGTGTCATGTGGCCATCGATATCGGAGCATCGAGTGGGCGCCACATCGTGGGGCAAGTCGTGGACGGCAAGATGGAGCTCACCGAGGTCTACCGCTTTGAAAATGGCCTGACCCGCAAAGACGGACACCTGTGTTGGGACATTGACGCCTTGGCTGAGAACGTGATCGCCGGCCTCGCCGCCGCGAAGGAAGCGGGCTTCGAGCCCTCGACCATCGGTATCGACACCTGGGCCGTGGACTACGTGCTGCTTGACGAGAACGACCGTCGCATTGGCGACTGCGTGGGCTACCGCGACGCCCGCACCGATGGCGTCAAGGACGCGCTCGAGCTCTCCGGCATCCTCTCCTTTGGCGAGCACTATGCTCGCACGGGCATCCAGTACCAGCAGTTCAACACGGTCTATCAGCTGTGTGCGCAGAGCCGCGAGGCTCGTGGCGCGCTTGACGCCGCGACGACGCTCCTCATGGTGCCCGACTACCTGAACTTCGTGCTTACGGGCAAGAAGGCGCAGGAGTACACCAACGCCAGCACCACGGGGCTCGTGAACGCTGAGACCTGCGACTGGGACGACGTGCTCATCGACCGCCTCAACCTTCCCTGGGATATCTTCCAGCCCATCCACATGCCGGGCGAGCTTCTGGGGCGCCTGCGTCCCGAGGTTGCTGAGCGCGTGGGATTTGATGCGGAGGTCGTGCTCGTCGCTAGCCACGATACGGGCAGCGCTTGGCTGGCCGTCCCCGCCCGCGACGAGCAGGCGGTGTACTTCTCCAGCGGCACGTGGAGCCTCGTCGGCGTTGAGAACCGCGCGCCTATCTGCACGCCCGAGAGCGCGATGGCCAACTTCACGAACGAGGGCGGCTATGAGCGCCGCTACCGCTACCTCAAGAACATCATGGGCCTGTGGATGATCCAGAACGTGCGCAAGGAGTTCGGCGAGATTACGGGTACCGCTCCGAGCTGGGGCGAGCTCGTCGCCGCTGCCGAGGAGGCACGTGCCGAGGGCTTCCGCGCCGTGGTGGACGCCGATGACCCAGAGTTCCTTGCTCCTGCCAGCATGCTCGGGGCGCTGAGGGACGTGTGCAGCCAGTATGGCCAGCCGGTGCCTCAGACGATGGGGGAGTACGCGCTTTGCGTCTACGACTCGCTTGCCGATGACTACGCGCGCACCGTCGAGCTGCTGAGCGCCCTTACCGGCGTGGCCTACACGTCAATCAACATCGTGGGCGGCGGCTCCAACAACGGCTACCTCAACCAGGCCACGGCCGACGCATGCGGGCTGCCTGTCTTTGCCGGTCCCACTGAGGGCACCGCGCTGGGCAACCTGATGGTGCAGTTTATCTACAGCAATGAGTACGCCAGCCTCGAGGAGGCTCGCGCAGCAATCAAGAAGAGCTTCGAGATCAAGGAATACCTGCCCAGGTAGGGCACACACAGCTGACCTGTCACGGGGGGTAACCCCTTCTGACAGGTATCTGTCAGAAGGGGTTACCCCCCGTGCCAGGTCACAGAAAGAGAGAGGGGATTACATCATGGCAATGGAAGATCTAGCGTTCATCAAGGGCTTTACCCGCATGTGTGACGACGGCTGGCTGCAGGGCTGGCACGAGCGCAACGGCGGCAACCTTACCTACCGTATGACCGACGAGGAGCTTGAGCAGGCGCGTCCGTTCTTTGATGCGGAGCCGCGTCCGTGGGTCAAGATGGGTGTCAAGGGTGAGAACCTGGCTGGACAGTACTTCGTGTCTACCGGCAGTGGCAAGTACATGCGCAACGTTGCGGGTGCCCCCGCCGAGAACATCGGCATTGTCGAGATCAACGAGACCGGCGACGCCTTCCGCATCGTGTGGGGCCTCCTCAACGGCGCTCGTCCGACCAGCGAGTTCGAGAGCCACTACATGAACCACTGCGTCACCGCCGCGCGCACCGACGGCGCCAACCGCGTGATCTACCACGCGCACACCCCCGGCATCATCGAGATGAGCTTCATCGTGCCGCTCGAGGACCGCGCCTTCACGCGCGTGCTCTGGCAGATGATGACCGAGTGCGTGGTCGTGTTCCCCAGCGGCGTGGGCGTCGTGCCTTGGATGGTCCCCGGCGGCCCGGCCATCGCCGAGGCCTCGAGCGAGCTCATGAAGACCTACGACACCATCGTCTGGGCACACCACGGCCTCTTCGCCGCCGGCCCGGACTTCGACACCACCTTCGGTCTGGCCCACACCGTGGAGAAGGCGGCCGAGCTCTACGTGGCGGCCCGTGCGGCCAACGGCGGCAGCGACAAGTTCCTGAACGTCATCTCCGACCAGGGCCTCAAGGACACCTGCCGCGACTTCAACATCGCCATCAACGAGGCGTTCGTCGACTAACAACAAGCGATGGGACAAAAGGGATACTCCCCTTTGTCCCACGGGCTCTTTTGGGACAAAGGGGAGTATCCCTTTTGTCCCAGACAGGCCAATTCCAGAAAGGACCCCACCATGCTCGTAGAGACCAAGGCCAAGGTCGCCGTCTTCTCCATCGCGCTCGGCGCGTACCTCCCGCAGTTCCCCGAGCTCGTTCCCGAGTTCGAGCAGCAGTACGCCGACTTCGTCAGCACCCTGCCCGATACGGTCGAGGTCGTCGACGGCGGCATGTGCACCACCAAGGAGGCCGCAGCAGCCGCGGGCGACAAGTTCCGCGCCGCCGACGTCGACCTCGTCTTCTGTCAGCTCCTCACCTATGCGACCAGCTACAACATGCTGCCCGCCATTCGCGACCTCAACGTGCCCGTCGTCCTCGTCAACCTGCAGAAGGTGCGCTGCCTCGACTTCGAGACCGCCGGTACGGCCGAGTGGCTGGGCATCGGCTACGCAGGCGGTGCCGTGGGCGAGATGGTGGCCGACCTCGAGCGTGCGGGCAAGCACCATGCCGTCATCACCGGCGTCGTCGAGGGTGGGGACCCGCAGGTCGCAGCCGAGATCGAGGACTGGTGCCGCGCCGCTCAGGTGCGCCGTCGCCTCCGCTACACCAACCTCGCGCAGATCGGCCGCCCGTACCCCGGCATGATGGACCTCTACATCGACGAGACCAACCTCTATCACCGCATGGGCCTCTACACCAAGCAGTTCGACTGGGAGAAGATGTGGGCCATCGCGGACAACGTCACCGACGAGGACGTCATCGCCGCGAAGGTCGCCGACATCCATGACACCTTCGAGATCAAGGGCGAATACGACGAGGCGAGCATCCACGAGATGGCGCGCTATGTCGTGGCCTTCGAGCAGTGGGTCAAGGACGAGGAGCTGGGCTTCGTCGCAAGCCACTACGACGGCTTCGCGACGGGCAAGGCCGGCGTGCTCGACTCCATGCTCATCCCGGCGTTCTCGATGCTCATCAAGCAGGGGATTGCCTGCGCTGTCGAGGGTGACATCAAGGTCGCGATGGGTATGAGCATCATGAAGCTCATCTCTGGCGCCTGCCAGCTCTCCGAGTTCTATACCTTTGACTTCAACGACGACGTGGTGCTCATCGGCCACTCCGGCTCGGGTGACGCGGACTTCTCCACCGCGCGCAAGGCGTCGATGGAGATTGTGCCCGTGTTCCACGGCAAGGCGGGTGGCGGCTTCCTCACGCGCTTCTACCCCAAGGCGGGCCCCATCACCTACCTGGGCATCACGCAGGACGCCGACGGACACTTCAAGTTCGTGGTGAGCGAGGGTGTGATTGAGGACGGTCCCACGCTGGGCAACGGCGACACCACCTTCCGCACGCGTTTCTCCATTGGTGCGCGCGAGTGGAACAACCGCTGGTGCGAGTGCGGACCGACGCATCACTTCGCCGCGGCCCAGGGCTCCTGGACTGACACCATCCTCAAGGTGGCCAAGATCCTGGACGTGCCCGCGGAGGTCGTCTGCCGCTAGGCAAGTTTGTGCGACGTGCATCCATTCGTTTTGCTCATGGCATCCATGCCAACTTGGCGTGGATGCCTCCGTTTGTTTTCATGCTCGGGCAATTACAATAAAGAGCAGCTAGACAGTTGCAATTTGCATGCACGCTGAAAGGAGCCATCATGGCCTACACTGCTCAACTCACCGACGCCGCCCGCACCTACCGTGAGCGCATGTTGCCCGGCTGCGAGCCCGACCTCCTGAGTACCGACCCCGAGTTTGCCGAGCGTTTCATCAACTTCGCCTTCGGCGAGATTATCGAGGGCACGCCTGAGCTGGATGACCGTACGCGCTTCATGTGCTGGATTGCCACCCTGCTTGGCTGCCAGGGCGTCGACGAGTTCCGCGTCATCGCTCCTGCCGCCTTGAACATGGGCCTTGAGGCCGTGGCGCTGCGCGAGATCGTGTATCAGGCGACGGATTACCTGGGCATCGGTCGCGTCTACCCCTTCTTCAAGTCCATGAACGAGGCATTCGAGGCCGCTGGTATCGAGCTGCCGCTTCCCGAGCAGGCAACCACCGAGCCTACGGATGAGTCCCGCAGGGCTGGCGGTACCGAGGCCCAGTGCGCCGCCTTCGGCGAGAACATGCGTGGATTCTACGACTCCGGCACCAATGGCCGAGAGCTCATGAACCACTGGCTCGTGAAGAACTGCTTCGGCGACTTCTACACGCGCAAGGGCCTGACCATGGCCGAGCGCGAGCTGATCACTTTCTGCTTCATTGCTGCCCAAGGTGGCTGCGAGGCCCAGCTGCGCGCCCATACCGGTGGCAACGTGCATTGCGGCCGCACGCGCAAGTTCATGATTGACGTGGTGAACAGCAACCTGCCGTTTATTGGCTATCCGCATACGCTCAACGCGCTGTCCGTCGTGACCGAGGTCATGCCGGAAGCGTAGGAACGGTACCCCACGTCAACATTCGCAAAAGGGAGTCTCTCCGTTTCGCCGTCTTTCACCGTGATGACAAAGAAGTGGTCATTTGTCATCATAGGTGGGTGCAAACGCAACGAAGGGACTGGCATGGCAAAGAAGCGCAAGGCATCGTCCAATAGACAAGTACCGAGGCCCACCAGTCAGTCGCCGAAGCCAAAGAAAAAGAAGAAGACGGTACCTCCCCAGAACCCGCACCTCGTCAGGAAGAGCCTGTTCCTCGTATTCGCGCTCGTAGTTGCATTGCTTGCTTCCGCGTTGAACTTGGTCGTCGTTCCCATGTTCGGCACGATCACGGACAAGATCATGGGCACGGCCAAGATGAGCCTCGATGCTGACGTGCGTGCCGCCACGGTACAGCAGGCTCACGAGACCGCAGATCAAGTCGAGACCGAAGGTGCCGTGCTGCTGAAGAATGACGGGACCCTCCCGCTGGCAGGGCTCACGCGCGTCAATGTGTTCGGCTGGGCTTCGACGGACTGGCTTGGTGGCGGATCCGGTTCGGGTGGAATCAGCTCGGTGGACGTCGACCTGCTTGGTGCGCTCGAAGCGGCTGGCATCGAGTACAACACCGATTTGACCAACATGTACGAGAATTTCCAGGCGCGTCGCGAGCACGCGAGTACGTTGGGCAGCTGGCCCGAGCAGTCGGCCACGCTCTACGAGCCGTCTATCGATGATGCGTCGCTCTATACACCTGAGCTGCTGGCCAATGCGCAGGAGTTCTCGGACACCGCACTGGTGGTGTTCGGTCGGCTGAACGGTGAGTCCAACGATGCCACGAAGGACCAGCATAAGGCGGTCACCGCGGGCGGGGACGTGGTAGTAGACGAGTCGCGTGGCCAGCTGGACCTTTCCACTGAGGAAGAAGCGCTACTTGCCTACGTGGGCGCCACGTATGAGAACGTCGTCGTGCTCCTGAACACGGGAAACACCATGGCGGTGGGGGCTATCGAGACCACGCCCGGCGTGGATGCGTGCCTGCTCGTTGGCCTCACGGGTCAGTATGCGGCTGAGGCAATTCCGGCGCTCCTTACCGGTGAGGCAAACCCGTCGGGCAAGACGGTGGACACGTGGGCGTACGACCTCTCCACAGCGCCGAGCTACGTCAATACGGGCAAGGACGGCGTGGGCAGCTACACCGGATCTGAGGGGCTCTATCCTGCGGATGGTGTCACCACCAACAGCAACGTGGGCGAGAGCGACGTGTTCTATGACTCCCTCAAGTATGTTGACTATGCCGAGGGCATCTACGTTGGCTATCGGTGGTACGAGACAGCTGACGCTGAGGGCTATTGGGAGAACGTGGCCAACGAGTACGGCACTGGTTACCAGGGCGTTGTTCAGTATCCATTTGGCTACGGACTCTCATACACGAGCTTTGACTGGGAGGTTGTGAACGCGCCTGCAGCTTCGATGGCGGCTGATGACACGCTGTCCGTGGACGTGAAGGTGACCAACACGGGTTCGGTTGCGGGCAAGGACGTGGTCGAGCTGTACTTCTCTGCGCCCTACACGGCGGGCGGTATCGAAAAGAGCGCCCTTGAGCTGGGCGGATTTGCCAAGACAGGCTTGCTTGAGCCTGGTGCTTCCGAGACCGTGACCATCGAGCTTGCCGCCCGTGACATGGCCAGCTATGACGTGTACGACGCCAACGCCAACGGGTTTGCCGGCTATGAGTTGGAAGCGGGCACGTACGTGGTGTCGCTTCGTCGCGACGCCCACACCGTGGAGGAAAGCTTTGACGTAATCCTTGCTGCGGATACTCGCTATGAGACCGATGCGGTGACGGGTGCGGTGGTTGCCAACAAGTTCACGGGCGATGAGGCCCTTGATGGCGTGAGCGTGGATGGCGTGAGCTCTGGCCAAGGCATCACGTATCTCTCGCGCGCTGACTTTGCGGGCACCTATCCCGTCGCGCCAACCTCGCGCGCCATGACCGACGACGTCGCCGCCTTGAACCTGTATCAGGACGTCGACGGCGAGGGATGGGGGTCTGGCTCTTCCGATGTGGTAACAGGTGCAAAGAACGGGCTCACTGTGACCCAGAATGGCGAGCTCACCGACCTTGGCTATGCGCTGGGAACCGATCCGGACGACCCACAGTGGGACGCCCTGCTGGACCAGCTCACCCAAGCTGAGATGGAAAACCTCGTAAGCAACGCGTACTCAGGCTTGGCGTCGCTTCCTAGCGTCGGCAAACCCTTGACGCGTGATTTGGATGGCCCGGCGCAGTTTGGCGGCCTCGTTGTCAGCAGCCTTGGCGGCGGGTGCAGCGTGGGCTGGCCGAACCCCGTGACCATGGCCCAGACGTGGAACGTGGAGCTGGCGCATGAGATGGGCCGCCTCATGGGCGAGGAGATTGGGCAGCTGGGTTATGACGGCTGGTATGCTCCGGCGGTCAACTTGCACCGCAGCCCGCTTGATGGCCGCAACTTCGAGTATTTCTCTGAGGATCCGCTGGTCAGTGGCCTCATCTGTGGCAACGAAGTGGCGGGCGCCAAGGAGGCGGGCGCTTACTGCTACGTGAAGCACTTCGTCTGCAACGACGGGGAGAGCTACGTCTATCGCGATTCGGTCCATACGTGGATGACCGAGCAAACCCTGCGCGAGATCTACCTTGAGCCGTTCCGCATGCTGGTGGAGGACTTTGGTGCCACCGGCCTGATGAGCTCGTACAACCGTGTTGGTGCGTCATGGGCGGGGGGCAGCGAGGCCCTGCTCACCGGCGTGCTTCGAGACGAATGGGGCTTTGACGGCGCGGTCATCACTGACTTCTCGGACCACTCGGAGTACATGCATGGTGAGGATGCGCTGCAGGCTGGTGGCGACCTGTGGATGAACATGTTTGGCGGCAGCGTTTCCGACAGCTCTGGCTCTGCGGACTACCTGGCCACGCTGCGCAGGGCGACCAAGCACGTGCTCTTCATGTGGCTGAACGCACGGGCGGCTAACAGGGATTACGTTGAGACCACGGGCGATTCCCAGGCGCTTAAGCCGGTGGTTACGGGGATGTCCAACATCGTCCGGAACGCCGCGTTCGCGTCGACGATCGTCTCGGTGGGACTCCTTGCCGTGGCGCTCTGGCGCGTCGGCGTGGGCATCGGCATCAAGCGCAGGAACGAGGAATAAGGGCTGGGACCAGAGGGTCCGACCTTCTGGTACACCTTGGTCGTATACTTACAGGTAGAGACAGGTTAGAAGGTTCTAGGGGAGGAGAACTCATGCCGTACGCACCTGATTATCTTGGTCATGACACGCCCAAGCTTGGCTTTGGCCTCATGCGCCTTCCGCATCTGGAGGACGGCTCCATCGACGTGCCGCAGGTTTGCGACATGGTGGACTGCTTCCTGGACGCGGGCCTGACCTACTTTGACACGGCCTACGTGTACACCGGTTCTGAGGAGGCCACACGCAAGGCGCTGGTGGAGCGTCACCCGCGCGGTAGCTACACCCTCTGCAGCAAGGCCAACGCATGGCTGGGCAATCCCACGGCTGACGAGGTAAAGCGTCAGTTCGCGACGAGCCTCGAGCGTCTGGGCACCGACTACCTGGACTTCTATCTGCTCCACGCTATCCAGGACAACAACAACGACATCTACGACCAGTACCAGCTGTGGGACTGGGTACGCGGTCTGAAGGAGCAGGGCGTCATCCGTCACTGGGGTTTCTCGTTCCATGCGGGCCCTGACCGCCTCGAGCGCCTCCTGACGGAGAACCCGGATATCGACTTCATCCAGCTGCAGGTCAACTACGCTGACTGGAACGACGATGCCAACGTGGCCTCCCGTCTCAACGTGGCCGTGGCTGAGAAGCACGGCGTGCCGTACACCGTGATGGAGCCCGTGAAGGGTGGCATGCTGGCCAACCCGCCGCGCGTGGTACGCGAGGTCTTTGACGCCGCAAACAACGGGCTTTCGTACCCGTCGTGGGCCATTCGCTTCGTTGCCTCGCAGCCGGGCGTGCTTACGGTGCTGTCGGGCATGTCCAACCTTGCGCAGGTGCAGGACAACGTGAGCTACATGAGCAACTTCCAGCCGTTGAGCGCCGATGAGCAGGCGGTTGTCGCCCGCGCCATGGAAGCACTCGCCTCCATCGAGCAGATCAAGTGCACCGAGTGCCACTACTGCTGCGAGGGTTGCCCCATGCAGATTCCTATTCCGGACTACTTCAAGGCCATGAACCGCAAGCTCGTGTTTGAGAACGAGGAAGACGCCAAGATGCGCTATGCACGCACCAAGAAGAGCTCTGGCGTCGGTGCTGACGAGTGCATCGGCTGCGGCCAGTGCGAAGGCGCCTGCCCGCAAGGCCTGCCCATCATCAACCTGCTTGCCCAGACCGCCGAGGCGCTCGGCTAGCCCCGCAAGCCCACAACCCGGACGATCAGGACGGAGGCTTCTGTCCGCCCCCGAGGGCGGACAGAAGCCTCCGGGCGCTTTCAAGCGGTCATTGCACCACGACACAGGAAGGTGGTGCAATGGGACACTACAGGTACAGGTACGACGACTGGCGCGCCGTCAGGCGCCTCCTGGCGCGGGGGCTCCCGGTGCGCGCCGTGGCCGCGAGGGCCGGCGTGAGCAAGAGCACCGTGCACGAGTGGGGGCGCAGGGGCGGCCCGCCCGAGAGGATGTGGCTTGCGATGGAGGCGGGCGCGACGGGCCCCGGCGGGCGGCGCGGCAGGTCGCCGAGGCAGAGGCTCGACTTCGAGGACAGGTGCGTCATCCTCTCGATGGTCGAGGCCGGCGCGACCCACGGCGAGATCGCGCGCAGGGTCGGCTGCTCGCGCACCACCGTGGGCCGCGAGCTGCGGCGGTGCGGCGGGGGCGGCTACGACCCCAGGGTCGCGCAGCGCGACGCCGACGCGCGCGCCGCCAGGCCAAGGGCGCGGAAGCTCGACGCCGACGGCCGCCTGCGCGACTATGTGCTGGGGAAGCTGGTGCTACGATGGTCGCCGGAGGAGATCTCCCGGCGGATCAGGGGGGACTTCCCGCTGGACGAGGGGATGAGGGTGAGCCACGAGACCATCTACCAGGCGCTCTACGTGCAGGGCAGGGGCGCGCTGCGCCACGAGCTGGGCGTCGTCGAGGCGCTGAGGAGCGGCAGGAGGGGCCGCAGGCCGCGCTCCAAGCTGCCGCCGAGGGGCGGCAGGCCCTGGGTCGAGGGCAGGCGCATCTCCGAGCGGCCGCCCGAGGCCGCCGACCGCGCCGTGCCCGGCCACTGGGAGGGCGACCTCGTCGTGGGGTCGGACATGAGCAGCTGCCTGATCACGCTGGTCGAGAGGCGCTCGCGCTTCACGCTCGCCTCCAGGCTGCTCGCCCACGACGCGGACACCGTGGAGCGCAGGCTCGAGCAGATGGTGGCGCGGATCCCCGCCGAGCTGCGCGCCTCGCTGACCTGGGACCAGGGCTCGGAGATGGCCAGGGTGGCCGACTTCGTGGAGGCGACCGACTTCAGGGTCTACTTCTGCGACCCCCACTCGCCGTGGCAGCGCCCGACCAACGAGAACACCAACGGCCTCATCAGGCAGTTCTTCCCCAAGGGGACGAGGTTCGACCGCGTCACCGACGAGGAGGTCGAGGAGGCGGTCTGGCTGATCAACAACAGGCCGAGGAAGGTCCTCGGCTGGAGGTTCCCGTCGGAAGTGATTCGCGACGTGTTGGCCGAAGGTGCAATGACCGCCTGAGCCCACCCCGTCCTGATCGTCCGGGTTGTGGGCTTGCAATCACACGCTCGCCACTCAGGACCCCTATCATGAAGCGCGTGATGTTGGCGGGATGCAAGAAGGCGGGGTGGCCATGATGAACAGAGCCATGAGGCGAGGTCTTGTCGCCCTCATTGTGCTGGCGGCGTTGGGCCTCTGCATCAACTTCTATGTTATTGCGTGCGGGAACAGCCGGATCGTCCGCGACGGCGACTATTCGGGACTGTCCGACGTGGACTGCGTCATCGTCTTGGGCGCCGGCATCTGGGGAGACGAGCCCAGTCCCGTGCTTGCGGACAGGCTCGCCAAGGGGCTGGAGCTCTACGAGGCCGGCGTCGCGCCGAAGATCATCATGAGCGGCGATCACGGCCAGACCGACTACGACGAGGTCAACCTCATGAAATCCTACGCCATGGAACGCGGCGTGCCCTCAGAGGACGTCTTCATGGACCACGCGGGTTTCTCGACTTACGACAGCATGTACCGCGCCAAGCACGTATTTCAGGCCAGGAAGGTGGTCATCGTCACGCAGGAGTACCACCTCTTCCGGGCGGTGTATATCGCCAACCGGCTGGGGCTTGAGGCCTACGGGGTAAGCACGGACCCGAGAATCTATGGCGGCGAGGTCCACCGCGAGGTGCGGGAGGTCCTGGCCAGGGACAAGGACCTCTTCAAGTGCATCGTCAAGCCCAAGTCGACCTACGTAGGCGATCCCATCCCCATCAGCGGCGACGGCAACGCGACAAACGACTAGACGTGAACGGGCCAAATCTCGCGTGAGCTTCGGGTCCTGTTTCCTGTCTTGCTGTGATTCGCCGCGTCCCGTTACTCGTGCGGGTGGGCGTTGAGGAACTCCGTCAGTCCCGGCACGAACTTGGTCTTCCGCCCCAGGCCGGTCCTGAAGATGAAGGACGTTCCATCGTACTCGTCGTAGTTGGGGAACGCCGCCTCAAAGACTTCCTTTGAGTACTCGTTGGCCGGGATGATGCGGTCAATCTTCTCGCCGTTCTCACGAATGCCCACGCTGGCATACATGAGGTCCACGTTCTTTGACGCAAATCCCGCAGGAAGCGCTTCCTTCATGCGCTCAGCCAGCTCCTTCGCGGTCTCCTCGTCAATGGCATTCACGAGACCGATGCCATACGTCGTGCCACTGGCCTCGTATTCCTTGTAATCAGAGAAGAGAATCTCCTCGTTGGTCATGCCCTCGTAGGACAGCTTCTCAGCGTGAATGGAATGGTACAGGGCGTCTACGTCGGTGACTCCAGCGATGTTGGCAAGCTCGCTCACGGCTTGGCGGTCGGCCTCCGTCGTGGTCGAACCAGTCAGGCCATCGGTGTCCGAGAGCACGGCTCCCAGCAGGAGGTGCGCAGTCGGCTTGTCGATGTCGAAGCCGTAGTTGAGGTAGTCAAGCCAAACGATGGTGGCCGTGGCGCCGATGGGCTTGGCTTCATAGAGCAGCTGCTGTCCCGTAGTGACGCTCCCCACCCCATGGTGGTCGAGGATACCCACGATGTGCGCATCAACCATTCCCTCGGCCGCCTGAGCATACTCGCTGTGGTCAACGAGGAAGATGTTCTCACCCGATGCATCCTCCAGCACGGGAGGAGTTTCGACGCCTGCCTCCTGCAGGATGAACGCGGTTTCGTGGTTGACGGGCGCCGTGATTGCACCCCGCGCATCATGGCCGAGCAGCGTCAAGAAGCGCGCGTAGGCGATGGCGCTGCACACGGTGTCGGAATCGGGGCTGCGGTGGCCAATGACGTAGATGGGGCCGTCCTCGACGATGAGCTTCTCGATGCTGCTCCGGTTGAGCGCATAGAGACGCTCGCGCTCCTGCCGGGCGTCACTGTGCTCGCTTGCTTTGCCGACGAAGAAGCCAGTGATAGCAAGGCACACCGCCAGAGCTATCAGAAGTACAGTTTGCGTCTTGGTGGACTTCTCGCTCATGTTTGGCCCTTCGTTTGTCTGTGTTACAGGCTCTCCAACGAGAGCCTGCCCTGTAGTCCCTTATGTATCCTAAGCGTATGCATCCCTTATTCTGACGAGGGAGTTGAGACTTTTTTGCCAACCATGGTTGGCATGTCTTCCTGCTCGCACAGTCAAAGCACGGCACGCATGTTGTTACCATAGGGGTGGCCATCACGAGAACGGAGCCGCCATGTCGCTCGAGCAGATAACCAGCCCAACACTGAGTCCGCGCTGCATGCGCTGCATGCTCGACAAGTACCTCGATGCCTGCCCGGAAGACACTCCCTGGCAGAAACGCGCCGACTACCTGCGGCTCGTTCTGCGTACGGTTGCAGATGGCTCTGAAACTATGACGGCACCTGAAATCTCTGACGCGCTGAGCGGTGTCCTGCGCGACTGGTTTGGCATCACGCGTGACTACACAGAGATAAAGCGGCATTTCAATGAGCTGGTACTGGGAATAGAGCCGCAGTTGGCCGAGCGCATTGCCGCGAGTGACGACCCGCTCGACCTGGCCATTCGCTGTGCTCTCGTAGGCAACTTCATCGACTTTGGTCCCACTGGCGATGTGAGCGAAGAGAAGCTGCTGCAGCTCGTGGATGAGGCACCTGCCATGGAGCTCTACGGCGAGTCGATGGCTGAGCTCAAGGAACGCATCGCATCCGCCCGCACCATCGCCGTGCTTACCGATAACTGCGGCGAGGTCGTGTTCGACAAGTTGCTCATCATGCAGATCATGCGCGTCAACCCCAAAGCGCAGGTGACAGCCATCGTGCGTGGCGCCGACACCTCAAACGACGCCACCATGGACGACGCTCGCCAGGTGGGGCTGGACGCAGTCGCACGAGTGATCCCCAACGGAAGCAACATCGCAGGGACGAGCCTTTCCCACGTGAACAAAGAGACGCTCACGGCGCTGCGTGAGTCTGACCTCGTTATCTCCAAGGGTTTGGCCAACTATGAGACACTTTCCGGAAGGGGAGAAAACGTCTACTTCCTCTTCCTCTGCAAGTGCGCGCTGTACGTGGAAGCTTTTGGCGTGCCGCTCTACACCGGCATGATTGTGCGCGGCGTGTAGTCGCGCAGGCGAACGAGCCAAACCAGCTCGAGGTCGTAGACAGAGGTCGCTCATTACTAGGCAATGAAACGTGTTTCAGTTCTGCCTATTCGTACTCTATACTGATAGAAACAGATTGGAGCACCCATGAACACCATCGAGCTCATGGACGGGAGCGTCTCGTCCTTCTCTAAGACAGATCGTGCCATCTACGAGGCAATTCGTAAGTTTCCGGACATGTTCGCCACGGGTAGCGTGACCGAGATAGCCAATGGGGGAGGGTTCTCAAAGCCGGCGCTCACGCGGTTTGCCCAGCGTCTGGGCTTTGGTGGCTTCGTCGAGTTCCAGTACCAGTTTGCGCAAGACCTGGAGGAGCGCCGGCAGCGGTCGGACGCGCCGACAAACGCTGAGGTATATGGGGGAGTGCTTAAGCTGGTGGAGGAGCGACTTGATCCCGGGCAGCTGTCCTCCCTCATCGATCGCATGCGCTCGAGCCGTCACGTCTACCTCATGGGCTACAACCTCTCGCGCATCCCTGCGGAAGAGCTCAACATCGCCCTGCAATTTGATCCAAGCATCCAAGCATCGTATCCGCAGGTAGACGTCTCGCAACGCTTTACCTCGGATGACCTGCTCATCGTGTATTCCGCAGTAAGTGGCGACTCGTTTAAGGGGTTGATGCACGAGTTCAAAATCGGTCGCAACACGAAGCCCTATATGCTGCTTGTGACTACCAACTCCAAGCATCCGCTCAGGCACAGTTTTGACGAGATCATTGCGTTACCGACGGCAAATGTGGCCACGTCTGATCGTACGGTGCTTGCGGATACGTTTGCGTTCTTGATGTTCAATGACGTGCTGGCAAGCCTGTTGCCGACGGCTCGATAGGTGTCCGTGAGCGGCGGTGAAAGCCGCTGCGAACGGCATGCATCACAAATCAAACGAACTAAATGAAACAAATTCAGAATTCTGTATTGAAATAGATTTCATTCTGTTTTATAGTGTTCCCAACAGACGGAAGCGCTCCCAGAACCGCGCGGACGCAAGGCCAGCAACCGCGCACCAACGCACTCCGAAGAAGGAAGGGAACCATGGATCAGCTCATTGAGAAGCTCACCGCCATCTCAGGCAAGATTGCCCAGAACTGGGTTATTCACGTCATCATGAACGCCTTCATGATGCTTCTGCCCATCACCATGCTCGGCTCGTTTGCTGCGCTGTTCAAGGGCATCGGCATTGAGTCCTACCAAGCACTCATCACCTCCACGGGCGCGGTCACCGTGCTCAACACCATCTACCAGTGGACGACTGGCATGATTGGTGCCTATTTGGCATTCCTGGTCGCTTACGCCTTCGCGCAGCACACCAAGTGCGCTCGTTCTGAGATGGCTGTCGGCCTCACCTCGCTGGCGTGCTTCCTCATCTGCACGCCCTACATCATTCCCGAGGAGCCCTTTGCACCGAGCACCCTGCCCACCACCTGGCTGGGCTCCCAGGGCATGTTCAGCGCCATCATCATCTCCTTCGTCGTGGGTGGTATCTATCTTGCCTGCCAGAAGGGTCACGTCGAGATCAAGTTGCCCGAGCAGGTGCCGCCCTTCATCTCGGCCCAGTTCTCAAGCCTGATCCCCGCCGCAGCTTCCATGGTTCTCTTCGGCATCGTGTCCATGGTGTTTGCCGGCACCGAATTCGGCACCATTCATCAACTGGTCTACTCCATGATTGCTCTGCCGCTCCAGTCCGTGTCCTCCAACGTCTTCGGCTACTGGATTCTCATGGTCTTCCTGTATGGCCTGTGGTTCCTGGGCATCCACGGCGGAATGACCGTCGGCCCCATCATCATGATGCTCTTCATGCAGCTTCAGATGGAGAACCTTGGTGCCTTCCAGGCAGGCACCCCCATGCCGCACCTCTGCTCTGGTGACGCCCTTACTTTCGGTACCGGCTCCATCCCCATGCTCGTTGCTGCGCTCATCTTCATGAAGTCCGAGCAGGGAAAGATCGTCAGCCGCATGGCTGTCCTGCCTGCGCTCTTTGGTGTGGACGAGCCCGCATACTTTGGTATGCCCATGATTCTGAACCCGGTTTTCTTCATCCCCTGGGTTCTCGGCGCTCCGACCATCTCGGTCTTCGGTACGCACGTTCTCAAGCTTATCGGTCTGCTGCCTTACGCTAACGGCACTGGTGGTTCTGCAGCCAACCTGCCCTTCTTCGTCGGTAACCTCATGAGCTACGGTACGCCTGGCCTGATTTGGGGCTGCGTGATGTTCGCCATCATCGTGCTCATGTACGTGCCCTTCGTGAAGGCTTACGACAAGCAGCTGCTTGCAAACGAGGCTGCCAACACGCAGGAGTAACGCGCTTCCCCTTCCGCGCGGGGCCTTCGGGCCCCGCTTCCTTATCACGTCCGCGCCGGTTTGGCGCAGAAAGCGAGAACCTCATGAAGATCTTGGTTCAGAGCGACGATTACGGCATCACCCGCGCGGTCAGCCTCGGCTGCATCCATGGCATCAAGAACGGCGTTGTGCGCAACACCGGCATGTTCGCCAACATGCCGTGGATCGAGGAGTGTGTTGAGTGGATCAAGCCCTACCTGGGGCAGATCGCCTTCGGCATCGACCTCAATGCGTCGACCGGCCCCTCAATTCTCGGTCACGATAAGGTGCCCGCGCTCACGCACGAGGATGGCACGTTCCTCGGCAGCCGAGAGAATCGCGCGCTGGACACCGATGAGAACGACCACGACCACCTCGCCGCCGTCGCCGACCAGCTTGAGGCCGAGTTCCGCGCGCAGATTGAGCGCTACATCGAGCTCGTGGGCCACAAACCCGACTACATCCACAACCACGCCTACGGCACCCTCACTACCGACCGCATCACGCGTGAGCTGGCTGTTGAATATGGCGTGATGTGTTCCGTGGGGTTCCAGGACCGACCCGAGGTTGCGCCTGCGGGCATGGGCTGGTATCAGTGGGGTGGCCCGGAGGAGCAGCTCAAGGAGGACCCGCTGGCCTACATCACGACCGACAAGAGCGGCCTTCTGTCCAGCGGCAAGGAGTGGGGCTACATCGTCAGCCACTGCGGCTACGCCGACGCTGACCTCTTCCGTCTCACGAGCTTCACCACCTGCCGTCCGATGGACCTCGACTGCATGACGAGCCCCGAGCTGCGCGCGTGGTTTGACGAGCACGGCATCGAGCTCGCCAGCTTCAACGACCTGCCGCGCGAGTGGGCGGCCGAGCAGTCCACTGAGCCGCATCCCATGATGGTGATGTAAACTCGGACGATCAGGACGGAGGCTTCTGTCCGCCTGCGGCGGACAGAAGCCTCCGTCCTGATCGTCCGGCACAAGTCCCTTGCTAAACTCGATACAACGTTGGGCGCAGCAGGGGAGGGGACGATTCACAGATGATCACCGACGAAATCAGAGAAGAGCTCTTCCGCCTTCAGGACACTGCGTACCGGGACTTCCAAAGCAAGATCATGCCGACGGTTGACGCCAAGACAGCCATCGGTGTGCGTACGCCAGAGCTCCGCAGGCTGGCGAAGCAGTTGGCCAAACGTGAAGATGTCGGCCTCTTTTTGGACAACCTTCCGCACGACTACTTCGACGAGAACCAGCTCCATGCCTTTATCGTCTCAGAGCTGCGCAACTACGATACCTGTCTGCAGAAGGTCGACCAATTCCTTCCGTACGTGGACAACTGGGCAACCTGCGATCAAATGTCACCCAAGGTGTTCAAGAAACACCGCGCCGAGCTGCTTGGCCCCATCAGTCGTTGGATTACCAGCGACGCAACGTATACGGTGCGCTTTGGGGTCGGCATGCTGATGGAGCACTACTTGGATGACGATTTTGACCCTGCCTACCTGGACATGGTTGCCGCAGTCAAGTCCGAGGAATACTACGTGCGGATGATGGTGGCGTGGTATTTTGCCACGGCGCTGGCAAAGCAATACAACGTGACCATCCCGTACCTCGAGGAGCGCCGTCTTGAGCCGTGGACGCATAACAAGGCGATCCAAAAGGCCATCGAGAGCCGTCGCATCAGCCCCGAGCAGAAGGACTACTTGCGCGGACTGAAGGTGAAAGGCGCCAAATAGCCGGACAGGAGCCTCCGTCCTGGTTGTCCGGTTGTCCTACCTGCGCGTTTCATATTCTGAGACAAGGGTGTCCGTAATGGGACATGTCAATACCTTTCTCGGCCGTACGCTGTGTACAGCACGTAAGTACACGCACGGCGAAGGAAGGAAAGACCATGCCCGATACTCAAGACAATGCCTTTATGCGGTTCCTCAACGAGAAGCTCGTACCCTTCTCGACGAAGGTGGCCCAGAACAAGTACATCCAAGCCATCGGTGGCGGCTCCATGAGCCTCATGGCTATCATCCCCGGCTTCTTTGTCGCCTTGGTCTTTGGCGCGCTGCGCTTCGCCTTTAGCTTCACGTCCTATGGCAACATGATCGACTGTGTCTACACGCTGCTCCAGACGCCTCTTGCTGGCATCACTGGTAGCCTGCCTGGCTTCATCATCCTCATCATCGTTGCTCAGGCTCTTAAGGAGGAGCAGAACACCGAGTCGGCCGAGCTCGCCGCGTAGCCCTTTCTTTCCGGCGCTAGGGGGCAAGCCCCCGGCGCTCCTTTCACACGAAGCACGTCCTATCAAAAGAAGTCCAACTCAGAAAAGGAGCTTTACCATGCATATTGCGTTTGTATCTCTAGGTGCGTTTGGCCACGTTAACCCTACCCTGCAGCTTGCGAGCGAGCTGGTGGCGCGTGGCGAGCGCGTTACGTACTTCTGTCCTGAGGACTTCCGCAAGGTGATTGAGCCCACGGGCGCCACGTTCGTGGCTGTTCCTTCCTGGATGGCCGATAACGATCCCCAGAAGCAGGAGAAGAAGGACGACGGTGCCGATGACAACGTTGCCGCTGTCGTGCCGTTCCTGTTCCTGAACGAGGCAGGCGCCTACATTGACACCGTGCTCGATACGCTGCGCAACGACGTGCCTGACGCGATCGTCCACGACTTCGCTGGCATCGCGGGCACCATTGCTGCCGACGCCCTCCATGTTCCCAACGTCATGCTCTACACGAGCTACCCCTCCAACGAGCACTACTCGGTGGCTGAGGGCTTCTCGTCCGTGCCGGCAGACCATCCGCTGCGCCTTGCGGCTGATGGTATCGCCGAGGGTTTTGTGGCCAAGTATGGTTGCCGAAAGATGACGGTGAAGGAGATCTTTGACGGCCGCGGTGACCTCAACCTCGTCATGATGCAGAAGCGCCTCGTACCCTTCGCTGAGACCTACGACGACAGCTTCGTCTTCACGGGCGTGCAGATGGGCAAGCGTTCGACCTTCGGCAGCTGGGCCGCGCCGGACAACGGCCGCCCGCTTGTGTATTCGTCGCTGGGTACCGCGTTCAACAACTGGCCCGAGTACTACCCGATCCTCTTTGACGCGGTGCGTGACCTGGACGTCAACGTGTTTGCTGCCACTGGCATGATCGACCCCGCCTCGCTTGAGAATGTTCCCGCCAACGTTGAGCTGGGTCAGATGGTCCCGCAGCTTGACATCCTCTCGCAGGCCAGCGTCTTTATCACTCATTCTGGCATGGGCGGCACGGGAGAGGCCATCTACTACGGCGTGCCCATGGTGTGCATTCCGCAGATGGAAGAGCAGGCCATCACCGCGCGTCAGGTGGAGGAGAAGGGCCTCGGGCTTGCGTTCCTGGATAAGGACGCGATCACAAGCGAAACGCTGCATGATGCCATCGTGCGCCTGCTGAAGGAACCGTCCTTCCGCGACACGGCTGCCGACTTCAGTGAGGACATGAAGTCTCTTGGTGGGGCAAAGGCCTCCGCGGACGCGCTCGTACGCTTCGTCGAGTCCAGGTAGCGTTTTGCCTTCCCGCTCAGGCCTAAGCTGCTTGGGCGGGAAGGCGCCCTTTTGCGAAGAGGGCTACCATAGCGGTAACAATGGAGTGGTTGCCAGGGGAAAGGAAGGGGTACGCAAGATGGGTGATGGTCCGGATAAGGCGATGGGCTCTCTTGCCGACCTGCTTTTGGACTACGTGGGGTCTACACGTGTGCATGATGCCAACTATGAAATTGCCCAAGGACTTCTGCGCAATTACACGCAGCTCGCGAGCATGTCTCTGAGGCAGATGGCCGATGCGTGCTATGTCTCGAAAGCCTCCTTCTCCCGCTTCTGCCGCTACTTGGGGTTTACGGACTTCTCGGAGTTCAAGGGCGCTGTGGATGGAGCGAAATATCGCGTGACCGATGACTTTAGCCGCAGTTTCTACAAAGAGCTGATGAGCGACCGAGACACCGCGCTTAGGGCACACCGAACGAGGGTCATCGACGTACTAAATGCAACACTGCGCGATGATGATCTCGAGGTCATCGATGAGGTGATGGAGGAACTTGAGTCGGCAAGGCGCATTGCGTTCTTCTCGCATCACTTCCTCTGGCACATTGGCCGCTACTTCCAAGGCAAAATGCTGCCATTGGGCAGGTACGTTGAGCTCTACCAGTCGTACGCGCATCAGGAGGAGTTGGCATCCCAGCTTGGGAGAGATGACCTCGTGTTCATTTGCACGCTCAATGGAAGCTACTTCCCTAACTATCGGGACATTGCGGAGGAGATCTTCCAAAGCGGTGCAAAGGTGGTGGTCCTTACGCAGAACCGTAATGTGTGGTTCCTGAATCGGGCTGATTACGTTCTGCTTTGTGGGACGTCAAACGAGAACGACGTGGGCAAGTACGCGGCGCTATTGACGATAGATCAGTTGGCCTTGTCGTACATGCGCCATATGCAAGTGGGAGAAGATCCCATCGAGAAAGGTTAGCCGGACAACCAGGACGGAGGCTTCTGTCCGGCCGGACAGAAGCCTCCGTCCTGGTTGTCCGAATGAAAGGGGTTATACCATGGCATTTCCTGAAGGATTCCTGTGGGGCGGCGCGGTTTCGGCCGGGCAGTATGAGGGCGGTTGGAACGAGGACGGCCGCGGACCCTGCCGCATGGACTACACCACCGGCGGCACGCGCACGAGCCCGCGTTTTGTGACGTATGTCGACGCTGAGGGTAAGCCGGTCAAGGCCGGGCGTGAGGCTCCGCTCCCAGCTGGTGCCCGTTGGGCATCCCTCGACGACTGCTACTACCCCAACCAGGTGGCCGTGGACGGCTACCACCGCTGGCGCGAGGACGTGGACCTCTTCGCTGAGATGGGCTTCAAGGTCTTCCGCATGTCCATCGGCTGGAGCCGCCTGTTCCCGACGGGGACTGAGGCCGAGCCCAACCGTGCGGGTGTCGAGTTCTACCGCGAGATGTTCACCTACATGCGTGAGAAGGGCATCGAGCCGCTGGTCACGCTGATGCACTTCGACACGCCGCTGGGCCTTGACGAGGCCTGTGGTGGCTGGGGGAACCGCGAGCTCATCGACCACTTCGTGCGCTTCGTGACCACGTGCTTCCTGGAGTACAAGGGTCTCGTGCACTACTGGCTGACCATCAACGAGATCAACAACGCGCTGAGCCTCATCGACTTCCTCGGTAACGCAAGCGACGAGGGCTATCAGGCCACCTATCAGCTACTGCACCACCAATTCTTGGCCTCCGCCAAGGCCGTGCAGATTGGCCATGCCATCGACGCTGACAACAAGGTTGGCTGCATGATCGCGAGCGCTGCAACCTACCCGCACACCTGTGATCCGGCCGACATCCTCGCAGCCGAGCACAAGCGCCAGGAGAACGCTTACTACTGCGGTGACGTGCAGGTCTTTGGCGCGTATCCCACCTATGCTAAGCGCCTGTGGGACGCGCACGACGTGCACATCAAGATGGAGGAGACGGACCTCGACGTGCTCGCCGAGGGCGTGGTCGACTTCTACACCTTCAGCTACTACAACTCCAACGTGGTGACCACGCACGAGGTCACCGACACCGTGGGCGGCAACTTCCAGGTGGGCGCGCGCAACGAGTACCTGACCTACTCCGACTGGGGCTGGGCTATGGATCCGATGGGCCTGCAGTGGCAGCTCGAGGTGCTGTACGACCGTTACCAGATACCGCTGATGGTGGTGGAGAACGGCCTCGGGGCCTTCGACGAGGTGGTCGAGGAGGCAGGCGAGAAGCGTGTCCACGATCCGTACCGCATCGACTACCTGCGCCAGCACGTGCGTGCGATGGAGACCGCGATCGCCAACGGCGTTGACCTCTGGGGCTACACGCCCTGGGGCTGCGTTGACCTCGTGAGCATGGGCACCGGTGAGATGCGCAAGCGCTACGGTTTCGTCTACGTCGACATGGACGATGAGGGCAAAGGCACGCTCGACCGCTGCCGCAAGGACAGCTTCTGGTGGTACCAGCGCTGCATCGCGAGCAACGGAGCTGAACTGTAACGCACATCTCATGCGATGGCTAGGCCGCCTACCCGGGCATCGACGGGCGGGCGGCCTTTTTTCGGGCTGTGGTGCCAGCTGACGTAGAATAGGAATTCTCGCAACTTTGGCACGGGGAGTACTATGTCAGTCACGCTCTCACACCAGTCCGCGCTCGACGTTATCCGCATGCTTCGGTGCGAAGGCGTGAGCGTGCACGATATGGACGTCATCCCGTTGATGGCCCCATCGCCCTGGGTGGGTAGGCGCCTGAACATGAGGAACTTCAGCTCTGATGTCTGGCGCTGGCAAAAGCCTAGCGATAAGCGCCCTCTGCACATTTTGGTGTCTGCCAAGCAGACCCGAGTGCGCGGTAAGGGCATCGTTGCCCACGTGGCGAGTGACGACCTGCCAGCAGGTTCGATACTCTGGCTTGACGAGCGTTCGAGTGTTGTGTGCCCTGAACTGCTGTTTCTTCAGATGGCGGAGACCTTGCCGCTTCCCGCGCTGGTGATGCTGGGGCTCGAGCTGTGCGGGCATTTCTCTCGTCAGGCGGAAAATCCCCTGACGGGTGATGTGGTTGACGGGCTTCCAGCCGCTACGACCGTCAAGCATCTGGAAAGGTACCTCTCGGACTTCAGAGGAAGGCGAGGCCTGCAGAAAGCGCGTGTGGCGCTGCAATACGTTCACGACCATGCGGCGAGTGCGCCAGAGGCTGTGCTTGCCACTATGTTTGGGCTGCCTCCAGCGGATGGAGGGTACGGTCTGGGGCCCGTGCTGCTCAACGAGCGCGTGGAGTTAGACGACGCAGGCTCTTGGGTAAAGGCCAAGAATCGATATCCTGACCTGATGTTTGCATTTGCCTCGGTTGGGTTGAACTACGACGGGTTTAAGCACTTCGACATCGCGGACCTTAAGGCGGCCATTGATGCGTTTTCCCGTTTGGAAGGTGAAGAGCAAGCTAAAGAACGTGATGTGCTCAAGGCGAAGCTGGTGGCGGTGCGGGCAAAGGTATTAGATGACAACATGCGTGACCGACAGCTTGCGGCTCAAGGGCGAATCGTGTTCTCCGTAACAAAGGAAGACCTAGTGGATATCGAGCATCTCGATGAACTCACGCGACAAGTGCTCGGCTGCGCGAACAAGGTGTTTGGCGTTGACGTTGATCGGCACCTGAAAACGCTCGAAGATACGTCGCTCACGCATGAGAGGGGCGAATTGCTCGGTACACTGACGCCGCATGTGGGGTTTGGGGTGACATCCTACGGAAAGCTGTGACACGTTCGTACTGCCGAGAAGCATATAGTTACCACTCGATTTAGGGTTGGTGAGCGCCAACTTGCTTACTTTCCAATTTGATGAATCGAATGGTAACTGTGTATTTTAGCTAATTGCCATTCGATTCATCAATAATGAACGTATCGCAGGATTGAGAGAAGAGTGGCAAATCCAGTGGTAACTAATCCCGTGTGACTACTCCGCTCTACCAGACTAGAGCTCGTTCGGGCGCCATACGAAGAGCCCGTTGGCGGTGGCAAGGGCGCTTACCTCTTCCAGAAGGCCCGGCGTGGGGTGGTAGAGCTCCATGCAGGTGCTGCTGGTGGGCACCACAATGAGTGCCTGCTCAGTGGGAAGGGCGATGCATAGGTGCTCCTGGTCGCGCGTGACCCACTTTTCGAGCTTCTCAGGCTTGGGGTTGCGCTTGGGATTCTCGCGTTGCCCTCGAAACACCAAGAAGTCGTGGTAGCAGTTGAGCTTGAGTAGGACGGTGGCGAACGCGTGGCGCAGTTCGGTATCACGTGGGCCGTTCAACAGCAGATGTTCCACTGCAAAGAACTGTCCCTCGGAGCCTGCAGGCACCTGTGTCGGCAGACAGTCGATGACCCAGCAGGGTTGCTGTAGCAAGGCCTCTACGTCGATATCTGTGGACATGGCAGCCTCCGTTGGACCGTTTTTGCACATGATAACGAAAGGGGACGGGTTGGTGCTCGTCCACAGGGAATCCCTGTGGACGAGCACCAACCCGTCCCCAGCTGTTTTTTTGTGGGTGACTACAGCGGACGAGGCTCTGCGGGCGGGTCAAGCTCGAAGGGCACCGCAGGTGTGAAGAGGCTGACGAGCGGCACTACAGCAAGCGAGAGCAACATGGCGATGGCGCCAGCGTTGACCGGGCTCGCGATGAAGCCGATGAACATGTTTGCCGTGGTCAGGCCCACGCCAATGATGAAGCTCGCCCACACGGCAGCGCGCGAGATACGGTTGCTGTACAGGCCCCAGAGGAACGGCCCGAGGAAGGCGCCAGCAAGCGCGCCCCACGAGATGCCCATGAGCTGGGCGATGAAGTTGACCGGAGAGGTGTACTGCCAGAGGGCAATGCCGGCGGAGAGCGCCACGAACACCACGAGCAGGGTGCGCATGCACAGCAGCTGCTTCTTCTCGTCCATGTCCTTGATCAGGCGGCCCTTGATGAGGTCGATGGTTAGCGTGGAGGAGCTGGTAAGCACCAGAGAGCTCAGCGTGGACATACTGGCGGAGAGCACCAGCACGATGACCAGACCGATGAGCAGGTCGGGCAGCGTGGAGAGCATGGAGGGAACCACGGAGTCATAGACCGGCGCACCAGTGTTGGGGTTGAAGGCGATCTGGTCGGCATACAGACGTCCGAATCCGCCGAGGAAGTAGCTGCCACCAGCAACGATGACGGCAAAGAACGTGGAGATGATGGTGCCCTGACGCACTGCCTCGTCGCTCTTGATGGCGTAGAACTTGCCCACCATCTGCGGCAGGCCCCAGGTACCCAGTGAGGTAAGGATGACGACGCCCAGCAGGTTGAGCGGGTCGGGGCCGAAGAAGCCAGCCAGCGCGCCTTGCATCTCGGAACCCTCGACGGGAATCTGCGAGAGCGAGGTGATGGCGGTCATGAAGCCGCCGTTGTCCTTCAGGACTGCCGCGATGATGGCGACGATGCCCACCAGCATGACGACGCCCTGCACGAAGTCGTTGACGACGGTGGCCATATAGCCGCCCAACACCACGTAGACGCAGGTCACGATGGCCATGCCAATGATGCAGATGGTGTAGTCGATGCCAAATGCCATCTCGAAGAGGCGTGACAGGCCGTTGTAGACCGAGGCGGTGTAGGGGATGAGGAAGATGAAGATGATGGCCGCCGAAGCCACGCGCAGGGCCTCGCTGCCGTAACGGCTGCCAAAGAACTGCGGCATGGTGGCCGAGCCGAGGCGGTGCGTCATCAGGCGCGTGCGCCTGCCCAGCACGACCCACGCAAGCAGACTGCCGATGAAGGCGTTGCCAACACCGATCCACGTGGCGGAGATGCCGTACTTCCAACCAAACTGGCCGGCGTAACCGACGAAGATGACGGCCGAGAAGTAACTCGTGCCGTATGCGAAGGCCGAAAGCCACGGTCCCACGTTGCGGCCGCCGAGGACGAAGCCCTCGACGCTTCCCGCCTGGCCGCGCGTACGCAGGCCAATGATGACGACAGCCGCGATGAACACGACCATCATGAGAATCTTTGCGAACATAGCTGTCCTTTCCTTGTCTGACTGGCTTGTGAGGCCAGCTGTCTTATGTATGAATAAGGCACGCGGGCGATGCTACAAGACAAGACAAGGCGCGAGGGACACGCGACACAAATAGATGCTTACTGGAAATAAACCGTTGAAAAGGGAGCGCCCCGCCCCCAATCTCAAGGATTGGGGGCGGGGCGCTTGGCTCTAATAGCTAGAGGTTAGTCCTCGCGATTGGAGCGCACGATAATGGGGATGTTGGAGAGGATCTCGGGGGCATCCTCGGGCAGGTAGACCGAGACGAGAGCGTTCCCAGCAGGGAAGTGCGCCCAGCCCTCATCGTCAATCTGCACGGTGTTTTCCTCGCCGAGCACGCACACCCAAGACTCGCCGGCGTGAGCTGCGCCAACGTTCATGAGCTTCGCGCCGCCGTCTTGCCGTGACAACACCACCGCGCAGCCAGCACCCTCCTCAGAACCCTCACGCGTCCAACCCACGATATCGGGCTCATCAAAGTAGTCGTTCTGCTTGCCAAAGGCGAAGTCCTCGCGGATCTCCATCAGGAGCGGCAGCTCCGCTACGGCGGGAATGCCGTCGTTGGGGAGGCCGTACAGGTCTGCGAAGAACACGCATGGGTAGCCAGCCTCGCGCAGCAGGATGAGCGCGTAGGCCGCAGGCTTGAACCAGTGGCCGACGGTGGACTCCAGCGCCTGGTCGGGCTGGGTGTCGTGGTTCTCCACGAAGGTGACAGTGCGGATGGGGTCAGCGGTCACCAGCGATCCATCAAAGATGTGGGTGAAGTCCAAGCCATCAGGATTTTGGCTCGCATTGAAGAAGTTGAAGTGCAGGGGCACGTCAAAGAGCGAGAGCGACTCCTCCGCGCCGATGTAGGCGCGCAGCGCGTCGAGGCTGTACGTCCAGTATTCGCCTACCACAAAAAGCTCGTGGTCAACGGACGCACGCATCTCGGCAAGCCAGCGCTGGTAAAACTCGCGGCTCATGTGCTTGAGCGCGTCAAGGCGCAGGCCATCCAGGCCGGTGGTCTGAAGGTACCACTTGCCCCACTTGACGAGCTGCCCGTAGACGCGCTCGTCAGAGAGGTCGACGTTCATGCCCATGAGGTAGTCAAAGTTGGCGTTCTCGGAGTGGTCGACGTCCTCCGCCCAGTGCTTGCCGGCAAAGCGCCAGAGCGCGGTGCGCTTCTCTTCCTCGTTCCAGTCGCATCCGGTGAAGCAGCTGGCGTCCCAGATGAAATCGTCAAGCTTGCCAGCACGCCCTGGGAAGGTAAAGCGGGACCACGTGGTGATCTCCGTCTCCTCACCCACGTCGATCTCGCGGTTGCTCGGGTCAACCTCGATGGCCTTCACGGTCTCAAGCTCATCGCCGCCCATCTTGTGGTTGAGGACGATGTCGCCCAGCACCTGGATGCCCTCGGCCTGCAGCGCCTTGATGCACGCGAGGTAGTCGTCGCGCTCGCCGTACTTGGTGCGTACGGTGTCCCTCTGGTCAAACTCGCCCAGGTCCCAGAGGTCGTAGACGCCGTAGCCAACGTCGTTTACGCCGGCCTGGCCCTTGTATGCGGGTGGCAGCCACACGGCCGTGAAACCGCGTGCCGCTAGCTCTGGCGCACGCTCGGCAATGCGGCGCCAGTGCTGTCCGTCCGAGGGCAGATACCAGCTAAAACCCTGAAGCATCATTCCGTTCATGTGCGCCTCCAATCTGTGACGCGTGTAGTCTCATGATAAGACACGGCTGTGCCGGCTGGGTATCGTACCCACTTTGCTCGGTGAGTTGCAAAAGCGCCAGAGGTTCTCCATGTTTGAGCCAAATGGGATGCAGCGTGGGTTCGGAACTTTTGTCTCACCTGGTTGATGGACATAACGGACAGGCATGGCGGGCAAAACGTGATAGGCATTGGATATCTCTAGTCAATCATCGTACACTTTGAGATGGGGGATTGCATCAATTCGAGGAGAGGACTCACCATGGAATTCAAGCCCGCAAAGAAGCTCGGCTTCGGCCTTATGCGCATGCCGCAGCTCGATCCAAACGACGGCGCCTCGGTGGATGTTGAGCAGGTCAAGCAGATGGTCGACCTGTTCATGGCCAAGGGCTTCACCTATTTTGACACCGCGTGGATGTATAACGGCTTTGCCAGCGAGCGCGTCGCCAAGGAGGCCTTGGTTGACCGTTATCCGCGCGACAGCTTTACGCTGGCAACCAAGCTGCACAACGGCTTCTTCAACAGCCTTGAGGGCCGCGACGAGGTCTTCAACCAGCAGCTTGAGAAGACGGGCGCCGGTTACTTTGACTACTACCTGCTGCATGGCATCGAGGCCAGCAGTTACCCGCACTACGAGAAGTTTGACTGCTTTGACTGGCTGCTCAAGAAGAAAGAGGCAGGCCTCGTCAAGCATGTGGGCTTCTCGTATCACGACAGCCCCGAGCTTCTGGACGAGATTCTGACGAAGCACCCGCAGATGGAGTTTGTCCAGCTGCAGATTAACTACCTCGACTGGGAGAGCGAGTGGATCCAGAGCCGCGCCTGCTACGAGGTGGCTGAGCGCCATGGCAAGCCCGTCATCGTGATGGAGCCCATCAAGGGCGGCACGCTGGCCAATGTCCCCGCCGAGGGCGAGAAGCTCCTGCGCGCGCTTGACCCGTCGCTCTCCACCGCAAGCTGGGCAATCCGCTTTGTGGCGAGCCTCCCCAACGTGATGTGCGTGCTTTCGGGCATGAGCAACCTCGCCCAGATGCAGGACAACATCTCGTACATGGACGACTTCAAGCCCCTGACCGAAGCCGAACGCGACGCGTGCTTCAAGGTCGCGCAGATCATCAACGATCAGACGGCCATCGCCTGCACCGCATGTCACTACTGCACCGATGGATGCCCCATGCACATCTGCATCCCCGAGTACTTCTCGCTGTACAACGAGGACATGCGCGAGAACCTGGCCGAGAAGGGCTGGACCATCAACTTCACCAACTACGATAAGCTGACCGAGGAGTTTGGTCGCGCAAGCGACTGCATTGGCTGCGGCCAGTGCGAGTCCATGTGCCCGCAGCACCTTCCCATCATCGAGACGCTGGAGAAGGTGGCCGAGCACTTCGAGCACTAGCCGAGGTGCAGGCAAAGCTACGGTGATGGTACGGAACTTGTCAAAAACAGGGAACTGTCACACTCTCAAGGACTCTGACGGTTGAGAAACCCCTAGTATGGGTACTAACTGTCTTGTGCGTTTGTAACATCACGAGAGGTGAATGTCATGCAAGGGTTTCTGGATAAGGTAAACGAGGGCCTCCGCAAGCTTATGGCTGGCCGCTATGGCGGCGACCAGCTGGGCACGGTGCTCGTCGTTATTTCGCTGATCTTCTCGATTCTGGCCAACTGGCTGGGACGCTGGATGACGGTCGTCGCGCTCGTTCTTCTGATTCTCGCGTTTGCGCGTATGTTCTCGCGTAACTACGAGGCGCGCCGTAAGGAGAACCGGTCGTTCCTGCAGGCGGTTGCCGCCCCGGGCAAGTGGATTCATCGTCAGCGCATCAAGTTTGCCAACCGCAAGACCAAGGCTTACGTGCGCTGCCCGCACTGCCACGCGGAGTTCGCGCTGCCCAAGGGCAAGGGCCATCTGCGCGCCACGTGCCCCAAGTGCGGGGAGAAGTCAGAGCACACGGTGTAGCGCTCCAAAGATGTCTCTTGGCCCGCGGCTTCGGTCGCGGGCCTTTCTTTTATGGCGGTTCCCAGCCGGGCAGAGGAGTTCGCATGGGAGTCTTCAAGTACCTGCACATCGACTGGCGTGAGGTGGCAGGCCTTCTGGTGCTGACCCTTTTGGGCGCGGCAACCGAGATGGGCCTTCCCACCATGCTCGCCCGCATGATTGACGACGGCGTGGCGGCTAACGCGCAGGGGGTCATTGTAGGCATCGCGCTCATCATGGTGGTGCTTGCCCTGGTGGGCTGTGTGGCCTCGCTGCTCTCCACCTTCCTCTCGGCGCGCGTGTCCACCAAGCTTGCGGCCGACCTGCGCAGCCAGCTGTTCTCCAAGGTGCAGTCGTTCTCCTCGGCCGACGTGGACCGCTTCGGCACGGCAAGCCTTATCACGCGCTCTACTTCGGACGTCACAAACGTCCAGATGTTTGTCACCATGCTTATGCAGATGGGCGTCATGGCGCCGCTGATGCTGGTGGCGGGCATCGTGCTGTCCAGCGCGACGGGTGGCCGCGTGAGTACCGTGCTTCTCGTGTCGGTCCCGGCGATATTCATCCTTGCGGCGCTCATCATGCCTGTGGCATCGCGTCTGTCCAAGCAGATGCGTAAGCGCTTGGACAACCTCAATCGCATCTTTCTCGAGACGCTGGAAGGCGTGCGCCCCATCCGCGCGTTCAGACGCGAGCCGTATGAGATTGCCCGCTTTGGCGAGGCTAATGCCGCGCATGCGCAGGTGGCCGTGGAGCAAGGCCGGTTGATGGCTCTCCTGATGCCGCTCGTCGGCCTCATCTTCGGCTTTACCACCACGGGCGTCATGTGGCTTGGCTCGGGATTTGTGGCGGACGGCAGCATGGAGGTTGGTGCACTGGTTGCCAACGTGCAGTACATCTCGATGATGCTCATGTCCATCATGATGGTCTCGGCTGTCATCATGATTTACCCCAACTTCTCGGCGTGCGCCACGCGCATCTGCGAGGTGCTGGATGCGCAGCCCAGCATCGTGGATGGTGCGAAGACGCTGGCAGATCGCACCTCGCGCGGCAAGCTGGAGTTTCAGCATGTCAGCTTCCAGTACGCCGAGGCTGAGGAGCCGGTCCTGCAGGACCTGACCTTCACCTGTGAGCCTGGAACCGTCACTGCCATCATTGGCCCCACTGGTTGCGGCAAGTCGAGCGTGCTGCGGCTCATCCCGCGGCTCTTTGATGCCACGCTGGGCAACGTGGTGATCGACGGCCTCAACGTGAAGCGCTACAAGCTTGAGGACCTGCGTTCGCTTATTGGCTATGTCCCGCAGAAGAACGTGCTGTTCAAGGGCACCATTGCCGACAATCTCAACTGGGGCGACGAGCTGGGAGACGAGGCCGCGTGGAAGCGTGCCCTGGATATCGCTTGTGCGAGCGAGTTTGTGGCCGAAAAGGACGGGGAGGCGCTTTCCGAGGTTGCGCAGGGTGGCACCAATTTCTCAGGCGGCCAGCGCCAGCGCCTTGCCATCGCCCGCGCCATCATGCGCAATGCCGAGTTCTACCTATTTGACGACTCGTTCTCCGCGCTCGACATGAAAACGGATCGCACGCTGCGCGAGAACATCCACCGCGAGCTCTCGGATGCCACGGTGATCATCGTTGCGCAGCGCGTGGGCACCATCATCGACGCCGACCAGATCATCGTGCTGGACGACGGCGTGTGCGTGGGCAAGGGCACGCATGCAGAGCTTCTCGCTACGTGCGATATGTATCGCGATATCGCGACGCTGCAGCTTGGCGAGCAAGCCGTGGTTGACACCCTGCGTGAAGCGGCGGGCCTACCTGCCCAGGGCCGCTCAAAGCGAGCCGCCGCGCAACGTGCCTCGCTTGGGGAAGGAGGTGAGCGCTAATGCCTGGACCCCATGGCGCTCGCGGTGACCTGCGCCGCGCACGTGACAGCAAGGGTGCTGTGCTGCGCCTCTTGAGCTACCTCAAGCCCCACGCAGGAGCGCTCGTCCTCGTGGTGCTGATGACCCTTGCCGCCTCGCTCTTCTCGGTGCTGCAGCCTACCGTCACGGGCGGCATCACCACGGCCCTCTATGAGGGCGTCTCTGGAGGCACCTTTGACTGGGACAGGATCACGGGCCTGCTTGTGGCGTTGGCGGGCATCTACGTGGCGTCTCAGGCGTTCCAGGCCATTCAGGGCATCGTTATGAATCGCGTGACCATCAAGGTGTTGCAGGGCCTGCGCGACGAGATTGACGAGAAGGTTCACCGCCTGCCGCTCAACTACTACGACGCCCGCGCCAATGGAGATATCCTCTCGATCATCACGAATGACGTGGACATGGTCGACGGCGCCATCAGCCGTAACCTCACACAGCTGGTGAGCCAGTTGGTCATGGTCATCGGCATCTTCATCATGATGCTGCGTATCTCGGGTTGGCTGACGCTCATCGCGGTGGCGATGGTCCCCATCTCGCTGTTCGCATCCATGGGCGTCATCATGAAGAGTCGCACCTACTTTGCTGCCCAGCAGAGCCAGCTGGGTGACTTGAACGGCTATATCGAGGAGCTCTACGACGGCCAAAACGTGGTGCAGGCCTTCAACTATCAGAAGCGTGCGACCCGTCGCTTTGAGGAACTGAACGCCACGCTCGCCACTACGGCGCGCAAGGCGTCGGTGGCTGCAGGCTCCATCAGGCCCATCACCATGGTCGTGACCAACTTGGGTTACGCGCTCTCGGCGGCACTTGGATGCCTCTTCGCGCTGCAGGGTCGCATCGCCGTGGGTGACGTGCAGGCGATGCTGCAGTATACGCGGCAGTTCTCACAGCCGTTTACGCAGATTGCTGCTATGGCGGGCAGCCTCGGTGCGGCTCTAGCCGCGGCAGAGCGCGTCTTCGACTTGCTTGATGCCGAGGAGCAGGTGGCAGATCCCGTGCCAGGTGAGGTGCCGGCCACAGATGAGGGCACGGTCAGCTTCAGCCACGTTCAGTTTGGATACACGCCTGACAAACAGCTGATGCACGACGTCAACTTCACGGTGGAGCCAGGCCAGAAGGTGGCCATCGTCGGCCCCACGGGTGCGGGCAAGACCACACTGGTGAACTTGCTCATGCGCTTCTATGAGGTGGATGGCGGAAACATCGTGGTTGACGGCGTGCCCACCCGCGACATGACGCGCGAGGAGCTGCGCAGCCGCTTTGGCATGGTGCTCCAGGACACGTGGCTCTTCGAGGGGACGGTTCGCGAGAACCTGGCATACGGCCGCGACGGTGCGACCGACAGCGACATCGTGCGTGCTGCCAAGGCGGCGAGCGTGGACTCCATCATCCGCACGATGCCGGGCGGCTATGACATGGTCCTCACCACGGGCGCCTCAAACGTGAGCCAGGGCGAGCGCCAGCTTTTGACCATCGCCCGCGCACTGGTGGCAGACCCCGAGGTCATGATCCTGGACGAGGCGACCTCGAACGTCGATGCCCGAACTGAGCAGGTGATTCAGGATGCCATGGCCGAGCTGCTGCGCGGCCGCACGAGCTTTGTCATTGCGCACCGACTGTCCACCATTCGCGATGCGGACAAGATTCTCTACATGGAGCACGGCGACATCCTGGAGACCGGCACGCACGACGAGCTCATGGAGCTGAACGGCCGCTACGCCGCGCTCTACAACTCGCAGTTTGCGTGAGGCGCGGCAGGGGAGAGCCATGACAGAGACGGAGCTGTATAACCTGCTTGACCAGCGCGGCATTGCCTACGAGGTGGCGCATCACCCGGCTGTGATGACAGTGGCTGAGGCAGCGGAGGTCGTGCCAGACCGCGGGGCGCCAACCAAGAACCTCTTCCTGCGCGACGACAAGAAGCGCCAGTTCTTCTTGGTGACGGCTTTGGTGGAGACGCAGGTTGACCTGCGCCACCTGCACGAGCGGCTCGGCAGCCGAAGGCTTTCGTTTGCAAGCGCGGAGCTGCTGAAGGAGAAGCTGGGCCTTGAGCCAGGTTCCGTCACGCCGTTTGGCGTCCTCAACGACACGTCGCACGAGGTGACGCTCGTCTTTGATGAGGGTCTGCGTCACGCACGCTTCGACGCGCATCCGCTCGTCAACACGGCGACGCTCTACGTGGAGATGGATGACGTGCTGCCGCTGTTTGAGAGCTTTGGCACTCAGGTCTCGTTCTGTAGCCTCACCAATTGCGGATGTTGACCAAGAAGGCACCCCGGGCGTCAACATCCGCCTTAGAAGCCGAGTGTGGTCTCGCGCTCTATCACTTCGTGATCGACGACGATGTGCGTTTCTGAGGGCTTCGCTCCGCCGAGCATCTCCAGGAGTGCCCGCATGGCCTCTTCTGCCATCTGGGCGGTGTGGCGCCTGACGGTGGAGATGGTGGGGGTGGAGATGCGCGAGTAGATGGAGTCGTCCATACCGATGACCAGCACATCTTTGCCTACGGCAATACCGTGTGCCTTCAAGGCATTGACGACGCCCAGGGCGACGCGGTCACCCAGTGCAACCACGCCGTCGAACGAGTAGCCGTCCTCGAGGCAGCTGCTTACCAGATGCTCGGCCTCGATGAGACTGGTCTCTTTGTGCGGCCCCTCAAGCACGAGGTTCTTGTCGAGGACGATGTTGTGTTCCTCAAGGTAGGCGTAGTAGCCGGCTGCTTGGTCATGCTCGGCGGTGCGATAGAGCGAGGCCGAGACGCTGGCCAGTGCCACGCGCTTGCAGCCGCGCTCAAAGAGGGTAGCCGTCATGTCGTAGCTCAGGCGAGGGAGGTCATTGCCGACAAAGACCTCGCGTGCTACGCCGGTGGTGCCCGTGTGGTCGATGTGCACGACGGGGATGTCCACGTTGGCCTCGATGCGAGACTGCGTGGTGCCGCCAATGTAGACGATGCCATCCACCTGCTTGGACAACAGGCCATAGATGTAGGAAGACTCGCGCTCGGGGTCGTTGGCCGTGTTGCAGATGTAAGAGGAGTAGCCAGCTTCGCGCAGGCGCCCCTCAACGGCCAAGACAAGGGTGGAGAAGAAGTCGTTGCTCACGTCGGGCGTGAGGATGGCTACCGTCTTGGTAGACGACTCGCGCAGGCTCTTAGCGGCAAAGTTGGCGACGTAACCCTGCTCACGTGCGATGCGCTCAACCAGCTCGCGCGTCTTCTCTGAGTAGTTGCCCTTCTGGTTCAGCACGTTTGACACGGTGGCTGTGCTTACGCCAGCCAGCTTGGCAATGTCGTAGATGGAGACGGCGCGTTTTGCCATGGGATACCTCCGCAGTGAATCGGTTTACGCTCATTGTAACCGAGGTCACTTGTATGTGCTCATCTGCACGTAGATAACGAATCGTCTACGGATTTCGACCGTACGTTTGGTTACCACGTATGAGTGGTGAAGAGGGGGTCATCCTCCCAAAGACAGACCTCTCCCGCCTCAAGCGAGCGCGGCACGTCAATGATCCGCTGGTTGGAGGACCCGCGGAAGCGCAGGGTTATGTCCTTGAGGTCCTGCACAAAGGGTCCGTCGACAAGCACGTCTACCAGCGAGAGCATGCGCATCACCGTAACGGTGTGCGCGCGGCTTGGACCGTCAACCAGCTGGTCCCAGGTAAAGCCCGAGTAGGCCCAAACGTTTTTGTCAGGCCGCTCGCTGCGCACCCGCTCAAGGAGCGCGATCAACGTCTCTTGGTTCTCCGGCTCAAACGGCTCGCCGCCTAGAAGGGTGAGCCCATCGATATACGAAGGCTCAAGGCTCTCAAGAATCTTGTCCTCCACCTCACGCGTAAACGGCTCTCCAGCCTCAAACGCCCACGTCCCCGGATTGAAGCAGTTAAAACAGTGATGCCGACACCCCGAGACAAAGAGTGTCGTCCTCACCCCAGCCCCGTTAGCGATGTCACAGAATTTGATTTCCGAGTAGTTCATGCTGTGGTGGGCGAATGCTTTATGCGCTGCTCAGACAGTCCTCGCCTCAGGTCGCGCGACGCCACACTGCGTGTGGCTGCGCGACCTGGGCTGTGGAACTCGCATCGCACAAAGCATTCGCCCACTCCGTACTTCTCCGAGAAGTGCGATGCAACTACAAGCGTCAGCCCTGTTCCTTCCATGCGAGTTCCGCAGCGTAGCGAGGACTGTTTGAGCAGGGAAGGAACAGGGCTGACGCCGAGCGTTACAGGTGCAACACGCGATCCTTGATCTCCTGCGTGCGGCCTTGGTTCCAGTACTGGGTGCCGATGTATCCGCAGGTACGGCGGGCGACGTTCATCTTGGACTGGTCGCGATTGCCGCAGTTGGGGCACTCCCACACCAGCTTGCCGTCGTCCTCTACGATCTGAATCTCGCCGTCATAGCCGCAGCACTGGCAGTAGTCGCTCTTGGTGTTGAGCTCTGCATACATGATGTTGTCGTAGATGTACTGCATGACCTTGATGACGGCTCCGAGGTTGTCCTGCATGTTGGGAACCTCGACGTAGCTGATGGCTCCACCGGGGGAGAGGCGCTGGAAGGCGCTCTCAAAGCGCAGCTTGGTGAAGGCGTCGATCTCCTCGGTCACGTGCACGTGGTAGCTGTTGGTGACATAGCCCTTGTCAGTGATGCCCTGGATGATGCCAAAGCGACGCTGCAGGCACTTGGCAAACTTATAGGTGACCGACTCGATGGGGGTCCCATAGACGGAGTAGTCGATGTCCTCGGCAAGCTTCCACTCGGTGCACTTGTCGTTCATCTTCTGCATGACGGAAAGGGCGAAGTCAGTTGCCTGCGGGTCAGTATGGCTGTAGCCAGTCATGTACCTCACGCACTCGTAGAGGCCCGCGTAACCCAGACTGATGGTGGAGTAGCCACCGTACAGCAGGCAGTCGATCTTCTCGCCCTTGTTGAGGCGGGCCAGCGCGCCGTACTGCCACAGGATGGGGGCTGCGTCGGAGAGCGTGCCCCTCAGGCGCTCGTGGCGGCAGCGGAGTGCACGGTGGCAGAGCTCCAGGCGATCCTCAAAGACCTCCCAGAAGCGGTCCATGTCGCGGCCGGAGGAGAGGGCCACATCAGGCAGGTTGATGGTGACGACGCCCTGGTTGAAGCGGCCATAGTACTTGGGCTTGCCCGGCTCGTAGTTCTTGGCGCGTGCCACGTTGTTGAAGCCGTTGCCCGAGCGGTCAGGCGTCAGGAACGAGCGGCAGCCCATGCAGGTGTAGGTGTCGCCGTTGCCCTCGGTCTCGCCCTTGGAGAGCTTGTACTCCTTCATCTTCTTTTCGGAGATGTAGTCCGGCACCATGCGCTTGGCGGTGCACTTAGCGGCCAGCTTGGTGAGGTAGAAGTACGGGGTGCCCTCGGTCAGGTTGTCGGGCTCGAGCACGTAGATGAGCTTGGGGAACGCCGGCGTGATCCAGACGCCCTTCTCGTTCTTGACGCCCTGGTAGCGCTGGCGCAGCATCTCCTCGATGATGAGGGCGAGGTCGGCCTTCTCCTGCGCGTTGCGTGCCTCGTTGAGGTACATGAAGACCGTGATGAACGGGGCCTGGCCGTTGGTGGTCATGAGGGTGACCACCTGATACTGGATGGTCTGTACGCCGCGGGCGATTTCTTCGTGCAGGCGCTTCTCAACCATCTCGTCGATCTGCTCGGGCGAGGCCTTGAAGCCGATGGTCTCCATCTCGGAGTAGACGGAGCGGCGAATCTTCTTGCGGCTGACGTCCACAAACGGTGCGAGGTGCGTCAGGCTGATGGACTGGCCGCCGTACTGGCAGCTGGCTACCTGGGCGATGATCTGCGTTGCGATGTTGCAGGCGGTGGAGAAGCTGTGCGGGCGCTCGATGAGCGTGCCGGAGATGACGGTGCCGTTCTGCAGCATGTCCTCGAGGTTGACGAGGTCGCAGTTGTGCATGTGCTGCGCGTAGTAGTCGGCGTCATGGAAATGGATGATGCCGGCGTTATGGGCCTCAACGACCTCGGCGGGAAGCAGCGCGCGCATGGCCAGATCTTTGGAGACCTCGCCGGCCATGTAGTCGCGCTGGACCGAGACGACGGTGGGATTCTTGTTGGAGTTCTCCTGCTTGACCTCTTCGTTGTTGCTCTCGATGAGCGTGAGGATCTTGTCGTCAGTGGTGTTCTTCTGACGCTTCTGGTTCTGCAGGTAGCGATAGATGATGTACTTGCGGGCAACCGTGAAGCGGTCGAGCGCCATCAGCTGATCCTCGACGAGGTCTTGGACCTCCTCAACCGTTACGGTGTGGCCGGCGGCCCTACAACGGTCCTCGACGTTGAGGGAGGCAAACGTGACCTCGCGCGGGGTAAGGCGCTCGGCCTCGGGAACCTCTGCGTTGGCGGCCTTGATGGCGTTCTCGATCTTGGTGAGGTCGAACATGACCTCCGAGCCATTGCGCTTGATGATCTTCATAGCTGGCGCTTCCCCCCGCGTCAAAGATGTCTATCCTTAAGCCTGCACCTTACCGCACCCACCGGCCAAAAAAACGACGCGCCACAGGACGCGTCGGTACCCAAGTGCTGGGTGGCAAGTGGAACGGCTGCGTTTAGGCTTATATCTACTATGCCACAAGATGTTGTGTTGTGTGGTGTTGAAAAGCGCAACCTGTGGTAGATAGGTTGTAGAAAAGGATGCCTTCAAGCTGTAGAAAACCAATTCGTCGCAGGTAGCGAAATTGCGTGTTCTCTAGCACTTACAGTTGGCAACGAAAGGCTCTCCGTAAATGGTGTGATGGTTTCCGCGGATGGCTTGGAACGGTTTTTGGAGTCGCCCACGATTCCTTCACGAACCAAGCCGAACACGCTAGGATGTCTCCTATAGCTTATGGGCATGTGTTGAAAACTGGCGTGTGCGGGAGGGGACATGGACTCAGAGATCCACACCATCTATCTTGCGGGCGGCTGCTTCTGGGGTATTGAACACCTGATGAAGGCCTTGCCGGGCGTGGTGGACACGGCGTGCGGATACGCCAATGGCACAGGTGCTGCCGATGCGGATTACGCGACCGTATGCACAGGTACGACGGGGTTTCGCGAGACGGTTCGCGTGCGCTACGATCCCCAGCGCACGTCCATCGATGCCCTTCTGTACGCGCTCTTCCAGGTGATTGAGCCGGAGGCCATAAACCGCCAGGGTGCAGACGTGGGCACGCAGTACCAGGCGGGCATCTATTGGCTGCCCGGGGACACCCAGGCCGAGGCCGACGTGGTGCGCGTGTGCAGCTATGAGCGCGCTCGGCACGAGGGCTTTGCGGTGGAAGTCAAGCCGCTCGAGAACTTCTTTGAGGCGGAGGAGTATCACCAGGACTATCTGGACAAGAATCCTGGTGGCTACTGCCATGTGCCAAAGGCGAAGATCTTTGAGCTTGCGGGTTTGGTGTTTGACGAGAACTATTACCGCTCGTAGCCTGCCGTGAAAAAGACGGGGGTACATCCACGAAGAGGCATCGCCCTGACGCTGGCGGTGCTGGTGCTTGCCGCATGCGTTGGCCTGGGCGTCATGCTGGGCACGCGCCTGTGGGGTGGCGGGCTTGCCTCATGGGGCGAGGTGACCGAGGCGGCTGCCTCCGAGCTTCCGTACCGCGAGGTCACATACACCGCATGGGATGGCGACGAGAGCCCGCAGTATTACCGCATCGTGGGCCAGGCAGTGGTGGATGTCGATATACCAGCAGGTCAGATATGGTATGCGCCGCTTGATAGGCTCGGGCGCACCGTGCGGGCGGCAGGCACTATTGATGCTCCGACCATGAAGGATGGGCTGGATCGGGAACGCGGCATTCTGCGGGGCCACGATCCGTCTGGGTGGGGCCATAACGCGGAGACCGACATCGCGTTGCCCGACGGTACTACGTATCACGGATTCTTGTGGAATCGCTCGCACTTGGTTGCCAAATCGTTGGGTGGAAACGACGAGGTTGAGAATCTTGTCTGCGGTACACGGACGGAAAACGTGGGCGCCAATGACGGTGAAGGCGGCATGGCGTATGGGGAGGGCCTCGTTCGCACGTGGTTGCGTCGCAACCCAGACGGAACGGTCTTCTATTCTGCTATTCCGGCCTACGAGGGTAACGAGCTCGTCTGCAGGAGCGTCATCGTGGATATACGCTCCAGCGATGGCACGCTTGACCTCGAGATTGAGGTGTACAACGCGGCGCTTGGCCACCGGATCGATTACGCGACGGGCGCATGGAGCCTCGAGGCGTCACCTGCGTAGACGTGCCGTGTACCTGCTACCATGGACATGCTGAGATTACCGATCAGAGAGGTGTCTGCCATGGGATTCCTTGAGCTTGCAAAGGCGCGCTACTCGGTGCGTAAGTTCTCCAGCCGTCCGATTGAACAGGAGAAGCTCGACCGCATCATCGAGGCTGCGATGATCGCGCCGACGGGCAAGAACAACCAGGCATGGCGCTGCTACGTGCTTCGCAGCGACGAGGCCATGGAGAAGATCAACGGCCTGTCGCGCTGCATCTTCGGTGCGCCGATGGTCCTGCTGTTCACCTACGATACGCAGGAGGAGTGGCACAGCCCGCTTGAGGAGGGTATCCACTCGGGCGTTGAGGACGTGAGCATCGTTGCCACCCACGCCATGCTGGAGGCATGGGAGCTGGGCGTTGGCTCCATCTGGGTCAACCTTTTCCCCAACACCGAGACCGAGCGCGCCTTTGGCCTGCCTGAGACCGAGCGCTCCGTGCTCCTTATGCCCTTGGGCTATGCCGCCGAGGACTGCGAGCCCAGCCCGCGTCACGAGCAGTCTCGTCCGGTTGACGAGCTCGTCAAGTATCTGTAGCTGCGGGCGGTACGAGCGATGGAGCTTTGGCAGACACCGAGTCCGGTGCGGGCGGCGTTCTTTGACGCGGACGGCACCCTGCTCTCGTTTGCGACGCACGAGGTGCCGGCGTCTTCGTGCAAGGCGCTGAGGGCGTTGCGGCGCGCTGGTGTGCGATGCTTCCTGTGCACGGGACGATCGCCCAGCCTGCTTGACGACATTCCGCTCGAGTTGTTTGACGCATGCCTGACGATGTCGGGGCAGTATTGCTATGCCGCAGATGACGTGTTCCTGAGCAACCCCATTGACCGCGAGGACATGCGGCAGGTGGTGGCACAGGTGCGCGAGGGTCGCTATGAGGTGCTGTTCATGGAGCCTGCAGACAGCTTCCTGAGCGGCCACAGCATCTTGGCAGACCGCGCCTTGGAGGCGGCCAACATGATGCATGTGCGCGTCGAGCCTGCGGAGCGTGCGCTGGACCGTGACATCTATCAGCTGAACGTCTTTCTGCCGCCCGAAGACATGGCGGTGATCGAGTCGGCCGTGCACAACATGAAGTTCACGCGCTGGAGCCCTAACTTCGCTGATGCCATGCCAGCTAACGGCGGAAAGGCCGCCGGCGTCGAGGCGGCGCTTGCGCGGTATGGGATTTCGCCTGAAGAAGCGGTTGCCTTTGGCGATGGCGGCAATGACGCCGAGATGTTTGGGGCCGTGGGGACGAGCATCGCCATGGGCAATGCCGCAGCGTCCGTCAAGGAGCTGACCACCTACGTCACCGACGGCGTGGACGACGACGGCATCTACAACGCCTGCATCCGCCTCGGATTGATGTAATCCGAAAAGATAGCCCACGCCGGGTGCGTCCTGGGGGTAGCCCCCTAGACGCACTTGAGTGCGTCTAGGGGGCTACCCCCAGGACGCACCCGGCGTGGGCTATGCAGCCGCTAGCCTATCAGCTCGATGATGTTGAGGTCGAGGTTGCTCGCTTCGAGCTTCTCCTTGGCGCCAAACATGCAGAAGGCGCGGCGCCCGGGCAGCTCGGCCACAGACGGGGCAAGGGCGCGCACCTTCTCCACCGTGGCGGCAAGCACCTGGGAACGAATGATCTTGTTCCAGTCGGCTGGACGCCGGGAGAAATACTCGGTGTCTTGCCTGCGGGCGAGCTGGCGCGGCTTGGTGGGGGCGTCGTGCGCGGCCACCACCGACACGATATAGCCGGCCATCTCTTCCTCGTCGGGCTCCCATGCGGCAAGCCAGGCGGCAGCGTTCTCAAAGCGCTTGACGGAAGCATCCACGTTGGGGTCACGGTAGCTCCAATAGAGCTGAAGCTTGGTGACAGCGCGCCTGAAGCCCACGCCGTACGCGCCGCCCTTGACGCGCACCTCGTTCCACAGGAAGTCGTAGCTCAGCGCGCGTGACGCCACCTGCCAAGTGCCAATCTCGCCCTCGTCAAGCGCAGACGGGCCTTGAGCCTCGCCCACGAAGCACACGTTGGCGGGAATGACGAAGGCCTCGTTCTTGATGGTAGGCACGGGTGGCACCAGCTGGTGTGCCGCGACCTCGGGACGCTTCTCGAGGCCCAGCGTGCCGCCGGCAGCCCAGAATGCCGCGCGGTCTTCGGCAGAGCCGGTGAAGCTTACGGTGACCTCGTCAGCCGTGAAGATGCGCTCGGCAAGCGCGTGCAGTTTTGCCGGCAGCTGCGGCGCACGCTCGTCCCACGAGGCGAGCAGATCTTTGAGGAAGCGGTAATAGTCAATGCTGCTTACCTGGCTCGAGATCTCTGCCGCAGCGGTGAAGTACGAGGAGAGGCGCTCGATGGCGGCCGCATGGCCGGCGTTGGTGAAGCGCATCTCAAGGCCAAGACGACGCTGCTGGAGGATGTCATGGATGCGGTCGAGGTCATCAAAGTGGGTGGTGCCCCAGACCTCGGAAGGCAAGGTGGCCAGCGCAGCGACGTTTTCGCTGATGGCAGAGGCGCCCACCACGAGCTGCGGCAGCGCGGAGAGCGGGTCGTCGTCCTTGCCGATGACGCTCATGAAGAAGTCCAGGAAGCCCAGCTGGCGCTCCACCGCGGTGTCGAGCTCTGCGGCGGTGTAACGCTCGGTGTCGAGCTTGCCCAAAAGGTCGCAGAGCAGGCTTGCGTAGGGGAGCTCGTCAAAGGGAATGCGGCGCAGGTCAAAGTAGTGATACACGTAGTCGATGCGATGCGTGTCCAGTTCGTGGGCAAGGCAGGTGAGCGGTGCGTCAACCACCTGCAGGCGCTTCTCAACGGGTGCCTCGCCGATGTCATCAACGGTCAGGCGCGGCAGTGTGGCGAGGGCCTCCGGGGTGTCGGGGCGCTCCTGCTCCTCGCGTAGGGCTGCGACCTCCGCCTGGATGGCCAGAAGCTGGTCAGCGCTCATGGCCGCCTTGCGTGCGGCAAGCTCGGCCTGCTCCTCGGCGGCGTCGCCCTCCTCAACGGGCACCAGCTCCACCTCGGCATTGTGCTCGCTCGAGCAGACGAGCTGGTCAAGCAGCTGCTCGAAGTACCCATTGGCGAGGCCTTCGCGCATGTGGCGCAGCGGCTCCTCGTAGCGCAGGTAGTCAACAGGACGCTCGTCATCGTATAGCCAGCTTGCCATGACCTGCATGGAAAGCGCCACGCCGTCCGAATAGCTGCCCCAGTCGGCCTCACGCAGGTTGAACTCGGCCAGCGCCAGCGATGCCTCAAGACGGTCGCGGTCAATGCCCTTGTCAACCATGTCACGGCAGGTGTTCTCGATGAGCGTGCGGAAACGCTCGGCAACGCCCTCATGCGCGCCCTTGATCTGCATCATGACTTGTGGCTGCAGGGTGTGGTCGATGAGGCTCACCTGGAAGTCGTCACCAAGGTCAGCATCGAGCACGATGCGCTTGAGCGGTGCCTCGTTGGATCCGGCGAGGGCGTCAAGCAGGATGTCGATAGCGAGCACGCGCTCGCGGTCTGCCGCGGTGCCCGCCACGTAGGCCAGGCCAACGGTGGCGTTCTCGGGAGCTGTGGCCATCTCGATGCGGCTGAGGCCCGCCTTGACAGGAGCTTGCAGCGGCAGTGGGTTGGGCTCGCCAGTACGCTGGGATGCCCCGGCAAAGCGCTCGGCAAGACGGCCCAGCTCGCGCTCGATGTCGAGGTCACCGTACAGCACGGTGTAGCTGTTGGCCAGGTTGTAGTGGCGCGCGTGCGTGTCGATGAACTTCTCGTAGGTCAGCGTGGGGATGGCGCGCGGGTTGCCGCCCGACTCGAAGTGATACGGCGTATCGGGGAACAGCGCGCGGCTGATGGCCTGGTAGAGCACGTCGTCAGGGTCCGAGAGGGCGCCTTTCATCTCGTTGAACACCACGCCGTTGTACACGAGCGGGCCATCCAGCTCGTCGAGCTCGTAGTGCCAGCCCTCCTGCTCGAAGATGCGCGGCTTGTGATAGATGGCGGGGTGCAGCACGGCGTCCAGGTACACGTCCATGAGGTTCTCGTAGTCTTGGACGTTGGTGGAGCTGACGGGATACATGGTCTTGTCAGGGAACGTCAGCGCGTTGAGGAACGTCTGCATGGAGGTCTTCAACAGGTTGACAAACGGCTCCTTCACGGGGTAGTGGTCAGAGCCACACAGCACCGAGTGCTCCAGGATGTGGAAGACGCCCGTGTCGTCTGCCGGCGGGGTCTTGAAGGCGATGGAGAAGGAGCGGTTGGGGTCGGCGCAGGCAATCCACAGCACCCGCGCGCCCGATGCGTCGTGTCGGAGCACGTAGCCAGTGGCAGAGAGCTCCTTGAGCGGCTCGATGGCCTTGACGGTAAACCCCTGATGGGTGGTGCCCACGGCGAGTGCGGGGTCAGGTGTGGTAAAGCGCGCTGCGTCAGCGGCAAGTTCTGGCATGGTGCCTCCTTATGTATTGGGTTCGTATGGGACTCTAGCACGCAAAACGCCCGACGTCCTGCGACGTCGGGCGTGTCATGGCAATGTGGTGAAGGGGACAGCAGAAGTTGGCGGCCTACAGGCTGTCGCTTCCCCAAATCTCGTACATGCACGAGGAGACGGAGCTGTACCAGAACGAGGCGTTGGGCGGGCAGTACGTTTGCGCGGCGTCCCAGGTGAGGGTGTAGCCGTAGCCAGCGGCAAGGCCGCTCACGTGGCCACGGATGGCGGACTCCCAGTCTCCCCAGGCAACGTCGCCCCAGCCCCATGCGTTGTGGGACTCGAAGCAGTTCAGGCCAGAGCTGCTCTCCATGCGGGCGATGGCGGGGGACCAGCGCGGGTCTACGCCATAGTCATAGGCTGCCTCGGCAAACACGCGGCCATAGCCACCAAGGGGATAGCCCGCGTTGAAGGCGTCGATGCGCTCGGCCCAAGTGGCGATGAACTGCTCGCGCGAGTCGACCGACGGGGCGGGAGTCTCGTCCTGCGCCGGCTCCGGATCGGGTTCGGGATCAGGCTCAGGATCAGGCGTCTGCTCACCCTGATCCTCGGGGTCGGTCGTCTGCTGCTCGTCATCGCTGACGCCGTTGCTGGTGTCGTCAGTCTCGGGAGCAACGATGTCTGCCGTGCGGCCGCTGGCGGTCTCGAAGGTGCCGCCCTCGTTCTGGCGTGCCGCCTCAAGTGCGGCCTCGCGTGCCTGCTCCTCCGCGAGGGCTTGGGCGAGTGCGGCCTGGCGAGCCTGCTCGCGGGCTTCCTCGGCCTCGGCGAGGGCGGCTGCGGCACGATCGCGCTCGCTCTCTGCCTCAGCGCGCTGGGCGTCGAGCGTGGCGTTAAGGATGGAGAGCTCGTCCTCAAGCTGGATGAGACGGTCAATCTCTTCCACGTTGCGGTTCTGGATGATGTCCAGATACTGCACCATGGAGAGGAACTCGTTGAAGTCGTTGGCAGAGAGCACCAGATCGAGGAGGCTTCCGCCCGACTGCTGGAACTTGTACATCGCACGGACGGAGTTGGCCGTCTTGAGGCGCTGCTCAGGCAGGGTGGCCTCGATGTCGGAAAGACGCGCCTCGTTGTCAGAGATCTGGACCATGAGGTCGTCGACCTTGCCCTGGGCCTCTTTGAACTCGATGGAGCAGCGCTCGATCTCTGCGGCAAGCTCAGCGTCAGTGGCCGCATATGCCCTGGTGGGAACCGTAAACGCGGCGCCCAGTGCCATGGAGGCGGCAAGTCCCAGAGCGATCAGGTCTCGTGCGGGTCTATGCATACGTCTTCCTCCAATGGCCAATACGACGACACGTAAAAATGCCTTCACAGCATCTCCAGACTTTTCCATGTTACCCTAGCTTTCTTGCGCCCACTGTTTATTCATGACGCGGAGTATCATTGAGTGGCCTGACAACAATCAAAAGGAGGCCTAAATGGAGCTAAATGAGCTGTTGAGGGCGGCCCTGTATGGACTGGTCGAGGGCATCACCGAGTGGCTGCCCATCTCGTCCACGGGCCACATGTTGTTGCTCGACCAATTTGTAAAACTTGATGTGAGCCCGGACTTCTGGGACATGTTTTTGGTGGTTATCCAGCTCGGGGCCATCCTTGCGGTGTGCGTGCTGTTTTTCCACCAGCTCAACCCGTTCTCCAAGCGCAAGACGCCCGAGGAGCGCCGCTCCACGTGGGGGATGTGGGCAAAGATCGTGGTTGCGTGCGTGCCTGCCGCCGCGGTGGGCATCCCGCTCGACGACTGGATGGAGGAGCATCTGGGCAGCCCGTTCGTGATCGCTGCGGCGCTCATCGTCTACGGCATCGCGTTCATCATCATCGAGAACGCGCGCGAGCGTCGAGCCGCCGCCCTGATGGCAGAGCGCGCATCGGGCAAGCACTTTGCCGCGTCCGAACGTCCGCTCACCGCAACCGAGCTGGCCGATGCCGACGCCCGCGTGCAGGACATGTCGCAGCTGGGGTGGGCCACGGCCATCGGCATCGGGCTCTTCCAGGTGCTCTCGCTCGTCCCTGGCACGTCGCGCTCTGGCTCTACTATCATTGGCGGCCTGCTTCTGGGCTGCTCTCGTGCGGTTGCTGCCGAGTTCACGTTCTACCTGGCCATTCCCGTGATGTTTGGCGCAAGCGCCCTCAGGCTGCTCAAGTACTTCCTCAAGGGCAACGGCTTTGTCGCGCAGGAGTTCGCGCTTCTGGGCGTGGGCAGCGGCGTGGCCTTTGTGGTTTCGCTTCTGGCCATCCGCTTCCTCATGAGCTTTGTGCGCAAGCATGACTTCAAGCCGTTTGGCTGGTATCGCATCCTGCTGGGCGTGGCGGTCATCGCCTACTTTGGGCTGCAGATGCTGGGCGTGATTGCCTGACGGCAGGAAGGGGAGATGCCCCGTGACCAAGATTCTCTTTATCTGCCACGGCAACATCTGTCGCTCCACCATGGCTGAATACGTGATGCGCTACCTCGTGTCCCAGCGCGGCCTCGAAGGCACCATTGTCTGCGACTCGGCTGCCACGAGCACCGAGGAGCTGGGAAATCCCGTGCATCCTGGCACGCAGCGCGTGCTTGCTCGCCACGGAATTCCGTGTGGCAACCACCGTGCGCGCCAGATGACACGCGCCGACTACGACGCGTACGACCTTCTCATTGGCATGGACGAGAACAACCGCGGCAACATGGTTCGGCTGCTTTTGGGCAGGCGCGGATGGGGCTACGGTGCCGTGAGCGGCTCAGACCTTAAGAAGGCTGATCCCGACGGCAAGATCGCCCTCTTGCTTGACTGGTCAGCCCGGCCGCGTGACATCGCCGATCCGTGGTACACCCACGACTTCGAGACGACGTTTGCCGACGTCATGGAAGGCTGTGAGACGTTGCTGGCAAACCTCATTGCCCTTTGAACGCCTCTCTTGTGTAAAACCGCAGGTCGTTTTGCAAGCAAGGCGTCCAAAGGGCGATTGCCTTCGCAGTGCTAGAGTGTAGGGTGCGAAATCGATGAGAGGAAAGGGCCTCCTATGGGACTTCTTGACTACGCACGCAGCGCAAACTACAAGCGCTTCTACGGAGACCTCAAAGAGATCTCCAAGCGTGTGCACAAGCCTGCGTGGCTGATGTTTGTTGATGCAGGCATTTGCTTCATCAAGTATCGTTCGGGCTTGCAGGACTACCTCAACTTCAAGTTCTACGAGAAGTCCGCGGCAGAGCGCAGGACGTACGTGACCACCGGCGACGAGTACTACGCCTACCAGGTGCTGTGCCCGCTGGAGTACGCGGAGTTCTTCTCGGACAAGGTCAACTTCCACAAGAACTTTGCCAAGTACGCGCGCCGCGAGTACTGCAGCCCCGAGGACGGCCTCGAGGCGTTTGAGGCCTTCTGCGAGCGGCATCCGTCGTTCGTCAAGAAGCCGCGCTATGGCCTGGGCGGAGGCGGCGTGGTGAAGGTCGACGCGGCCGACATCGCCGATAAGCAGGCGTTTCTTGACGAGATGCGCGAGAACGGCGAGTTCGTGGAAGAGCTGGTGGTGCAGGACGAGCGCTGGAGCGCGCTTTCTCCCAGCACCAACACCCTGCGCGTGATGACCTTTGCCAACAACGACGAGTCGCGCCTGGTGCTGGCCGTGGCGCGCGTGGGCAGCGGCGCCACCATCATGGACAACTTCCACCAAGGTGGCATGGGCGTGCTGGTTGACACCGAGCGCGGGTGCCTCGTGGGCAACGGCTTCGACAAGAAGGTGAACGAGAGCCCGGTGAGTCCCACGGGCGTCGTCTTTGACGGCTACCCTATCCCGTACTGGGACGAAGTGGTGGAGATGGTCTGCGAGGCGGCACTGGTCAACCAGGGCGTCAAGCTCATCGGTTGGGACGTGGCGCTTGCGCAGGACGGGCCGCTACTGATCGAGGCAAACCGTGGTCCCGGTTGGGACGTGACCCAGGTGCCGGCCCAGCACGGGCAGAAGGAGCTGCTCAACGAGATGCTGCGTGAGGTAGGCGCACCGGAGCGTCCCTAATGGAGCTGCTGTCGCCAGCAGGAGGGCCTGAGCAGCTGCGGCTCGCGGCGCACTTTGGCGCGGACGCCGTCTATGTTGCGGGCAAACGCTGGGGCATGCGCTCGCGCAGCGTCAATTTTGAAGACGACGAGCTGGCTCGTGCCGTGCGCTGGGCACACGGTCGAGCCGTCTCGGTGCATGTGACCCTCAATGTGGTCATGACTGACACCGACATGGAAAGCTTGCCTGCCTACCTGCGCTTTATTGACGAGATAGGTGTTGACGCGGCTATCGTGGCGGATCTGGGCACGCTCGAGTTGCTACGGAGGCATGCGCCGCATGTAGAGGCCCACCTTTCCACGCAGGCCAGCGTGATGAGCGCGGTGACGGCCGATGCGTGGGCACGGCTGGGCGTGCGACGCGTGGTGCTCGCACGCGAGATGACACTCGCGCAGATAGCCGAGCTGAGGCGGCGCTGCTCGAAGGAGCTGGAACTCGAGGCCTTTGCGCACGGATCGATGTGCATGGCGTACTCGGGAAGGTGCCTGCTTTCTGCCGAGCTGATGGGGCGTGGGCGCTCTGCCAGCTTTGGTGCGTGTGCGCAGCCCTGCCGCTGGGGCTGGGAGCTGGTTGAGGAAAAGACGGGCGTGGCGATCCCGGTGGAGACGGATGAACGCGGAAGCTACCTGCTCTCATCCAATGACCTCTGCATGATTGAGCATCTTGATAAGATGATCGATGCTGGCATCGACGCCATCAAGGTAGAGGGACGCGCCAAGGGCAGCTATTACACCGCATGTGTGACTAACGCATACCGCCATGTGCTGGACGGCAGCCCGGTGGAGCCGTGGCGTGCGGAGCTCGACGCGGTAAGCCATCGGCCGTATTCAACTGGCTTCTACTTTGGTGAGCCCACGCAGAACCCGGGACGCGTCGACTACGTCCGCGAGCGCAGCATGGTGGGCGTGGTTCGTGGGAGCGAGGCCGACTTCGGTGGATTCATCGTCGAACTTGAGTGCCGAAACCGCGCCGCGCGCGATGCACAAGCCGAGGTGCTGAGCCCCGGAGAGGACGTGCGCAAGATTAGGCTGGCCGCCCTTGAGGAGTGGGATGACGCGGCCGGCGCTTGGACGCCGGTGGACATCATGGCGCGCAGCATGGGGCGATATCGCTTCCGCTCACCCGTGCCGCTCTCAAAGCGCGACGTAGTCTGCGTGGAAGCGGCGCAATAATAGCGATATATATGGGCGCGTAAGAGAAGGGGGTCATCATGCCTCGGTTCCTGTTTGCCTCAGATTCGTTCAAGGGGACCATCTCCTCGGCAGAGGCGGGCGAGCTCTTGCGCGAGGCGGCACTTGCGTCGTTTCCTGATGCAAAGACCAAGACCTTGGTGGTTGCCGACGGTGGAGAAGGAACCGTCGATGCGGTCGTTGCTGCTACGAACGGGGTCATGCGCAAGGTGACGGTGGAAGGCCCTCTGGGTGGTGCCGTGAAGGCGCACTATGGACTGCTTGGCGGGTCTCGCGCGGTCATCGAGATGGCGGAGGCCTCGGGGCTTCCCCTGGTCGCGTTTGACGAGCGCGACCCGCGGCTGGCCAGCACGTACGGGACGGGTCAGCTCATTGCTGACGCGCTCGACCAAGGCGTGCGTGACATCTCGCTGGCCATCGGCGGCTCGGCCACCAACGATGGCGGCATGGGCTGCATGCGTGCCCTTGGCGCGCGCCTCTTGGATGGCGAGGGTAACGAGTTGGCAGGCACAGGCGCTGACCTCGCACTTGTTCGCGAGATTGACCTTTCGGGCATGGACAAGCGCATTGCCAAGACTACCTTCCGCGTGATGTGCGACGTGGACAACCCGCTTTTGGGGCCACGCGGCGCAACGCACGTGTTTGGTCCGCAGAAGGGAGCCACGCCCGAGACGGTTGAAGAGCTTGAGCGCGGCATGGAGAACTACGCCCAGGTCCTGTGCAAGACCTTCGCGGGCTTTGATCCCATGGCGGATGGCATGGGCGCGGCAGGCGGGCTGGGCGCCGCGGCGCGGGCGTTCCTCGACGCAGAAGTGGTGCGCGGGATCGAGTGCGTGCTTGACCTCGTGGGCTTTGATCGGCTGTTGGATGGCTGTGACCTCTGCGTGACGGGAGAGGGCCATGCGGACGTGCAGTCGGCATACGGCAAGGTGATCAGTGGCATCGCGGGACGCTGCGTGGCCGCGGGAGTTCCCTGTGTTGCGGTCGTGGGTGCCATGGACGAGGACGCGACGGCCCTCTTTGGCGTGGGCGTGGATGCGCTCATTCCCACCGTGATTGACATCGTATCTCGCGAGGAGACCCTCGCACGATCAAAGGAGAACTATCAGCTGGCCGCCCAGCGTCTCTTCACGCTGCTGCGCCTGGGAACAAAGCTCGGGTGAGCTGACGAGCGTTGACGTCGCCAGCTTATGGTTGGTTCAAACCGACGCCGGGGGATGCCTCGGCGTCGGTTTTCTTGTGCCGAGTCCTCGGGTTTGGAATTGGTGTCCAGTAGGGTCGCTACACTAGTGTGCCTAGCTAAATTCGGCCCTCAGGAGTGCTCATGCCCTTTGACCAGCAGCAATCGCTCTTTGGAACCTATGACGCAGACCAGCTTTGGATGCCCGCCGCGCCCCTTGTTGACCTCAACAGCCTCAACCCGGCGCAGCGCGAGGCTGCGGAGTGCACCCAAGGGCCGCTACTGGTGCTTGCGGGGGCAGGCTCGGGCAAGACGCGCGTGCTGACGTATCGCATTGCCCACATGATTGGCGACGAGGGTGTGCGCCCCTGGCAGATCCTAGCCATCACCTTCACCAACAAGGCCGCGGCAGAGATGCGCGAGCGCCTTGCCAAGCTGGTGCCCAGCACGCGCGGCATGTGGATCTGCACGTTCCACGCCATGTGCGTGCGCATCCTGCGCGAAGACGCGGAGCTTCTTGGCTACCGCCCCAACTTCACCATCTACGACGACGATGACTCCCGCCGTCTGGTGCGCGACATCATGGCTGACCTCGACATCGACCCAAAGCAGTACCCGCTCAACTCCATCCGCGCCATCATCAGCAACGCGAAGAACGCTCTCATCACGCCTGAGGAGATGTCCTTGGAGGCCGACAGCCCCGCCTACCAGAAGGCCGCGCGCGTCTATGCAGAGCTCCAGCGCCGCCTCTCGCGCGCCAATGCGATGGACTTCGATGACCTGCTCACCCGTGCGTACGAGCTGCTCTCCAAGCATCCCGAGGTGCTGGACCGCTATCAGGAACGCTTCCGTCAGATCAGTGTGGACGAGTATCAGGACACCAACAAGGCTCAGTACGCCATCACCAACCTCTTGGCTGCCAAGTACCGCAACCTCATGGTGGTGGGCGACGACGACCAATCCATCTACAGTTGGCGTGGCGCCGACATCCAGAACATCCTTGACTTTGAGAAGGACTACCCAGAGGCCAAGGTGGTGCGTCTTGAGGAGAACTACCGCTCGACGGGCCATATTCTGGCGGCGGCCAACGCCGTAGTGGCGCACAACTCGCGCCGCAAGGAGAAGCACCTGTTCACCTCTGCGGGCGACGGCGAGAAGATCCGCGTGTTCCAGGCGGCGGACGAGCGCGACGAGGGCCGTTGGATCGGCTCTGAGATAGAGAAGCTGCATGATGCCGGCACAAGCTACGACGACATCGCGGTCTTCTATCGCACCAACGCGCAGTCGCGCATCTTGGAAGATATGTTCCTGCGTGCGGGTGTGCCGTACAAGATCGTGGGTGGCACACGCTTCTTTGACCGCGCGGAGATTCGCGACGTCATGGCCTACCTCAAGCTGGTGGTCAACCCTGACGACGACGTGAGCGCCATGCGCGTGGTCAACACGCCGCGCCGTGGTATCGGCACCACGTCGGTGCGCAAGATCAGCGCCTATGCGGCGGAAAATGGACTTTCGTTCTTTGCGGCGGCGCAGCTGTGCGTGGCCGAGTCAGGCTTGCTCTCCGCCAAGGTGCGAGGCGCGTTGGGGGAGTTCTGCGCAACTATCGAGGCAGGCCGCCACATGACCGGTGAGCTGCGCGACGTGGTGGAGGCCATCGTCGACCGCACGGGTCTTATCCAGGCGCTTCGTGCCGAGAACAGCATCGAGGCCGATGGCCGCATCGAGAACATTCAGGAGTTCTATGGCGTCGCCGCGGAGTTCGACGAGACGCACGACGACGTTGAGGAGACGCTCGAGAGCCTGCGGCAGCTGCGTGCGGCCGGGGCCGTCGGCGCGGGCGAGATTCCCGATGCCCTGGCGGCTGAGGTCGAGGCCGATGCCGCGGCACTCGCGCAGGAGCAGGAGAGGCCCCAGGTGGCAGCAGAGAAGCTGCCGGCCCTCATGGAATGGCTGGCGCTGCGCTCTGACCTCGATGCGCTGGCAGGCTCTACGAGTGCCATCACGATGATGACGGTGCACTCGGCAAAGGGCTTGGAGTTTCCCGTGGTGTTCGTGGCGGGCATGGAAGACGGCATCTTCCCGCATCGCGCGCACGAGGGGGAGGGCGAGCAGCTTGAAGAGGAGCGTCGTCTGGCCTACGTGGCTATCACGCGCGCCGAGCGCAAGCTCTATCTCACCTACGCTACCACGCGCCGCATGTACGGTGGCACCGAGGCCTATCCGCGCAGCCGCTTCCTCAACGAGATTCCCGAGGAGCACGTGCAGAGCATCGGCGTGGGATCTTCGGGCTTCTCCGGTACAGGCTGGGCAAAGCGCGGAGACCGTCACGGCACCTATGGGTCGGGCCGTGGGTCTGAGGTGTATGGCGGCAACGTGTTTGGCTCGCGCACGAGGTCTACGGGCGGCTCGCACGATGTGGCGCGGCCTACCGTCACCGGCATCAAGCGTGATGCGGCCAAGGCTGCCGAGACGTTCCTGCCTGGCGACCAGGTGTCGCACAAGACGTTTGGTCCCGGCAAGGTGGTCGCCGTGCAGGGTGATACCATCGAGGTGCACTTCACGCGTACCGGAAAGACCAAGAAGCTCATGAAGGGCTTTGCGCCCATCGTCAAGATCGAGGGGTGACGCACATGCTGGAGACGCTCCTTCCCAACCTTGAGCCTGCCTCGCTCGTTGCGAAGGTCGTGCTGCTCGTCATCGTGACGGCGGCAGCGCTTATCGTGCAGCGAATCAGCGTCCCCATCTCCCGTCGTGCGCTCGAGGCGGCAAAGGTTCCCCAGGCAACCATCCTGCTCAACATTCAACGTGGCTTCATCTGGGGGTTTGCGCTGCTCTTTGTGCTTGGTCCCGTGTTTGGGGTGGAGCCTACTGGCTTCATTGCCACGCTCGGCGTGACCTCGGTCGCGCTTTCGATGGGCTTGCAGGACACCGTCTCCAACCTCATCGGTGGCCTCACGCTCATGCTCACGAAGATCATCAAGCCGGGTGACTACGTCACGGCAAGCGGCTTCACGGGCAAGGTGACCGACATCAACTGGCGGTATACCTGCCTGGAGGATCGTGGCGGCAACATGCAGGTCATCCCCAACTCGGTGCTGTGGAAGTCGCCATTTGTCAAGCTGGTCGAGGGCCCGGCGCTCTCTACGACGCTCACCTTGGCCGTGAAGCACGACGCTGACCTCAACGCGGTAGCCGAAGAAGCCGTCGTTGCGGCCACCATGGCGGCGGCAAAGTTGCTTGACCTCACGAGGAAGCCCGTCGCGCAGTTCTCTGACCCAAATGCGAGCAGCGTGACGCTGAATCTCACGCTCTTCATGGCGGATGGCACGACGAGCGCCGCGGTCAATGACGTGGTAGCGCGCGCCTTGGTCGGCAAGCCCTGGCTTGCGTAGGGGGCTCTGCGCTCGGCGCAACCGGATTAGGATTTGCGCCAGTATGCCCGGTCCATCTTGAAGCAGCACCGTCCTAATGCCCGCGCGTCATATAACGTTTGCGCAGGTATATGCTTATTCAGCACATCAATACTGCCGCTTACCAAAGAACCTCAGAAGACATATGCATAAGACGAGTCCATGGACGATGATGGGGGTGTGCACAACACCATCGTCTAGAGGAGAAGTCGTATGGCCGCATCGTTTCGAAAGGACCCGTCAAAGCCCAAGCGCGTCGTCATAGCACTTGGTGGAAATGCGCTGGGCGACACGCCATCCGAGCAGATGGAAAACGTTCGCAAGGCGGCTCCCGCCTTGCTTGACGTGATTGACGAACACACCGAGATCATCATCACTCATGGCAACGGCCCCCAGGTGGGCATGATTCAGAAGGCCTTTGCTATCTCCTCGACGCTTGACGAGAAAGTCCCCGTGATGGACTTGCCTGAGTGCGGCGCCATGAGCCAGGGCTACATCGGCTATCACCTGCAGCAGGCGCTCGGAGCAGAGATGCACCGTACCGGCAAGAAGTGGCACGTGGCAACGGTCGTGACGCAAATAGAGGTCGATGCCGACGACCCATCGTTCCAAAACCCCACCAAACCTATTGGCCCCTTCCTGACCAAGGAGCAAGCAGAGAGCCAAGCAGCGCAAGACCCCAGCTTCCACTTCGTGGAGGACTCTGGGCGTGGCTACCGTCGCGTGGTTGCGAGCCCGCGTCCGCGGCGCATCGTGGAGTCCGAGTCCATCCTCAACCTGCTCGACAACGAGTTCATCGTCATTGCGTGCGGCGGTGGCGGCATCCCCGTGATTCGCGACACCGACAACTATGGCTGCTATAAGGGCGTCCCGGCAGTCATCGACAAGGATATGGCTGGCGCCCTTCTGGGGGAGGACTGCGATGCCGACATGCTGGTGTTGCTGACGGCGGTTGAGCATGTTGCCATCAATTTTGGCAAGGAAAACCAGCAAGACCTGACAGACATAACGGTGAGCGAGGCACGCGCTTACGCCGACGCGGGTGAGTTCGGCAAGGGTTCCATGGAGCCCAAGGTACGCGCGGCACTTCGCTTCTGCGAGGGTCGGCCGGATCGCGTCGCGATCATCGGCTCGCTGGAGAAGGCTCCCGAAGCGGTGCGCGGAAAGAGCGGCACGCGTATCCACTACTAGTAAACGTGCGGTGTCAATTGAAGTAGAGGCGCGGCTCTCGAAGCCGCTGGGCGCCGGTTATCCGGCGGAAAGGACGGGCGATACCTATGAGCATGCCCAAGGACTACATCGATACCTGTGACTTTACCAAGGAGCAGCTGCTCGCCATGGAAGAGCTCGCCATGGCCATGAAGGCGGCAATCAAGGAGGACGGCTTCTATCCGCACCTGCTGCGCAACCAGAGCCTGGGTATGATCTTCCAGCAGGTCTCCACGCGTACGCGCATCTCGTTCGAGACGGCCATGTGCGATCTTGGCGGCCATGCGCAGTTCTACGGCCCCGGCACCATTCAGCTGGGTGGGCATGAGTCGCTCGAAGACTCCTCGCGTGTTATGGGAAGCCTCCTCGACATCATGATGGCGCGGGTTGACCGCCACAAGGACGTGGTGGGTCTTGCCGCTGGTGCCGCCTGCCCAGTTATCAACGGCATGTCCGAGTTCAACCATCCCACGCAGGAGCTGGGCGACCTTCTCACCATGCTTGAGAACCTTCCCGAAGGCAAGAGCATCGAGGACTGCAAGCTCGCCTTCATCGGTGACGCCACGCAGGTCTGCGTCTCGCTGATGTTCATCTGCTCCATCATGGGCATGGATTTCGTGCAGTTTGGCCCTAAGGGTCACCAGATCTCTGATGGTGCCCTCCACGTGGGCACCGATGAGGAGCGCGCTGAGTTTGGCAAGAAGCTCATGGCTATCGGCGAGGAGAACTGCAAGAAGTCGGGTGGCACCATCACCATCTCCGACGACATCGAGTGCATCAAGGGCGCCGACTTCATCTACACCGACGTATGGTATGGCCTCTACGACGATGAGGTCGAGGGTGTCAACTACATGGACATCTTCTATCCCAAGTATCAGGTCACCATGGACATGATGAACTACGCTGGTCCTGACTCCAAGTTCATGCATTGCCTGCCTGCGTCGCGCAACGAGGAAGTCACCGATGAGGTCATGGACGACCCCGAGCGCTCGCTCTGCTGGGTGGAGGCTGAGAACCGCAAGCATTCCATCCGCGCCATCCTGGCGACCCTCGGACGTCGCACTCCGCTGAACGACGAGGGCGTGGAGTACGCCTCCAAGGAGCGCCTGCACAAGGCCATCGCCAAGATTGAGGAGCTTCAGGCGTAAGCACCATCCTGCCTGTCAGACGGTGGGCCAAGGCCGCCTGCTCAGACAGTCCTCGCCTCAGGTGGTGTGACGCCGTCCCTTCGGTACGGCTGCACCACCTGGGCTGCGGAACTCGCATTCACCTTGGCCCACCGTCTCTAACCGCCACGAAAGAAGGCAAGACATGCGTACCATCTATGAGTCAGATTCAACCCCAAAGGCCGACGGCTTCCACATGCCCGGTGAGTTCGAGCCGCAGAAGCGTGTGTGGATGGGCTGGCCTCACCGCACAGACACCTGGGCACATGGCGCCAAGCCCGCGCAGGCACAGTACGCCAACATCGCTCGCGCCATCGCCGAGTTCACCCCGGTCTACATGTGCGCCAATCAGGTTGACTATGCCAACTGCAAGGCCGTGTTCGAAGAGGACGAGAACGTCCATGTTATCGAGATGACCACCGATGACGCGTGGTTCCGTGACACTGGCGCGACCTACGTCATCAACGATAAGGGCGAGGTCCGTGCCAACCACTGGCACTTCAATGCCTATGGCGGCATGGTCGACGGCCTGTACTTCCCCTGGGACAAAGACGAGCAGATCGCCTTGAAGATGGCCGAGCTCTCCGAGGTAGTTCGCTATCGTCCCGATGACATGATCCTTGAGGGCGGCTCCATCACCGTCGACGGCGAGGGTACGCTCGTGGTGACCGACCAATGCCTGCTCTCTCCCGGCCGCACCGCCAGCGCCGTGCGCGTGGAAGAGGACGAGGATGACATCTGGCCGACCTTCGCGCTCAAGTTCAAGCCGTGGAGTGAAGAGCTTCGTGCCTACATGACGGACCACCTCAAGGAGTACCTGGGCGTTGACAAGGTGATTTGGGTCAAGGAGGGCATTGACCCCAGCGAGACCAACGGCCACATTGACGACGTGGCGACTTTCATCGCCCCTGGCGTCATGGCGTGCATCTGGACCGATGATCCTGACTACCCGTTCTATCGTCAATGCCACGAGGCCTACGAGACGCTCAGCAATGCCACGGACGCAAAGGGTCGCAAGCTGAAGGTGTACAAGCTTCCGATGCCGGTCAAGCCGGTATTCATGGACCAGGCATCCTGCGACACCATCGACATCGATGAGAATGCCGAGCCGCGCGTATCTGACGAGCCGTTGATTGCCTCCTACATGAACTACCTCGTGACCAACGGTGGCATCATCACTCCGCAGTACGGCGACGAGAACGACTCGTTGGCCATAGAGACGCTCCAGAAGATTTACGACGAGACCTGGGGCGAGGGTGCCTACAAGGTGGTGGGCGTCCAGTCCGAGCAGGTTGTCTTTGGTGGCGGAAACATCCACTGCATCACGCAGCAGGAGCCGGCGCCGCAGGTTAAGTAACGCAGCCACAAATGGTCGGGCCGGATCACATCTGCCGGCCCGACCTCGGCACGCAGAAGGGAGGACAAATGGCGTCTGCATATGGCTGGCTCTCGCTGGTGCCTCCCATCGTGGCCATAACGATGGCAATCAAGACGCGCAGGCCCATTTCTTCGCTTCTTGCGGGAGTCTTTGTGGGCTACTGCATATACGTATGGTTTGCGCCTGACAAGACGATGCTTGCCGTGGCAAACCCAGTGCTCGGTCCCTTCTACGAGACCATAGCGGCCCTTTTGGACTCCTTCGCCGACCCAGAGAGTGTCACCCTCTTTGCGTTCATTGCCATCCTTGGTGGCATCGTGCAGATTCTGGTGGTCGCAGGTGGTGCCGAGGCCTTTGCGAGTTGGTCGGAAGCGCGCATCCATTCGCGCCGCAGCGCCCAGCTCGCCACCTTTGGCATGGGCATCTCCATCCTCATTGACGACTACTTCAATGCGCTTACCGTGGGCAACGTGATGCGGCCCATCACTGATCGGCTGCACATCAGTCGCGCGAAGCTTGCCTACAACATTGACTCGACGTCGGCTCCAGACACCATCTTGTTCCCGATGTCGAGCTGGGTGGCAACGTGCGTTTTGCTCATCAGTCCCTTGCTCGAGCAGTATGGTTTTCCCGATACGGGCCTTCTGGCATTTCTCAAGACCATCCCGTACAACTACTACTCATGTTTGACGCTCCTGTTCGTGATTCTGGTGTCGTGGTGGGACATCAACATCGGTCCCATGGTGGAGTACGAGCGTGCGGCACGCGAGGGCCATGACAGCACGCGCCACGAGACCGTTGACGAGTACGCTGGCCGTGCGGCTACGAACAAAGCGCAGGCGCTTGACCTGATGGCCCCCATGCTGGTACTGGCATTTCTTGCGGTCTTCTTCATGTTGGGCACGGGGGGAATCTATAAGGGAGCGAGCGTGGTCGAGGCGATGCAGAATGCCAACTCCACGCTGGCGCTGGTATATGCGGGTGTCGCTACGCTCGTGTTTGTGTACGTGCTGTATATACCACGCGGGCTCATGACGGTGGACGAATTCGGCAAGGCGTTCATGGCGGGTCTGAAAGACATGATTGACGCGATGGCCATGCTGCTTCTGGCCTGGACCGTCTCGAAGGTCATGGGTGACGAGGTGCTGTCGACTGGTCCGTTCGTGGCAAGTCTGGTGCCCACCACGACGCCTCCGGTGCTTTTGCCCCTCACTATTTTCATCGCGACGGGCGCCATCGCCTTCACGACGGGCGTCTCGTGGGGAGCCATGGCCATCATGATTCCCCCCGCAATTGCTATCTGTGCCCGTGTTGCTCCAGAGACCATCTCGATGGTACTTGGTGGCGTGTTTGCGGGCGTCATCTTTGGAGACCACTGCTCGCCGCTCTCGGACACCACCATCCTCTCGTCCACGGGGGCAGGCTGTAATCATATCGACCACGTGCGCTCCCAGCTTCCCTATGCGCTTGTATCGGGGGCGGTCGCCTGCGTGGCATTCGTGTTTGTGGCGCTGGTGCGCAACCCGTGGGCAGGTTTGGCGTTTGGCCTCTGTGCCATGTGGGCGGTTGCCTACCTGCTGCACCGTTACTGCGACCGCGCGGAAGCAACGTGGAGGGAGGCTCACGACATCGTTGATACCCCTTAGCGCTGTGATACAGTCCGTGACCTGCTGTTTGTTAAAAGGCGTCCGATGGAGCAGACGCTATACTGCCATAGAAAAAGGTGAGGAACGTTTCCCAATCATGGTGACACGCCGCCAAGCCCTGTTGTGAAAGGAGCCACTGTGGAAAAGAAGTCCTTGTCGTTCTTTACGATCATCTCAACGGTGATCTGCGTCGTCTTTGTTTGCGAGGCTGCCGCGCCTGCTGCGGCCATTGGCAACCAGCAGTTCTTCTGGTGGGTGTTCCTGATCATCACGTTCCTGATTCCGTACGGCCTGGCTGTTGCGGAGCTCGGCACCGCGTATGAGAGTGAGGGCGGCATCATCGACTGGATTCGCGATGGCTTAGGGGACAAGTGGGCCGCACGCGCCGCGTACTATTACTGGGTCAACTACCCGTTCTGGATTGCATCGCTGGCCACCCTGTTCCCCTTCATCATGACGATGATCACGGGCTATACGTATGACTTCGAGGCAAACATCTGGGTGACACTTGCCATCGAGCTGGCCTTTACGTGGATTGTTACCTTCATGGCCTTCTCGCCCGTGGCTGATTCCGAGTGGGTTCTCAACGGTGGCGCCATCATCAAGGTTGCCGTTGCCGTAATCGTTGGCTGCGTCGGCATTTGGTATGCCTCTCAGAATGGCTTTGCGAGCGACATGAGCCCCGCCACCTTCCTGCCAGACCTTTCCGGCGGAAATGCCCTCGGCTACCTTTCGATCATCATCTTCAACTTCATGGGCTTCGAGGTCATCTGCACCATGGCTGGCGACATGGCAGACCCCAAGCACGAGATTCCGCGTGCCGTGATTCTTGGTGGCGTTGCCATCGCGGTCATCTACCTGTTTGCGTCCTTTGGCATCGGTGCCGCCATCCCTGCCGACGAGATTGACCCCGACTTCGGCATGGTCGTCGCCCTTGAGAACATGGTGGGCAACGGCTTCCTGTTCAAGCTGGTTGCCGTCATGTTCCTCGTGACGATGTTTGCGAACATGGCCTCTTGGTCGTTTGGCGTCAACTCCGTTGCCGCATACGCCGCCCAGACGGGCAACATGCCCAAGGCGTTCGGCAAGATGAACCCCAAGACCGGCATGCCTGACGGTGCCGCCATCATCAACGGAGTCGTGACCTCGCTTATTCTCTGCATCCAGCTCATTCCTAACGACTTCATCGCGAACAACATCTTCTGGATGCTCTTTGGCCTGTCGGTGGTCTTCCTGCTGCTCACCTACATCCCGATGTTCCCGGCATTTATGCATCTGCGTAAGGTTGACCCTGACCGGAAGCGCATCTATGAGTTCCCCTTCAAGGGCGCCATGTTCAAGATCGCGCTGATTGTTCCGATGATTGAGCTCATCGCGGCAGTCATTGCTACGGTCATTCCCTTGTCTGCTGAAGAGATGGGTGACAAGATTCCGATGATCATCGGTCTGATTGTGTTCCTGATTATTGGCGAGGTGTTCCGCATCGTCTCCGCCAAGGGGCGCGTCGAGGAGTACAAGGGCCTCACGCCTGAGCTTGCGGCTCAGCGCAATGCGGAAGAGGCAGCCGCCGAGGCCGCCGAAGCGTAACGTCTTACGCGACATCATGTCATGAAAAAGGCCACTCTCACGAGCGTTCGCCGTGTGGGTGGCCTTTCCTTCAAAAGCTAGGAGAGGCGAGGTAACCCATGCGTACCATCTATGAGTCTGAATCAACACCACGTGCCGACGGCTTCCGCATGCCGGGGGAGTATGAGCGTCAGGAGCGCACATGGATTCTGTGGCCTCACCGAAGCGATGTGTGGCGCAATGGTGCAAAGCCTGCACAGAAGGTGTTTGAGCAGATTATCCGTACCATCGCACGGTTCCAGCCGGTGACGGTGGGCGTCAACTCTGAGGACTGGCCGGCTGTCAATCAGCTGTTTGACGGCGTGGACAACGTACAGGTCATGCTCATGGAGTACAACGACTCATGGTTGCGCGACCCTGGCCCGGCGTTCCTCGTGAACGACGCAGGCGAGCTGGCGCTCAGCCACTTTCACTTCAATGCGTACGGCGGCTTCGTAGACGGCCTGTACTTCCCGTGGGACAAGGACGCGTCGCTTGGCCTGCAGATGGCCAACATCGTGCAGTGCAACCGCTACCGCTCCGATGGCTTCATCCTCGAGGGAGGCTCGTTCAATTGCGACGGCCAAGGCACCGTGGTCACCACCGACATGTGCCTGCTTTCCCCAGGACGCAACGCCAGCGTGACCGACTTCGAGCCGTGGAGCGAGGAGCTCCGTGCCTACTGCGAGGACGAACTCAAGAAGTATCTCGGCTGCGAGAAGGTCATCTGGATCAAGGATGGCATCGACCCGTACGAGACCAACGGGCACGTGGACGACGTCGCGTGCTTCTCGGCCCCTGGTGAGGTCTGCTGCATGTGGACGGATGACCCCAGCCACAAGTTCTATGCCGAGTGTCAGGCGGCGTACAGGACGCTTTCCGAAGCGACGGACGCCCGCGGACGCAAGCTCAAGATTCATAAGGTCATCATGCCGAGCAAGAGCGTGTATATGACTGAGGAGGAGGCCTCGACCATCGACCCGGTTGAGGGCGTGCTCCCGCGCACCCCCGAGGACGCCTTCGAGCCCAGCTACCTCAACTTCCTGCCCATCAACGGCGCGGTGCTCGTGCCCCAGTTTGGCGACCCTAACGACGCACAGGCGCTCCGCGACATTCAGGCTACCTACCCCGACCGCGAGGTCATCGGCATCTACACCAAAGAGATCATCTTCGGCGGCGGCAACATCCACTGCATCACGCAGCAGCAGCCAGCCGTATAAGTAGGACAGCAAGCGGGTCGCTGACCACCCGGGCCCGGACCTCTTCGTGAGTGCTAACATAGCTAGCACGGCATGAAGAAGCGTGATAGCACTAACAAGGGAGGCGATATGGCTGCCACCATGACTCAGCTGAACGTTCGCGTCAATACCGAACAGAGGCGCCAAGCAGAAGAGGTGCTGGGCTTGATGGGAGAGTCTCTTACCAAGCTGATTCGCGGAGTGGTAGAGAAGGTTTCGCAGGGTGTTGAAGAGGCCGAGGAGGTCTACAGCGTTTTGAAGGGGACGCCTGCGGAGGAGATGCCGCTGACGAATAGAGCGAGTCGCGTGTTCGAGCGTGTCGACAGCCATTACCACGCTATGGCTGAGAGCCTGGGCGTCGATGTGTCCGCCTTTACTCCGTTGACCGACGAAGAGCTGGAAGAAGCCTTGTACGATGAGCATCTTTCGCGCGAGGCAGAGAGGATGGCTTGGCATGCCTAGCACTCCGTTGACCCTGCTCATCGATACCAATGTATGGCTTGATGCGCTTCTGCCCAACCGTCCAGGGGCAGAGGCTGCGCGCACGTTGCTGGAGGAGGCGGAGAAGCGCGGCTTCTCCTTGGTGTATGCAGCGCAATCGAGCCTTGACGTGTACCAAAGGGTCATCATCAACAACAAGCGCTGGGTGCGGGAGTCGTCCGCGCTCACGGAGGCGTGGGCCACGGCAATCAAACGCTGGGCGTGGGATGCGGTGACAAGCATGCAGGAACTGGCCGTTGCGGTCCCCGTTGACATGTCTGACATCCGGCTCGCTTGCAAGTACCGCGACTATCACGATGACTACGAGGACGACCTTGTCCTCGCGGCGTGCCGACGCTCCCATGCGGACTACCTCGTGACCAATGACCGAAAGCTTCTCGCCCATGCCGACGTCTGCGCAAAGACGCCCCGCCAGATGGTCGAGCTGCTCAAGGTGCTTGCGTAATCCATTAGGTTAGTGACCGAAAGGGGTAGCCCCCAACGGACACTGGTTCCGTTGGGGGCTACCCCTTTCGGTCACTGGTTGTGCGCCGGACGCCTACTTGATCATCGCGTGGATGTCCTGCAGGGCGTTGACGCCGGAGCCCTCCGTGGAGCGCATGGTCTTGACACCGATGGCCGCTGCCTTTGCCGCCGCCATGGTGGTCATGAACGGGATGTGCGCACGGATGGATTCCTTGCGGATGTAGGAGCCGTCCGTGGCGGAGCCGCCGTCACCCTGCGGCGTGTTGACGATGAGGTCAATCTGGCCGTTCTTGATGGCATCGGTGATGTTGGGACGGCCCTCGCGCTGCTTGAAGACCACCGTCGCGGGGATGTCGTGCTCGGCGAGGAAGGCCGCCGTGCCGCGAGTGGCGATGATCTGGAAGCCCGCGTCGATGTACATCTGCGCGACCTCGACCAGCTCGTCCTTGGTCTTGTCGGAGATGGACATCAGTACGTTGCCCGCGTTGGCCAGCGGCATGCCGGTGGCCTCCTGGCTCTTGACGAAGGCCTCGCCAAAGGTGGGAGCCAGGCCCAGAACCTCGCCGGTGGAGCGCATCTCGGGACCGAGGATGGGGTCAACCTCGGGGAACATCGAGAACGGAAGCACGGCCTCCTTCACGCCGTAGAAGGCGTAGCTGGCCTCCTTCAGGCCGGCCACGGGAGACGGACGGCCGGTGAGCTCGCCGGTAATGGCGTCGGTTGCGATCTGCACCATCTGGATGCCGCAGACCTTGGAGACCAGGGGCACGGTGCGCGACGCGCGCGGGTTGGCCTCGATGCAGTACACCACGTCGTTCTCGATGGCGTACTGGATGTTCATCAGGCCCACGACGTGCATCTCCTGAGCGATGCGGCGCGTGTACTCCTTGATGGTGGCCAGGTGCTCGTCAGAGATGGTGACCGAGGGGAGCACGCAGGCGGAGTCGCCCGAGTGGACGCCGGCCAGCTCGACGTGCTCCATGACAGCCGGCACGTAGGCATGCAGGCCGTCGCAGATAGCGTCCGCCTCGCACTCCAGCGCGTGCTGCAGGTAGCGGTCGATGAGGATGGGGCGGTCAGGCGTGACGCCGATGGCCGCGGCCATGTAGGCGCGCATGTGGTCATCGTCGTAGACAACTTCCATGCCGCGGCCGCCCAGCACGTAGCTGGGACGCACCATGACGGGGTAGCCAATCTCGTGGGCGGCATCGAGCGCCTCCTCAACCGTGACGGCCATGTCGGCCTCGGGCATGGGAACGCCCAGCTTGACCATCATGGCACGGAACTCGTCGCGGTCCTCGGCGAGGTCGATGACCTCGGGCGTGGTGCCCAGAATCTTGACGCCAGCAGCCTTGAGCTCGCTTGCGATGTTGAGCGGGGTCTGGCCACCAAACTGCACGATCATGCCGAGCGGCTTCTCCTTCTCGTAGATGGAGAGGACGTCCTCGGTGGTCAGCGGCTCAAAGTAGAGCTTGTCGGAGGTGTCGTAGTCGGTGGAGACCGTCTCTGGGTTGCAGTTGACGATGATGGTCTTGAAGCCCAGGTTGCGCAGGGCCTTTGCGGCGTGGACGCTGCAGTAGTCAAACTCGATGCCCTGGCCGATGCGGTTGGGGCCGCCGCCCAGAATCATGATCTTGTCGCCCTCGAGCGGCTCGCTCGCGTCAGGCGCGTTGTAGGTGGAGTAATAGTAGGCGCTGTCGGGCGTGGACGAGACGTGCACGCCGTACCAGCCCTCGTTGATGCCCAGTTCGGCGCGCTGCGCGCGGATGTCTGCCTCGGCAAGGCCGGTGAGCTGTGAGAGATAGCGGTCCGCAAAGCCATCCTGCTTGGCAAGGCGCAGGACGTCGGGCGGCAGCAGCTTGCCCGGGTGGGCGGAAGACCAGTTGAGGATGCTCTGCTCCTCGGCCACCAGCTCGGCCATCTCCTGGATGAACTCGGTCTTGATGGAGGTCAGCGCGTGCAGCTGGTCAACCGTGGCGCCCTTGCGCAGCGCCTCGTACATGACGAACTGGCGCTCGCTGGTGGGGTAGGCCAGCAGGTCGATGAGCTGCCCCAGCGACTTCTCGTTGAAGTCTTTGGCAAAGCCGAGGCCATAGCGGCCCTGCTCAAGCGAGCGAATGGCCTTCTGGAAGGCTTCCTTGTAGGTCTTGCCGATGGACATGACCTCGCCCACGGCGCGCATCTGCGTGCCCAGACGGTCCTCGATGCTCTTGAACTTCTCAAAGGCCCAACGGGCGAACTTGACGACGACGTAATCACCGTCGGGATGGTACTGGTCGAGCGTACCCCACTTGCCGCAGGGAATCTCATCGAGCGTGAGGCCGCTGGCGAGCATGGCGGAGATGAGTGCGATGGGGAAGCCGGTGGCCTTGGACGCAAGTGCGGAGGAACGGCTGGTACGCGGGTTGATCTCGATGATGATGTCGCGGTCGCTCACGGGGTCGTGGGCCCACTGCACGTTGGTGCCGCCAATGACCTTGACGGCGTCCACGATGCGATAGCTCTTCTCCTGGAGACGATCGATGGTCTCCTGCGCGATAGTCTGCATGGGGGCTACGCAGAAGGAGTCACCGGTGTGGATGCCCATCGGGTCGATGTTCTCGATGGTGCAGACGGTGATCATCTTGCCGTTGGCGTCGCGGACCACCTCAAACTCGAGCTCCTCCCAGCCGAGGACGGACTCCTCGACGAGGACCTCGTGCACGGGGCTTGCGGCGAGGCCACGCTTGACCACGGTGCGCAGCTCCTCGATGTTGTACACCAGGCCGCCGCCCGTGCCGCCCATGGTGTAGGCGGGGCGCAGCACGCAGGGATAGCCAAGCTCGCGGGCGATGTCGACGGCCTCGTCCACGCTGTAGGCAACCTTGCTCTTGGCCATCTCGATGCCCAGATCGTTCATGAGCTCCTTGAAGGCCTCGCGGTCCTCGCCGCGCTCGATGGCGTCGACCTGCACGCCGATGACCTTGACGCCGTACTTGTCCAGGACGCCGGTCTTGGAGAGCTCGGAGGAGAGGTTGAGCGCCGACTGGCCGCCCAGGTTGGGCAGGATGGCGTCGGGACGCTCCTTCTCGATGATTGCGGTGAGGCGCTCAACGTTGAGGGGCTCGATATAGGTGCGATCCGCGGTGCCCGGGTCCGTCATGATGGTGGCGGGGTTGGAGTTGACGAGGACGATCTCGTACCCCAAAGACCTCAGGGCCTTGCAGGCCTGCGTGCCGGAGTAGTCAAACTCGCACGCCTGACCGATGATGATGGGGCCCGAACCGATGATCATGACTTTATGGATGTCTGTACGCTTGGGCATGGCAACCTCGCTCTCTGTCTCGGATTATTGCCGTGCATAGTCTAGGCACCGTTACGCAAAGAGGAGCATATTGAAATGCTCTGTCTACAAAATGGCGCATGATTTGTGATGATTCTGGGGCAGATATGCAGATACTGTTTGCGCCGTGGCCAAGGAGCTAACCCTGAGCCGCAGCGCTCAGTCAGCATCAATGCCAGTCGGGCTGCACACCGATGGTCACGACGTCGGGTCCGCTATGGACGAGCAGGTCAGGTGAGATGGCGCTTCGGACGACAGGCTCCACGACCTCGATCCCCTTGCTTGCCAGCTGCGTGCGAAGCTTCGCCTCCAGCTCGTCGAAGTGGTCGTTGCCCTCTGAGCAGGCGACGACGAGCCGTACGGCTCCGCGCAGCGTCGTTGCATGCTTCACGGCAAGGGTGACCTGGGCATCAAGTGAGCGCTTCCAACCGCGAGCCTTGTTCGCCACCGCGCAGTAACCGGCCTTGTCGCAGGTGATGACTGGCTTGATGTCCAGAAATGACCCCAAGCGATAGACCGCCTCTGAGATGCGCCCGCCCTTTCGCAGGTAGGTGAGCGTCTTGGTGGAGAAGAACACGCGCGTCTGGCGTGAGAGCTCGTCAAGGCGACGCTCCAGGTGCTCGAAGGGCACGCCTTCCTCCACCATCTGCGCGGCGGCCATGACCACAAGCCCAGCTGCTGGGCCGATGCTGCGGGTGTTGATAACCAAGACCGGAAACCCTTCCATCTGCTCTGCCACCATGTGCACCGTCTGGTTGGTGGCGGAGAGGCCGGCGGAGACGGTCACAAAGACCGCGCGTTCGTATCCGTCGGCATGAGCCTGCTCCAGCGCCTCCCTGATTTGCTCAGGCGAGGGGAGCGATGTTGAGGGGACCTCATGGGAGAGCCGCGCCACCAGCTCTTGGGCAGAGATGTCCTCGCCCGAGCGATAGCTGGTTCCGTCAGAGAAGTTGATGCGCAGGGCAACGGCGCGGATGTCGTGTGCTGCCATGAAGTCAGCAGGTGTGTTGGTTCCGGTATCAGTGAGGATGGCAATTCTCTGCTCGTTCATGATGTGCTCCTAACCCAGAGACGATGTTCCCGTCTACGGTTCGCCATAGGTAGAGTGGTAATATTGCTCATGGCGACGAAGGAAACTATACCCATTGCATCTAGTCATGAAAACCAGATAACCTGATAAACATAATTTGAGTGGCCACGGTGACGAAGGGGAGCGTGCGCATGGCAGCATATAGGTCGTTGGATGAGGAGCCGTTTGTATTTGACGAGGCGTATGCCGAGCTGGCACATCAGATGCAGTCCTTGCACATTGCGCGCGTCGCTGAGATGCCGCGCATCGAGCTCTACCTTGATCAGGTGCTCTCCATTATCTCGAGCGAGCTCTCGTTCATGTATGCGCCCAACGAGAAGATCGTTACCGGTGCCATGGTCAATAACTATGTAAAGCAGCGCATCGTCCCTGCTCCCACGCGTAAGCGCTATACCCGTCGCCACATCGCTTCGCTCATCTTCGTGTGTGCCTTCAAACGGGTGCTGTCCATCTCTCAGATCGAGCAGATCATCTTGACGGGACATGAGCTGGGCGTTGACCTCGAGCTCGCCTACGAGGGCATGGCGGGTCTTCTCGAACAGACCATTGGCGGACTCTTCCCCGATGATCCGGCATCACACCCCACGCGTCTCGACGGCGAGCTGCAGCTGGTGGACATCGAGGGCAGGCGCATTGGCGGGACGCTCGAGCGCATGCTCGAGAATGCCGTGTTCTTGCTTGCCTATAAGGTGTATGAAGATCGCATGCTCGATCTTGAGGCTCGCCAGCTGAGTCCAGAGGCTGCTGAGTAGCCTTTCTAAGCACCACGCGGCAATTCTATATAGGGCTGTTGGCTGCGGACTTACTCCACGGTGCCGTAGAGATAGGCCCACCCATGGGCCGTGATGATGGAGTTCAGCTGGTCACACAGCCGGTAGCGCTTGTACGTTCCGCCTGGGAGCAGCCGTACGATCTCCATGAGGTCGTCGCCGAGGTCATCCACCTCGGCACGCACGAGCACGTCCATCCGCGAGACGGCCTTCGACGGATTGACGGCGTACAGTGCGTCAACCAGTCTCTGCAGCTCACCGTACTCGCCAGCGGGCGAGCCGGGGCGCACGGGGTCTCGATGCTCAATGGGAGCGTTGTAAGCAAATTCTTTCATATGAATAATGGTAGCAGGTGTGGGCTGGCAACGCGTCTATACTTCTTGCCGATGGCGGACTAGTGAATGATTCACGATAGGGAGTACACCATGGCAAGCGTCTACCAGCAGATGTCCACCCCCGAGCTCGACGCGGCGATTGCCGAGCTCGAGCATGCAGCCGACGAGGTTCGTGCCTGCGGCCTATCGCTCGACATGGCACGTGGCAAGCCTTCGCCCGAACAGACTGCCCTGTCTCGGCCTATGCTGGACATGCTGACGTCCGACACTCCGCTTGTCGACGGCAACGCCATCGTGGACAACTATGGCACGCCCGACGGCCTGCCCTGCGCCCGCAAGCTGGCCGCAGAGATCTTGGGCGTCGACCCTGCCAACGTCATCGTCAACGGATCGTCCAGCCTGAACCTCATGCATGACCTTGTCGTCAACGCCCTCACGCGCGGCATTGCTGGTCAGAAGCCGTGGTGCCACCAGGGCGAGATCAAGTTCCTGTGCCCCAGTCCGGGCTACGACCGCCACTTTGCCATTACCGCGAGCTTCGGCATCACCAATGTGCCGGTTCCGCTGCTTGAGGATGGCCCCGACATGGACGTCGTGGCCGAGCTGGTAGAGAGCGATCCCCAGGTCAAGGGCATCTGGTGCGTGCCCAAATACGCCAACCCCACCGGCATCACCTATTCTGACGAGGTCGTGCGCCGCTTTGCCGCACTGAAGCCCGCCGCGCCTGACTTCCGCATCTTCTGGGACAACGCCTATGCGGTGCACGCCTTTGGCGACGAGGACGACGAGCTGCTGAATATCTTTGCGGCCCTTGAGGACGCCGGCAACGACAACCTCGTGTACGAGTTTGGCTCTACGGCGAAGGTCACATTCCCCAGCTCGGGTCTGGCCTTTGTCACGGCGAGCGACGCTGACATGGCCGAGATTCGTGCCGCGTTTGCCGTGTCGCGTGTGAGCTGCGAGAAGTTCTCCCAGCTGGCGCATGTGCGTTTCCTACGCGACCTCGAGGGCGTGCAGGAGCAGATGGCAAAGCATGCCGCCATCGTCCGTCCGCGCTTTGAGCTGGTCGAGCGCAAGCTTACTGAGGGCCTTGGCGGTCTGGGCATTGCTACGTGGACGCATCCGCACGGCGGGTACTTCGTGTCGTTCGAGGGCCCCGAGGGCTCGGCAAAGGCTATCGTCTCCTTGATGAAGGAGCTGGGCGTGGTGATGACGGGGGCCGGCGCCACGTGGCCCTATGGCAAGGATCCGCGCGACACCAACATCCGCATCGCGCCGACGTATCCCTCGCTTGAGAATCTCGGTGAGGCACTGGACGTGTTCGTCATCGCGGTGAAGCTGATTGCGGCACGCATGGAGCGCGCCAAGCGCTAGGCGGGCGTCACTCCGCTGTCCCAAATGTCCGATTGGGCGCGGTCTCTGCACCTAAAAGAGAGTTTCGGTAGAATTGCCGTTTACTTGCCTTGTTGGCGAGCGCTCGTCCTATGCTGATGAGCGTATGTAGGTGTAGAGCTAGGGAGCAAGCCTTATGGCCAAGGAAACTGAGAGCAAGACGAACGCCCAGCCCAAGCGACTCGCGCGCGCCAAGGTGCGCCGCCCCGAGACCCCGGAGGAGGTCGAGAAGCGCAAGTTGGATCGCAAGAAGACGATCCGCAACGTGGCAGTCAGTGCCTTCGCAATCCTGTTGGTGCTGTCCATGATGATTCCGTCGCTGGCGTCCATCGTCAGCGGTGCCCGTAATGCCAAGGCTGTCTCTGAGGCGCAGAACGCCATCTCTGGTGGCGAGGTCACGGCGGAACAGATCGATGCCATCTATGGTTCGGGCATCGACGAGCTCGAGAAGACCCTGACCGAGAGCCCCAACGACCTCGACACGCTGCTGCAGCTGGGTAACCAGTATCTGAGCTGGGGTTATGCTGCCGGCGCGTACATCTCTGACGACACCGCGGCGGAGCACTCAGCCGAGCTCTTCACCAAGGCGCAGGAATACTATGACCGTTACCTGGCCATCGAGGACAACGTCGAGGTGAAGGTGAACCGCGCGCTGTGCGATCTATACGCGGGCAACATCTCGGAAGCTCAGACGGGCCTTGAGGCTGTCGTTGCGGACAATCCTGAGTCCGCTTCCGCATGGGCAAACCTGGGCATGATCTACGAGCTGACCAACCCTGACGCAGCCGCCCTTGCCTACGAGCGTGCCATCGCTGCAGACCCTGATGACGAGGCTGGTGCCAAGAGCTATGCGCAGGCTCGCCTTGATGCGCTGAATAGTGTGGAAGAGGTGCCTGAGGCAACCGATGAGGACGCAGACGCCGAGGCCACGGATGACGCCGAGGTCACGGAAGAGGCCGAGGCTGAGACGACTGACACGGATGCCGAGTCGACGGGTACAAGCAACTAAGCGGTGTCGGTAGGCACCATATAGCAAGGAGAAAGCATGAGTCTTCTCATCAATGCTGTCGTGCGTGAGCAGGACATGCTCGTAGCGGTTGACGGCGAGGTGGACGTGTCGAACGCGCCCGAACTCCGCGAGGCGCTTGACGAGGCGCTGGCGCACGCCGCTGGCCTCGAGGGCCACCACGTGTGCATCGATCTCTCTCAGGTACCCTACATCGACTCGACGGGCATCGGCGTCTTGGTGGGGACGGTGCACCGCGGCGAGGATCAGGGCGTCACCGTCTCGGTGGAGCGCCCGCAGCGCAATGTGGCTCGTGTCCTGGGGCTCTTGGGCCTCGACGCCGAGCTTGACGTGCGCAGCGCCGCACAGTAGGAGCCCTCGTCAAAGGGAAGGCACCATCTACGCGAGAGGAGCGTCTCGGTGTTTGGCATTGGAGAAACCGAGCTAGTCATCATCGTGGTCTTTGGCTTTTTGCTGTTTGGCCCCGACAAGCTTCCCGGCATGGGTAGGACCCTTGGCCGTGCGCTGCGGCAGTTCCGCGAGGCGCAGGAAGGCTTCCAGCAAGTGGTGCAGACTGAGGTCATGGACCCGCTGAACGACGCCATGAACGCGCCGGCAAACAAGGCCGCCCAGTCTGCCGCTGATGACGACTCTGACATCGAGGGCACTGACGCCGAGGTCGCAGGCCGCAAGGCAGAGACCTTCGCGGAGCGCAAGGCGCGCCTGCAGGCCGAGCGCAAGGCAAAGGAAGAGGCCGAGCGCAAGGCCAAGGAGGAGGCCGAGAAGGCAGCCGCGGAAGCTGCCGAGCAGGTGGCTGACGCGCCCGCAGCTGACACTGACGAAGACGCTGACCTGCCAGAGGCCGAACCCGCTCCCGAGCCGGTGGCCGAAGAGCCCGAGGAGGCCCCTGCGGCAAACAGCGTGGCCGCCCTCTACGCCATGACGCCGCGCAAGCGCGCTCCGAAGCCGGAAGCCGAGCCCGAGCCCGCTCCCGCACCTGAGCCCACCACCGCAGCGGAGCCCACCGAGGAAACCGCTGACACGCCCCAGACCGACGAGCCCGGGAAGGAGGACGGGAGCGAGGCGTAAGGCGCCGCTTCCAACTACCTATGCCTATCGGACCAGCACGCATGCCGTTGATGGATCACCTCGGTGAGCTCCGTCGACGCATGACCATCGTGATCGTGTCGGTACTGGTGACCGCGGTCATCGTGTACTTCGCCACACCTACGCTTATTGACATGATGATGGACCCCATTCGTGGGGCGCTGCCTGAAGGCACGCGCCTTACGGTCCTTACCGCGCTGGGTGGCTTCACCATCCGCTTCAAGGTGGCCATCTTCTTTGGCATCATCATCTGCACGCCCATCATCATCTGGGAAGCCATGGGCTTCTTCCTGCCAGCGCTTCATACGAACGAGCGCAAGTGGGTGGTGCCGACGGTTGCCGCCATGGTGGCGCTCTTCTTTATCGGCATGGTCTTCTGCTACCTCATCATCCAGCGTGCCGCCTTTGGCTGGCTGCTCGACCAGACGCTCGACTTCGCTGACGTGGTGGCAAACGCGGAGGACTTCCTGAACATCATGATGCTGCTTGAGGTGGGCTTCGGCGTTGCCTTCGAGCTGCCGCTCGTGATCTTCTACCTCTCCATCCTGCACATTGTGCCGTACAAGACGTTCCGCGAGCAGTGGCGTCTCATCTACGTGGGGCTGCTCACCATGACGGGCATCTTTACGCCCGACGCGTCGCCCGTCACGATGTTGCTCATGTTCGCCGCGCTCATCGGCCTGTACGAAGTTGCGCTTGCCGTGGCGCGGGCAGTCGTGGTGGCGCGCGATGGCAAGGAAGCGCTTAAGTGGACGCGCGAGGACTACGAGGAGCACGCGCTGCTCGAAGACTAGCCATCCATATTTGTTTACGTACTACCAGATGGTGATGCGAAGAGGGCATGTCCTCGCGCGTCACCATCAACTCACAGAGAGGTTCTGAGAACGTGATACTTGTCGTTACCGAGAAGAATGACGCTGCTCAGCAGATTGCTCGCCTGTTGTCAGAGTCGGGCAAGCCAAAGGCCGACAAGGTCTACGACACTCCCGTCTATCGCTTTACGCATGACGGGGATGAATGGGTCACCATCGGCCTTCGCGGCCACATCATGGCCCCCGACTTCCCGCCCGAGCTGAAGTTTGACAAGAAGGAGGGCTGGTACGGCCTGACCGCCGAGGGTGAACATCTGGCGGCAGATCTGCCTGATGGCCTTGCGCGCCCGCCGTACGACAGCAAGCGGAAGCCCTTCCTCAAGGACGGCATCGACATCAAGGGCTGGAAGGTTCCGAGCCTGCCGTACCTCGTATGGGCGCCCATCGAGAAGCTCCCTGCCGAAAAGGGCATCATTCGCGCGCTGAAGAACCTTGCCAAGAAGGCCGACGCCATCGTGATCGGCACGGACTTCGACCGTGAGGGAGAGCTCATCGGCTCTGACGCGCTGCGGCAGATTCGCCAGGTTGCGCCCAACGCGCCGGTGAGCCGCGCGCGCTATTCCGCCTTTACCAAGGCCGAGATCGATCACGCCTTCTCCAACCTGGTGGAGCTCGACCAAGACCTCGCCGACGCCGGTGAGAGCCGCCAGTACATCGACCTCATCTGGGGCGCCGTGCTGACGCGCTATCTCACCATGGCGCGCTACGGCGGCTTCGGCAACGTGCGCTCGGCCGGACGCGTGCAGACGCCCACGCTGGCGCTGGTGGTTGAGCGCGAGCGCGAGCGCCTCGCCTTTGTGCCGGAAGACTACTGGGTCATCTCGGGCGAGGCGACCCACGACGGCTCTGACCCCTTCAAGATCACGCACGCCACGGCGCGCTTCAAGGACGAGTCTGTCGCAGAGGCTGCCTTCGCGCGTGTGAGGGACGCGCGTGAGGCCAAGGTCATCGACATCGAGCGCAAGAGCCGCCAGCAGCGCCCGCCCGCGCCGTTCAACACCACGTCGCTTCAGGCCGCGGCAGCAGCCGAGGGCATCAGCCCCGCGCGAACCATGCGCCTTGCCGAGAGCCTCTACATGGACGGCCTCATCAGCTACCCGCGTGTGGACAACACCGTGTATCCGCGCTCGCTTGACCTGAAGGGCGTCGTCAAGATGCTCTCGGGCGTGCCGCAGTACGCCCCGGTGGCTCAGCAGCTTCTGAAGCAGCCCAAGCTCACCGCCACGCGTGGTAAGCAGGAGACCACCGACCACCCGCCCATCTATCCTACGGGCGTGGCCGATCCCTCCAAGCTGCAGCCTGCGGCATGGAAGCTCTATAACCTTGTTGCTCGTCGCTTCCTGGCCACGCTCATGGGCCCGGCAGAGATCGAGGGCACCAAGGTGTCGCTCGACGTTAACGGCGAGCCCTTCACCGCAACCGGAAACGTGCTGGTCAAGCCTGGTTTCCGTGCCATCTATCCCTTTGGTATGCGCAAGGACGAGCAGCTTCCCGCGCTCTCTGCGGGAGACATCTGTGACGTGGAGTCCATGCAGCTTGAGGCCAAGCAGACCGAGCCTCCCGCGCGTTACAGCCAGGGCCGCCTCATTCAGGAGATGGAGCGCTTGGGCCTGGGCACCAAGTCGACTCGTGCCTCCATCATCGAGCGCCTCTACGACGTGAAGTACCTGAAGAACGACCCCATCGAGCCGAGCCAGCTCGGCATGGCGGTGATCGACGCGCTGACGCAGTACGCGCCGCACATCACGTCGCCGGACATGACGGCCGAACTTGAAGGCGACATGACCAAGGTCTCGGAGGGCCATGAGACCCAAGATCAGGTGGTCACGCACTCGAGGGCGCTTCTCGCAGGCATGATGGACGACCTCATCGAGCACAAGGATGACCTGGGTGAGGCCATCGCTGACGCCGTGACGGCTGACGCCAAGGTGGGCATCTGCCCCAAGTGCGGCAAGGACCTGGTGATGAAGAACTCGGCCAAGACCCGTGGCAGCTTCATTGGCTGCATGAGCTGGCCTGACTGCGACGTTACCTACCCGGTGCCCTCCAACGTCAAGGTCGAGCCCATCGAGGGCGATGCCGGCGTCTGCCCCGTGTGCGGAGCCCCGCGTCTGAAGTGCAAGCCCTTCCGTGCGAAGGCATTTGAGACCTGCGTGAATCCCGCCTGTCCCACCAACGCTGAGCCTGACCTCGTGGTTGGGGAGTGTGCCGCGTGTGCGGCGGCCGGCAAGCACGGAGACCTCGTCGCCCACAAGAGCGAGCGCACGGGCAAGCGCTTCATCCGCTGCACGAACTACGACGAGTGCGGGACGAGCTATCCCTTGCCGCAGCGCGGTGAGCTGCATGCCACCGGAGAGACCTGCCCAGATTGCGGTGCCCCCATGGTGGAGGTCACCACGGCACGCGGGCCTTGGAAGATTTGCGTCAACATGGATTGCCCGAGCAAGGAGAAAAAGGCCCCGGCGCGCGGCCGCGGCGGCGCTCGCACGGGCAGAAGGACCACCAAGAAGTCCTAACCCCAGTAGGGGAATTGGTAGGTAGAGGAAAGGTGCGACATGGCAGGTACGTTCGTTTCGTTTGAGGGAATCGACGGATGTGGCAAGTCCACGCAGGTGGAGCTTGTCGCGGCGGCGCTTGCCGAAAAGGGCGTGCACGTGGTGCGGCTTCGCGAGCCTGGTGGCACGGCCATCTCGGAGAAGATTCGCGCCTTGCTCCTGGATCCCCACAACATGGAGATGCGTCCCCAGGCAGAGCTCCTGCTGTACGAAGCGTCGCGGGCGCAGCTCGTGAGCCAGGTAATTCGCCCTGCGCTGGAGGCAGATGCGGTGGTCCTCTGTGACCGCTTCTTTGACTCCACCTTTGCCTATCAGGCTGGTGCCCGCGGCATCGACGAGGAGACGGTGCGCAAGGCAAACGAGCTGGGAAGCTGCGGTTGCGTGCCTGACGTCACCGTCGTCTTTGACCTCGATCCGTCGGTTGCCTGGGGTCGTGCGACGCGTGGCGGCGCGGACCGCCTTGAGGCCGAGGGCCTTGCCTTCCAGGAGCGCGTACGCGCGGGCTACCACCGCGCGGCTGACCTCGAGCCCGAGCGCATCATCATGGTCGATGCTGACGGCATGATCGAGGAGGTCTTTGGGCGTGCGTGCGAGGCGCTCGCGCCTGCACTGCCCCAGCTCGAGAACCTCGATGTCAGGGCGTTCATGGATCGTCAAGCTGACGTGGAGCGCGCCATGGCCGACATTGCCCAGGGGTTGGGAGAGGACAACTAGCATGTCCGCCCATGTCCCACACGCCCTGGAGTTTCTCTCGTCGCAACCGCGCGTGCGCGATCTTTTGGCCACGGCGGTGTCTGAGGGCCATCTGAGCCACGCGTACCTCTTCCTTGGGGCGCCGGGCTCTGGCAAGACCGAGACTGCGCGGGCCCTTGCCGAGTGCGTGGTGTGCCCCCATGGCGGAGACGACACGTGTGATGAGTGCCGTCGCGTGAAGCATGGCACGCACCCCGACGTCAAGTTCCTCCAGCCCGCAAGCGCCACCGGTTACCTGGTCGCGCAGGTGCGCGACCTCATCGCTGACGTCTCGCTTACGCCGGTGCGTAGCCACGTGAAGGTCTACGTGCTCGAGCAGGCCGAGACCCTGCGTGGGACAGCGGCAAACGCGCTGCTCAAGACCATCGAGGAACCGCCCGAGGGCGTCATGTTCATCCTCATTGCACGGACTGCCGCCGCAGTGATGCCAACCATCGTCTCGAGGTGCCAGCAGGTGCCGTTCCGAGTGGTGTCCTCTGGCGCTGCCGAGCGGTCGGTCGAGCTGTCGAGCGGCCTTGCCGGGTCGGAGGCGCGCATCGCGCTGGCGGTGGCGGGCACGCCTGACCGTGCGGCAGAGTTTCTTGCCTCTCCGGAACGCAGGCAGGTACGGCGGCTTATGGTGCGCGCCATCGGCCAGCTTGGCCGCGACGACTCGTGGGACGTGCTCGTCAGCGCGCGGGAGCTGGTGACTGCGGTCAAGGCACCGCTCGCCTCTCTCAAGGAGGCCCAGGAGGCGGCCGTGGGGGAGAGCGCGGACTTTCTTGCCGCATCTGCTATGAAGAAGATTGAGGATGCGAACAAGCGCGAGCTAACCGCTCGGGAACGTTCGGGTATGATGGAGGCGCTCGCCGCCGCGGAGTCCCTGCTCCGTGACGTGTTGCTGCGCTGCGAGGGAATCGACGAGCCCATCGTAAACGAGGACGTCTCGGACGTGGTGGATCGTCTTGCCTCATCTACCTGCACAAAGGGTGTCCTTGATGCCCTCAGCGCCGTTCGTGGTGCAACAGACGACCTCGCGCATAACGTAACACCACAGCTGGTCCTCGAGACCATGCTCCTTTGTGTCAAGGAGGCACTCACATGCCCACCGTCATCCCGGTGAAGTTTAGGTATGCCGCCCGAGACCTGTGGTTTGACCCACAGGATACCGGCGCGGTCGAGGCGGACCATGTCATCTGCTCAACGGAGCGTGGCACCGAGATCGGCATTGTCACGGCCGATGCCCACGATGTCTCTGACGAGGAGCAGCAGGCCATCTGTGGCGATGCGGCCCTGAAGCCGGTCCTGCGCATCGCGACGGACGAGGACCTCGACCGTGCCGACCAGCTGGCCGAGATGGGCGACGAGGCCATGCCCGTCTTCCGCCGCATGGTGAGCCAGTCGGGCCTCGACATGAAGCCCGTCGGCGTGGAGTATCTCTTTGGTGGGGAGAAGGTCGTCTGCTACTTCTCCGCCGAAGAGCGCGTTGACTTCCGTCAGCTGGTGCGCGATATGGCCCGCGAGCTGCACGAGCGCATCGACATGCGCCAGATAGGCGTGCGCGAAGAGGCGGCAATCGTGGGTGGCTTTGCCCATTGTGGGCAGGAGCTGTGCTGCGCGCGCTTTGGGCATCAGTTTGAGCCGGTCTCCATCCGCATGGCCAAGGAGCAGGACCTGCCCCTCAACTCCACCAAGATCAGTGGTGCCTGCGGCCGCCTGATGTGCTGCCTTCGCTACGAGTTCGAGGCCTATCGCGACTTCAAGGGGCGCGCGCCAAAGCGCAATGCCGTCATCGAGACGCCGTTGGGCAAGGGCAAGATCGTTGAGTATGACACCCCCAAGGAGCAGCTGACGCTGCGTCTTGAGAATGGAAAGCAGATTCGCGTGGCGCTGGCCGACATGGAGGCGTCAGAGGCTGCCGTCAAGAAGTCGCAAGAGCTGAACTGCCCCTGCCGTCCTGACACCGCCCCGCGTGCCGCGCTTGAGCGCTTGGCCACGCCCGAGGTCCAGCTGGCGCTGGCGGAGCTTGACCGCGAGATGGGCATCACGCCCGAAGAGCAGGTCGATAACGCTGACCTCTTCGTGGAAGCGCCCCGGACGCGTCGTCGCAGGCGTGTGGAGACTCCCGCCCAGCCGCAGCAGCAGGACGTGGCTCCCCAGCCTGAGCCCACGCAGGAAGCTGGGGCAACGCGTTCGCGTAGGCGTCGCAAGAAGCGCAGCGAGGCGGAGGCTCCCGCGGCAGCCGTGCAGGATTCGCCACAGGCAGCGCCTTCCGCAAGCGCGCCAGCAGAGCCCAAGGCGCCGCCCAAGGCGCCGCGCCGTCGCCGTCACCATGCGGTGGAAGGTGCCGTGCAGCAGGGCGAGCAGCCGTCGCGTGCTGCTGCGCGTGAGGAGACAAAGCAGGATTCCAAGCAGGATGCCAAGCCGCGTCGCCAGCGCCGCCGTCCCGGCGACCGTGGGGGCGAAAAGGCACAGGCACAGCAGGCGTCAAAGCAGGCTTCAAGGCAGCAGGCGCAGCGGCAGCAGCCCTCTCGGCAACAGTTGCCCAAGCAGCAAGCCCGCAAGGACGCAGCTCCCCAGCAAGAGGGCGCCGATGCCGCGGCAAAGCGTCGTCGCAGGCATAGGGGCGGTCGCGGCAAGGGCAAGGGCGGTGCCGAGGGAACGGCCCCGCAGACCCAGCAGTAATCAATCACGTGGGACAAGGGTTCGGAACCCCATCCCAAATGGGACGTGGGTTCCGAATTCTTGTCCCATCTGAGTTAGAGCACTACAACAAAGGAGTTATCACGATGCAACGCATCAAGTTCAAGGACATGCCGTATGAGCGACCGGACCTCGAAGCCACGAAGGAGCGCATAGCCAGCTTGACTGAGCGCCTCAGCAATGCCAGCGATTATGCGCAGGCGCGCGAGGCATTCCTTGAGCACGACCAACTGTATCGTGAGATCATGACGCTCGACCAGCTCTCGTACATCCGTCACTCCATCGATACGCGCGACGAGTTCTACCAGGCAGAGCGCGACTTTTGGGACGAGTCCATGCCTGAGCTGCAGTCCTCTGAAAACCGTTGGACCAAGGCCCTGCTCGCGAGCCCCTTCCGCACTGACTTCACGGCCGAATACGGCGACCTCATGTTCGTCAATGCCGAGATCGAGGAGCGCTCGTTCTCCGAGGCCATCATCGGAGAGCTGCAGCAGGAGAACCGACTCGTGACGGAGCACGGCAAGCTGATTGCCTCGGCGAAGATTCCCTTCGAGGGTGGTACCTACACGCTCTCGCAGCTGACGCCCTTCAAGAACGATGCCAACGACGAACGCCGTCTTGCCGCATGGAAGGCCGAGGGCACCTGGTATAAGGAGCATCAGGCTGACCTCGATCGTATCTACGACGAGATGGTCCACCTGCGCGACGCGATGGGCAAAAAGCTCGGCTACGATAGCTACATTCCGCTGGGCTATGACCGCATGCAGCGTAACTGCTACGGCAAGGAGGACATCGAGCGCTTCCGCGAAGCGGTGGTGAAGTACGTCGTGCCCCTGTGCGATGACATCTACCGTGCACAGGCCGAGCGCCTCGGCTTTGCCTACCCCATGAGCTTCTCAGACGCGCAGCTGCTGTTCCGCTCGGGTAACCCCAAGCCGCAGGGAACGCCGGACGACATCCTTGCCCAGGGCAAGCGCTTCTACGACGAGCTCTCGCCCGAGACCAGCGAGTTCTTCCGCACCATGCTCGACTATGAGCTTATGGACGTGCTCTCAACTGAAGGTAAGGAAGGCGGCGGGTACTGCACTGACCTGGCCCTCTACGAGGTGCCGTTCATCTTTGCCAACTTCAATGGAACGCAAGGCGACGTGGAGGTCATTACCCATGAGGCCGGCCATGGCTTTGAGTGCTATCTCAACTGTGGCAGGACACCGGTATCCTACACGTGGCCTACGACCGAGGCCTGCGAGGTCCACTCCATGAGCATGGAGTTCTTTGCCTGGCCCTGGTGTGAGGGGTTCTTTGGTCCCGACACGCGCAAGTACCTCTACAGTCACCTCTCTGGTGCGGTGACCTTCCTTCCATACGGCACCATGGTCGATCACTTCCAGCATCTGGTGTATGAGCGACCGGAGATGACTCCCGCGGAGCGCCACGCAACGTGGAAGGAGCTCATGGGAACCTACATGCCGTGGATCCGTCTTGATGGTGAGATCCCCTTCTACTCAGATGGCGAGGGGTGGCAGAAGCAGAGCCACATTTACGAGGTGCCGTTCTACTACGTCGACTACTGCTTCGCGCAGACGGTGGCGCTTGAGTTCTGGTCGATGATCCAGGAGGACGAGGCCAACGCGTGGAAGCACTATATGGCCTACACCACGCTGGGTGGTTCGCTCACCTTCACGGAGCTCCTTGAGCGCGCGGAGCTGAGGAGCCCCTTTGATGAGGAGTGCCTACGCGGCATCTGCAAGAAGGCGCGCACGTGGCTTGCAGATTACGACCTGACGGGCATCGAATGAGCCGCTGGAAACGTGCCCATCTGAACGACTACGAGCTCTCGGAGGACGGGGGCTACGAGTACCGTGGCACGCTGTGGCGCTGGAAGCTCCCTGAGCAGCGTGAGAGCTTTCTGCGCGCTGCCTGGGCCTTGCTGGGCGGTGCCGTCGCGTGCCTCGTGGCGTCGGGGTTTGTCCCCGCAGCCGGGGTGGGAACGACGTTCATCGTGCTGGTTCCCTATGTCACGTCCGTCATCGCCACGGCGCTTGCCGTGGCGGCACTGTGGAAGCTCACGCGTGAGGGCGAGAAGATCCGTGATCACGTATACCACAGCGCCGTCGAGGGGCTGACGCCGCGACTCTTTGTGGGGCTTGTCGCCGCTGCGGCTTGCGCGGTGGGGCAGGCCATTTGCGTGGCGGCCCACGTCGGCGAGGTGACGAGCGTCCCGCTTGCCGCGATATATCTGCTCTGCATGCTGGGCTGCGCGCTTTGCCTGGGCCTTTTGCTCAAGCGTCTAGGCGTGCAATCCTTTGTGCAGGTATCGTGAGCTGTGCTTCGCACCCCGAGCTGTAGCAGCAAGGTTGTGAACGCGGTGCTAAATCGGATGCGGAAGGCGTCAACAATCTCTATACTCTGCTCTATGGGAAAACGGGGGTATAGGGTTGGGGCAGTCATAGGAGCCGTCGCGCTGGGTTTCTTGCCGTTCTGGTATCAGATGTCGGCTGGCCTTGTGGTGGGCTATGTCAGTTCCCTCCTTTACCTGCGTTTTCTTGCCTATCGCGTGGACAGGATCCTCGCCCGGGAGCGCGTCGATATCTGGGCGTACTTGGGGATGCTGATCGGGCTTGCGATGCTTGGGTTGCCCTTGCTCTTGGCAGTGGCAAACCCTGAGCATCTCAGTTGGATTGGCGTCCTCATTGGACTCACCGCGCGTAAGGCCTCGCTGTATATTGATGCGATTCGAGGAGGTGTGCATGACCTTTAACCTCACGTTGCAGGAGCACGTGCCGGTCATCATTGGCATCACGGTAGCCCTCTGTGCACTCGTGCTCATCGCCTATCGTAAGCTCAAGAGTTATGACCCGTTGGAGGAGCCCAAGGGCCTGGTGCTGCTCTGCATCATGTTTGTGCAGTGGGTCGATGGCATGGTGAAGGACATCGTCTCTGAGGACTATGTTGATCGCATGGGCCCCTTTGTGGGCATGCTGGCTTCCTACATCCTGCTTTCCAACTACATTGGCCTGCTTGGCTTCCCAAACCCCACGCTCAACTTCAGCTGCACCTTGGCCATCACGCTTGTCGTGTGGATCATCTTCCAGGCCACCGACATTCGTTACAAGGGCGTGGGCGGCTACGTCAAGAGCTACTTCGAGCCGGTCTTCCTCTTTGTGATCTCCAACGTGTTCAGTGCGCTTGCACCGCTCATCTCCATGTCGATGAGGCTTTTCGGCAATATCCTGTCGGGCTCCATCATCATGACGCTTCTTTACAAGGCTACTGGTGCGCTTTCGGCCACGATCTTCCCGTTCCTAGGCGGGTTTGATCCCATCGGCCCCCTCATCGGCTCGGTGCTGCACCTGTACTTCGACCTCTTCTCTGGATTCCTCCAGATGTACCTCTTCATCATGCTCACTATGGTGTTTACGGGCACGCGTGTGCCTGAGAAGGCTACTCCATCCGTCCAACCGACCACAGAAGGAGAGTAAGAATATGGAAATCGGTCTGATCGCCATCGCCGCAGGCATCGCTACGCTCGAGGGCCTGTTCACGTCGATTGGTGAAGGCAACGTTGCGGCTCACGCCGTCGACGCCATCGCGAAGAACCCCGAGTCCGAGGGCAAGATTCGTACGACGATGATCCTGGGCTGCGGCCTTGCCGAGACCTGCGCCATCTACGGCATGCTCATCGCCTTCCTGATCATCTTCGTGCTGGGTGGAAGAGTCTAAGCCATGGATCTTGGTATCGATATCCAGGGAAATCTCTTTCCCAATCCATTGACCATGGTCACGCAGCTCTTAGCTACGCTTCTCATCTTCCTCATGTTCAAGAAGTTCCTGTGGAAGCCGGTGCATGAGATTCTGGCTAAGCGCGCGCAAGCCATGCAGGGAGAGCTCAACGAAGCTCGCCAGACGCGTGCTGCCGCCGAGAACTACCTGGCCCAGGCTAAGGGCAAGGTGGAGGAGGCCCAGGTAACCAGCAAGCAGATCGTCTCCGCCGCTCGTGACGAAGCCGACAAGCTGCGCGAGTCCATCGTGAGCGACGCCGACGCGCGTGCCAAGAGCCGCATCGAGGCCGCAGAGGCCGAGATTGCGCAGAAGGAGCGCGAGATGCGTGCGGAGCTGCAGGACGAGGTCGCCGATCTCGCGCTGCTCGCTACCGAGGCTCTCCTGCACGAGAAGGTCGACGAGAAGCGCGACCGGGAGTTCGTTGATAGCTTCCTGAAGGGCAAGTAAGCCATGCCTGACATCTCAAAAGAAGAGACCACAGAGCTCCTCGATGGCGTGATTTGGACGAGCGCGACCGACCTGACGGACCTCGCGCGCCGCATCGTTGATGCGGTGGACGAGGCTGCGCAGAAGCGCAGCAAGCGTCACACGACGGTCTACTCGGTGCGACCGCTCGACGATGACGAGCTCGAGCGTATCGCCGAGTACGTGAGCGAACACCTCGACAACCGTGAGAACGAGGACTATGACGAGTCCACCGAGACCGAGGTCCGCATTATGGTCGATGACCAGATGCTCGAGGGCACGCTGCAGGTGGGCGATGACCCCCTCATCGAGAACGTCATCGACGAGTCGCTTATCGCGGGCATCAAGATTGTGCGCGGCGACACCGTTATTGACGGTTCGCTCAAGCGGCGCCTTGAGGACCTCAGGTATTCGATGCATAGCTAGGCGGATTGCATGAAATCGACAACACAGAGCATCACGCTGCACCTTAAGCAGCAGATCAAGGACTTTGTTCCCGTCAGTGACGCCGAGGACGTGGGTCGCGTCATTTCGGTGGGCGATGGCATCGCCCTCGTTGACGGCCTGCGCGCTGCCATCGCCAACGAGCTTCTGCGCTTTGGCAATGACGGCTTCGGCATCGCCTTCAACCTTGAGGAGAAGGCCATCGGCGTCGTCATCCTGAGCAACGGGGCCAAGGGCATCAGCGCCGGCGACGAGGTGCGTCGTACCGGCAGGGTGGTTGAGGTCCCCGTAGGCGACGGCCTGCTGGGCCGCGTCGTCGATGCGCTTGGGCAGCCGCTCGATGGTGGTCTGCCCATTCAGTACGACCACACGAGGCCCATCGACCGTCCCGCCCCGGGCGTCATGGACCGCAAGTCCGTGCACGAACCGCTCGAGACGGGCATCAAGGCCATCGACTCGATGATTCCCATTGGCCGCGGCCAGCGCGAACTCATCATCGGCGACCGTCAGACGGGCAAGACCTCCATCGCCATCGACACCATCATCAACCAGGCCGACAAGGGCGTTTACTGCATCTACGTTGCCATTGGCCAGAAGGTGAGTGCCGTCGCGCAGATCGTGGAGCGCCTGCGTGAGCACGGCGCCATGAAGTACACCGTGGTGGTCAACGCTTCGGCAAGCGAGCTTGCGCCGCTGCAGTACATCGCTCCCTACGCGGGCTGCGCCATGGCAGAGGAGTGGATGGAGCAGGGCAAGCACGTGCTCATCGTCTACGATGACCTTTCCAAGCACGCGGTTGCCTACCGCACCATCTCGCTTCTGCTGCGCCGTCCGCCTGGACGCGAGGCATATCCTGGCGACGTCTTCTACCTGCATTCGCGCCTGCTCGAGCGTGCGGCAAAGCTCAGCGACGGGCTCGGTGGCGGTTCGATGACGGCGCTGCCCATCATCGAGACGCAGGTGGGCGACATCAGTGCCTACATTCCCACCAACGTCATTTCCATCACTGACGGCCAGATCTTCTTGCAGACGGACCTCTTCAACCAGGGCCGCCGCCCAGCAATCGACACGGGCCTTTCGGTCTCGCGCGTGGGCGGTTCGGCACAGACCAAGGCAATCAAGAAGGTCTCCTCCAGCCTCAAGCTCGAACTCGCCCAGTACGAGGAGATGCTTGCCTTCACGCAGTTTGGTAGCGACCTCGACGACGCGACGCGCGCCACGCTCAACCACGGTGCGCGCTTGACGGAGCTGTTCAAGCAGCCTCCATATTCGCCGCTGTCCATGCCGCAGCTCTATCTGTCGATCTACGCTGCGAAGCACGGCTATCTCAAGGAGCTGCCCGTTTCGCGCGTACTCGAATTCGAGCGTTTCCTGCACGCCCATTTTGCCCAGAACCACGCGAAGCTGCTGGAGAAGATTCAGAAGCGTGGAGAGCTCGATAGGGAGATGAAGGACGAGGTCAAGAGCGGGATTAAGACGTGTCTGGAGGCCTTCCTCAGGAGAGGCGCGTAAATGGCTGGCAACCGTGCCGAAATCCGCGCGCACATCCGCAGCATCGCTCAGACGCGCAAGATTACCGATGCCATGCAGCTCATCTCCGGCGTCATGCTCAACAAGGAGATGGCCAACCATCATCGCGTGGCAGCCTATGCGCGCGAAGTCCGCTTGGCCACCAAAGACGCCTTGGCGAACTGCGAGGACGTTGAGCACCCGTACCTGAAGAAGGACGGCGAGGGTGCCCGCTATGTGCTGTACATCGGTAGCGACTTGGGCATGTGCGGCTCGTACAACGGCAACCTTACGCGGTACCTGGTGTCAGAGATCCCTCAGGATGTGGAGCTGCACGTGCTGGGAACCAATCAGTACCGCATGATCACGTCTGAGGGTTTCACCATTGCCAACGAACCCATCAGCTCGGCAGACCTCACGCAGGCAGATCTCAAACAGATTGCTGACGAGGCGCTGGAGCGCTTTGCGGCGGGAGAGCTGGGCCAGGTAGACGTGCTCTACACGCGCTACGTCAACCCGGTGATGTTCGAGCCTGCAATCGTGCGGCTGTTGCCATTGGCCGACGACGAGGATGGCAACGACACGCCTGGCTACGTCTACCTCGAGCCTGACCCCGTTGCGATTGTCGAGAGCCTCGTCAAGCTGATGGTCGAGACGACGTTCTACAGCGCGTTTGTCGAGGCCAGGACGAGCGAGCAGGCATCGCGTCAGCTGGCGATGAAGGCTGCCACCGACAACGCCAACGAGCTGCTGGACAAGCTTACGCTCCAGTACAACCAGGCCCGCCAGGCCGAGATCACCCAAGAGATCACCGAGATCGTCGGCGGCGCCGGCGCCTTATAGGAGGAGTCATGAACGAAGGTCGCGTCATTCAGGTTATCGGACCGGTCGTGGACGTCCGGTTTGCGCAGGGGAACCTCCCGTCGATTCTCAACGAGGTGGACATCCTTGAGCCCGATGGCGGAAGGCTTGCCTGCGAAGTAGAGCAGCACATCGGAGAGACCACCGCTCGCTGCATCGCCATGGAGTCCACCGACGGTCTCGTGCGCGGTCAGCACTGCGTAGACACGGGCCGCCCCATCAGCGTGCCCGTTGGTGAGCAGACGCTGGGCAGAATGTTCAACGTGCTGGGCGAGGAGATCGACCGCTTGGGGCCGCTTCCTGACGACGTGCAGCGCGACCCGATTCACCGTGACGTTCCCAGCTTCAACGAGCAGCGCACCTCGACTGAGCTTCTCGAGACGGGCATCAAGGTCATCGACCTGCTGTGCCCGTACGCCAAGGGCGGCAAGATTGGCCTGTTTGGCGGCGCGGGCGTTGGCAAGACGGTCCTCATGCAGGAGCTCATCCACAACATCGCGACGGAGCACAGTGGTCGCTCGGTCGTGGCGGGTGTGGGCGAGCGTACCCGCGAGGGCAACGACATGTACTTCGAGATGAAGGAGTCGGGCGTCCTTGACAAGACGGTTCTGGTATATGGCCAGATGAACGAGTCTCCCGGCGCGCGTATGCGCGTTGCACTCTCCGCCCTGACCATCGCCGAGCACTTCCGTGACGTCGACAAGCAGGACGTGCTGCTCTTCATCGACAACATCTTCCGCTTCACGCAGGCAGGTTCCGAGGTCTCGGCTCTGTTGGGCCGCATGCCGTCCGCCGTCGGTTACCAGCCCACGCTGGCAACCGAGATGGGCCAGCTTCAGGAGCGCATCATCTCTACCGCAGATGGCTCCATCACCTCGGTGCAGGCCATCTATGTACCCGCCGACGACCTGACCGACCCGGCCCCCGCGACCACCTTCACGCACCTCGACGCGCGCCTGGTTCTGAGCCGTAGCATCGCTGCCCTGGGCATCTATCCGGCGGTTGACCCGCTGGAGTCCTCCAGCCGCGTGCTTGACCCGCTCGTAGTGGGTAACCGCCACTACGAGGTCGCCCTCAGTCTGAAGGAGCTGCTGCAGCGCTACAAGGAGCTGCAGGACATCATCGCCATCCTTGGTATGGATGAGCTCTCCTTCGAGGATCGCCAGACGGTTAACCGCGCTCGTCGTGCCCGTAACTTCCTGTCGCAGCCGTTCTTCGTGGCAGAGCAGTTCAGCGGCCTCGAGGGACGCTACGTGCCCATCGAGAAGACCGTGGAGGGCTGCGAGGCCATCATCTCGGGCGAGCTCGACAACCTGCCCGAGCAGGCGTTCATGTCTGTGGGCACCATCGAGGACGTGGTGGCCAAGGCTAAGGAGCTGGAGGCGTGATTACCTGTCGCATCTTCACTCCCGAAGGAACCTCGGAAGTGCTTGAGACCGAGATCGTCACCTTTGATGCACCCGATGCGCGTCGCGGCATCGTGTCCGGCCACATGCCCATCGTGGTCAGCGTCGAGAAGGGACACCTCTGGACGCTCGTCAACGGCGTGCGCACCTCACATGAGATGGGGGAGGGCGTCCTCTATTTCAAAGACGACGTGGCCACGTTCCTGGTCTCTTCGTTCAAGTAGCGCCCGACCCGAACAAGGGGGACAGGCACCGTAGTTCGGATTTCGAGAAATCCGAACTACGGTGCCTGTCCCCCTTGTTCGGGTCGGGCGCGGGACGCACGCTAGCCTCTCCGCTCACAGGTGTTTTTCCCACGCAAATGCTCTTCACAAAGAAAAGTTGTTTCAGTTACCTATACTGATACACTTGGGCTAGGTCTATAGCATCCGCAGGCCTGCCCAGTCCTGTACCCCAACCAAGGGAGAGATTCTTCATGAACAACGTGACTCGTAGGAACTTCCTGCAGGGCCTCGGCGCCACCGCGGCGCTCGGCATCCTCGCTGGCTGCGGCGGCAACGGTGGCAACGCTGGTGGCGGCAGCGGCGCAACCGACACCCCGCTCGTCGTGGGCTACAGCCCCTTCAGCAGCAAGTTCAGCCCGTTCTTCGCCGAGACAGCCTATGACCAGGACGCCCAGGCCATGACGCAGCTCGCGCTGTACCCCACCACCCGTCTGGGCGAGGTCGTCTACAAGGGCATCGAGGGCGAGTCCTACGAGTTCAACGGCACCAACTACACCTACAACGGCCCCGCTGACATCGAGGTCACCGAGAACGCCGACGGCACCGTCTTCTACGACATCACCCTGCGCGACGACCTCAAGTTCTCCGACGGCGAGCCGCTGACCATCGACGACTACATCTTCAGCGCCTACGTCCGCTGCGACCCCACCTACGATGGCTCCGCCACCCTGTCCGCCATGCCGATCAAGGGCATGGAGGAGTATCGCTCCGGCATGGACACCCTTGCCAACCTCATCATCAACGCCGGCCCTGACAACAAGGACTTCACCAACTGGACCGAGGAGCAGCAGACCACCTTCTGGACCAACGCCAAGGCCGCTTCCGAGGCCATCGCGCAGGAGATCGTTGACTACTGCATCGCCAACGGCTACAACGCCGAGGGCGACCCCGTCGAGGCCTGCGCCGCTAACTGGGGCTTCGAGCTTCCCGCCGGCGCCACCATCGAGGACTTCGGAGCCAAGATGATGGAGGCCTACGAGAACAACATCGCCAATCTCGTGGGCACCGAGAACGCCGGTAGCTCCATCTCCGACGTCTTCCCCGGCTGGGACGAGTACCTCGTGGGCGTCTCGACGGGCGCTTCTGCCGCGAGCATCTCCGGCATCGAGAAGACCGGCGACTACAGCTGCCGCATCACGGCCACCCAGGTCGACGCCAACCTCATCTACCAGCTCGGCTTCGAGCTCGCCCCGCTGCACTACTACGGCGACAAGGAGGCCTTCAACGGCACCGACAACTTCGGTTTCCCCAAGGGCGACCTCTCCAGCGTGCGTGCCAAGATCTCCCAGCCACTGGGCGCCGGCGCCTACAAGTTCGTCAAGTTCGAGAACGGCGTCATCAACTACGAGGCCAACGAGAACTACTTCAAGGGCTGCCCCAAGACCAAGTACGTCCAGTTCCGTGAGGTCCAGGACGTCGACAAGCTGAACGGCGTCGTCACCGGCACCATCGACGTGACCGACCCATCCTGGTCCAAGGACACCGCGCAGGCCGTGGCCGACGCCAACGGCGGCGAGGTCACCGGCCCCGTCATCACCACCAGCACCGTTGACAACCTGGGCTATGGCTACATCGGCATCAACGCCCACAACGTGAACGTTGCCGGCGAGCCCGCCTCCGACGCCTCCAAGGCGCTCCGCAAGGGCCTAGCCACCATCTTCGCCGTCTACCGTGACGTCGCCATCGACTCCTACTACGGCGAGGCCGCCGAGGTCATCAACTACCCGATCTCCAACACCTCCTGGGCTGCCCCGCACGCCACCGACGACGGCTACAAGGTAGCCTTCTCCGTCGACGTCGACGGCAACGACATCTACACCTCCGACATGAGCGCTGACGACAAGTACGCGGCCGCCAAGACCGCCGCTCTCGGCTTCTTCGAGAAGGCCGGCTTCACCGTCGCCGACGGCAAGCTCACCGCCGCCCCCGAGGGCGCCAAGCTCGAGTACGAGGTCATGATCCCGGCCGACGGCACCGGCGACCACCCCGCGTTCATGATCCTCACCGAGGCCAAGAACGCCTTCGCCGACCTGGGCCTCAACCTCATCATCAACGACCTCTCCAACTCCTCCGACCTCTGGACCAAGCTTGACGCCATCCAGGGCGAGATCTGGTGCGCCGCTTGGGGCGCCACCATCGACCCGGACATGACCCAGGTCTACTTCTCCGACGTGGCCAACAAGGATGCCTCTGGCGAGAAGCACAACCCCGACGGTGGCCCCAACCAGGGTGGCTCCAACTACGACTACTGCATCGCCGACGCCGACCTCGACCAGCTCATCCTCGACGGCCGCGCCTCCACTGACCAGGCCTACCGTAAGCAGATCTACAAGGCCGCCCTTGACATCGTCATCGACTGGGCCTGCGAGATTCCGACCTATCAGCGCCAGAACGCGATTATCTTCTCCACCGAGCGCGTCAACATCGATACGGTTGCCCCTGACATCACCACGTTCTACACCTGGCTGCAGGAGATCGAGAACCTTCAGATGAACTAGTTCTCGCCCCGTCCGTCAGTTACGCACATACCAAGTTGGGTGAGTGCCGTCGCCGTCCTTGCCAAGGGCGGCGACGGCCCGTGCGCAGAGCAAGGTGAACCCTATGAAAAAGTACATTCTCAAGCGACTGCTCATCTCGGCGGTGATCTTGGTCCTGGTGGCCTTCATCATCTACGTCCTGATGCGCGCGCTTCCCACGTCTTATCTGGAGACGGTCGCACGCGAGAAGTCCATGCAGCCCGGATCGAAGAGCTTCGAGGAGTGGATGGAGCAGCTGAGCGCCACCTACGGCATGGACAAGGGCATCATTCCCGGCTTCCTCTCGTGGTGTGGCCGCGCCATCCGCGGTGACTTCGGCGACTCGTGGAAGTGGACCGTTCCGGTTACCCAGAAGTTCCATGAGTCGGTGTGGATCTCGTTCGTCATGGGAGCCATCTCCTTCATCTTCGAGATCCTCATCGCCATCCCGCTGGGCATCATCGCCGCCACCAAGCAGTACACCAAGACCGACTACACCATCACCATCGTGGCCTTGGCCTGCTTCTCGCTGCCGACGTTCTTCTTCGCGTCGCTGCTGAAGCTGGTGTTCTGCGTGCATCTTGGCTGGTTCGACCTCGGCGGCCTCATCGGGCGTAACTACGAGTACCTCTCGCCCATGGGCCAGCTGCTCGACAAGGCCAACCATCTGGTGCTGCCCATCGTGACGCTCGTGGTCATCTCCATCGGTTCGCTCATGCGCTACACGCGCACCAACATGCTCGAGGTCTTGAACGCCGACTACATCCGCACGGCGCGCGCCAAGGGCCTGTCCGAGAACAAGGTCATCTACCACCATGCGTTCCGCAACACGCTCATCCCGCTGGTCACCATGCTGGGCGGGTCGCTGCCTGGCCTCTTTGCGGGCGCCCTCATCACCGAGACGCTCTACTCCATTCCGGGCATCGGCTATGTGAGCTACCAGTCCATGGTGGCGGGCGACATCCCGTTCTCGATGTTCTACTTGGTCTTCATGGCCATCCTGACCCTTCTGGGCAACCTGATTTCCGACGTCCTGTACGCGGTGGTGGACCCCCGCGTCCGCATTGCATAGGGGAGGTGCAGACATGGCTGACAACAACCTTTCCGACGACGCCCGCGAGCTCATCTCGCAAGAGATCGAGGCAGAGGGCGCAACCGCCGAGGAGTCCGAGTACTCCCTGAACGACGACCGTCGCGTCCGCACCCTTTCGCCCACGGCGCTGGTGGTGAAGCGCTTCCTGCGCAACCGCGTGGCCGTGACCGGCCTCGTTATCCTGGCCTTCATGTTCGTGTTCTCGTTCATCGGCGGCCTCATCAGCCCGTACCGCGAGGACCAGCTGTTCTACCGCTACGACTCGCAGAACAAGCAGTTCGCGGCAGTCACCGAGAACACCGAGCTCCGCTACCTCAGCGAGAACGACGGGGACTTCCCCTCGGTCGCGCGCGCGAAGTTCGTGCTGGCCCAGAAGCAGGGCAAAGAGGGCACCTTCGAGTCCGGTGGCGTCTCGTATGCCTTCAAGGAGGAGGGTGACGGCCTCATCGCCATCTACGAGGCGTCCGACACCACCAACCCCATCGCGCTTGCTACCTACGACACGGTGAGCTCCTCCACCTCCAACGAGAAGCTGCCGTTTGGCCTGCAGCACGCCATCCTGCTGGCTGAGACCAACGATAAGCACGACTTCACCTACGAGGGCAAGAAGTACACCATCGACGACGGCGGGACCGTCATGGACGGCGACACTGAGGTCGCCTACGCGAGCCGTTACGTGGCGCAGGCCATCATGCCGGACGTGTTCCTCACCCGCTCCTTCAAGGAGCAGCTGCTCGAGGCCATCGAGGTGAACTCCAAGGAGTTCACCTTCACCGACGAGGACGGCACGACGGCTGACTACACGCTGTCCTACGACGCCACCAAGAGCACGTGGTCGGTCATGCAGTCCACGTCCACGCGCGTCTTCGACACCTACTCCAGCCCCTCGTCGGCCCACTGGCTGGGCACCGACCGCAACGGCATGGACATGCTCACGCGCCTCATGTACGGTGGCCGCGTGTCGCTCTACATCGGCTTCATCGTCGTGTTCATCGAGACTGCCATCGGCGTGGTCCTGGGCGGCATCTCGGGCTACTGCGGCGGCTGGGTCGACAACCTCATCATGCGCGCCGTCGACGTGTTCTACTGCATCCCCTCGATGCCCATCATCATCATTCTGGGCGCCGCGATGGATGCCCTGCGCGTCGACCCGCAGATCCGCATGCTGTACCTCATGCTGCTGCTGGGCTTCCTCGGCTGGGCCGGCATCGCCCGTCTGGTTCGTGGACAGATCCTGTCGCTGCGTGAGCAGGAGTTCATGACGGCAGCTGAGGCGACGGGCATTCGTGCCTCGCGCCGCATCTTCCGTCACCTCATCCCCAACGTGATCCCGCAGCTCATCGTCACCATGACCATGAGCCTGGGCTCCACCATCATTACCGAGGCCACCCTCTCGTTCCTCGGCCTCGGCGTCAAGTTCCCGTTCGCCTCGTGGGGCAACATCATCAACGACGTCAACGACACCTACGTCCTCACCAACTACTGGTTCATCTGGATTCCGGCAGGCGTGTGCCTGCTGGCCACGGTGCTTGCCTTCAACCTGGTGGGCGACGGTCTGCGTGACGCCTTTGACCCCAAGATGAAGCGGTAAGGAGGCGAGCAACATGGCACTTTTCAAGAAGGATAAGAAGTCTGGCAACGATGGCTACCTGAGCGCTGCCGAGTCCCGCAAGATCTCGAAGGCCAACCGCAAGATCACGGGTGAGCTTGAGAAGAAGTGGAAGCGCAAGGGCGTGCCTGAGTCCGAGTTCCTCACCACCATGCGTGACCCCGCCAACGCGGTGGAGTTTGACGACCTGCACACCTACTTCTTCACCGATTCCGGCACCGTGCATTCGGTTGACGGCGTGAGCTTCGAGGTCCCGCAGGGCAAGACCGTGGGCGTCGTGGGCGAGTCCGGCTGCGGCAAGTCGGTGACGTCGCTGTCGCTGATGCAGCTGCTGCAGCGTCCGCAGGGCCAGATCGTCTCGGGCGCCATCCGCCTGAACCTGGGTGACAAGGCTTACGACATCACCAAGATCACGCAGGAGCACATGCAGCACCTGCGCGGCAACATGATCTCGATGATCTTCCAGGAGCCCATGACGTCGCTCAACCCGGTCTTCGGCGAGGGCAAGACCAAGGAAGAGATTCGCCAGCGCACCATCGAGGCCATCAAGATGGTAGGCATCGCCAACGCCGAGGGCGTGGCCGAGATGTTCCCGCACGAGCTTTCCGGTGGCATGCGTCAGCGCATCATGATCGCAATGGCTTTGGCCTGCAACCCCAAGATCATCATTGCGGACGAGCCCACGACGGCTCTGGACGTGACGATCCAGGCGCAGATTCTCGACCTGCTGCGCAATCTGAAGGACCGCATCAACTCGTCCATCATGCTTATCACGCACGACCTCGGCGTCATTGCCGAGATGGCCGATTACGTGGTGGTCATGTACGCCGGCCGCATCGTGGAGAAGGGCACGGCAGAAGACATCTTCCATCACCCGGCTCATCCCTACACCATCGGCCTCATGGCCTCAAAGCCGGTTGTGGGCCGCGAGGTGGAGAAGCTCTTTTCCATCCCGGGCAAGGTGCCCAACCCAATCAACATGCCCAACTACTGCTACTTCCGCGACCGTTGCGACCGCTGCCTGGCTTGCTGTGACGGCGCCTATCCGCTTGAGATCAGCCTGTCCGACACCACGACGAGCATCGTGCCGAGGCAGCTGCAGACGGCAAGGACGACATGAGTGCGTTTGGTATGGGAGGTGTCTCGGCATGAGTGCTGACGTGAAGACTGCGGAGGCCACGGCGTCCGAGCCGCTGGTGTACGATCCGCAATACATCCTCATGGTGAGGGACCTGAAGAAGTACTTCCCCATCAAGGGCGGGTTCATGAACCGCGTGATTGGTAACGTCAAGGCCGTTGACGGCGTGACGTTCAACCTGAAGCGCGGCACCACCATGGGCCTCGTGGGCGAGTCTGGCTGTGGCAAGACCACCACGGGCCGCACCATCCTACGCCTGACCGGCGAAAAGACGGGTGGAGACGTGCTCTTCAACGGCAAGGAGGTCTACGACCTCAGCCACGAGGAGCTTCGTCATCTGCGCACCAAGATGCAGATCATCTTCCAGGACCCGTTCAGCAGCCTGAGCCCGCGCCTTCCCATCGGCGAGATCATCGGCGAGGCCGTGCGCGAGCACAACCTGGTTCCTAGGTCCGAGCTGGACGACTACGTTGACGAGGTCATGGACCAATGCGGCCTGCAGCCGTTCCAGAAGGAGCGCTACCCGCACGAGTTCTCCGGCGGCCAGCGCCAGCGCATCTGCATCGCACGTGCTCTCGCGCTCAACCCTGAGTTTGTGGTCTGCGACGAGCCCGTGTCCGCGCTCGACGTCTCCATTCAGGCGCAGATTATCAACCTGCTGCGCGAGCTGCAGGAGAAGCGTTCGCTCACGTATCTCTTCATCAGCCACGACCTGTCGGTTGTCGAGCACATCTCTGACACCGTGGGCGTCATGTACCTCGGCAATCTGGTGGAGTACGGTGAGAAGAAGGACATCTTCGCTAACCCCCTGCACCCGTACACGCAGGCGCTCTTCTCAGCCATCCCCATCCCTGATCCGGATGCCAAGATGAACCGTATCGTGCTTGAGGGCTCGATTCCTTCTCCGGCCAATCCGCCGGAGGGCTGCAAGTTCCACACGCGCTGCAAGCACTGCATGGAGTGCTGCAAGCACGAGGCTCCCAAGCAGCGCGAGATCGAGCCTGGCCACTACGTGGTCTGCCACCTCTACGACGAGTAATGGCGCGCAAAACTGACACCTTTGAGGATGACGGCCGCACGATCGCCGATATGGGCGACGTGCGGCGTCCCTCTTTGCTGCTTCCGAGGAGAGACCACGAGTCTCGCCGCGAGCCAGAGATCCCCGAACCTTCGCGCGACTTTTCTGAGGAGCTTCAGAGTACCGAGGAGCGCATGATGGTGATGTTGGGAGCGCTCAAGGCAGCGCTTTCGCTTGGTATCGTCTACGTGGTGGTCTTTGGTCTGGCCATTGCTTTCATGTTGTGGCTCTGGACATAGACCGGGCACCAACCTACGCGAGGAGAATCCTATGTATTGCCTGCAGACTGAGGCTGCCTTTGACAGCGCGCACTTTCTAACGGATTACTACGGCAAGTGCGAGAATCTTCATGGGCATCGCTGGCGTGTGGTCGTGACCATCGGTGCCGATGAGCTGCAGACGGAAGGCACCATGAAGGACATGGTGCTGGACTTTGGCGTCTTCAAGAAGGCTGTACGTGCGCTGGCTGACTCGCTTGACCACACGTTTCTGGTAGAAGAGGGCTCCCTCAAGCCCGCGACCATTGCCGCGCTGGAGGGCGAAGGCTTCTCGCTGACTATCATGCCCTTCAGGACTACGGCGGAAAACCTCGCCCGCTGGTTCTTTGAGCAGCTGCGCGAACAGGGCTTGCCCGTAATCGAGGTCGAGTGCGACGAGACTCCCAACAATCGGGCCTTTTACCGCGGATAACGGAACAGCTTATTTCCTGCCTGAACAGGCTCGCGCATGAGAGGCCTTACCTCGGCGTATGCGAGGTAAGGCCTCTCTGTTTGTGCAATCTGTCCACTCATGGCACACGTGTTATATCAGTTTTGAGTATGGAACCACGGCTGAGGCTAGAATACCTTTTGATATAAGAGCTGCCACATAAGGTAGCAGCGCGTCGTGGGAGGATGATCATATGGACCGCAACTACTTCGATCTTAAGGGACAGGTCGCCATCGTCACCGGAGCGTCGGGTGGACTGGGCGTGCAGATGGCCAAGGCGCTCGCCAGCCAGGGTGCCAACATCGTCGTGATGGCCCGCCGCCAGCAGCAGATCGACGAGGTCGCGGCCGAGATCGCAGAGGAGTTTGGCGTCGAGACCCTCGCCATCCGCTGCGACATCACCGACACCGAGAACGTCGACGCTGCCGTGGCACAGGTGCTCGAGCATTTCGGCCGCATCGACATCCTGATCAACAACGCAGGCACCGGTGCCGTGGCCCCTGCCGAAGACATCACCGACGCCCAGTTCAACGGCGAGATGCAGATCGACCTCTTCGGCACCTTCAAGGTCGCCCGCGCGTGCGCAAAGCAGGCCATGATCCCCGCCAAGTACGGCCGCATCATCAACATCGCGTCCATGTACGGCCTCGTGGGCAACAAGATTGCCGGCTCCGCCCCGTACCACGCCGCGAAGGGCGGCGTCGTCAACCTGACCCGCGCGCTCGCCGCCGAGTGGGGCAAGTACGGCATCACCGTCAACAGCATCTGCCCGGGCTACTTCTACACCCCACTCACCAAGGAGACGCTCGATAGCGACTTCTTCCAGGCCAACGCCAAGACCATGATCCCCGAGGAGCGCTACGGCAACGAGGGCGAGCTCGACACCGCCGCCATCTTCCTGGCTTCTCCTGCGAGCTCGTATGTCACTGGTGTGCAGCTCCCCGTCGACGGCGGCTATACCTGCATGTAGACCAAAGCCTAGCGAAGTGGCTAGGGGGCGGGTCGTTCGTCATCGTGACGAACGACCCGCCCCCTAGCCACTTCGCTGGTATGATGGTTGGCACGCCACAATTTGCCACCACAAAGGAGCGAATGCCATGGACGTGCGAAAGCTGACTGACCCAAAGGACTGGCTGGAGAGCGAGCGCGTGATTGAGACCGCATTCCTGCATCCGTGGGATGAAACCGAAGCACGTGAGAGGATCCAGACGCAGGCGAACGGCAGTCTGCCCCGCCCAGAGGTATCGTGGGGCCTCTTCGACGGTGACACGATGTTGACGAGCATCTCTACGCTGCAGCATCAGCTCTCGTTTGGTGGCGAGGTCATCAACGCGGGCGAGTTTCACATGGTGGGCTCGCTTCCCGAGCGCCGTGGAGGCGGCGGGGTACGTCGGCTCTTCGGCGAGATTCTGCGCGACTTCCGCGCGCAGGGCGATGTGCTTGCCGTACTCATTCCCTTCTCCTGCGCGTTCTACCGCAAGTTTGGCTTTGAGGTGACGACGCTCGTGATGGACCAGCGCGTCGCAATTGACCAACTAGCAGGCTTTTCTTGTGACTTGCGCGTAACGCGCGTGTGGAACGAGGCCGACCTTGCGCCAGTGCGTGCTCTGTGGGATGCCCATGCGCTAACGTGCAACCTCGCTGAGGTGCGCGACGATGCTGCGTGGGTGTGGCGTGGCAACGGCGACTATGGCGCGCCGGACTTCCTGCACCCCGACCGTCAACGCTATACCTACGTGCTCTGGGATACCAAAGACAATCCTTGCGCCTACCTGCGCTTCTCTTTCTTCCACCAGCCTGACCTGCTCTTCGTGGGTGAGCTTAAGGTGGATGACTTCGTATGGAACAGCCCCTTGGCGCTACGCTCTGCGCTTGGCTTTCTCTATCGCATGCGTGCCAAGGTCAGCCACATCAACTTCGAGCTTCCGGACCTCGACCTTTCAACGCTGGTACCCGAGAGCGATAGGATCGAGCAACGCATCGATAGCCACGTGATGGCGCGCCTGCTCGATGCAGAGACGCTACTGCGCCTCATGCCACAACCGTATGACACGGGCTCTTACGTGCTCGGCATTGACGACGCGTTTTTGCCGGAGGTCGCGGGGCGTTGGCAGGTCACCTTCGAGGCAGGCCGCACCACATCGGTTGAGCCGACGGACCGTGAGCCCGACCTCATGGTAGATGAGACAACCGCGACACAGCTCATACTTGGGCGCATCTCGTTGCAAGATGCACTCTACCGTCCTGACGTTCAGCTTCTCGGCAATGCTAACGTGCTCGCTCACGCCTTCACGCGTCGTCCGGTGTACCTTACGCTTGGCTAACCTAGCTGCTCTGCTGCCTCGGCAAGGTGCTGAACAATGGGCAGGTGCTGGGGGCATGCGCCCTCGCATTGACCACAGGCGATGCAATCGGCAGCTGAACCAGCGCCAGGCTCGCCAATCGCCTGAGCATACGCATTGCGCGCCTCCTCAAGCTGGCCATTCGCCAGCTTGAGGTTCATGGCAGCCAGCACGCGTGGGATGTCAATTTGCATGGGGCAGCCATCGCAGCAGTAGCGACAAGCGGTGCACGGAATGGCTGCCGACTTACCGAGCAACACCTGAGCCTGACGGATGACCTCGCGTTCGTTTGCGTCAAGCGGCTTGAATTCGCGCATGTAGGAGATGTTGTCGTCCATCTGCGCGAGGTTTGACATGCCCGAGAGCACGGCGATGATGCCGTCAAGCGAAGCGGCAAACCGGATGGCCCAGCTGGCAGCTGACGCCTGCGGGTTAGCTTCGCGCAGCAGTGCGGCAACGTCGTGCGGCGGGTTAGCCAGGCGGCCACCCTTGACCGGCTCCATGACCACGATGGACTTGTCATGCGCGCGAGCCACCTCATAGTTGGCGCGCGACGTGATGCTCGAATCCTCCCAGTCAGCATAGTTGAGCTGCAGTTGGACAAACTCAGCCTCAGGATGCTTGGTAAGTAGCTCGTCCAAAAGTTTTGGCCCGCCATGGAACGAGAAGCCCAAATGCCGCACCAGGCCGTCGCGCTTGAGCTCGCGCACGTAGCCCCACAGGTTCATGCGCTCATACTTCTTGTAGTTGCTCTCCATGAGGGAGTGCAGTAGGTAGTAGTCGATGTAGCCGGCGCCGGTGCGCTTGAGCGAGGTCTGGAACTGCTTGCGCGCGGAACCCTCCGTTGGGGCCATCGGGGCGTAAAGCTTGGTGGCAAGCGTGTAACTCTCGCGCGGATGGCGGTCTACCAGCGCTTTCTTGATAGCCTGCTCGGAGCCTGTATAGACATGGGCTGTATCAAAGTAGGTGAAGCCTGCGTCTAGGAAACGATCGACCATTTCGCTGGTCTGTGCAACGTCGATGCCGATCCCTTTCTTGGGAAGACGCATGAGTCCAAAGCCCAGCTTGGGGGTGTCCTTACCAAACCACTCTGCCATCATTGCCTCCCTATGACCGCAAACTAACAGGCTATGCCTTTCTGATGGGGTGGCGCACTACCGTCTTCATCTTAGCTGGGTCAGCCTTCCGTGGGTCAGAGAGATAGATCTCGTGGTGGCGGCGCGTGTCTGAAAAGTCTGGAACATAGCCCTGAGCTGCGGCGTATTCATGCATCGCGTCAACCGTTGCCGGCTCAGAGTCATACGGGCCCACATGCATGCACTGAACGCACAGCCCCTCATCAACCTCAATGAGGCGCATGGGGGAGAAGTCGAGCTTCTTCTTGGTAGTTGCTGCCTCAAGAGCCCACGCGAAGTCAGCCTCGGTCACAAACTCAGGCACGCGCAGAACCGACACCCACTGGAAGGATGCCTTGTTGGCATAGTCAACGCCAGCAACGTCAGGCTGCCACCAAAAGCCTTCCAGCGGAGGAACAACGTACTGGTAGAAGCCTTCAATGGCGTAGTCGGTCTTGTAGCTCATCTTGAGCGTGTAGGCCAGGCCATACAGCAGCTCAAGCGCATGCTGATAGGCGCCGCCTGCCTCGTTGGGGTCACCTGCGCCCTCAACCGCAAGAAAGCGCATGGGCGGGACCTCGATGATGGAGGGCTTGGTCTTGGGCTGGTAGAGGTCTCGGTATTCCTTCTTGAAGTCGAACGCCATGGGTGCCTCCGTCTGCTGTGGGTGCGCAATCCGTCTGCGGGACTTCCCTTATCATAGCGAACTACTGTTCGATTGTGAAGGTACTGCTTTCCGAAGCTCAGCCATACGCATCCGTTATGTCAAACAAGTATTAATAGGTATCTGTAATCCTTTCTCCGCGGCAAGACAATACTGTCAACGACCACGAGAAAGGAAACGCCATGCAGGACGCACAGCTCGAGCTCACCCAGACTTGGGACAAGGTCTTCCCCAAGAGCGACCTCGTTGACCACGAGAAGGTAACCTTCTACAACCGCTATGGCATCACGCTGGCGGCGGACCTCTACAAACCCAAGGGCGCCGAGGGCAAACTGGCTGCCCTTGCAGTGAGCGGCCCGTTTGGTGCCGTCAAGGAGCAGAGCTCCGGCCTGTACGCGCAGACTATGGCCGAGTGCGGCTTCCTTACCATTGCCTTTGATCCGTCCTTCACGGGCGAGAGTGGTGGCGAGCCGCGTCGTATGGCCTCGCCCGACATTAACACCGAGGACTTCTGTGCCGCGGTTGACTACCTCAGCTGCCGCGACGACGTTGACGCCGAGCGCATTGGCATCATCGGCATCTGTGGCTGGGGAGGCATGGCCATCAACGCCGCCGCGCTGGACCCGCGCATCAAGGCGACGGTAGCCTCAACCATGTACGACATGAGCCGAATCGCCCGCGAGGGCTACTACGGCGCGGCCGACAGCAAGGAAGCTCGCGACGAGCAGCGCGCCGCCTGGGCGGCCCAGCGTACGGCAGACTATGCGTCGGGCACCTATGTGCGTGCCGGTGGTGTGGTGGACCCGCTGCCAGAGGATGCCCCGCAGTTCGTCAAGGACTATTACGCCTACTACAAGACGCCTCGCGGCTACCACGAGCGCTCCGGCAACTCCAACGACGGCTGGAACGTGACGGGAACCATCTCTTTCCTCAACCAGCCCCTGCTCTCTATGGCGGGCGAGATTGACAATCCCGTGCTGCTCATCCACGGTGAGAAGGCCCACTCCCGCTACTTCAGCGAGGGCGCGTTTGCGCTGCTCAAGGGCGAGAACAAGGAGCTTATGATCATCCCGGGCGCTAACCACTGCGATCTTTACGATGGCGGCGAGGGCAACTACATCCCCTTCGACAAGCTCCAGTCCTTCTTTGAGGAGAACTTGGCGTAGCGTTAGCTCACCTAGCGCTACTGTTAAGTTGCCGGCCCCGATGCACCCCTTGGCATCGAGGCCGGTTTTTGATTCGGGCGAAGTCCGACTGGTTGCGTGCTGAAGCGCTAGATAAGGAACAAGAAGTCTTGCAAGAAATGCATGGCGTAGGAGGTCAATATGTTCTTGGAGCGCATGTAGCAGAACAAGGCGAATATCGATCCCGCTCCTTGGACCAGCAGGATCTGTACCAGGGAGCCGTTATAGGCTCGGAAGTGTGCAATGCCAAAGATGAACAAGGTAATGATTATAGCCACCACCACGCTCATCTTGCGGTTGCCTGTGCGCTTGAACGCCAGGATCAACACGCCGAGGAAGATGTTGAGCTTGACCATTTCCTCACCAAAGAGCTGAACAAAAAGGAAGGCGAAGAACACCGCATCTCGGGTCTCGTTATACACCGCGTTGCCTTGTATCTCAAAGCCCAACTTGTACAACAGAATGCCCATGCCAAGGCTGTAGGCAATGGTGAGAATGAGCGTGACAGGGACGAGAATGATGTCGCCAAGGCGCGGCCTCTTTATGATGGTGAAGATGTTGCCACGCGCAACAATCAGATATGGTACAAGGGGTCCGAAAAACAGAGCGGCGCTCTTGACCATGCGGCTGTCGGGAAGAAACGAAAGAGAGACGAGCGCTGCCACGGCGCTGCCAATGAGCAGGATGGGCTGCCAGAGTCCCATGGTCTCGTCATCGTAGAGCGGGAAGTCCAGTTCCGGTCGTTCCCAAAAGAACAGTTCTGGTTGAGTTGTCGCTGCCGCTTCCATGTGCTTGGACATAACGTGACCCCCTTGTTGTGTCATGTGCATAAGTCTTGTGACCATGATACCGATACCAGTTGCGCTGGGAAGCTTTTGTCATCATCGTCTCTGCCACACGGTGTCCATACGCATACTGAATGAAAGCAATGCATAACTGGCATTTGTTACGCCGCGCCATGCAGGTCTATCATCATACGTAACCCAAACACGAAGAAAGGATTGCCATGATTGACGAGCGTATCGGTGTTGAGCTGAGCGACTTTGCGGTGGGCGATGTGAACCCGGCTTCGCAGTGGTTCTCGGGTGAGACCTACCTTGCCGTGCTTACCAACGAGCAGGTTCCCGCCTTCAATGTGACCTTCGCTCCCGGTTGCCGCAACAACTGGCATATCCATCACGCCACCAAGGGCGGCGGTCAGATGCTGATCTGCGTGTTTGGTCGCGGCTGGTATCAGGAGTGGGGTAAGCCCGCGCGCGAGCTGCATGCCGGTGACGTGGTGAACATCCCCGCCAACGTCAAGCACTGGCACGGCGCCGCGGCCGATGGCTGGTTCCAGCACATCGGCCTCGAGATTGAGGGCGAGGATGGTTGGAACGAGTGGCTCGAGCCCGTTTCCGACGAGGAGTACGCCAAGCTCGGCTAGTCTCATCGCATAACGTTCCCCAAAGGGGGACAGGCCCGAATGGGGAATTTCCCATTCGGGCCTGTCCCCCTTTGGGGAACTCACGTCTTGCAGCGCTTCCTGCGTAAACGCTCGGCAATCAAGAATCGGTATGCTGCAGACCAAGAACCCTTCTTAAGAAAGGCCCGCGCATGAAGACCGCCGTGTTTCTCGACCTTGATGGCACCCTGTGGGAATGGGGCGTGGTGCCTGAGTCCGCGCAAGAGGCCATTCGTCGTGCGCAGGCCAACGGGCACAAGATCCTGACCAACACTGGCCGTGCGCGTTCCGAGGTGCCCGACATGGCCTACCTGGGGCTGGACGGCTTCTGCTTTGCGGCTGGCGCCGAAGTCCTCCTTGATGGCATGACCATCGTGGACGAGCCTCTGGATGAGGTGCTCATTCGTCAGGTGGCTGCTGCGTTTGACTCCTTCGGCCTCAACTACAACCTCGAGGCGGGGGAGGGGAGCTGGATCTGCGTCAACAATCAGGCCGTTTATCAGGAGCGCATTGCTCAGCTTGGTAACACCCCAGACCCCATCATGAACGCACCCCTCGTGCAGGACATGCCGCCCGAGCAGTGGAAGCACATCCACAAGGCCTTCTATCACGGAGGTAACCCCATTTTTGCAGAGGTGGCTGCCGCAATGCCCAAGGGGGTGTCCCTTACCGAGCTCATGCCAGGCATTGCTGAGGCAACCGCGTCGGGCGTCACCAAGGCAACGGCCATGGAGGCCGTGCGCACCTACCTCGGGGCGGGCGAGTGGCGCACCATGGCCTGCGGGGACTCCGACAACGACCTCACCATGCTGCGTGCAGCGGACGTCTCAGTCGCCATGGGCAACGGAAACGACAATGCCAAGGCGGCGGCAACGTGGGTCACGACCGACATTCACAATGACGGCCTGCTCAATGCCTTCGCGCACTTTGGCCTGCTTGACTGATTGCGGGAGCCTGCGGTGCCGTCTGTGGGGCCTCACCGATAGGCGTAGTCTCCGTATCGGCTGGGTTGCTACAATACGCGCAGTTAGGTCACATATGAGAGGAGCACCCATGGCAAAGGTCGTCTGCAACTTCCTGTCGTACTCGCTCAACCGCGCGGTGGACATCACGGTGGTGCTGCCGTCGGTTACCTGCCCGGAGGCGTTGGGCATGGGCAACGGCCCGGCTACGCATGTGTTGCCGGACAAGTTCCCCGTGGTCTACCTGCTGCACGGCTTTGCCAACAACCACGCGCAGTGGACGGGCTACACCAACGTCGAGCTCTATGCCGAGGAGCGCCGCATCGCGATCGTCAACATCTCTGCCGAGAACAAGGCCTATGCCAAGGTGGGCGCGGATGACTTCAAGCGCTTTGTCTCGGAGGAGCTGCCCGAGTTTGTGACCAACTACTTCCCCATCTCGACCGCTCCCGAGGACACCTACATCGCGGGCCTCTCGATGGGTGGCTACGGCACCCTCATGCATGGGCTGACGCATCCCGAGCGCTACCACGCCATCGGCGCGTTCTCTGCGGGTTTGGGCATCAACCCGGTCGCTTTTGCGGCGGACCCGATGGGACAGGCGCAGGAAAAGACCGACCCGGAGTATGACCTGCACGTTCTTGCCCAGGCCGTCGCTGATAGTGGAGCCGAATTCCCGCCCATCTACAGCGCTTGCGGCATGGATGACTTCCTCTTTGAAGCCAACCGGGCCTTTGCGGCCGAGCTCACCAAGCTCGGCGCGGATGTTACGTGGAAGGAGGTCCCAGGCTTCGGTCACGAGTGGCGCTTCTGGGATCAACAGGTGGAGCAGTTCCTTGACTGGATTCCGCGCGACGATGTCTACGCCAAGATGGGCAAGCGCAGCTGCTAGGAACGCTCATGAATACCACCATCGAATACTTTGACGATAAGGCTGAGCACTGCTTTGCCGATGCGTTCACCATTACCGAGCGTTCTAACCAGGATCGCTTCCTGGCGGAGCTGCCTGCGGGTGGTTCCATCCTTGACCTTGGCTGTGGGTCAGGGCGTGATACGGCATACTTCCGTGAGAAGGGCTTTACGGTCACGCCGACGGATGGGTCGGCGCGCATGTGCGAGCTCGCCTCAGACTATCTAGGCACGCCCGTCCGCGTGCAGGAGTTCAATCAGCTTGACGACGCGGCCCTCTATGACGGCATCTTTGCCTCGGCGTCCATCATGCATCTTGAGTACGACCAGCTGGTGGAGCTCATGCCCAAGCTGTCTCGGGCGCTGAAGCCAGGAGGGGTGCTCTACGTCTCGTTCAAGTACGGGGACACCGACGGTTACTTGGGAAAGCGCTACTACACGTACATGACGGAGGAACGCTTTGCCGAGCTAGCGGCGACGGTGCCTGAGCTCAACGTGACGCAGGTGGGCATCTTCGGCAACGAGCATCCCGGACAGCCCGATTTCCGCTGGCTCTGGGCACTCTTGCGCAAGGGCGAGGTTTAGCGGCCACCTATCAGCAACAGGCTCCCGAACTGCACAGCTCTGTTCTGTTTTGGGCCTTCGCAAAGCTGAAAGCGCAGGTAAAGAGCGTGCTCCTTCTGAAAACAGAACAGTGCTGTGCAGTTTTGGCTGGACACGGAGTGTCATGACCTTGGACGTCGCCATGGTAGTCAGCATGCATCTGACGCAATCTGGCTTGCAAGAAAAGCAGCTGCTGAGAAGGCATTACGGGAGTAGAGTAACGCTAACGAGAACTCAAGCCATGTGAGCAAGACAGGAGAGGAAGGAATCCACCATGCAGACCTTTGACGAGTATCAGGCAACGCTTCCCATGCCCATCGGCCCCAAGCTGGACAACCCGCACTTCACGGGTGACGTGTGGCTGGTCCCGCTGGTGACGGGCAATGACGTGCAGACCCAGATGGTCACCTTCGCCCCTGGCTGCATCAACGACTACCACATCCATCACGGCTCCGAGCAGACCATCATTTGCACTGGCGGCCGCGGCTAGTATCAGGAGGAGGGCAAGCCCGCCATCGAGATGAAGCCCGGCGACGCCATCGCCATCCCCGTGGAGGTCCGTCACTGGCACGGTGCGGCCAAGGACAGCTGGTTCAGCCACATCGTGGTGTACAGCAAGGCTCACGAGGGCTTCCATGCCGAGTGGTGCGAGCCGGTCCCTCAGGAGATCTACGACGGTCTCGAGTGAGCACTCAGAACAAGGAGCAGCTCATGACGTATCAGCCCAGAACTCCTCAGCCCTATAACGACAATCCCTTTGGCTTCGTGTACGGCGACGCGCTGACAGCTAACGTCGATGGTGCAGTCAACGTGCACCCCATCTCCTACGACGCTAGCGGCGTTACCGTTGCCGCCAACGTCTACACCCCGGCTGGCTACCGCGAGGACGGCTCGTACGCGGGCATCGTGGTGGGCCATCCCAACGGTGCGGTGAAGGAGCAGGCTGCGGGCTTGTACGCGCAGCGCCTTGCGCAGGAGGGCTTCGTGACCATCGCGTTCGATGCCGTGACCACGGGCGAGAGTGGGGGGGAGCCGCGCAACCGCGACATCCCGTATCTGCGTGTTGAGGACTACCGCCTCGCGGCTGACGTCCTGTCCACGTTCCCGGGCGTTGACGCCTCCCGTCTGGCTGTGCTCGGTATCTGCGGTGGCGGCGGCTACGCTCTTTCTGCCGCGCAGATGGACAAGCGCTTCAAGGCCGTCGCTGTCGTCTCCATGTTCAACACTGGGTCGGTCCGTCGTGAGGGCTTCATAAAGTCGCAGGCAGACAGCGTGCTCAAGCGCCTTCATGACGTGGCAGACCTGCGAGCTCGCGAGGCGCAGACGGGCGAGCTCACCTACAACGCCAACATGTCCGACATGGCCCCCGAGGTGGGCCACAAGCTGCCCTTCGACATGTACCGTGAGGGCTACGAGTACTACGTGGAGACCCACGCGCATCCGCGTTCGCTCTCACGCTTTGCCCAGCACGATCTCATGGACCTCTTTGCCTGGGATCCGGACGACTTCATGTACCTCATCGATCAGCCGCTGCTCATGGTGGTCGGCGAGAAGGCCGACACGGCGTACATGTCCCAGAGCGCCTTTGACGCGGCCACCGGTACCGAGGACAAGGAGCTCTACACGGTGGCAGGCGCCACGCACGTGGACCTCTACTGGAGGCCTAGCATGGTGGACGTTGCCCTGGCCAAGTTGACGTCGTTCTTTTCGGAGAAGCTCTAGAAGTTTCGTTCATAGAAGCACGGGAGGCCCCTTTGTCCCACGTATGAGACAAAGGGGCCTCCCGTGCTTCTATGAACAGTGTGTCCTACGCGTAGCAGAAGGTCTTGAGACGCAGGAGCGTCGGGCCTTCAAAGGCGGGCATGGTGGTCTCGTCGCCGTTCAGGCGGCGGTCACGCATCCACACGCCGTCAACGAAGCGGCCGTCCTCGCAAACCAAAAGGTCGCAGTGGGGCTTGTCCTCGGCCGCGGAATGCCAGAAGAAGTTGGCTCCCATGCCCAGCACAAAGGCCTCGTCGTCAGAAACGGGCAGTGCCAGCACGGCTCCTGGCATGTCGCCAAAGGTCACGTCGAGCACCCAGTTGCCCAGCTCAAGCTGCTGCTTCTTGCCGCGCTCGCTGATAATGGCCTCCATGTTGCCGTAGCCACCTGCGTAAGCGAAGAGTCCGGCGAGTCCCTCCATAGCAGCGCGGTACTGCACTGGGTCCTGCGGGATGCGTAGTGCCGGGTCAGAGGTGTCCATACCAAACAGCACGCCCACGCTGTCGTCAAACGGCTCGCCCATCTCCTCGAAGCCAAACGGCGAGAAGCACAGGGCGTGGTGGTGGCCCGTGGCCCAGATGGCGCGTGGCGCGGCGTAGGCATGCGTTGCCGTCTCAGGGATGAAGAGCGGGTTGTCCAGCTTGCGGTA
>OMWB01000043.1 GCA_900314645.1 uncultured Actinomycetes bacterium
CTCGAGCAGTCTGAGGTAGCCCGCGATGGTCTCCCTCTTGACGTGTACGCCCTCGACGTTGTTGAAGTGTTCGACGAGGTTGGTCAGGCTCGTGGGCGCGCCAAAGTTGTTGATGACGTAGGTCATGACCCGGTCGAAGGTGCTGACGTTGCGCACCTTCTTGCGCGCCTTGATGCCCTTCTCGACAACCTGCGCGACGACCCCCTCGATGTAGGTGGCCTTCGCCTCCGGGTCGTCATAGGTGAGCGCACGGGGGAACCCGCCGTAGCGCAGGTACTCCTCGAACTCCGCGCGTCTCTCGCCCACGGGCTTCCCGAGGAACCCCTTCATCCCCAGGTACTCGTCGAACGAGAGCGTGAACAGCTCGAACTCCATGTGGCGACCCGTCAGCTTGGTCATGAGCTCGCCGGATAGCAGGTTGCTCCGTCGTTACGTTGAGAGGGATTCGGAACGCAGCAAACCGAGGGCAGCCTGCGCCCCTCTCGAGGTGTTTGGTCCTAGCGCTCCCTACAGAACAATGACCAAAAAGACATCCCCTCGGATGGCCGTTGCCACAAGGCCCCATGCCCCGCGCGTCACCAGCATCATAATGTGCCGATGCAGTTGGCTACCCTCACACGATGTGCCGATGCAGTTGGCCACTCTCACACGGTCGCTCGGCCAACCATTCGGACGGTGCATGGCAAGGCATCGCCATTTGTAATTTGTAACCGCCGCTCCTTGCTCTGATAATAGAGACATACGACACAGGGAGCGTGTTGTAGCGAGGCATTTGTGGGAGGAATCATCATGATCTTTTACTTCACCGCGACCGGCAACAGTCTCTATGCAGCGCGGCAAATCGGCGGCGGGGATGAGCTGGTCAGCATCGCGCAAGAGCTGCGCAAGACCGATCGCCACTACCAGGATGACGCCATCGGCATCGTCGTGCCGCTCTTTGAGTTTGACCTGCCCGACGTGGTGGACAGGTTCATCGCGACCTCGACGTTCGACACCGACTACTTCTTCATCGTCAGCACCTTTGGCATGCACAGCGGCGGCATCGCCGAGCGCGTGAGCAAGCGCCTCGAGGCGGCTGGCAGGCACGTGGACTACTACAACACCGTGATCATGGTCGACAACGCCATACAGGTCTTTGACATGGCCGAGCAGATGCGCATCGACCCCGAGAAGCACGTGGACGAGCAGCTCGAAGCCGTGCGCGCCGACATCGCGGCTCGCAGGCACTACATTCAGCCCGCCACGCAGGAGGAGGTCGACTTCTACGAGGGCTACATGGCGAATCCGGCCTTTGACCTGCACCCTCGCCTTGACAACCCCCTCTATCGCCTGACCGACGCCTGCATCGGATGCGGCACGTGCTCGCGCGTGTGTCCCATGCGCTCGATCACCATGGAAGACAACAGGCCCAGCTGGGATTACACCACCTGCGCGGGCTGCTACGCCTGCGTCCACGCGTGCCCCAAGGCTGCCATCCGCTTCACCAAGTACCAGGAGCCCAACCCCGAGGTGCACTACCGCAATCCGCACGTGACGCTGGCGGACCTCATGAGAGCAGCCGGCTGACGCTAGAGAATGCGCAGATCGGCGAGCCTACACGAGCGCAAGCTCAATCTCGTCGAACCAAACACGTCACCCAATCCATTGCCCAGGCACGAGCCCGTGCCTGGGCAATGCCGGTGTCAGCCCACTTCCACTAGCGCTGTGCCCGTCGTGTCGTAGTCGGAAAGGGCAACGCTTCTGATGGCCGGATTGTCGTAGGTGTTGTAGTAGTAGGTGTTCGTGCGCGTGGACAGGCCGCCGGTGTAGACGGTTATCTCGTAGGCGCCGTCGAGCATCTTGGATGCGCCATCAATCATCGCGACACTTCCCAGCGTGTGGAACAGGCGTGACACGTTCTCGGCCTCGGTTTCCTTCTGCGGATAGAAGGCGTTGTGGTACGCGGCGCGCACGAAACGCGAAGGAGAGTAGCAGTCGCCGGGAATCCCGCGCATGCCGCTCCCAGTTCCGTAGGCCGAGAGCTCAGCAGCACGCCAGAAGACGGGGCCTTCAACTTCGGGAGAGCAGCCGATGTAGCTTCGGACGTTTTCCGCATGGTAGGCAAAACCGGGTTGGTTGGCTAAGACATCGAGTCCGTTGTCAAAGACCTGCATGCCCTGAGCCGTGTACTCCACCACGATGCTGCGATCAGCGTCGCCGATGATCCAATGCAGTAACGAGGACGGATAGCGATCGTTGATGGGCCTGTCCACGATGACCGTCTCGGCAAGAGCGGCCTTCACTTCATCCACCGTATGGAAGTTGGCAACCACCCACAGGGGGAACTCCCAGGCGCACACGTTGGTCTTGCCTTGCACCGGGGCGGATTCGTATTGGGCGTAGCCGGGAAAATTCAGGCCGGCAACGGCAAGGCCCGCATCGTTTGCGCAGTCAAAGTACAAAGGGGTGTTCTCAGCCACGATGCCCATGCCATAGACAGGCCGGCTAATTGCGTCGATGGCACCAAAGGGAGAATTGGGGCTCCAGCCAGTCGGAGTGATAACCACATGCTCGCCGTAGCCGCAGCTCCAGTCCAGGTTGCGCCCGAAGTACATGTTGCCTTGCCCATCTGTAAAGCGAATCCCCGTGCACATGGCAAACTCCTCTCCGCTTGAAGCCACATTGGTGCTTAACCGTATTATCGCCCGTGTTGCAGTGGTCTTTCATTATGGCGCAAAAGATTGATTGAAGCGGGCGGGATACCTGATCGCAGCGCGACTAACCGAAGCTCGCCCCTCAATTGACCGATCGTCTATCACGGCAACCGAAATGCGAGGCGGTTACCTTACGAACCAGTGGACGAGGACTGGTCATCTGATTCTCTTGCTTCTCAACGTCATCGAGCATGCACGCTCGAACTCCTTGACGGCATCCTCTCGAAATCGGCGCGCGTGACGTCGTGGACGACACCGTGAGCTGGAAACGCTCAGTTGTGTCCCGTCCTTATGAGATGACTTTCCTGAACGGCCGCGAACGTCGTCACGACGCATGCCGGGATGGACGGCGCGACGACACCGAACGTCGGAATGGCAAAGAGGACGAGGAATGCGACGAAACCAGCTACCTTGTTCACGACGGTGTGGGGCATAACCAAACGCTTCCTCATCACGAGCCCGCTCACCACATTCGCCACCTTCACGACGGCTATGAACGTGACCCACGCCCAGAGCCATGCGGGCGCAGCCACAGTCGGCAGAATCTTTGCGAGGCAGCACTCCTGTAAGTTGGGGATACGCGGCTCTGCCCCGTCCTTATGAGGTGGCCTTCCTGGGCGGCTGCAAAGGCGTCGAAGATCAAACAGCGGGCGCTTAACGCGTCAGATCGCCCTCCCCCAAGCGCTCCTCGCGTACAGCGCTGCGCACACGTCACCCGCAACGAAGGCAAGGCACGCCCAAGATACCCCCGCCGTGCCCATAATCAGCGCGAAGAGCGGAAGGGGCACGATCAGCTGTCGCAGATAGGTAGCAACCATGAGCACGCGACCATTTCCGGTGGCCGTACAGCACAGGGCAAGCGTATTCGCCACTCCGCAGAAGACGAAGCCTAGCGCCATCTGCCTGAACACGTGCGCGCCATAACCGTACATGGTGGCGTCCGCCTTGAAGGCCCAGAGCATCGGCCGCCACAGCAGCACGAATACCAACGTGCAGACCAGCATCCCCGCAGCCACCACTCGAGCCCCGTACCGCGCAATGGCACGGACGCGATCCGCGTCGCCGCGACCCGCGTTGTAGCCCACGAGCGGTATGAGGCCTTGTCCGAAACCGTTCATAGCGAGGAACACAAAGACCCAAAGCTTGTCGTATGTCGTGAACGTGACCATGAAGAGCGGGTCCGTCCGACCAGCCACACCACCGAGTACGAACATCATGATTGACTCGGAGAGCTCCGTGAGGATTACGGGCAGCGCCACGGCATAGGTATCGCAGCACGAAGCGGCGTTCGGGCGAACCTCGATCGGCATACCAACTCCCCGCAGATAAAAGCCTAGGGCAAGGGCGCCGGACGCCACCTGCCCAAGCACCGTGCCCAGGCCCGCGCCCACGAGCCCCAGGTCGAGCACGAAGATGAGGAGCGGATCGAGCGCCAAGTTCACCACGACGCCCGTGACCTGCACCAGCATGCACTCGCGCATGAGCCCGTGCGCCTGCAGGAAGCGCTCGAACGTGACTGATAGGAAGAGCGTGCCTGCACCAATCAGGTATATGCGCAGGTAAGAGGTCACGAGCGACTGGGTCTGCTCGTCGCGCGTCAAGCACCTCGCGATGGGGCTGGACGAGAAGAGGCCAGCGGCGAGGCACACGGCTGCCCCCGCGAGCGCCAGGAAGAGGGCATTGGCCTTCACGCTGCGCGCGCCCCGCCCATCATGCCTTCCAAGCGCACGGGAGAGCACCGAGTTGACGCCAATGCTCGTCCCCACCGCGACTGCCATCACCGCCACCTGCACGGGATAGGCAACCGTTGAAGCGCGGTACGCCAGCTCACCGTAATGTGCCACGAACAGACCATCGTCCACGATGTCGACGCCTTGTGCCAGCATCGAAAGCGCGAGCGGCGTGCATGTCCTCCTCACAAGCACGGGTATTGGGTCGGTCGCAAAACGTTCGGTACGGTTCATGGGAACTCCTTTCGACATGCACAGAGGCGCGCCCTGGCAGATGCCAAGGCGCGCCTCGCTCTATCGAATGTTCCCCATGGCCCTTCCACAGGTGATTTGGCTGTGCGCTGGGAGGGATTGTAGCAGATGCCCGTGACCATTAGTTCGTAATCTGCGTTTGGCTAGCAGCTACAAGAGCCCCCTCAAAGCACGAAATAGGCGCCCCGGAGCCACGTCCGGAGCGCCTGGAGAATCGCACAGTTTTGTAGCGGTCCTATTCCCACTCGACCGTTGCGATGGGCTTGGGGGAAAGCTCGTAGGCCACGCGGCAAATGCCGGGCACCTCGGCTAGGATGCGGTC